>JAPPGE010000018.1 GCA_028821455.1 bacterium | reverse complement strand
GTCTGAATCCTCAAAACCAAAACGTCACCAACTCTTCAAAAGCGATTCCCCTGGCTGGCGCCCCCGTAACTCAACCGGATAGAGCACGCCGCCGAAGGCATGGGTTGCAGGTTCGAGTCATGCCGGAGATCCATCCGTCCATGCTGCCTTGTCCTCGGCCGTGCGCGCTTCCTGTCGGACGAGGAGATCCGCGTTCTGTCGCGAAGGCTGTCGGCCCATGCCGAGGCTGCGCCCGGGCAGGTCGCCGTGGTCCGTCTCCTTCTGCTCACAGGGTGCCGCAAGAGCGAGATCCTCACACTGCGCTGGTCCGACTACCGCGAAGGGCATCTCCATCCTCGCGACTCCAAGTCGGGTCCCCGCACCGTCTGGCTGTCGCCACCGGCTCGCAAGCTTCTCGACGGACTGGACCGGAGCGGTGAGTGGGTGTTCCCGGCAACGCGGCGCAAGGGCCCGCGGAAAGGGCACTGGCTCGAACGGTTCTGGTGCGCGGTTCGCGCCGAAGCCGGATTGCACGGCGTTCGCCTTCACGATCTGCGCCATACCCATGCCAACATCGCGCTCAGGCACGGCGAGACCGTGCTCACCATCGCCAGGCTGCTCGGCCACCGCAATCCGGCCACCACGCTGCGCTGCACGCATTTCGCCGACAGGACGGTGATGGATGCGGCTCACCGACGCAGCCATCGCCCGCCTTCGCCCCCGGACGCGGGAATACACGGTCTGGGACAACCACCTTGCCGGCCTCGGGTCCGGGTGCGGCCCACTGGCGGGGCGAGCTATGTCCTGCTGGTAAATGCCGGCGGATCTTCGAGGCGGGTCTCCCTCGGGCCGGTGTCGTGGAAGTTCGTCGCCGAGGTGCGCCGGGAATGCCATGTCCGCAAGGCGGATCCGGACGCGGCCAGCGGGCCAAAGCGCGTGGCTCCGCTGTTCCGCGACTTCGTCCATCGGTTTCCGAACACGGTAGAGAGGACAACCGACAAGCCGTTGTCGACAGCGGCACCGGAATCACTGTCGCTGTTCGATCTCTGGCAGCGATAGACGTCGCATCGTGGAACCATGTCGTCGCCAATGGCCGATCACCGGATGTGAACGATTGTTTTTGATATTCGACCGCTGCTCTCGATGGCGATTGATGCGGACGAGGCTCGTGACCCCAATGTCGTCAAGGTGGTGGTGGCCTGGGATGACGGGGAAGGGACGGGGAGGGCGTTGTACTTCACGAGAGCTCGCGCACCCTAGGGCGAAGGTCCCCTGCGGTGCCGTGTCGGAATCCTGAGCCTTCCGCTGGGAGGCGCTTGAACTCTTCGTCACGTCGCCAGAAAGTACCCTGGAGCGGCGGGAGCGTCTGGAACAGATGCGCGCCCTTGAGGCCGGCATGAGCATTGCCGTGGGCCGCGTTGACAGTGTTCCGGTCGGTGTCGATCCCGACCGGAATCTTGATTGGGTGCACTCTTTCTCTTCGGCTGACGGCGCCCGCGTCCCGGGGAAGGGGCGCGCCGGTTTCCCGGGTGCCCCGCCGGACCGCCCCTAGTTCACAGGGGTCCAGGTGCCGTCGTCGCCAACCATGTTGAGGGAGTAGATGCCGGCCACGTCGCCGTTTCCGTCGAACTCGATGGCGCCGGAAGCACCCTCGTAGTTGATGTCCTCGCCGGCGGCGATGGCGTCCTTCGCTTTCGCCCACTCGCCGGGACGAATGACCATGCCCGGGGCGTTGGCCACCTCGCGAAGCGCGGACGCGATCAGGCCGCGGTCTGTCGAACCGGCCTTCTCGATCGCCAGTGCGGCGAGGAAGGCGATGTCGTAACCGTGGGTGACAAAGGGAGCACCAGGGCTGTCGAAGGTGGCGGCGAAGGCCTTGTAGGATGCGCCTTCGGTGTCTGACGCAGGCTGCGAGAGCATGATGTTGCCGCGCAGGTTGTCGGCGCCGATCTGCTCGATGACCGAGTTGTCCATCATGCCGTCAGCGCCCAGGAACGTGCCGAAGAGCGCGTTCTCGAGGCTGTTGCGCAGGATGGTGATGCCGCTTGATCCGAAGTAGGCGAAAAGGGCGAGTCCTTCCGCATCGCCGGCGGCGAGCGTGGCGAGTTCCGCCCGGTACGACGCCTTGCCCGGTTCGTGCGCCTCGTTGCCGGTGATCGTGCCGCCGAGTTCGGTGAAGGCGGTGGCGAACACGGCCGCGAGGCCAGAGTTGTAGTCATCGTTGGCATAGGTGACGGCGAGCATGCGGTAACCGTGTTCCCAGGCGAACTCGGCAAGCGAGCGTCCCTGGTAGGCGTCGGATGGTGCGACGCGGAACACGAGATCGTTGTCGTCCAGATCCGAGATCGAGGGTGCGGTCGCGGTGTCCGAGAGCATCACCACTCCGGCCGGAATGGTGACGGACTGGGCCATGCCGTTGGTGGCGCCCGAGCAATTGGGTCCGATGACCATGACAGCCTGCTCGACGTTGACGAGTTTCGTGCCCGTATCGACCGCAGCCTTCGGGTCGCACTGCGAATCGCCGGTCACGAGCCGGTAGGTGTCCCCGTCCAGCAGGCCGCCTTGCTCGTTCACATGGCTTGCGGCGAGGTTGCGGGCGGCGACGATGTCGACCACCAGTTCGGCGATGGGACCGGTCACGGCCGCAGCCGAGCCCACCGTGATATCGTCGGCGGCTGCCGCGGTATGTAAGGCGAATGTGCCCGCCGCGGCGGCTAACAGCATTTTCTGCATGGGGAGTGCTCCTTGATTGATGGCGAAGAAACGGTGCGCAGGCGACGTTCGCGGAAGATGCCGTCCGGAAAACGCTGGAGGATGAACTGCAATGCCAGACCGACAAGAAATATTCGCAGGTACGCCGCCTTCACCGCCCATTCCGGGGGTAGTCCGGTGATTAGTATCTCGGCTGCCGACCAGAGTGTCCAGATCAGGACGGCGCCGACGATCGCTCCGCGGTTGTTTGCCGAGCCCCCGACCACAAGCATGACCCAGACCAGGAACGTGGCGGTAATCGGTTCCGCGGCCTGGAGTTCGATGAACTTGATGTGATGGGCCATCAGCGCCCCGCCAAGGCCCATGAGGGCGCCGCCGAGGATGAAGGCCACGATGCGCAGGCGCTCGACATCCTTGCCCGCCGCCCGCGCCGCGGCTTCGTTCTCGCGGATCGCGGCCATGACCCGCCCCCAGGGAGAGTGCCACACCCGCTCGAGCAGGACGTAGAGCACGGCAACCACCGCGACAACCAGCAGCAGCATGGCGATCTGGTTCCACGGCTCGGCGAGGTGCTCGAAGGGCTTCGGGATGACGGAGATTCCGCGCGGGCCGTTGGTCGCCCACACTTCGTTCTTGAGAACGAGCCGCAGGATTTCGGCGATGCCGAGTGTGGCGATTGCGAGGTAGTCGGCGCGAAGCCGAATGCACATCCGACCCACGCCCCAGGCAATGATCGAACTTGCGACCATCGCCGCGACGATGCCCGCCGCCGGCGGCAGGCCGAGGCCGCCCAGGTGCCGTTCGGAGGCGGCCGTCGTGACGATGGCGGTGGTGTAGGCGCCGATGGCGAAGAAGCCTGCCACGCCGGCGTTGAAGAGGCCCGTGAAGCCCCACTGGATGTTGAGCCCGAGCGTGAGCACGGCATAGATGCCGCCCATCGTGAGCAGGAACACCGTGTAGAGGAAGATGCCGTAGAGTTGTTCCATCTACGGCGTCTCTTTCGACCGTGCGGCCTGCCCGGCGGACGAGTGCCTCATGACTGGAACACCCGTCCCCGGAAAAGCCCGCTCGGACGCCAGATCAGCAGCACAACCATGATCGCGAAGGCAATGCCGGTCTTGTAGCCGGGCGACACCACGGCCTCTGAGCCGATCCACGGATACGTGGAGAGTTCCTCGATGAGACCGATCACCAGGCCTCCCGCCATCGCGCCGTAGGGCCGTCCGATGCCCCCGAGCAGGGCGGCTGCGAAGATCGGCAGCAGCAGCTTGAAGCCCAGCTGCGATTCGACGTGGGTGTCGTACGCAAGGAAAACTCCGGCCGCCGCCGCGAGCCCGCCCCCCACGATCCAGGTCGTGAGAATAACCCGTTCAGTGTTGATTCCGGTGAGTCGGGCAAGGTCGGGTGAATCGGCCATGGCGCGCATCGCCTTTCCGGCTCGCGTCCGCACGAGCAGCAGATGCACGGCCAGCATCAGCCCGATGGCAGCGCAGACGATGGCGACATGCTTGGGAAAGACGCGCAACGAATCGAACAGCACCCAGGGAATCTCGATTCCCTGGGTGAAGGAACGCAGCTTCGCACCCCAAATGAGCTGCACGAGGGATCGCACCATCAGCATCAGCCCGAAGGAGGATATGACGAGGATGATGGTCGAGCGATGGCGCAACGGCCGGAAGAAGAGCCGATCCATGCCCACGACCGCGGCCGCGGTCAATGCCATGGCGAAGGGCAGGACGGCGAAGGGGTGCCAGCCGCTGAAGGAGGCGAGAGAGAGTGCGATGAAGGCGCCGAGCGTCATCGTTTCCCCGTGGGCAAAGTTCGCAAAGCGCAGGATCCCGAACGTCAGCGTCACACCGACCGCGCCGAGCGCGTAGACACTGCCGAGCACGAAACCCGGAATCAGGTAGAAGTTGAGAAACTCGATCATGTTGCTGCCGCGCCGTCCTGTCGGCCGCCAAGGAACATCGCGCCGACGGTGGGGTCTGCGAGCAGTGCGGTTCCGCTGTCGTCAAACCGGTTGCGGCCGTCGACGAGAACGTAACCGCGATCGGCAATGCCAAGGGCCTGACGCGCGTTCTGCTCCACCATGAGGATGGTGACTCCGCTGGAGTTGATGTCCCGAATCACGTGGAAGATGTTGCCGCGGAATCGCGGCGAGAGTCCTGCGGTCGGTTCGTCGAGGAGGAGAACGACCGGTTCCACCATGAGCGCCTTGGCGATTGCGACCATCTGACGCTGTCCTCCCGAGAGATTCCCGGCCGGCGTGCGACGGCGCTCGGCAAGGGGCGGAAAGAGCTCGTACATTTCCTGCATGCGGGGGCGGAAATCGTCCTGGCGGATGTAGGCTCCCATCTCAAGGTTCTCGGCCACGGTGAGGCTGGGGAAGACGTTGGCAGTCTGCGGCACGTAGGACACGCCCTGGCGCACCACCCGGTCGGGGGCTGTATCCGTGATGTCCCGTCCCTGAAGGCTGACCCGTCCTGCGGAAAGCGAGAGGCGACCGAGGACCGCGTTCATCACCGTGGACTTGCCGGCCCCGTTTGGGCCGATGAGAACGACGATCTCGCCCGGACAAACGCCGAGCGAAACCTCGTGAATGATCTCGGCTCCACCGTAGCCGCCGGTCACGCGTTCGAGTGCCAGGACAGGTATTCCGGACTGTGCGCCGCTCATGGGCAGTTCTCATCCCCACCGCCGAGATAGGCGTCGAGAACCCGCGGATCCCGGCGCACCTCGTCCATGGGTCCGTCAGTGAGAACGGCGCCCTGCGCGAGCACGATCACGCGTTCGCACAAGGAGGCGATGAAGTCCATGTCGTGCTCGATGATGACGAATGTGTAGTGCCGCTGTCGGTTGAGCTCCAGGATCATCTCCCGAAGGCGGGCGAGAAGTGTCGGGTTGACGCCTGCTCCCGGTTCATCGAGGAGCACGAGGCGGGGTGTGGTCATCATGGCCCGCCCGATCTCGAGCAGCTTCTTCTGGCCGCCCGAGAGATTCATCGCGAGTTCGTCGCGCAGGTCCCAGAGAGTCAGGAAGCGCAGTGCGTCCTCCGCTCTCTCCCGCACGTCACGCTCACGCCGTGCAACCGTGCCGGGCGTGAGCCACACGGGCCACAGCCGTTCTCCGGGCTGGGAAGCGGGCACCGTCATCAGGTTCTCCAGCACCGTGAGGCGACCGAACTCGTGCGGTATCTGGAAGGTTCGCACGATGCCCCGATGGAAGAGCCGGTGTGTCGGGACACCGGTGATGTCCTCGCCGTCGAAGAGGATGCGGCCGGCGCTGGGGACGAGAGCGCCCGCCACCATGTTGAAGATGGTGGTCTTGCCCGCTCCGTTTGGTCCGATCACTCCGGTGATGCGCCCCGCCTCGATCGTGAAGGAGCAGCGATTCACCGCGGTCAGTCCGCCGAATCGGCGGGTGAGGCCTTCGAGCGCCAGGAGCGGTGTCGGTGGGGCGGCATGCATGACGTGGTCCATGGTAGCCGTTCTCCTGCCGTGAGAGCGAAAAAATGTGGGATCCGGTTTGTCCTCCCGGGTTTACAATGGCCGGCACGAGCGACAAGGGAGGGTGCCTTGGACGAAACGCCGGACCCTGATGCGGTTGCCGGGCCGAGGGCCGAGATGTTGCTGGCGAGCCGCGATCTCCATGCCGATCTCGCGTTCTTTCGCGAGCAGATCGGTTTCCGCCTGGAGTCCATCTTCCCTGCCGACGACCCCGCGGAGGCCGTTCTCTCCGGTCATGGAATGCGCATCCGGCTCGAGCGCGGCACCGAGACGGTGCCGGGCGTGATCCGGCTGCTCTGCGAGGATCCGGACGCCTTCGCCGACGGCGAAGAGTTGATGTGTGCTCCAAACGGCACCCGCATAGAACTGCGAAGCCTCCATCCCCGCCTGCACTGTCCGCCCACCCGCCATGAGTTGGTGGTGCAGCGCCGGGACACCGGTGGCTGGGAGGTCGGGCGCGCCGGCATGCATTACCGGGATCTCATTCCGGGGCGTCTCGGCGGGGCGATCATCGCCTCGCACATCCGCATTCCGGGAGGCGGACCGGTTCCCGACGACGTCCACTATCACATTGCGCTGTTCCAGTTGATCTTCTGCTACCGGGGCTGGGTAGACCTTGTCTACGAGGACCAAGGGCCTCCCTTCCGCCTCGAAGCCGGGGACTGTCTCATCCAGCCGCCTCGGATCCGGCACCGGGTGCTGGAATCGTCCGTCGGACTTGAAGTGATCGAGATCGCGGTGCCGGCGGTGCATCTCACCCGCCTCGACCACGCGATGGAACTCCCCACCCGCCGCGTACTCCCGCAGCGCGACTTCGGCGGCCAGCGTTTCTGCCGCCACACGGCGCGGGATGCGGTCTGGAATCCGGCCCGCCTTCCCGGGTTCTCTTCCTGCGACACCGGGATTGCCGCCGCCACGCAGGGACTGGCGGACGTCAGGATCGTGCGGCAAGCCGGCACCGCCAACGCGCCGGAAGCCAGCCATGACGCGGACATCCTGTTCTCCTTCGTCCTGGAAGGGGAGATGGCACTGCGTGTGCCCGGGCGGGAGACCCTGGCGCTCCGGGCAGGCGACGCCTTCGTCGTGCCACCGGGAATGCGTCACGCTTACGAACACCCTTCGGGCAAACTCGCACTTCTCGAGGTTTCCCTGCCTGGGAGCTTCACGACCACCATCCACCAATCATGACCGACTTCGCGCACACGAGGTCCCAGTTCCATCTCCCCGACGGGCTTGTCTATCTCGATGGCAACTCGCTCGGACCCTTACCCGTCGCCGCGCGCGCCCGCATCGCCGGCCTGCTCGACGATGAATGGGGAGAGATGTTGATCCGGGGCTGGAACGAGGCGGGCTGGATGGCGATGCCGGAGCATGTCGGAGAGCGTATCGGCCGCCTCATCGGCGCCGGGTCCGGCACCGTGGTGACCGGCGACACGCTCTCCATCAAGCTCTATCAGGCACTCGCCGCAGCGCTCGATCTGCGGACCGGACGGCGGATCGTTCTCTCCGATCACGGCAACTTCCCGTCGGATCTCCACATGGCGAGGGGTCTGATGCACACGCTGGGCCGCGGCCACGAGTTGCGTCTGGTGGCACCAGAGGCCGTCACGCAAGCACTGGACGACACAGTCGCGGTGCTGATGCTGACCGAGGTGGACTATCGCACCGGGCGCCTTCACGACATGGCGGAACTGACACGCGCCGCACACGCCGCCGGCGCGCTCACGGTCTGGGACCTCGCCCATTCCGCCGGCGCGCTTCCCGTCGATCTCGAAGGCGCCGACGCCGACTTTGCGGTCGGCTGTACCTACAAGTTCCTCAACGGGGGACCTGGAGCTCCTGCCTTCATCTACGTCGCTCCCCGGCACATCGACCGGGTGACGCCCGTTCTTGCCGGGTGGCTTGGCCACGAAGCTCCCTTTGCCTTCGATCTCGACTACCGTCCCGGTCCCGGCATTGCCCGCATGCGGGTGGGCACGCCGTCCATTCCTGGCCTTGCCGTCCTCGATGCCGCCCTCGAGGTCTGGGAAGGGGTGTCGATCAGCGACGTGAGGGCGCGCTCGGTGGAACTCTCCGAAACCTTCATCCACGAAGTCGAGAGGCGTTGTCCGGCACTCGAACTCGTCAGCCCGCGCAACGCCCATCGGCGCGGCTCGCAGGTGACCTGGCGCTTCGCCGGAGCCTGTTCCTTCATGCAGGCGCTCAACGACCGGGGCGTGGTCGGGGACTTTCGCCCCCCGGACATGATGCGCTTCGGGATTACTCCGCTCTATCTTGATGCTGGCGACATCATGCGGGCAGCGCGCGTGATGGAGACCCTCATGACGGAACGCGGATGGGACCGCTCACGCCGCACCGGGACGATGACCTGACGGTGGCGGTCGTTCACGCGCCGGTGACTATCGCACCGGTCGGCGGAAACGAGAACCGCATCCGCTGTGTCCTTTCGACGGGACATCGCGTTCCTCTGTCCCGGGTGGAGCCTGAACCCGCATCGTTGCGCGACGCATACAAACAGCTTCATTCCTGACGCATCCGGAGCCGAGGCACCTCGATGTCCCGTAACAACACCATCGCCTTCCAGGGCATGCGCGGTGCCTACTCGCAGCTTGGATGCTTGAGACATTTCCGTCCGTGACGGCCCTGCCGTGCGTCTCCTTCGAGGGTGTCTTCCAGGCAGTGGAGGTGGGCGACAGGCACTCGGCCATGCTGCAGATCGAAAACTCCGCCGCCGGGAGAGTCGGTCGCCGAGGTCCACCACCGGATGCCACTCTCGTCCCTGCAGATCGTCGGCGAGCACTTCCAAGAGGTGAACCACAGTCTTCCGGGAGTGCCCGGCACCGGGATCAAGGACCTCGCTGTCGTTCATGCCCATGTTCGGCCGCTCGGTCAGTACCGCAAGGCCTTGAGGCGTTTCGGAGTCGAACCGGCGTCCCACGCCGACACCGTCGGTGCCAACCATGATGTTACTGGCCAAGGCGGCCGGCCCTTGGCGCCACTGCATGGCCGCATCCCGGAACGCAAGGTTCAACTCTGTTGTGACAGGTGTGCAGACTGCTGTCTTGCCATTGACAGCCTGATCCGGCAGGGAGTACCGCAAGACCTGTGGCTACCACTGTCGGACAATCGGAATGGGCACCCGAAAACCGGATTTCCGTCCTGAATCTGGCTTTGGCGGCGCTGCCCTGCCGCGCAGTCGAATTCTGGCGCGCGGTTGCCAAATGCCAGCCGGGCGGATTGTCCAGT
The DNA here is from genome assembly GCA_028821455.1 of bacterium. Taxonomy (GTDB): domain Bacteria; phylum Pseudomonadota; class Alphaproteobacteria; order SP197; family SP197; genus SP197. Next base: position 8,240 of record JAPPGE010000018.1, on the reverse strand, counting down.
TCCCATGGCCGGGTTACCGCACTACCAGGAGGGCATCGTGATGATCCCCCTGAATCGTCTGGTTGTTGCGCTGGCGTTGGTCTGCGTGCTGTCCGTCTCTCCTGTCTTGGCAACCGAACCGCTCGTTGGCCTGATCGTCAAGTCCGAGACCAACCCGTACTTCACGACCATGATGCGGGCGGCGCTCGAAAAGGCCCGTGCGCTCGGCGTACAGCTGCGCACTTATTCGGGCGCGTACGATGGGGACATGCAAGGCCAGATTGAGGCGATCGAAGATCTGGTGGACGCGGGCGCAAGGGGCATCCTCATCGCGCCTTCGGATCCCGTGGCGCTCGCTGATGCCGTCGCCATGGCGCGGAAGGCTGGGGCGATGACGATCGCGCTCGACACCCCGTTCGACCCGACGGCAACGGTCGACGCGACCTTTGCAACCGACAACTTCAGGGCCGGTGAGTTGATCGGCATGTGGGCGATGGCACGACTCGGGAATGAGTCGAAGCGTGTGCGGATCGGCACGCTGGATGGATTCGAGACGCCAATCACGGTGGACGTGCTTCGCAACCAGGGATTCCTCAGCGGTCTCGGCGTCGATGTTCGCGACCCGGGCGTCAGGTACGACGAAGGCGACCCCAGAGTCGTGGGTAGCGGCGCGACTGGAGGCACGGTGGCAGGCGGACGGGCTGCGATGGAGGCTCTGGTACGGCTCCACTCGAAGATCGACGTGGTCTATGCGATCAACGAGCCTGCGGCGGCCGGCGCCTATGCGGCGCTCAAGGCGCTAGGAATGGAAGAGGATGTCATGATCGTCACCGTCGACGGCGGCTGCCGAGGGGTGCGAGACGTTGCCGCCGGCGCGATCAGCGCCACCGCCATGCAGTATCCGGTCAGGATGGCATCGCTCGGGATCGAGGCGGTGGTCGCATTTGTCAGAACGGGAAAGAAACCACAGAACACGCCCGGCCTTGACTTCCATGACACTGGCGTGACGCTGGTCACCGATGTGCCGGTGCCGGGCATTCCGTCGATCACCAGCGAGCAGGCCTTGGAAGAGTGTTGGGGATAGGTCTTTCGTGCACCCGGCGGTCGCAACCGGGGCTTCAGTGCACCAGGAGGATGGACCGGCCAAACCCGCCAGTCGGGAAATGCTCGCAGCGACCAAGTCTTGACCCGCCGAATGTTATCGACCTGCGTTCGCCCTCATCGTGACCCGGGATTCTCGTGGTCATCTGGCCTCTGGCGACGACTGAGATGACGGACACGGTGCATGAGGGCGTGACGGAGGATGCCTAGGTCGCGACAGGCGCCAACGGCACACGGGATTGGCCGAGGGTCGTGAAGGCGCGGAGCGTCGCGAAAACGTTCGAGGAGGTAACGGCGGTCGCGGGCGTTGCCCGGCGTCATGGTCCATTGTGGACGCAGATCAACGAAGGGCGGTGCATGGCTCAAGACCAAATTTTCAGCCCAGCCGCCGGTGCCTCAGTGAGAGCGGTGCCGCAGCGTCGGCGCGCGGAATTGACTTCTAGGAGCCTGTCGGACTTGAAGCAATGACCGGACCCTGATCTGTCCAGCCGTCGTCGGGCTGATGGGGTGTGGTTTGCTGGCCGCGTGTGGGGGATCGCCTTATGGTGCGGGTCATGGCTGTTGCTGTCCTGGGACGTGGGGAGGGGTGATGTCGCGAGACTTCCGAGAGGTGGGCCGGGAGACGCCGTTTCTTCTGCCGCCCTCGCTGCAGGAGTGGCTTCCCGAGGATCATCTGGCGCGGTTTGTGGTCGAGGTTGTGGACAGCCTCGATGTGAGCCGCCTTGTGTCGGCGTACGGCCATGGGGGCCAGCGGGCGTATCACCCGAGGATGCTTCTGGAGCTGCTGTTCTACGGCTATGCGACGGGGGTGTTCTCGAGCCACAAGCTGGAGCGGGCGACCCGGGATTCGGTGGCGTTCCGCTACATTGCGGCGAACAGCCATCCGGACCACGACACGATTGCGGCGTTCCGCAAGCGCTTTGTCGGCGAGATGCAGGATCTGTTCGTGCAGATCCTGCAGACGGCCCGTGCGATGGGGTTCGTGAGGCTGGGCGGCGTGAGCCTTGACGGCACGAAGGTTCAGGCCAACGCCTCGAAGCACAAGGCTCTGAGCTGGGCGTATGCCGACAGGCTGGAGGCGCAGTTGAAGGCGGAGGTCGAGCGGCTGATGGCTTTGGCCGAGGAGGCCGATGAAGAGGCCGAGATCGACATTCCCGAAGAACTCAGGCGCCGCGAGGACCGTCTTGAGGCGATCCGTGCGGCCAAGGCGGAGATGGAAGCTCGCGCGGCGGCGCGCCACGAGGACGAGGAGAAGGCCTGGCGGGAGAAGATGGAGGCGCGCGCGAAGCGGGAGGAGCGGAGCGGTCGCAAGAGCGGCGGCAAGCCGCCTTCGCCGCCGCAAGCGGGGCCCCGGGGGAAGAACCAGGTGAACCTGACCGATCCCGAGTCGCGGATCATGAAGACGGCGGACGGCTTCGAGCAGGCCTACAACGCCCAGGCGGTGGTCGACAACGCCAGCCATCTGATCGTCGCGGCGCATGTCAGCGACGCCGTCAACGACAAGCGGCAGGTGGCCGCGGCCCTGGAGCACCTGGAGGCATCCGCGGATGCCGTGGGCCAGCCCGAGGCGGTGCTGGCCGACAGCGGCCACCACTCCGCGGCCAACCTCGCCCTCTTGGAGGACCATGGCCTTGTCCCCTTCATCGCCGAAGGCAGGGAAGCCCACAACCGGCCGCTTGAGGAACGTCCTGGGGACCCGCCGGCGTTGCCGGCGGACGCCGGTGTGGTGGCCCGGGCACGGCATCGCATGGCAACGCCACAGGGCAAGGCCGTCTACGCCCGGCGCAAGGCGACGGTGGAGACGGTGTTCGGGGTGATCAAGGAGGTGATGGGCTTCCGGCGCTTTCACCTGCGGGGTCTGCAGGCCGCCGGCGGCGAGTGGACCCTGGTGAGCCTGGCGTGGAACCTGAAGCGGATGCATGCCCTGGCAGCAGGAACATGACGGGAACAGGGGTCGTATGCGCTGAATCCGGGCACCCGGGCAGGCCGCAAGACGGCTCCTCACGCCACAACAAACGTCGGGCCGGCGTCACGCCGCCGACGGCCACCGGATGACCGCCGTGCCGGAACCAGCCGAAATCGCCCGCCAGAGCGAAAATGCGAACGTTGTGGCGCCAACTCCGACAGCCTCCTAGGCGACCGCGAGGTGGCGCGCGACAGTCGAGCTCCGGCGTGAACAGGCAGTTATAGCCGGCAACTGTGGGCGGCTCAGGCGTTGGTCGTGAGGGCCTCTTCGCGGGAGTCGTAGCAATCGATGATCGTGTGGAAGCCGCCCATTTCGAAGACCGTCCTGCACGATGGCTGCAGGGCTGCGATGGACAGCAGGCCACCAGCCTGCTTGCACCGTCTGGCTGCCAGAAGAAAGACACGCATCCCGGCACTGCCGATGTAGTTCATCTCGTTGCAGTCGAGCAGGATACGAACGGACCCATCGCGAATCCTGGAAGAGAGTTCTCCCTCCAGTTCCTGGGCGGATGCACCATCCATGTGACCGTTGACCGCAATGATGGTGACGTCGTTCTGACTGTCGGAGGAAACAATCATGTGTCGTCATCCCTGATCCCGTCGATGGCGCGTGAAACCTAACCCGGGCAATCCGCATCGTGCAACCTGTTGCCCTCTACTCGCGAGGCTATGTGGGCTCTTCAGTTTGGAGCCTCAGGTGCATGTCGCAGTGTGCGTCGAGTCTCGGCTTGGTTGTGAGGGGCCTGTCGCCCTCTATGGCCAGTTGGTGACTTCCATTCAACCGGAGGTAGTCTACGTCGGCGTGCCACGCCGCAAGGTCGCGGGCTATCTCCAACGAGGTCCGCTCCCACCGCGCATCCATGGTCCTTTTCGACTGCATCTGCGGATGCTGCCATCGTTCCCTCGAAACGCCGGTGTCGCCGCAACAAACAGTTCCTGAACCTCGAGTGGAAGAGCCGGATTGTTGGTAAACCGAATTTCGCCTATGCAGCGTGAGCCGTGGAACGATGTCTTTCCACGGCGTACGCTGCTTCTTGGTGAGGCCCGCGTGTGGACGAGGAAGAAGCTGCGGTACTCTGCATCCCGGCGCCATTGGGCAGAAAAGAGGAGGAAGTCGTCGTGACCGTGTAGGTCAACCTGGACTCCCAGGGCGCTGCGACATCAATGAACTGGAAAGTTGTCAGGGAGGGGAATGCTGCTGACCAGATTGTCTCGAGATACATACACCAGCGTCATGCAAATGGCATCGAGCAAGAAAGCCACACCGGGCGCGAGGGCCATGTGAAGCCCCCACTTCTCACCTCATTCTATCGGCTCAGACGGGGCGTCAAGTGTCGTGATGCGAGCGCGGCACTGAGTGGCGTTCTCCGCATCCCTCAACTGCACCACCACAAAGATGATGCGGGCAAGTTTCTCTGCCAGCTTCTCGTCGCGGTCGTCGCCAGAGAAACCCTCGTGAGAGAACCATTCGTCTATCGACCGGTATGTCCACTCCCGAATCTTCTCCTCACTCGCGTCGTGCGGAAGGCTAGAAGACGCCAGCGCACGAACGAACGAATGTCGCACCTCATTGCAATTCTCATGGGACGCATCACCGCGATAATCGTTCGCACTCAGGCCAATCTCGATCTGGTTGGTGTCCCAGTTGTACCGCACCAAGCTTGCCCACCGCCCAGCAGCACCGGCAATTTGATCCGCCGCTCTCTGTGCATTCTCCTTCGCCCGCATCATCCCCCAGTCCCACAGGGAAACAGGCTGCTCCATCAGCCACTGTCCGATAGGTCCTGGTTCTGCGCGCGCCGGCATCGTCAGCGCGACCAGTGCAGCGGCGATCAGTGTCCGCCTCATCGGTTCCCAACGACACTGCCAATGTCGTTACAGAGGGTGTCGCAGGCCTGCGACGGCAGTCCCTGTATGGGGCAGACAGTCCCCCCTAGAACGACCGGCACATTCGTCACAAAGCAATGGGCTTGCAGATCGCCATCGTCATGCGCACTTGCCGGGGTCGTGGCGAGCACGGCGATGAAGAGCGCGACTGTCATGATTCGGATCATGCTGTTTCATTCTTGTTGATGAGAAGAGGATGCAAGAACCATCTGCGGCGAGTCAAACTGCGTAGAGCGCGGTGTGTAGGAGTCGACATGCCATGCCGTGGCGCATCACACCCCCTGCGGTTAGAGTCGAGGCCGGTGCGCCAGCACATCAGTGTTCGAAGGCTTGACCGTCACGTTCGCCCGAAGATCTTCGAGTCCATTCTTGCCGTCGGTTCGTCAGCAACCGATAGCCGTTCCGGCCAGATACTCGGGATCCCGGGGCCGCGTTGGTGCTCCGGTGACCATTCACAGAGCGATTGCGGTGATGTTTCATGGGCGACTACTACGATCTCGGGTCGTACAGCAGGAAGGTGTCCACGCGGTGTTCCCTCGTTCGGCGGGCAAGGGAAGCGAAGAGTCAACCGATCCCGGCAATCCGTCACGCAGATGAACTTCATCGTTCAACTGCGCTTCGTCACCGTCGCCAACACCCCTTGAGCGAATGAACGCGCCCCGGCGGCGCTGTTGGGATGGTGAGCCTGTCTCCACCGTCACGGGCACCGGGCGGCCACGGTGCCTGAAAGCTCGACAAAGTACCATTATTGGTCAGCCTGCGACCGGCGATCGCGTCGATCACATCCATCTTCCGGCCGGTCCCGGCCTGTCTTTCGAGGTGATGGCCATTCATCCGGGGCAGCGGATATGACGTCCCCGGCGCCGGGAGGAGACCGGCGGGATAGAAGCGATGGGAGATGACGCAGCCGCCGGTCTCGTCGCTCATCTCGTCCAGCATCCGTTCCTCTTCCTCCAGACGCTGAATCTCAGAAGGGCAGCCGCGAATGCAGCCTTCCATCAGGCGTAGGCGTGTGGCGTCCGTCACCTGCGTCGCCGGAAAGCACGCGCCCATGCCCTGGGCCAGGCGCTTCTCTCTCGTGACGGCCGCCCAAGTGCCCTCTGTACCGCTGACCGGATCGATGCGCCACAGGCCGTGCGACTGCGCCCTCTGTGCCTTCTCGGCCTCCCGGAGACGCCAGACTTCTTCGTAATCGGCGGCGTCGAGAGCTTCCTCCTGGCGCCCGATCGTGGCGAAGACGTCGTCGACCATTCTCGTCAGCGCCGACCAAGCGCGTCGAAGCGGCGGATCGTCTCCTCGTCGGACCGCCAGCTGGCGCGCCTGGTCTCGTCCCTTCGCGATTTCAGTGGCTGCTCCCCCTCTGCAAGGCGTCGGACCCTGTTATGGGCGGCAATCCGTCCAGCAGCACGTCTTCGACGGGACCGACAAAGATCCCGGCGACGTCCCAGCCATCCGAGGGATTCACCCCGATCATTCTCATCACCTTCCCGACCGACCGTGGCCACGGTTCGAGTATGCGGAGCACCTGCACAGAATGCCGCCAGGGGAGGATGAGGATACGACCATGATGCCGCACCCCGGTTGGGTTGCACCCTTGGCGCGGTGAATGGCAACCGCGCTGCAGCCCGATGTGCCGCTCGACATCAGGAATGTGCAGACATGATTGCAACGCGACCACAATCGGGGAGAGGCAAACCGCCAGTTCGACTACGCCTTCGCCTCGCGCGGCTTTCTTGAGACGGTGACGGTGCGCGCCTTCAACCGAGAGGAAGAATGGGGATCCAGCGACCGTTGCCGACTGCAACCTGATCGAGGTTGAAACGGAATGACATTCCCTTGTATCCAGCAAGGCGCAAGAAGCGGTTACAAGGAACCCTTTCTTGGCTCGCCCCGGACCGGAACACAGCCATGACATCGCCTCAGCACCAGGATGTTCTGAACATGCTCAAGCGTCGATACGACGGGCCCATCATGAACAACGTCAGTCGTGGACACTATGTCGAGTGCATGATCGCGATTACGCTGGGGACCGACTGGCAACTTACATGGGCCAGCGGTTGGGATTGGGCGGCCTGGGATCTTGAGCACCTGTGTTCCGGCATCCGCCTGGAGATCAAGCAGGCGGCCGCGCGCCAGACATGGGACAATGGGCAAACCCCGGCGCGAAGCAATCCCGTCTTCGATATCGCGCCCCGCCGCGGTTACTGGACCAGAGAAGGATTGTGGGTCGATGCCCCTGGCAGGCAGGCCGATGCGTACATCTTCGCTTGGCACGGACGCGACGACAACGATGCCGACCAGACCGATCCTCGACAATGGCTCTTCTTTGTCGTGGCGGAACGTGACCTTTCTCAGGGCCAGAAGAGCATCGGCTTGCGGCGCCTGCAGGAAATCACCGACCCCTGCGACGTTGTCAAATTGCGTGGCGCGCTCAAGTTGATGACGGTCAGGAACTGAACTCTTCGATGAAGTTAGTGTTTGGTTTCCTCTCGTACATGCGCGTGCTGGTGGGCGATGCGCGGTGTAACCGAGGGCACGCCGCCCGCCGCAGCGATCGCCCTCGGGATTGACCGGCGTGATCCACTCAACGAAGGCCGAAGTCGAAACTTCGGCAACATCCATAGTCGCTGCGAATTGGATACGATCAGGGCAGCTGTGCCTCACCTCAACTCATCGGATCGCCAAAAGGGCCACCCAAGTGCATCATCTCGGTGCAACTGCACCGGATCAGGCCGGCTGCGGCACCCGTGCCGCGCCGGGATGGACCCAGGTCGCCGGATCGTGAAAGCGGTCGAGCCAGTCCCGCAGCGTGCGCGGCGAGGGAAAGCAGCGCTCGCAACCACCGGGGAAGCGGGCCGCAAGCGTCCGCTTCGACACCTCGAGGATGCGTCCCTCGTACGAGCGCACCAGGCGCGCCAGGCCGCGGTCCTCCTCGAGGCGGTCGATGTCCGAGACACTGTCGAGCCCGGCCACGTTGAGCAACACCAGCGCCAGCATCATCTGGCGATCGTGCCAGCCCCGCGCAACGCTCTGGAGCCGCTCGCCGGCCTGCTGCGCCGAGGGTATCAACATGCGAGGATCGTCGCACGGGCATCCGACGCGGGTGATCGCCGCGCGGAGACTCCGCTTTCCTGCCGACAAAGCGATGAACGCCTTGTTCCCGCCTTCGGAAAGCCCATGCCATGATCGGGCGATCCCGGCATGGGCAGAATGGACATAGTGACCGCGGGTGGTTGCCATGCAATCGCGGGCTGCTGCTTTCCTGTTTGCCGTTTCTGCTGGCAGGACTCCTGTTGTTTCCCGCCGCG
>JAPPGE010000078.1 GCA_028821455.1 bacterium | reverse complement strand
ATGTTGTAGTTCCCACTGCGCCCATCGCTTGACAGAGGGCACTTCATAAGAGCGTATCCATGGAGACGCCAAACGCCTTCTCGATCCTGAGCGCCATTTCCGGCGAGAGACCGGCACGCTCGTTCAGCAGCGCGGACAGCGCCGGGCGCGCGCGCCGCCCCGGTCACCGTCAGGCCGAGCGCCTCGATGATGTCGCTTTTCACGAATCCCCCCGGGTGGGCCGGGTTCTTCATTCGGATCCCTCGTGACCTGCCCATCGCAATCTCGCCTGGTGATGGTCCTTGCCGCTCAGATCTGCAATCTCGTTGCCATCCTGATCAATCCTCAACGTGATCCGCCGGTTCCTCGGAGCTTTCGTCTTCCCGGAACCGGGAAGGCCGGCGAACCGGTGCGACACTCAGACCGGATTCTGTCTTTCGCGACAAGGTCGGTAAGGAGGTGGAGATCGTTCTCGAGCGCAAACCGGGCGCAAACGTTGAAGTCGAGGCTATGGTCAGGTCCGGCGAAAAGCGTGTTGTCCGCAGGTCCCGGACGCATTCGGCTGGGGCTCGCGCGTCTGCAAAGGAGATGCGGCGCTTGTCCTTCACGAGCGTCTCCTCGTCCTGCCGGTCTCACGGGCGGTGGAAGGCGTCATGACCGGCGGAGAGTTCCGGAGCAGGAATCCTGTGGATGACGGACGGCCCGCGGTGGTGTAGGTAGTCGTTTTCAATTATGCCGCGCGATCCCACGCCCTCGAGCTTTTCCCATCGCCACCTGCTTGGCATCGAGGATCTGTCGCCGGACGACATCAATCTTCTTCTGGATCTGGCCGACTCCTACGTGGCGCTCAACCGGCGCGCCGAGAAGAAGCGTGACCTGTTGCGCGGCCGCACCCAGATCAACATGTTCTTCGAAAGCTCGACACGGACCCGCACGTCATTCGAGCTCGCGGGCAAACGACTCGGCGCCGATGTCATCAACATGGCGCCCTCGACCAGCGCCATCAAGAAGGGCGAGACCCTGGTCGATACCGCGGCGACGCTCAACGCGATGCATCCCGACCTGCTCATCGTGCGGCATCCCGACAGCGGTGCGGTCAAGCTTCTTGCCCGTTCCGTCAGGGCCGCCGTGATCAACGCAGGCGACGGCAGCCACGAACATCCGACCCAGGCCCTGCTTGACGCGCTCACCATCCGCCGCCGTCTCGGGCGTCTGAGCGGACTGACAGTCGCCATCTGCGGAGACATTGCGCACAGCCGGGTGGCCCGGTCCAACATTCTCCTCCTCAACACCATGGGCGCCAGGGTGCGCCTCGTCGCCCCTCCGACCCTGCTGCCGACGAGGGTTGACCGTTACGGTGTCGAGGTTCATCACGACATGACGGAGGGCCTGAAGGACGCCGACATCGTCATGATGTTGCGGCTGCAGACAGAGCGGATGCAGGGAAGCTTCGTGCCCTCCCAGCGCGAGTACTTCCAGTTCTACGGACTGACCTACGAGAAGATCGCCCACGCCCGGTCCGATGCCCTCATCATGCATCCGGGTCCGATGAACCGCGGCATCGAGATCGACAGCGAAGTGGCCGACGACATCAATCGCAGCGCCATCCTCGATCAGGTGGAGATGGGTGTGGCCGTACGCCAGGCCTGTCTCGAACTTCTCACCGGCAATCTCGATCACCCGGAGCACAATCAGTGACACCGCGCCTTGCGGATATCTCGATCAAGAAGCGCAAGGCGGAACGGACGGCCTACCTGGATCTGCGCCTGATCGATCCGGCAAGCCGGCGTGACGAGACCGGCGGGATTCTCACCGACGGCGAAACGATCGTCGATCTTGGTCCACAGGTGACACACGAGAGCATTCCCCCCGGGGCCACCGTCATCGACGCCCGGGGGCTGATCGCGGCGCCCGGTCTCGTCGACCTCAGGGCGCACTTGAGAGAGCCCGGTTTCGAACACCAGGAAACCATCCACACCGCGAGCCGCTCGGCTGCGGTGGGCGGCGTCACGTCGATCGCCTGCATGCCGACCACCAGGCCGACCATCGATGATGTCTCTCTCGTTCACTTCATCGAACGCCGGGCACGGGAGACCTCCCTTGTAAAGGTCCATCCCGTTGCCGCCGTCACGCAGGGTCGCAAGGGGACACAGCTGACCGAACTCGGGCTGCTCGGCGAAGCCGGCGCCCTCGCCTTCTCCGACGGCCCTCGCCCCATCATGAACGCGAACGTGATGCGCCGCGCCCTGTCCTATGGCACCGTCTTCGATGCCCTGATCATGCACCACGCCGAGGATCTCCATCTCACAGGCGACGGCGTCATGAACAGCGGCGAGACGGCGACGCGTCTGGGTCTCGAAGGAATGGCGCCGGAAGCCGAGACCATCATGATTGCCCGCGACATCCGCCTCGTCGAAATGACCGGGGGACGCCTGCACTTCAGCAGCATCACGACTGCCGAGAGCGCCGATCTCGTGCGCCAGGCAAGGGCGCGGGGGCTGCCGGTGAGTGCGGACACCGCCCCCCATTACCTGGTGCTCAACGAGAGCGCGGTGGGCGACTACCTCACCTTCACCAAGGTGCGCCCTCCGTTGCGCGGCGAGGAAGATCGCCAGGCCCTGGTGGCGGCCCTGGCCGAGGGGGTCATCGATGCCGTCGTATCGGCCCACGAACCGCGCGACCAGGACAGCAAGAGGCAGCCCTTCGCCCAGGCGGCCTTCGGCATCGTCGGACTCGAGACACTGCTTCCCCTGGTTCTCGAAATCGTCGCCTCGGGACGGCTTGGCCTTGTGGATGCGCTGGCCCTCGTGACCTGTCGACCTGCCGATCTGCTCGGATTGAAGGCCGGCCGGCTTGAGGTCGGAGGCCCGGCGGACATCGTTCTCATCGATCCCTCCATGACCTGGCAGATCGACAACCATGCGTTCCAGAGCAAGTCCAAGAATTCCCCCTTCGACGGCCGTTCGGTCACCGGCCGCGCCGTCCGCACCGTGGTCAGCGGCCGCACGGTGATGGATATCGCCTCCACATCCTGATGGTGAGGTGCCTGGGGATCGCGGAACTGGACCGGGCATAATGCCGGGCGCATGATGATGCCCGGGTGACCGGGGGCCTCCTTGTTCGACGAACGCATGCTCACGCTCGATGCCCTGCCTTACCTGTGGCCGTTCCTGGTGGGTGCCCTGGCCGCCTGGCTCGTCGGTTCGTTGCCGTCAGGCCTGATCGCAGCCCGGCTGGCCGGGCGCTCCGACCTCCGCGAGACCGGTTCAGGCAGCGTCGGCGCCACCAACGTTCTGCGCACGGCAGGACGGCTGCCCGCCGCGATCACACTGGTTCTCGACTACGCCAAGGGAATGCTGGCCGTCATGATCGGCCATGACACCGGCGGTCCCGACATGGCCGTCATCGCCGCGCTGTTCGTAGTGGTGGGCCACATGTTCAACCCTTGGCTGCGGTTTCGCGGCGGCAAGGGGGTCGCCACGGCTCTCGGCGTCACCCTGGCCCTTTCATGGCCGTCGGGACTGGCCATCCTGGGGGTGTGGCTGGCTGTGGCCGGCGTGACTCGCATCTCGTCTGTCTCCGGCATGGCGAGCATCATCGCGTCACCGGTCGCCATCTGGATGGTCACGAGCGACAAGCAGTACGCCGGCGTGATGATCCTTGTCGCCGTCCTGGTGGTCGTCCGTCACCATGCCAACATCCGCCGTCTCGTGACCGGAAAGGAGCCGCGGATCGGCCGGTAGCGCACTCCGGAACAGGGTGCCTGCAAGACTCCATGATGAGCGTTCCTGCACTTCCCGGAGAAGCGGCGGCCTCCTTGACGGACCGTGCGACCGGTGCCACTTAGCACGTGCCGGGCGGAATCCTGGGGAAGTCCATGCAGGTCGTTGTCGTTGAATCTCCTGCCAAGGCGAAGACCATCAGCAGGTATCTGGGTCCTGACTACACCGTACTGGCAAGTTACGGGCATGTCAGCGATCTGCCGTCGCGCGACGGTTCCGTGCGGCCGGAACAGGACTTCGAGATGACCTTCGAGACCAGTTCCAGGTCGCTCAAGGCACTCAACACCATCTCCACGGCGCTCGACAAGGCCGATTCCCTGGTTCTCGCCACAGACCCCGACCGGGAAGGCGAGGCCATCGCCTGGCATGTACTGAACTGGCTCAGGGACAAGGGTGCAGCGGCGGACCGCGCGGTGAAGCGTGTGGTGTTCAATGAAATCACCTCGGACGCCGTGCGCAACGCGATGGCGGAACCGCGCGACATCGACATGCATCTCGTCGAGGCGCAACTGGCCAGGCGGGCTCTCGACTATCTCATCGGATTCACCCTGTCGCCGGTGCTCTGGCACAAGCTGCCCGGTTGCGACTGCAAGTCGGCCGGCCGCGTGCAATCCGTGGCGCTGCGCCTGATCTGCGAACGCGAAACGGAAATTGAGCGCTTCACGCCCCGGGAGTACTGGTCGGTCGATGCCGATCTGGGAACGGCAGGCGGTGCGCTGTTCTCCGCACGGCTCCATAGCCTCGATGGCGTCCGGCTCGAGAAGTTCACCCTGACCAACGAAGCGATGGCCGGTGAAGCTGCCGCCAGCGTGCAGGGCGGCGTGTTCGCCGTCGACTCCGTGGAGCGCAAGAAGGCGAAACGCAATCCTCCACCCCCCTTCACCACGTCCACCCTGCAGCAGGATGCGTCGCGCAAGTTCGGTTTCAGTGTCCAGGACACCATGCGTCACGCCCAGCGCCTCTATGAGGGACGTGACATCGGGGGCGAGACGACCGGCCTCATCACCTACATGCGCACAGACAGCGTCGTCATGTCCCAGGCGGCAATCCGGGACGCGCGGCGTCTCATTGCCGACTCATTCGGCGACGCCTACCTGCCGGACCGGCAACGGAACTTCACGACCCGGGCACGCAACGCCCAGGAGGCGCACGAGGCCATCAGGCCGACGGACTTCGGCCGAACTCCCGAGGGGATGGCGCGGTATCTCGATGACAGGGAAGCACGGCTCTATGCGCTCATCTGGAAGCGGGCCCTCGCCAGCCAGATGACCGAGGTTCGTTTCGACCAGACCACTGTCGATATCAGATCGCCGGCCGACGGCCACAGCGGCCGCGACATCGGATTGCGCGCCAGCGGTTCGGTGATGGTCTTCGACGGCTTCACCAGGCTTTACCGCGAATCGACGGACGGGAAGGAAAGCGAGTCGGGCGACAGAAGATTGCCGGATCTTGCAACGGGAGACCGCCTCGAGGTTCGCGAGGTCAGGCCGCAACAGCACTTCACGGAACCGCCACCGCGACTCACCGAGGCCACCCTCGTCAAGCGCCTCGAGGAACTCGGCATAGGCAGGCCTTCGACCTATGCACCCATCATCGGAGTCCTCAAGGACAAGGAATACGTCACGCTGGAACGCAGGCAGTTCCATCCGGCTGACCGCGGACGCCTGCTCATCGCCTTCCTCGAGACCTTCTTCGGAACCTATGTGCAGTACACCTTCACGGCAGACATGGAGCAGGACCTCGACCGGATCTCCAACGGGAACGCGAACTGGAAAGCCGTGCTGCGTGAATTCTGGGACGCCTTCGAAAGAGTGACGCGTGACACCCGGAACCTCGAGCTGCGGCACATCGTCGAGAATATCGAGAGAATTCTGGAAGACGACATCTATCCGGACCAGGGTGACGGCAACCGGCGCGCCTGCCCGTCCTGCAAGGATGGCACTCTCAATCTGAGACTGGGCAAGTTCGGCGCCTTTATCGGCTGTTCGGCGTATCCGGACTGCCGCTACACCAAGAATCCCTTCGACAGGAACGGCAGTGCCGCGCCGGAGGACAACGAACCACGCGTCCTTGGCGAGGAGCCGCAGACCGGTCTTCCCGTCACCCTGCTCCATGGCAAGTTCGGGCCTTACGTCCGCAAGGGCGAGGCCGGATCCGGCTCGGCGACAGTCTCGGTTCCCGCATCCATGCCGCCTTCGACGATGACGCTCGAGACAGCCCTGGCGCTCCTCGCGCTTCCCAGGGAAGTCGGCGAGCATCCCGAAACGGGGTCCGTCATCACGGCCGGCATCGGGCGATACGGCCCCTACCTGAAACACGGTTCGCGTTACATCAATCTTCAGGACGACGACGTGCTCACGATAGGTCTCAACAGGGCCGTGGCGTTGATCGCCGAAAGCGGAAACACCCGAAAGGGGGGGCAGGCTCTCCGGGTGCTTGGCGAACATCCGGACGATCAGAAGTCTGTCGAGGTGATGAAGGGGCGCTACGGCCCCTATGTCCGGCACAACCGGACCAATGCCTCGCTTCCTGCAGGAATCGACCCCGGCGATGTCACTCTCGAGATGGCGCTCGATCTTCTCGCACGCAGGAAGGCTGCGCCGAAGACAAGGCGCAAGCCTCCACGAAAGGCCAGGAAATCCGTTCGCGCCACCTGAGAATGGGCCGCCGTTCCGGGGACCATGACCGGCGTGACATCGTTGTCGAGGTCATCGATCTCGACGAAGAAGGTCATCTGTTGGCGCGCCCCGTCAAGTGGAGGGGACGCGGAGCGCCGCCACTCGTCGTGCTCGACATGGCCGGCGGAGGGAGGTCCCCCGCGGCGGGGGTCGGAGATCTTGCCCTGGTCTCGGTCCGGCGCGGCACGAGCGATGGCCGACGCCATGGCAGACTGCGCCGCATCCTTCCCCGGCCTCCGGCCAGAATAGCGGGCATCTACCAGCACATCGGACGCAGCCGTTTCATCACCGGCACCAGCCGTCGCGAAGACCGCACCTCGGAGGTCGCAGCATGCGACGTCGACTCCGTGAGTCACGACGACCTGGTCCTGGCAGAGCCCATCGACGACGGGCGTCTCGGCCCGCCCCGCGTCCGTATCACCAGGACATTCGGCAGCTGGAAGAATGCCGGCGCCATCAGTCTTGCCGCCATCGCTGCCCACGGCATCCCTCTCGAGTTTCCGGACAGCGTCCTTGCCGAGGCTGAGGCCGCGGCGGCTGCAGGTGACGAAGAAGGCCGCGGCGATCTTGGCGCCATCCCGCTCATCACCATCGACGATGACGATGCCCGGGATCACGACGATGCCGTCTTTGCGGAGCCGGACGGTGACGGCTGGTACGTCATCGTCGCCATTGCCGATGTCGCGCACCATGTCCGGCCGGCAAGCGCCCTCGACCGGGAAGCCTTCCTGCGGGGCAACTCCGTCTACTTTCCGGACCGCGTGGTGCCCATGCTGCCGGAGGCGCTCTCCAACGACCTGTGTTCCCTCAAGCCCGGAGTGCCGCGTTCCTGCGTGGCTGCTCACCTGTGGATCACCGGCCGAGGGAAGCTGCGACGCTGGCACTTCCAGCGGGCCGTCATGTGCTCGCGGGCGCGACTCACCTACGCCGAGGTCGAGGACCATCGCAGCGGACGTCCATCGCCCGCGACCTCCGATCTGCCTGACCGGCTGATCGACCATCTCTATGGTGTTTTCCGGGTCCTTCTCGACGCAAGACGTCAGCGCGGCGCCTTCGAGATCGAGCGGGGAGAACGCAAGGTGACGTTCGACAGCCATGGCCACATCGGCGAGATCGTTCTCAGACACCGCCTGGACAGCCATCGTCTCATCGAGGAACTGATGATCGCGGCCAATGTCGCGGCGGCCCGGGAACTCGCCTCGCGCGGCAAGGCATGCCTGTTCCGGGTTCATGACCGACCCAGCGATGAAAGACTGGAAGCCCTGCGCACATTCCTTGCGATGCGCGGCCATGGCTCCCTCGAGGCGCGCCGCCCCTCCCCTGGCGATTTTGCCCGAGTTCTGGAGCGTGCCGCCGATACCGGCGAACGCCAGACGGTCGAGGACATCGTGCTGCGCTGTCAGGCCCTGGCGGCATACAGTCCGCACAACATCGGGCACTTCGGCCTCGCACTCGACCAGTACTGCCACTTCACCTCGCCGATCAGACGCTATGGTGATCTCCTGATCCATCGCGCACTCCTTGGCGACACGCTTCCCGATGACCTCGAGCGTGCAAGCCGCCATCTCGGCGCCATGGAACGCAGGGCGGTCGGCGCGGAAAGGCATGCAGGTGATCACTATGTCGCCCGGTGGCTTGCCGCCCATGGCCATGCCGTCATGAAGGGCTGCATATCGGGCATCGGCCGGTTCGGGATCATCGTCAGGGCCGGACCCATCGAGGCCGAAGGGCTGGTGCCCGCGCGCCACCTGCCGGGCGGTCCCTTCCGTTATCAGGAATCACGTCAGACATTGCACGGCAAGAAAACGCGGTACGCTCTTGGTCAGAGAGTTCAAGTAAGACTTGCAGAGTGCGACGTAAACAACGCCTCCCTGCTCTACTCGCTTGTTCGTGCCTGAAAACATGACAATATCATATTGTTTTATTTTTCGATAGTTAATGATTTAATTTTATGTTATACATTGTCGTTTGACGAAGTGCTTCCCGCGATGCATCATGAATTGTGCCGGACGGGAGGACGCCATGGCATTGGCCAGAGAGATTCGCAGCGATGATCGCGGTGTTCATGGTCGTCCCACCATCGTCCAGAGACGCTGGCTGATGAAGGGGATCGACCAGCCCGGTGGCAAGTTGCCGCTGTTCGACGAGGTCGGCCGCGAAATCGACCCCCGTACCATACGAAGCTGCATACGCCAGGGGTGGGCGGAACCCTGGATCACCAACCCCATCAAGCCTGACTGGCTGGTCTGCCGGCTGACCGAAGCCGGCCGCAGCATCCTCGTCTGACACGTCCCGTCTGATCCGCCTTCCATGGGCCGGAGGTCGCAACCGGCGCGCGCCGCCAGGCCGCGCGATGCCGCCAGCATTGTCCTGCTTCGCGAAACCGGCGACATGGTCGAAGTGCTGATGGGACGGCGCCGCAAGCGCGCCCGGTTCCTTCCGGACATCTACGTATTCCCCGGGGGCCGCGTCGATGCCGCAGACAGGAGCGTTGCGGACGACCGGTTTCGCCTGTCGGCGGAGACCGAACGCACCCTGAGACGCGATACCCCGAACACCTCCCCGCTGGCCCTCGCACTGGCCGCCATCCGCGAAACCCACGAGGAAACGGGGTATCTTCTGGGCAAGCCTGCATCGGCAGACGTGCTCGGTCCCCTGCCCTCGACCCCCTTCTGGAGCGCCTGCCGGGAGGATGGCATGGTGCCGGACGTGGCCGCTCTCGATTACATCATGCGGGCCCTCACGCCCACCCTGTCGCCAAGGCGCTTCAACACGCGCTTCTTTCTCGCCGATGGCGCGGCTTGCCAGGGCGACCTGCTCGTTGACGGGGAGCTCGAGGACCTTCACTGGCTGCCTCTCGACGAGGCCTTTGACCTGCCGATCATCGACGTCACGGAACTCGCCCTGACGACGGCGCGACAGCGCTGGCGGGGCCGGGCACTTGGACGGAGGTCCATCACCATTCCATTCGTGCACTATGTCCGTGACAGACAGCGGATCGATCACGTCTGAGATCCGTCTGTCGCCCGGCGACAGACGACGATGCCTGATCCTTCTGATTGCGGCGCTGTCCGTCGTCAGCATGACGAGTTCGCTGGTGTGGCCCATTCTCGCCGAGTCCCTGAGCAACAGGGGGTACAGCGAGACCGAGATCAGCATCAGCGCCGCCGTGCAATTTGCCGGTATCGCCCTCGTGTCGCTTGTCGCCACCCGCTTCATTCCGGCGCTGGGAATCCTGGGATCGATCGGTGCCGGCCTCGTTCTGGTTGCCATCGCTCTCATCGGTTTGCCGCTGTGGCGCGACTACACCGCCTGGTGCATGCTGAGATTCTTGCTCGGTATCGGCAACGCACTGCTGTTCACCGCCGGCGACACCTGGATCAACCAGATTCTCGATGATCGCGTCCGTGGAAGGTGGGTGGGAATCTACACCACCGTCGGCATGGCGGGCTGGGCCGTCGGACCCCTGGTCGGCGCCAGTCTGGACCCGGAGACCGCCTGGCCCTTCCTGATAGGACTGTCATCGGTCCTCATCACGTCCGTTCTGCTCCTGCCAACCCGCAGGATCACGTTCTCCTTTCCGGTCGAAGATCGTGCTCATTCCGGCATCAGCCGTCTCATGATCGTGTTCCTGGCGGCGCCGACCGTGCTGTTGTCATCGGCGATGTTTGGCATTCTCGAGGGAGGGCTGCAGTCCTTCGCCCACCTCTACACCATGGATGTGCTCGGAGAGGAGTTCCGCCAGACGGGATACGGCGTCATCTGGGTGGGATCGGTCGGCGCCATCTTCTTCCAGTATCCTGTCGGATGGCTCGCCGACCGCGTTCACCGGGGCTGGCTGCTGGTCGGATGCGTCTTCGTCATCGCAGCCTGTCTGGCGCCCCTGCCCTGGCTCCTCCATGGCGGCGTCGGACCCTGGTGGAGCGGGCCGGGTCTCCTCCTGTGGTCGGTCATCGTCGTCTGGGGCGGCGCCATGGGCGCCGTCTTCACCGTCGGCATCACCCTGCTGGGGCAACGCTTCCGTTCTGTCGATCTCGTCGCGGCCAATGCCGTGTTTTCGCTTCTCTTCGGGATCGGAGGCATGGCAGGGCCACTGATGGTCGGCATGTCCATGGAGGAATTCGGACCCCACGGTTTCGTGGGATCCCTCATCATCGCCGTCGTCCTCTACGGCTGCTTCGCCGCCGCCCGCCAGGTCATCCGCCGGTAGCCGTCCCATCCGGTTCGCCAGAAAAGCTCCGGCAAGGTGGATCCCGGCATTGCTCGCTGCACGGACCATTCCCAAAGCGATGTTGCCGGCGACGGCCTGCCGAAGTGCGACACGCGGAAACGCCGCGGCACACGATGGACGTCTCGCCACGCTTGGGGCCAAGGGTGATCACGACGCACTCATGCAGACAGCGAGGCTTATCCGAGGGGGCTCGGCGGCATGGCATTGCGACCAGGTGCGAACGTCCGGGAGCGCATCGGATCAAGACCATGGGATCCGCCCCGGAATCAGCCCACGGCGAAAGACAGGTGTCGTCACTTTGGACGATGCACGTCGAATCCGTCGTCAAGACCGACTTGAGCAAAAGGCATTGACCTTCCTTGCCCGTATCGGACCAGAACCAACTTCTTGACGAAAGGTCAGAAAATCGTGACAATTTTCTGCATCCACGTCAGAGGCAGGGAGGCTTCCATGACAGAGATGAATCTTTCACGCCGTCACCTGATGCAGGCATCGGCGACATCAGTCGCTGCCGCCGGGTTTGCCAGTTTCCTGATGGACCCGACAAGCGCCTGGGCGCAGTCGGAGAGACCGCTCAGGATCCGCAGCAATCGCGCGATCCTGTCGACCGATCCTGGTTACATGATCGGCGGTTTCGAGATGGTCCTGCAGTTCACCTGCCTGGCGCGGCTGGCGGACTACACCGGCGGTGACAGCTGGGGCTGGAGACCAAGTCAGTTCGTGAATTCCATCGAACAGGTCGACGCCCAGACCATCAGCTTCGAACTGAAACCGGGAATCATGTGGTACGATGGCACGACGCACGAGGTCATCGGCGAACTCGATGCGGAAGATGTCAAGTATTCACTTGAGCGCATGCGCGTATCGGAGTGGAAGGACAAGGCGGTCACGCTCGACCATGTCGAGGTGACCGGCAGTCACACCGGCATCATCCACCTCAATCAGCCGTTCGCCCCGATCTGGTACACCTGGTTCTGTGACGGCACGGGCTCGATCGTCTCGAAAAAGGCGGTCGAGGCGGTGGGTGGCACGTACGACGGCATCTTCAACTTCTACTGCGGCCCCTATCGCGTCGCCGAGTGGATCCAGAAACAGAGCTATACGCTGGAACCGAACCCGCACTGGGGTGGTCGGCCGGCTGCCATCACCAACGTCAAGTTCTTCATCATCGATGAGGAGAAGACAGCCGAGATCGCCTTCGAGGCCGGCGAAATCGACATCACCGAAATCGCCATCGACGCGATCCCGCGGCTTCAAGAGGACCCGCCCGAAGGCGCCATCGTCAAGGTCTACTCGGGCACCGCGTGGTACTGGATGGGCATGAACACCGATCATCCCAATCTGCAGGACATCCGGGTTCGAAGGGCCATCCAGCATGCGGTCGATGTTGATTCGGTCATCGAGGGGGCCTGGGCCGGTGTGCCAACGCGTGCCTACGGCATCGTGCCTCCGGGATTGATCGGGTACCGCACCGAGGGCAAGTACCAGACGCCCGATCCGGACGCGGCTCGCGCGCTGGTTGCCGAAGCCGGCGCAGAAGGTCGCACGCTGACCCTGAAGACGATCAACAGCGCCGACCGCATCGCGGCCGCCCAGATCATCCAGGCGAACCTTGCCGATGTCGGACTGGATCTCGAAATCGTTCCCATGGACGCGGGTCCATTCTGGAACCTTGGCCTGGAGTCCGAGGGCGACGAGTGGAAGGACCTGGAGTTGTGGATCATAGAATACGGCGACTCGCCCGATCCCAGCCAGATGGTCCAGTGGTACATCTCCGACCAGGTCGGCATCTGGAACTGGGAACGTTGGTCCGATCCCCAGTTCGACGAACTGTACGCGGCCGGTCTGGGCGAAACCGACGAGGCCAAGCGTCACGACATTTACGTCCAAATGCAGGAGATGATGGAAGATACCGGCGCATATGTCTGGCTCATCTTCCCGCCCCAGGGCGTGATGTATCACGAGGATCTGGAACCCATGATACAACCCAACGGCGCCTTGTGGTACGTGGCGGACTTCGAGTGGAAGGACGACGCCACCTGAGCCGCACTCGATTTCTAGAAAGCCCTCGGCATCCCGGTGCCGAGGGCTTTGTTTTGAACATCAAGGTCCCGATTGAATGGAGCGTTGTTCTTCAGGTCCATCTTTCCTCATTCTGCAGAATTCTCATGCCATCCCGCGCCGAATGCACCACGCATGAAAATGTGACCTGCCCTGCATCAGGCACGTGCTCCGACTCCGGAACAGCTTGACGCAACAGCGAGTTTCACGTCGTGAACATCACTTGAATTCGAAGGCCGTCACGCCACCGCTTGTCGTATTCCGCTCGGCGCAATCAGGTTACGGAGGCTGAGTCATGCCGAATGGATGGAAAGTCGGTATCGACGTTGGCGGCACGTTCACCGACGTGATCGCGGTCCGCCAGCCGCGCGGCGAAGTGAGAACGGCGAAGGTGCCGTCACGCACCGATGACCGCATTGCCGGCCTGGTGTCCGCACTCCAGGCAGTCGGTCTCGCGTGGCCCGACGTGGACGACCTGATTCACGGCACCACCATCATCACCAACGCCATCATCCAGGGCGACCATGCAAAGGTCGCACTGATCGCCACGAAGGGGTTCTCCGATACCCTGGAGATCGGCCGCCAGAACCGGCGCTACCTCTACCGGCTCGACTTGCCTCCCAAACTCCAGCCACTAGTGCCGGCCGAACGCCGTTTTGAAGTCACCGAACGGCTCGACCACGATGGCCGGATCATGACCGCCCTGGATCCTGACTCGGTGGAGGATGCCATCGGACGTGCCGAGCGGAGCGGGGCTGAAGCGGTCGCCGTGTCGCTGCTGCATTCCTATGCCAATTCCGTCCACGAGCAGGCCCTCGGTGAGAGGCTGCGCTCGCGGTTCAGGTTCGTCGCGCTCTCGCACCGGGTCAATCCGGAGGCGCGCGAGTACGAACGTACGACAACCACCGCGTTGAGCGCCGGCGTCATGCCCCTGGCAGCGGCCTATCTCGACGATCTGGACGTGGCAAAGCCAGACAGTTCCCGGCTGCACTTCTTCCATTCCGCCGGCGGGATGGCGTCACCGCACGTTCTGCGCGACCTTCCACTCGGCCTCGCGGCCTCGGGCCCCGCTGCAGGCGTGACCGCTGCAGGGCAGTTGGCGCGCACGCTCGGAATCGAGCGTGCCATCAGTTTTGACATGGGCGGCACCACCACCGATGTCTGCCTGATCGTCGATGGGAAAGAGCAGATCACGAGCGACCGCTCCATTGGTGGACGGTCCCTGCGCCAGCCCATGGTGGCCGTGGAGTCCATCGGTGCGGGAGGCGGATCAATCGCCCGGCTCGACCACGGCTCCCTGACGGTCGGACCGGAGAGTTCGGGCGCCGACCCGGGACCCGCCTGCTACGCCAAAGGTGGTGAGTGGCCGACAGTGACAGACGCCAATCTGGTGCTGGGATACATGGATGCCAACAGTGTCATAGGCGGAACACTCCGCCTCGATACCGCTGCCGCCCGAGACGTGATTGCGCGGCTGTCCTCGGCCATGGGCATGACGATCGAGGGCGCGGCTTCCGGCATCGTCAAGGTGGCCAACGCGGCGCTGTTGCGTGCGCTGCGCCGCGTCACCGTGGAGCGCGGCATCGATGGGCGCAGCTGTACCCTCATTGCCTTCGGCGGCGCGGGTCCGATGCACGCGGTGGCGCTAGCCCGTGCCTTCTCCATCGGCAACGTGGTCGTCCCCACCCACTCCAGCATGTTCTCGGCGCTCGGATGTGTCGGCGCGAGGATGAGCTATGCACAGCAGCGCACGCTGCGCGTGACTTCCGAAGGCTGGGACGCCGAAAGGGTCGGGCGAGTGCGACAGGCGCTTCGAACATCTCTTGCTGCGCCCCTTGCGGCAGCCGGTCATGACGACGATACGCTAGCAGTCGAGGAGGTTGCAGCGATTCGCTACCGGGGTCAGAGCTACGCGATCGAGGTCACAAACGCGACCCTCGATGATCCGGAATGCCTGGGGCGCGAGTTCAGGGACCGCCACCGGGCGCTTTACGGCTTCGCCACCGAGGAGCCGTGGGAACTGGTGTCGATTCGTGTGCGGGTCTCTGTCGCCCGCGCCGGCGTGGTCTGCCCGCCTGTCGCCGGGAAAGTCGAGACCCCCTTGCCGGCCAGGACATCGTTCTGCGCGTTCGAGTCGGCCGGACGCATGCCGACTCCACGTTACGACCGCGCCAGCCTGACCGCTGACAGCACGTTGATCGGGCCGGTCATCGTCGACGATGCGTGGTCGACCGTTGTCGTACCTCCCGGTGCGACGCTGACGGCCGACGTGGACGGTCATCTGCACATCGCTACCGGGATCGGGACATGAGTGCCGGAGTCGACCCCGTGACCCTGGAGGTCATTCGCCACGCGCTGACGGCAACGGCGGAGGAGATGTCCCTCGTGGTCATGCGCTCGGCGCGCTCGCCGCTCCTGCGCGAGGCTGGTGATCTCTCCTCGGCACTGACCGATGCCGACGGTCACCTCGTCGCCCAGGGCCGCGATATCCCCATGCACATGGGAGTCATGAGCTTCACGGTCCGCGAGTTCCTGAAACGGGTGCCGCGTGAGCGCCTCGCCCCGGGAGACACATGGTTCCTCAACCTTCCGGAGGTTGGCGGAAACCACCTCCCCGACGTGAAGGCGATCCGCCCGATCTTCACGCAGGACGGGATCGTGGCCTTTGCGGTGAGCCTTGCGCACTGGGCAGACATCGGCGGAGCCGTGCCGGGCAGCTACGTCGCGGACGCCACCGACGCCTGGCAGGAAGGACTGCGCATCCCTCCCTTCCGTCTCTTCACGGCCGCCGGCCCCGATCGGGAGAAGCTCGACATGATCAGAGCCAACGTGCGGGGCGCCGACGAGCGCGAGGGCGACATCCTGGCGCAGGTTGCGGCAGGGCGGGCCGCCGAGACACGGGTTCACCAAATCATGGCGGAACACGGCAGAAACACGGTGGTGGCCGCCATTGCCGCCATCAACGAGCGCGCCGAGGTCCAGATGCGCGAGGCGCTCGCGGCGATCCCCGACGGTGTCTACACCGGCGAAGACTGGCTCGACGACGATGCTGCCGGCGGTGGCCCGGTCGCCGTCCGAGTGCGGGTGTCCATCGCCGGAGACCGGGCACGGTTCGACTTTTCGGATACGGACGACGCGGCACGGGGGCCGGTGAACACGACGCCCTTCATCGCTGCTGCTTCAGTCTTCTATGTCGTCAAGGCACTCCTTGGCCCCGACATCCAGCCCTGCGGCGGTTGCTACAGGCCGCTGGAGATCGTGACCCGGCCCGGTTCGCTACTCGATCCGGGCCCGGAGAGCCCGGTGGTGGGCGGTAATCACGAGACGTCGCAGCGCATTGCCGACGCCGTATTCCGGGCCCTGGAAACGACCGGGTCGGAGCGGCTCTCCGCCGGCGGACCGACCACGTCGGGGCTGGTCCTGTTCGGCGGGCGGCGGGCCGACGGTACCTGGACCACTCTCTACGAGGTCCACGGCGGTGGAGAGGGTGCGCGGCATGATCGCGACGGGATGCCGGTGGTCCGGGTGCACATGTCCAACGTGATGAACACGCCGGCCGAAGTGGTGGAGGCCGAATTCCCCATCCGCATCGAATGCCAGCGCCTGCGCCGGGAGTCCGGTGGCGCGGGCCGGCATCGGGGTGGAGAGGGGTTGCACCGGGAGTACCGTGTACTCGCCGATGACATGTCGGTCACGTCGATGTTCGAACGGCGCATCGTGCCACCCTATGGCTTGCAGGGGGGTGATTCCGGCGCGCCCTTCCGGGTGACCGTCGTACGTGCGGACGGCAGCCGGTCGGAGATGCCCGGCAAGGCGAACCTGCACCTCGGCAGGGACGACGTGGTTGTCGTCGAAAGCTGCGGCGGCGGCGGTTACGGGCGGCCCGAGTCGATGGGACCGGATACACTCGTGAACAATGCAGACAAGGGAAGTGTGCAGTGAAACTGGACGGCAAGAAGGCAATTGTCACCGGCGCCGCCAAGGGCATGGGCGCTGCCATTACGACAACGCTCGCGCGCGAGGGCGCCGACGTCGTTCTCACGGCGCGCGAGTCGGACGCGCTCGAACGGGTCGCCGGGGAGGTCCGGGCGATGGGACGCGCGGCTCATGTCGTGACCTGTGATGTCACCGACGAAACACAGGTCGCGGCGATGGTGAATCACGCCCTGGATGCCTTCGGCGGACGCATCGACATCCTGGTCAATGTCGCCGGCGTTACCGGTCCCATCGAGACTCCAGTGCAGGACATCGCCATCGCCGACTTTGACGACGTCGTCACGGCAAACGAGCGCGGCACCTTCCTGCCCATCAAGCACGTGGTACCGACCATGATCGCCCAAAGGAGCGGCAAGATCGTGAACATCGGCGGCACGTCCGGTCTGCGCGGCTACGCCATGCGTACGGCCTACAGCGCCTCGAAGTGGGCGGTGCGCGGGATCACGCGAACGGTCGCACTCGAAGTCGGCAAGTACAACATCAATGTCAACGCCGTCTGTCCGGGAATCGTCGAGACGCCGCGCATGCAGAAACTGTGCGAGGAAAAGGCGCGCGTGCGCGGCTGGACCGTCGACGAGGTGTACGACGAATATGTCGAGGAGATGGCCCTCAAACGCGTGACCACGCCCGGGGATGTGGCCAACGCCGTCCTGTTCATGGCAAGCGAGGACAGCCGTCAGATCACCGGGCAGGCCATAACGGTCGACGGCGGCTGGGACGTGTGATCGGAGATTGAGGACGACGGGCGGCATTGCGCGGTGCGCACCGCCTGAGCCGGGAATCCAGAGCAATCCGATCGGCGCGGCGGCGAGATCGTCGTTTCCCTGAGCCCGGGCCCGAGTCTCTGATCGCCGGTGCCCGTGCCAGACAGGCACCGCCGAACCGGATGGCAAGCTTCAGTGAGATCGGCGACAAACTCGAGTGCACCGCCATGGCCGGACGCTCGGCGGTGGGCGCCACGCCATGAACGGACCGCCACCTCCTCCCCAAAGGGAGACAAGCGAACCCTGTTCTCACTCCTGTGCCATCCCCCTAAACTGAAGTTCGAGGACCTATCTGGCATTTCTTGGCCCTCAAGCCATTGACTGTCTG
>JAPPGE010000093.1:9650-17880 GCA_028821455.1 bacterium | reverse complement strand
ACGCCCCCAATCACGCCGATTGCTCAACCTATTCAGCGAGTTAGGTTACTTGAGGACCGATGAAGTTCCGACTAGCGGGGTAGGCGTCTGGTCGCCCGCTCTCCCGGGATACGCCTGATCGCGCACGACGGCATCCCGCGGATCATCATCGGACAAGTTCTCGATGAAAGGACACCATGCCATGCCTCGAATGCTGCGACGTGGCCGCGCAGGCACAGTGCAGTTCTAGCCGCCGCCCTGCACGACGTCGGCATCCAGCTGGACTCGCTTGCGGTTCATCGGAGCCCAGCCTGCCACTCTGAGCTTGTTCGTGCACGCCTCGCGCCTGTGGAGCGCCTCGGGACCGAGATCGCCGGGACCATCGCCCGCCGTGCCGTTGAGCACCTCGTTGGGGTGCTTGTGATCGACGAAGCCGAGGTTCACGGCGCCGAGGTCGTAGCCGATCAACTCCTGGAGCCGCCTTGGGAAGGTCCGGGCCAGTTCGGGCGGACAGGCCATGTACTGGTTCTCCTCCTGACGCAGCCAGGCGAGCGAGAACTGGATGGCGCAGCCGGTGCGCGCCACGTTCGAGCGGTTCGCGCCGCCACCGTGAAAGACCGCGCCGCTGTAGAGCAGCAACGAGCCCGCGGGCATCTCGGCCTGCACGACCTCGCTCTCGACCGGAGTTCGGCCCTCTTCCCAGAGATGGCTTCCGGGCACCAGCCAGGTCGCGCCGTTCTCGCGTGTGAAGTCCGTCACGGCCCACATGGTCGCGCAGATGAGCGGCGGGGCCGGACTCTGGAAGGGATAGAGCCCGATGTCACGGTGGACGACCTGCGCGGCCTCGCCCGGAAGGAGATGCATCACGCCGGTGTAGTTGATCTGGATCCGGGCGCAGAATGGTCCGAGAAAACCCTCGACGACATCCAGCAGCATCGGGTCGAGCGCCATGGCCCGCGCCTGTTCACAGCGCGCCAGCAGGCGGCCGAAACGGACGGTCTTCATGCCCATGAAGGCCTCGTGGCCGGCCGGCGTCGCGGCGATCAGCGGTTCGAGCTCGCTGCGCAGGCGATCGAGGCTGTCAACGTCGAGCATGTCGTGGATGATGGCGTATCCCTGCTCGGCGATTGCTTCGGCCACAGCGGCGGGAGCGGCGGATCTCTCGAACGTGTTGAGCGAGGCCATGCGAACTCCTCCCGTGGAAACGCTGACTATAGTGCGGGCCGCGACTCGCTGCGACTCTGACAACGGCAGAAGGGCGGGGTCTGCGCGATTCAGGGCCATCGGTGCAGATCCGGTTGACTGCGGGGAAAGGACCACTGAGAGCGTGGCACCGCCTTCCCAAAGGCGATCTCATCGGCAATGTTGCACTTCTGGAGCTTGCAACAGGTTTCGGGGCAGTCTCCCGACTGCTCCAGGCCGCCTCTGGCCCGAGCGGCGAAGTACTCCGAAAACCATGGATTTCGCGATGCACGAGAACACCGGCATGCGGCTGCCCGCTCAGCTCACGGCGATCGAGGAGGCGACCGTCAGGCTGGGCTTCGGCATGCCGAGCAACCGCGACACCGGAGCGTTGTTGCGTGTACTGGCCGCCGGCAAGCCGGCAGGCCGACTTCTTGAGATCGGAACCGGCACGGGACTCGCCACAGCCTGGCTGCTGGACGGCATGGACAGCGCCTCGTTGCTCCATACGGTCGACGTGGAGGGCGATGTGGCAGCCGTGGCACAGCGGTTTCTGGGCGAGGATCCGAGAGTGCGCTTTGTCGTCGCAGACGCCATAGGCTGGCTGGAAACCAACGCAGACCTGTCGTTCGATCTGATTTTCGCTGACGCTATCCCCGGCAAGTTTGAGCAGTTCGCGACCGTCTGGGATCGTCTGAGGCTTGGTGGCATCTATGTCGTTGACGACATGCAGCCACAAGGGAACTGGCCCGATGGTCATGGCGAAAGGGTCGCCGGGTTTCTGACCTCATTGACGCAGCGGCCGGACTGCAAGGCGGTTGAGTTGGACTGGGGTACCGGTCTGGCGATTGCCGCCAAATCTGCATCCTGAGCGAGAATTCAGGTACAGCGAGGAGAGATGCGGCCACCACACGCGCCGGATACATGTCCTTCGCACCTTCAACGATTCAGGCTCGGGTCCTGCGCCCCCTTTTGCGCGCATACGTGACTCGCACTGATCACCATCCCGGATCCCACCCTGATACCTGTCGACGCGACGTTTTGTGAGCCCTGGCTCGGCGTGCGTCGCTCGGAATCAACTGAACGTGATGACGGACTCCGGACGGATGGTGCGGCGGAGTACCCAGAAAGGCGAAAAACCGGCGCGGGTCAGCTACGCGTAGCTGATGGCG
Source organism: bacterium (assembly GCA_028821455.1). GTDB lineage: Bacteria > Pseudomonadota > Alphaproteobacteria > SP197 > SP197 > SP197. The sequence continues at coordinate 15,547 of JAPPGE010000093.1, read as the reverse complement.
GTGATCTCGAGTTCGAGGTCGCCTGCCGGACGCCGCCAGGTGACGGTGTCGCCCACTTCGGCGCCGATGAGCGCGCGAGCCAGTGGTGAGACCCAGCTCACCATGCCCATGTCGATGTCGGCCTGGTTCTCGCCGACGATGCGCCAGGCGTGGTGCTCTCCGTTTTCGTCCAGCACCTCGACCCGGGCGCCGAACGCCACCTCGCCGGCAGGCTGTCCGGCCGGGTCCACCACCACGGCATGATCAATCCGTCCTTCCACATAGCGAAGATCGCGCCTGACATGTGCCAGCTGGTTGCGCCCGATCATGCTGGTCTGGTCGGCCTCCAGCACAACTCGTTCCTGGCGCAGACGGCCAAGCCAGTCCTCGAGCATGGCCATGCCTTCCGGGGTGACATAGTTGGGAACCGGCTCCTGGGGCAATTCGGGCAGAACGTCGACGACGCTGTCGGCGTCCGGCTCCCGGACAAAGGCACGGCTCATGACACCCGATCTCCACCCATTACCTGTGGAAACGATCCGGCCTGAATGCGCCAAGGTCAAGGCCGGGGTCCCGGCCCGCAACAAGATTCGCCATCACTTCGCCGCTGCGCGCCGCGAGGGTCAGGCCTAGGTGCTGATGCCCGAAATTGAACCACGTGTTGTCCAGGCCGGTGACCTTGCCGAGCGCCGGGAGGTAGTCGGGCAGGGTCGGCCGGCGACCCATCCATCGGGTGATCTTCGTCGAAGGCTCAGGCTTGAAGTCGCGCAGGATATCGCGTCCCCTTTCGGCCAGGATGTCGGCACGCCTGTAGTCGGCGGGGGCATCGATACCGGCCAACTCGACACTGCCGGCAATGCGAAGCCCCTCGTCCATCTGGTTCATGCCGAAACCCTGTTCTCCATGAATGAGCGGCAGGCGCAGCCCGCTGTCGGTACCGTGGAACACAGTATGGTATCCCCGCTCGGTATCGAGCAGGACGCGGATGCCAAGCATCTTGGCAAGACGCCCCGACCAGGCCCCGGCGGACACCACCAGACGGTCCACCCTCCTGTCTCCCGCCGTGGTCCGCAGCATCCGCACGCGGCCGTCGTTCACCTCGATCCCTGTCACCGTTGCCGTCTCGACCGCACCTCCGGCGGCAACGACGCTGTCCGCCACAGCCCGCGTGAGCCTGTAGGGATTGACCGTGTGATTGATCTTGGGGAGGAACGTTGCGGCTGTGACGGCATCGGAGAGCCGCGGCTCGCTCTGGCGCACTTCGGCGCCGTTGAGTTCCGTGAGTTCGGCCCCGAATTCACGCAACGTGGCGCGGTCCGCAGCCGCCGAGGCAAAGCCGCGTTCCGTCTCGTAGACGATGGCGAGTCCGCGCTTGCGGATCAGCGCCGCTCCCTGCGTTCCGTCGACAAGCCGTTCCCAGGACGCCACGGCGCCGTCGAGAAGGGCGTAGAAGGCACGGGCATTGTGAAGCCGCTGCCGGGTTCGGGCGCTCTTCATGAACACGAGGAGCCAGGGCATCAACGCCGGCAGGTAGCTCCAGCGGATGTGAAGGCTGCTCCTGCGGTCCGTCAGCATCCGGGGCAGATCCCGGACGATTTGAGATGACGGCAGCGGCATGGCCGAAGTCGAATCGCAGATCATGCCGGCATTGCCGAAGGAACAGTTCTCGCCGGGTCCGTCGCGGTCGATCACGGTCACGTCAAAACCGTCGCGGACAAGGCAGAGAGCCGTCGCCACGCCGACAACACCGGCACCGATGACCGTCACATGACCGCGTTCACCCATGAAACCCTCCCTGGCACGCCGATGGCGCCCAATCACGCGAGACCGCTGGCGACGCGACGATGCATGCAACGACCACCCCGTCACCTTCCACGATAGCAGGTGCGGGCGTTCCCGGAAAACACGGGTCCGGATCTCGGCCGGACTCCGCCCTCTTGAGGCGTCCCAGCGTCATCATGGTAGGGTGTGTGGCGAAGCGGAGGCGTAGTCGTTGACACTCGATGTCATTGATCAGGCGGTCATCAGCCAGGGCCTCATCGCGGCGGCACGCGAAATGGGCTCGAAGCTCGTGCGCTCGGCCTTTTCCACGGTCGTCCGCGAGGCGGCCGATGCGTCTGCCGCGTTGCTCGACCCGAAGGGGCGGACTGTCGCGCAGGCCGAAATGATTCCCATGCATCTCGGTTCGATGGCGGCAACATTCGAGGCCTGCGCCCGACACCATCCACCCGAAGGCTTGAGCGAGGGCGATTTCTACCTGTCGAATGACCCTTACGAAGGTGGTCAGCATCTGCCCGACGTCTACATCTTCTCACCCGTTTTCCTCTCTGGACGTCTCATCGGCTTTGCCGCGTCGGTGGCGCATCATCTCGAAATGGGTGGTGCGGCAGCGGGAATCGTGGCCAATGCCACCGATATCTACCAGGAAGGCCTGCGCCTGCCGCCCTCGTGCTGGAATCTCGAGCGCCACTGGCATGGCGGACCGCTTCAGCGGCTTGTGGCCGCCAACATCCGGGTGCCCCGGCTCACAATCGGAGATTTCAATGCCCAGTTCGCGGCAAACGCCCTTGGGGCCGAGCGCCTCGTGAACCTGGCCACCAGGTACGGTGTGGACCGCATCGGTGATGCGATGACGGAGCTCATCGCCTATTCCGAGAGGCGCATGAGAAGGGAGATCTCGGCTGTTCCCGACGGCACATGGCACGGGGAGGACGCGGTCGATGACGACGGCATCCATGATGAGCCGCTGCCCGTGCGCGTGGCCATTACCATCGACGGTGACCGAATCGAGGCGGACTTTGCCGGAACGGCCGGCGAAGTGACCCGCAATCTCAACAGTCCCCTTTCCTCCACCGCATCCGCGACCTATGCAGCGATCAAGGCGACGCTCACCAGTCCTGATATCCCCTTCAACCATGGCATGACGCAGCCCGTGACTCTGCACGTGCCCTACCCCAGCCTGCTCAATCCGAAACCGCCGGCGCCGGTGCATGCACGCATGGAAGCCTGCTACAGGGTGTACAATGCGGTCATGAAGGCCCTTGCCGGCGCCGTTCCGGAGCGGGTCGCCGCCTGCGGCTATGACACCACCACGGCGCTCACCATGACGCGCTTCGACGGCCGGCACTACCAGGTCGTCACGGAGGTTCTCGGTGGCGGCTACGGCGCCTCGACAAACGGCGATGGCGAAAGCGCACTCGCCAGCCCGCTGGCCAACTGCACCAACACGCCGGTCGAGGCCCTGGATCTCGACTACGCTTTCTTCCGCCTGCGTGCCTGGTCCCTGCGCACCGACAGCGGCGGGGCCGGGCGCCACCGGGGCGGTCTGGGATACGAACGGGTCTACGAGGTCCTCGAACCGGGCAGCGCCCTGACACTCTACGCCGACAGGTTCCGCCTGGCGCCGGCCGGTCTCTTCGGTGGCCACGACGGAAGGCGGGCATCGTGCCGCGTCGAACGCAATGGCAGGATCATCGACGTGGCGAGCAAGGCCATGATGCCGCTCGAGGTCGGTGACATCGTGACCATTCGCACCGGCGGCGGCGCCGGATACGGCGCCCCTTGTGAACGGGACCCTGGCCTGGTCGACGACGATGTCGGGGAAGGATATGTCAGTGTCGTGAGTGCGCGGCGTCACCACGGCTGGCACGGTGTGGCAGTGCAAGGGAGATGAGAGTCATGTCACTCGATCCGGTGGACTATGCGGTCATCAGCCAGGGCATCATCGCGGCGGCGAGGGAAATGGGCGCCAAGCTCATTCGCAGTGCCTACTCGACGATCGTCAGGGAAGCGCAGGACGCCTCGGCGGCGCTGCTCGACCGGGACGGAAATGTCATCGCCCAGGCCGAACTCATTCCCATGCAACTCGGTCCGATGAAGATGACCTTCGTTCCCTGCGCCGAAACGCACCCCGTCGATTCCCTCGAACCAGGAGACTTCTACATCACCAATGATCCCTTCAACGGCGGTCAGCATCTTCCCGATGTCTTCATCTTTTCGCCTGTCTTCTTCAAGGGCCGGATCATCGGCTTTGGCGCCTCGGTGGCACACCATCTCGATCTCGGCGGCGGCGCCCCGGGACTGAACGCCGATGCCTCGGACATCTATCAGGAAGGCCTGCAGATTCCTCCATCGTGCTACAACATGGAACGCGACTGGAACGGTGGCCGTTTCGAGCGCCTCGTCGCAGCAAACATCCGCGTGCCCCAGCTCACCATCGGCGATTTCAATGCGCAGTTCGCAGCCAACGCCATCGGTGGCTTGCGCCTGACGGAGCTGGCCACGAAGTTCGGCCCGGATGCGGTCACCGAAACCATGGCAGAACTGCTCGACTATTCGGAACGCCGGGTCAGAGCATCGATCGCCACCATCCCCGACGGCACCTACGAGGGAGAGGATGCGGTGGATGACGACGGGATCGACGACCAGCCGTTGCCGGTCAAGGCCCAGGTCATCATCGAGGGCGATCGCCTCGACATCTCCTTTGACGGCACCGCACCCCAGGTGGCGCGCAATCTCAACTGCCCATTCTCCTCAACGGTCTCGGCCGCCCTTGCCTGTGTCAAGTCGGTGCTGACGAGCGCCGACGTCCCCTTCAACGAAGGGGTGAAGAGGCCCTTCAACATCACCGCACCCTATGGGTCCCTGCTCAATCCGAAGCCTCCCGCACCGGTCCGGGCACGCATGGAACCGGCCTATCGCGTGTTCAATGCGGTGATGAAGGCCCTGGCCACGGCTGCCCCCGACCGGGTGATCGCCTGCGGGTTCGACACCACCGCCGTCTTCGCTCTCTCCCGCCTCACGAACAGCGGATACAGGGTGTACGTGGAAATCTTCGGCGGCGGCTACGGAGCGTCGTTGGAGGCCGACGGCTGCGACGCCATCGACAGTCCCCTGTCGAACTGTTCCAACACGCCCGTCGAGGCTCTCGACATGGAGTACGACTACTTCCGGGTCATCGACTACTCGCTGCTGTCCGACTCCGCAGGCGCCGGACGCAGCCGGGGCGGTCTGGGATTCACCCGCGCCTACGAGATCACCTGCGACGATGTCATCTTTGCCATCTATGCTGATCGTTTCCGGATCGCTCCGGCCGGGTTCTTTGGTGGCGGCGACGGCGTCCCCGGTTCGTGCCACGTGCTGCGCGACGGAGAGGCCATACCGGTCAACTCCAAGGCCGGAATGACCCTGCGCAAGGGTGATGTCCTCACCATTCACACCGGCGGCGGTGGCGGATACGGCACACCCGGTGATCGACCTGTCGAAGCCGTCCAGCATGACCTTGCCGAAGGGCTGGTCACCAGGGAACGCGTCGCGGTGGATTATCCCCATGCCAGTCCGTGATGACGGGTGCGTCCGCCTCCATGCCTGAGGCGAGTCCATGTCGATGAGATCCGTGGCGGAGACCGGCCGCCGGATCGAGTAGCCGTTCGCCCGCATGCCGGCGACGACCGACGATATGTCACCACCACTTTTCACCTGTGCGCCTGCCGCTGCAGCATGCGGGTTCAGCTCAAGGATGGGCAGCCGTACTACATCGACGGCAACCGCGATCATCCGGCCAATCATGGCGTGCCGTGCGCCAAGGGGGCGGCGGGCCTGAAGAACTACCCCTCGCCGGCGGCTGACCACGCCGCTCAGGCGCACCGGCCGGCAGGGAGAGAACAGGTTCGAGGCAGTCTCCTGGGAAGAGGTACTTGATCTTGCGGTCTCGTGGCTGGCCCCAATGCGCGACCGCGACCCCGCAAGTTCGACGAAGGACGATAAGGACGCCGGGTTGTGCCGACGTCCTCACGACTCCGCGAAGGCGCCTTCGCCGCCGAAGGCGTGTGCGACCAGGCGGGGGAAAAAGTCACTAACACCGGCCCCCAGTGGCGCCCCGCGGCCCCCCGCATATGCCTGTCTAATATAAAAAACAA
>JAPPGE010000093.1:0-9640 GCA_028821455.1 bacterium | reverse complement strand
CCCCACGCCCCCCCCCCCCCCCCCAATGTCCCCCCACGCACTAAACGCCCGCGGGGTGGCCCCGCCCCCCCCACCACGCCGCCACGGCGCCTGCGCGGCGGATGGCGTGTGCGACCTGGCGGTGGAAATGGACAGTCCCACGGTCCCAGTGTGGCGCCAGGCGGCCGCCGTCATAGGCCGTGCATGCGCGCCCCTCCTGGAGACGCAGGCAGATATCCTTGTCCTCGTTGTTGAGCTCCACCCACTCCTGGTAGAGAGCGTCCCTCGCTTCGGCGTGCTCGGCCGCGCGGGCGGCATCGCCGACGTAGTAGAACCACATGTGCATGATGGTCCGGTCCGCAGCCAGCGGTTCGAAGAGAACGGCCTGGAGACTGCCCGGATAGACATTGACCGCGAAGTTTGGAAACAACACGGCGTAGCGGGTGCTCGATTCCAGGTCCGCATCGATTCCTTCCTGTGACGGCAGCCCGGGACCCGAATCGTCGACCGCGATACCCCTGCCACTGCCCGCGAAGGCATAGCCGTTCAGCAGGTGGCAACCGCTCTCGCGCATGGACTGCCGCGTCTGCGGACTCATCATGCGGTCAAGCGCCGGGTGGACGGAGAATACGTGGTAGAAGTCGCAGTAGTTCTCCACAGCGAGCTTCCAGTTGCAGGCGAATTCCACGGCCATTGTCTGGTCCGAACGGCGGAACTGCGCGATGTCGTAGTCGGTGAAGTGCTCCTCTATCGGGGCCATGAAGCTTCCGAATTCGGGAGCCTTGCCGTCGATGTTGACGAACACCCAGTCGTGCCACTGCCGGCACGGGACGGCAAAGAGACGGACATCCTCGTCAGACATGTCGCAGGCCGTCTGGTGGCGGCCATGGCCATGGTAGTGGGGGCGTCCCTTGAGAGCGCCGTCGAGACCATAGGACCAGGCATGGTACGGACACGTAAGAACGGCCCTCGAGCAGCGTGTTTCCGTCACAAGCCTGGCGCCGCGATGCGGGCAGACATTGTGGAAGGCCCGCACCTCGCGGTCGTGTCCGCGCACCAGGATCAGCGGATGGCCGGCGATCTCTACCGACAGGATGTCGCCGGGATCGGCGAGCGTGCTCGCCGGCGCCGCGAAAGACCAGGTCCTTGAAAACAGCCGGGCCTTCTCGAGTTCGTGAAATCCGCCGTCGGTGAAGGCGGCGTTGGGAAGCCCCCTCGCCTGTGAGGTGTTCCGCCCGAGCTGCTCCAGCACCTCATCCGAGACCGATTGCCACACATCGCCCGTTTCCGGAAACGCGATGACGTTCATGGCCTTCACTCCTTCCGCTCCCGACATGGTATCGCCGGTCGCGTCCAATTGAAAAGCCCGCGATAAACCCGGCGCGCGCGCTACCGTGCCTCTCCCTTGCTCGGCCACCGTGAAAGCACAACGCCGGAACCCGGCCTGAAGCTCCCCCTTCGCATGTGACAATACGCCAGGGAATGTCGGGAGAACCCGGGTCCTCAGGGTCGTCCCAGGTGACGGATTGCGACTGTCGTGCGCAGGCCTCGCCGTGCGAGATTCACCCATGGCTTCCATGGTCCGGCCACACGGTGTCATGATCGTCGCCTCTTCGCCTGAATGTAAGAAACAGGCCACTTTTCGACTGTAGCCCAAATCAACCAATGCGGGATCTCTTTTGGCACATTTGCTCATCCTGTGGGGACGGCTACCTTCAGGGATGCGGCCCTTCGGCATCGCGAGAGCGCCAGGAAACTCCTCTTCCATTCCGCGTAAGTCGCGTGCCCTGGTTGCCTTGGCTACCGGTTGCGGGACCGAATTGATCAATACCTGACGACTGACGTGGCCACAGGCCAGTTGAAGCGTCTAGATTGCCTTCGTCGGGCAATCCTCCGTCTGCTGTAACGCAGCGCACTCGTTGACATAGTGCGCGCCGAGCAAATGGAAGATAATGTAGCAGCACAGTTTGCCGGTGATGCCGGATGGGTCATACGCCGGACAATACTCCACGATGTCGAACATGGTGGCCCCGTGTGTCCCGATCATCCGGGCAGCGCTCAGGATTTCTCGCGACGTCAATCCGCCCGGTTCCGGACCACTGGTGCCCGGTGCGTAGGCTGCGTCTATCCCGTCGGTGTCGAAGCTGACATATAGCGCATTCGTGCCATCGCTCGCCATCGACAACGCCTCGGACATGACATCCTCTATCCCGCGCCCGATTACTTCGCGCATGCCAATGGTGCGAATGCCGCGATCTCTGAGATATTCGGTTTGACGGCGAGTATTCAATGCTCCCCGAATACCGATGAGGACCATGTTTCTTGGATCTATATTGCCGAGTTCTGCCAGACGACAGACCTCAGACCAGTTGGAATTCAATTCACCGTCCACTTCCTCCTCGGCATCCATATTGGCATCGAACACGATGTAGCCCACGTTGCCTCGCGTCTCTTCCGAGATTGCCTCGCCCAGTGGAATCGGAATGCTATGATCTCCACCGATATAGATTCCCATTGCTCCTGACCTGATGATCTCTTTCGCCGCAGCCTTGGCGGCAGCTCGGCATTGTTCGGGGTTCGCCGGAACCATCCGCGCATCACCGCAGTCGACAAGTCTGAATGCCTCCAATAGATCTACATCGTCATCGAAGAAATAGCCGCCGTACTGCCGAGACGCTTCTCGCAAGCCACGAGGTCCCGCAGCCGTTCCGGTGCGGAATATGCCACCCATGTCATAGGGAATTCCGAGGAGTGCCGCTCGGGCACCGTGTTTCTTCAGGTCTTTCTCGCGAGCCTCTACGAAAGGCGCACCCAGAAAAGTCGCCTGAGGTCGCTGACTAAACGGTCGAATGCTCATCTGCAGTGCCCAATTTCCTACATTTCCTGGCTGTATACCTCTGGCCGACGATCTCTAAGTATGTGATTGAACTCGTTCCATGTCCGTCTCTTGCGGGCATCTGAGAGATTGATATCGGCATAGATGATCTCTTCTTCATCTTTCGATGCCGGACCACCGATCGGCCAGCCGGTATAACTCACAATCACGCTCTGACCGATGAATGGCTGCCCACGCTCCGTGCCGACTCGGTCGGCCGCAGCGACAAAAACGGAGTTCGTATGGGCACCAGCCATGACGATGAGGTTTGCCATGGCCTCGCGATCCTCGAGTTGACCCGGTATCGGTACCCAATTCGTTGGTACGCAGAGAATGTCTGCTCCCTTGAGCGCACAGCATCGAAACGCTTCAGCAAACCAGCAGTCATAGCAAATGAACGAGGCAATTCGTCCAACGCCTGTCGTAAACACCGGAAAGCCAAGATTGCCGGACTCAAAGAAGAGGGCCTCCTTGCCCCAGAGGTGAACCTTGCGGTAGGTGCCAATATAGCCGTTCGGTCCAATCGTTACGGCAGAGTTGTAGAGCGCGCTGCCGTCCCGTTCGCAAATGCCAGCTACAATGGTAACATTGAGGAGATTTGCCAGGCTTTCCCAAAGTTCACTCGTTTCACCGCCAGGAACCTCTTCTGATAACTCGAACGCTTCTTCACGTGTCCTAAACATGTAACCAGAATTCGCGAGCTCCGGCAGAACAACAAGCTGTGCACCAGCGGATGCAGCTTCGCGGATTAGTTGCTCGGAACTGGCGAGATTGACGAATTTCTCACCAACATTTGGGCGCATTTGCAGACAAGCGACGCGAAGTGGTGCTTCCGAGACAATCCCTGGATCAGACATCGTAGCGATCCTATTCGCGCAATGCAGGACGAACAACCAACTTACCAATTCGTCGGGACGTTCTCACTGTCAGCGCCTCCTTCGGAATTGTGCCGGAGAAACAGAATTATGGATCACTCCTGACAATCTGCAACAGCATGTAACCCTATTGATCTCCTGTGTTGGGTGTCAAGGTTTCGACACCCAATGCCATGTTGAGCCGACGCCCGGTCCGCGTGTGGTGTCCGAGGCCTTCAGGGAGAGGTCGTCGGCGCCGCCTGGGCGTGGCCGGGCGCTGAGGTGGGCGCGGTCATGTGCTCCAGCCAGGGTAGAACCCTGTCCGGGCTGACGGTCGATCAGGGAGTCTGCCGGCCGCAATACTCAAGAACCGCATCGCGATAGCGCGTTCGGCCCGGACCAATCATATGCTGTCTGACCGTCTCCGGATCGCGTCCGGCGGTGCGGTCCTGCACAAGTCGCTCGGCGTCAGGAAGGACCAGAGCCCGGCACCGGCAGCTGCACCTTCCCCCTGTTGCGATACCAGCCCACGGGGCCGGTAGGCTTCGACGCGCTCGTGCGGCCTGTCATCCACCGTGACATGTGCCTATACTGCCGGGTTGCCAATCGGAGAACCGCCCGAATTGTGGGCGGCCCGGCCCGATTGAAGGAGAATCGGGCGCCCGGTGAATTCCGGGCTCAACTCGCAAACCAGCAGACAATGAGGGAGAATTCGATGAAACCGCAAGAGTTCACCAAGGCGTTGCGCGATGGCGCCCTGACCCGCCGTGAGGCCGCAGGAGTCCTGGCTTCAGCAGGACTCGTGACCGTTCCACTGGTTTCCGGCAGAGCCCGGGCCGAAGTCGACCTCAGCCTCCTGGAGTGGAATGGCTACGAGTACGAGTCCTTCCACCCCGAGTACAATGCGAAGTATGGCGGACAGCCGGAAGTGACGTTCTTCTCCGAGACCGAGGACGCCTTCCAGAAGATGCGCGCCGGTTTCAAGGTGGATCTGGTGCACCCCTGCACGGCCTCGGTGAAGAAGTTCCGCGATGCGGGTCTCATCAAGGCCCTCGAGACAGACCGTATCCCGAGGTGGGGCGAGATCATTCCCGACCTCCTCGAGGTCAAGGGCGTGCGCATCGACGGCGAGTATTTCTTCTGCCCGTGGGACTGGGGCTTTTCCACCGTTGCCTACAATCCCGAGGTCATCGATGTCGACAATCCGACCTTCGACCTCTTCGTTGACCCGCGCTTCGCTGGCAAGACGTCCCTGACGTCACAGATGGGGGTCAACATCCTGGTGGCGGGTGTCATCGGCCGCTGGGCCAACCCCCTCGACCCCACCGAGGAAGAAATGGCGATGGCGCCGGAGATCTTCCGCAAGATGCTGGACAACGCCCGGTTCGTGTGGACCGACAGCACCCAGCTCGAACAGGCCTGGGTCGCCGGCGACGTGGGAATTTCCTACATCTACGGCAGCGCCTCACGACGCATGAAGGAAGAGGGGATTCCGGTCGTCATTGTCGATCCGGTCATGCCCTGGATGTGCGGACTGTGCCTGAGCAGCGACGGCGAGGGATCCGAAGAGCAGGCATACGAATACATCAACGCCATGCTGGATCCGGTTGGAGGTCTCTCACTGTTCGAGACCTACGGCTACGGTCACGCCAACATCAACACCTTCGATCTGATCGACCCGGACGTCCTGCGTGACAGGGGCCTCGACGACCCCGTCGCCCTTCTCTCCAAGGGAGTCTTCTTCGATGAGGTTCCCCCGGAGAAGGACGCACGTCTCATCGAAATGTGGCACGAGGCCCAGGCCGGAATGTGACGATCGCCTGACATGCACCCCTTGCCGGTGGTTTCCGGCAAGGGGTGCATCCTTGCTTCATCCGTTCGTCAACAATGTCCGTCAGGGAGCGACGCCGTCATGACCGAATTCAGGATGGAAGCCGACATCATCTTTGAATCCCATGTACCCGACGCTCTCAGGCGGGCTCTCGAACATGCAGGTGACGACGGATTTGTCGCCTCCATGCCTCAGCTTCTGCATGCCCGTTCCCACGCACCCTATGACAACATCATCTGGAACACCTGGTTTACCTCGAATTCCGAGGAAAGCGTGATGACCACGCCTGCGGGCAACCGGGTGGTCGTCGGCGTGCACGGAGGCGGCATCTTCGCGTCGCCCCAACGTTTTGAAAGGGTGTACCGGTCCAGCACCGCCCGCACCAATCCGGAAGGATTCACCGGTCAGTACGCCGCCAAGATCTCCAGCCGCGAAGTGCGGGATATTCTCGAAGGCCGGCTCCCCGACGGCACCGAGATTCCGATCTATCCGTTCCGGGAGTTCAAGGCGGGTATCGTCGATTTGCCCATGCGTTACGGTGTCATATCGGACTTCGAGATGATGCGGCAGTCCAAGCGGGGTTACGACACGTTCGAGCGCCTGCGTGAAGAACCGAATCTGGTGGTGAGAGCCGGAGGAGTCGAACCGCTCGGCCGTTATCTCGACGCCGCACAGAAGCGCCACGGAACGACCGTCATGGGAAACTGGCATCCCTTCAACAGGATCAATCCGGACCAGGCGCAGACCCGAATCCTGTTTCTGGCCGGCAATCGTGGAGGTCTCGGCACGGAAGATGATGACGATCATCTCTACGGTTACGACGCGGAGTACGGCATGGGCGGAGATGCGTCCATGCACAACATGGCGCGCTATGTCGCTATTGCTCCGCGCAACGTGTCGTCGAGCCTTCGTTACTTGCCCTTCCAGCCAGGTTGAGAGCGTCCGTCATGGCAGCAACTGAGCGTGACCATGCGCCAGGCTGGTACGCCATCCTGCCGCCCCCGGCACCCGCGCAGCGCCTGACGGGCGATCAGGTTGCCGACTGGGTCGTTGTCGGCGGCGGCGTCACGGGACTTGCGGCAGCCCGCCGGCTTGGCGAGCTGCTTCCCGACAAGCGGATCGTTCTGATCGATGAATTTCGCATCGGCTACGGTTCGTCCGGCCGCAACGCCGGCTTCATCATCGACACGCCACATCTCACGGAACAGTTCGACGGCGACACCAACCGGCGGATATCCCGCCTAGTGCTGGCGGGACTGGCGGAACTGGAGGCGCAGGTCAATGAGCACGAGATCGAATGCGAATGGACTCCCCACGGTCACCTGACAGCCGTTGTCGACAAGTCAAGGGTCGGTGGTCTTCATGCCACCTCTCGCATGCTCGACGACCTGGGGGAGACGTGGGAGTGGCTGGAAGGCGACGCTCTCGCCGACATTATCGGCACGCACCATTACCACGCGGCCGTCTTCACGCCACGAACCGTCACGGTCAATCCAGCAGCCATGTGCCGGGGCCTTGGCCAGTCCCTGCCAGAGAATGTCGATATCTTCGAGGACACGTGCGTGCGGGCCATCGCCTCCGGCAATCCGCGTTCGGTGATCTGTGACGATGGTCGTGTCAGTGCCCCCGGCATTCTCCTGACAACGAACGCCTTCATCACCCGGCTCGGTCTTCTGAAGAGCCACGTGTTTCCGATGATCGCCTGTGCCAGCCTGTCACGTCCCCTCAACGAGGAGGAGGACGCTGCCCTGGGCGGTCACCGGGACTGGGGGATTACGGGGACGGCGACCATGCGGCGCACCCCTTCCAACCGCATTCTGGCGCGTTTCGGCACCTTCTATGCCGGTGACTTCCGGCTCGGCCGGCAACGGCGGAGGTCTCTCCTGAGAGCGCACCGCAAGGGCGTCGCCGATCGCTTCCCCATGCTGCGGCATCTCGACTTCGAGCATACCTGGGCCGGTGTCTTCTGCATGACAAGGGACTGGTCGACGCACTTCGGGCGCCTTGAACCCGGCCTCTTTGTCTCCCTGGGCTATTGCGGCGTGGGGCTGGCGCGGGGCACGATTTCCGGAAAGCTCGTTGCCGAGCATGCCCTTGGAGGCGAATCATCTCTCATCGATGACGCGGTTGCGCTCAGCGGTCCTGCCAGACTTCCAGCCCGACCGTTCCTGGCACTGGGCGTCGAGGCCCGCCTCGCCAGTTACCGCTGGCAAAGCCGGCGCGAGTGGTAGGGCGATACCCCGGCTGCCATGACATCACATGCTTCCACTGCGGGCTGGGTCGCCTGGACAAGAGCCAGTTTCCTGCGATTCGAATGGTTGCGCGGCTACACATTGCTGTCCCCTGCCATTCTTACCATGATCTGTTTGCTGGCATTGCCGATTTTCACGCTCGTGACCTACAGTTTCTGGTCGCAGACCTACGTCCACATCGACCAGACGTTCACGCTGAAGAACTACGAAACGTTCTTCGACAAGTGGATCTACGGAAAGCTGCTCCTGCGATCGATCAGGATGTCCGCCACCGTGACGGTCATCACCATCCTGCTTGCCTACCCGGTGGCCTACTTCCTCGCCTTCAGGGTGACACGGAACAAGATGACCTGGCTGATCCTGATCAACATTCCGTTCGTCACAAGCTACCTGCTGCGCGTTCTCGCCTGGAAGATCATGCTGGGCAACAATGGCGTGATCAACGGCACCCTGGAGGGATTGGGCTTCATCGAGGAGCCCCTGGAGTACCTGCTCTACAGCCGCTTTGCCGTGGTGCTCACCCTTGCCCATGCATGGGCGGCATTCGCCATCCTCCCCATTTACGTCTCTCTGCAGAAGATCGACCGGTCGCTTCTGGAGGCGGCTGCCGACCTGGGTGACGGACCCGTGAAGCGCTTTCTGCGCATCACCCTGCCGCTTTCCATGCCCGGAGTGATTGCCGCGGCTGTCATCGAATTCATCCCCACTGTCGGAGACTACATCACGCCCATCATGGTGGGCGGGCCCAAGGGTGTCATGATCGGCCAGATTGTCGCCGCCCAATTCGGTGCCGCCAACAATTGGCCCCTGGGAGCGGCGCTGACGATCATCATGATGATCTCGATCACGGCCATCGTCTGCACCTTCATCTGGTTCGCCCGTCTGGGTACGGTCAAGGCGCGGGACATGGAAATCTCGACAACGGCATCCCGGCCTGTCGATCGCAGCAGACGCGGAGTTGACTGGCTGCTCCTCTACGTCATTCTCTACCTGGCGTTTCTCTACATCCCCTCCTTGATGCTGCCGGTCTTTTCCTTCAACGACAGCATCCAGATGGTGCTGCCGCTCAAGGACTTCACTCTCAAGTGGTATGCCGCGCTGGCCGATCATGCCGGCTTGCAGAGCGCCCTCTTCAACAGCCTGAAGGTGGCCCTGCCCGTCGCCACCACGACGACCATCCTGGCGATCTTTGCCGGCAAGGCGCTGACCCGCTACCGGATGCCCGGCAGGGGGGTGGCCATCGGCCTCATCCTCATTCCGATGGTGATGCCCGGCATCATCCTGGCGGTCGGTCTCCTCGTTCTTGCCCTTGCCGTGGGCATGCCCTTGTCGTTGTGGGCGGTCGGGATCGCCCATGTCGTGACCACCCTCCCCTTTGCCACTCTTGTCGTGATGGCACGTCTCGAGGGCTTCTCCAAGAACATCGAGGAAGCTTCACGAGATCTTGGCGTAGGCGGCTTCATGACATTCTGGCGTGTCACGTTCCCGCTTATCCTGCCGGCCGTCGTTGCCTCGTTCCTGCTCACATTCACCGCGTCTTTCGACGAGTTTCTCTTCGCCTTCTTCCTGGGAGGAAACCAGGTCACCCTGCCCGTCTTCATATGGACGCAGGTGCGTTTCCCGCAGACGCTGCCAAGCGTTCTGGCCCTGGGCGCCCTCATCTTCATGGTGTCCATCATTCTCATCGTCACCGCCGAGTTTTTCAGGCGGTCGGGAGACAGGCACATCGTGACTCCGGCGGACGGGTACCGATGATGACGGGCTCCAGCCACCTCGACGAGCGCCCCGGGAGACTAGGTCGTGGACTCATAAGCACGCAGCCAGATTCTGACGGTTGCGATCTTGATCA
>JAPPGE010000091.1 GCA_028821455.1 bacterium | reverse complement strand
TAACTCATGACTTCCTCCCTTCCAGGGCTTGCCCTGACGCAACCTTCGTTCAATGAATACCAGAACCTGTTTTCGAACCAGCTCAAGCGCATCCACTTGCCTGACGAGAGGCGGCTTTGGCCGCATCCCGCCTACATCGAATGGCATCGGAACAGGTTCCTCAGTGGCTGAGATTGAGCGAGTTGCCGAAGGAGGCAGCGGTCCCCGGCATCTCCACTCTGCCGTCAACGTCACACTGCGGCGGATGCCGGAGAGGCAAGGATGCCGGTTCACGGATCGGAATCCATGACCGGCCATGACGAGAGGTTTCGTCCGATCGAGACCGCACCGGAGTGGAGCCACGAGGTCTTCGACACTTGCGCGGAACTGACCGGACTTCTGGAGACGCACGCGTACCGCTATGCCAAGACCATGCCCGGCGCGCCCCATTCCTATACCCTCAAGAGGACATGGGAAGACGAGGAGGAGTTCGTCGAGGCTCTCCGGAAAATGCGGGCGGTGGAACGGATCGAGGAGTTCTTCAGGGGCTCCTGGTATCGTCGCTTCTGTGCCAACGGCTACAAGTACTGGACGATGGGGGCAAGCCTCGACCACATCCTCGTCAACCGGGCCATTCATGCGATCCCATTCGATTCCTATGCAGGGATTTGCGACGTCTACGACCTCGCGATCCACAAGACGAAGGCGGACGTCGAACGCAGCCAGCGGGTTTACGACGCCCTGGAGATCACATCTGGAACCGACATTCTCGACATCGGCTGCGGCACCGGGTCCCTCGTCGATTTTCGCTTCCAGGACATCCGGCCGGAGCGCTATGTCGGCATCGATCCCAGCCGGGGAATGCTCGGTGTCTTCCGGGACAAGCATCCCGAATTCCACGATCGTCTGATCCGATCCTCCTTCGAGGATTACTGGCCGAAGCCAGGACAGACGTTCGACCTTATTGTCGCCCTCGTCGGCGTGGCCTCCCATATCGGCGAACCCGACCTTCTTTCCAGGAAAGTCCGCTGGCTTCTGAAGCCCGGCGGAACCGCCGTCCTCATGTACAACGTCCGGCAATCCGGAGACATGGAATTCTACCGCAATCTCGGCATCAACACTCCGCAGGGAGAGATGGTGAGCGACGAGTTCTGGACAGTGCGGCAGGACGAGGATCCCGATTGGCTCACCACAGTCGGCGGCAGGGAATTCCCCGTTGGAAACGACGGGGCCGATGGCCGCAAGAGCTGAACCGCACTGTCGGCGATCCAGCGGACGTTCGCAGTGCCTTCGGGTTACTGCAAGCCCGTTGATCCCGTGGCCAAGGGTGGTGGCGTGGGGAACGGCGTTGACGGGGCGGCTATGGCTAAACTGGAAGCTTGGCGCATGGATCTGAAGGGCCGCGAGAAAGGCACGCGACAACGGGTACCGAAGAGAATCGAGCGCTCCCGCGGCGGCGTTGAGAGTCATTTGGAAGACTGGATTGCGAAGGATGTGCTGCTGATCGGCCGGCAGGCAAGAACGGCCGTGATTCGCCGGGAATGCAGGCTTGCGGGCGCTGGAGGGGTCGATCCATGAAGGACGAGTTCTGGCTGGAGCGCTGGCAGGAGGGTAGCACTCCTTGGCACGAGGGCGCTGTCAACGCGGCGCTGAGGCGTCACTTCGATTGCCTCAAACTGCAGCCCGGCGAGAGGGTGTTCGTGCCCTTGTGCGGCAAGGCGGAGGACATGTGGTGGCTCCATGAACAGGGCCTCGAAGTTCTCGGCGTCGACCTCAGTCCCATCGCGGGACGTACGTTCCTGGAGGCTCACGGTCGCGCATTCACCGAGACGCAACACCGCCGTTACTCGGTTCTCGACAGCCCCGGTTTTCGCCTGTTCGCAGGCGATTTCTTCGCGCTCGATGCTGCCGATCTCGAAGGAGTCAAGGCCGTCTATGACCGGGCCGCCCTTGTCGCCTTGCCGCCTGACGCGAGGCAACGCTACGCACGGCGACTCGGCGAACTCTTCGACGCTCCGATACTCCTGATCTCCATGGTCTACCCCGAGCACGAGATCGAGGGCCCCCCTTTTTCGCTGGCCGAACCGGACGTGCGTGCGCTCTTTGGCGACCGGCGCCGGGTACGGCACCTGGGGGAGGAAGACATCATCGCCCGCTCGGACTTGCGAAAACGTGGCGTCACCCGGCTTGTGGAGCACGCCTACCTCATCGCGTAACGACAAGGTCGCCTTGGTGCCGGCAGGACCGTGATTTGTGCCGGGACACACTGTCCGATTCAGTGTAGGGTCCGGCGCCGAATCGCCCTGTCGGGCAACAACACTGAAAGGAGACTCCATGAAAGGTATCAAGTTCGCGGCCGCGGCGGCCGTCATTCTGGCCAGCCCGTCGTTGGCCTTTGCGGAACCCCAGGCGGAGGTCCTGCACTGGTGGACATCGGGCGGCGAGGCGAAATCGGTGGCCGTGCTTCAGAAGGAATTCACCGACAATGGCGGCACCTGGACCGACATGCCCGTCGCCGGCGGTGGCGGCGATGCCGCGATGACCGCCCTTCGTGCACGCGTTCTCTCGGGCAACGCGCCGACGGCGGTCCAGTTGAAGGGTCCGGCGATTCAGGAGTGGTACGAGGAAGGAGCTCTGGCCGATATCTCGGCCGTGGCCGAGGCGGAGGGCTGGGCCGACGTGCTTCCGGCTTCCATTGCCGAACACATGCAATGCGAGGACTCCTGGTGCGCCGCACCGGTCAACGTTCACCGCGTGGACTGGATCTGGGCCAATGCCGATGTCCTGAAGGCCCACGACATTTCCATGCCGAGCACATGGCAGGAGTTCAACGCGGCCGCCGAGAAACTCCAGGCGGCGGGCATCGTCCCACTGGCCCATGGCGGGCAGGCCTGGCAGGACGCCACCGTCTTCGAGGCGGTCGCCCTGGGCATTCTGGGTGCCGACGGATTCCGCAAGGCCTTCGTCGAACTGGACGAGGACACCCTGACGTCGGATGCGATGGTCGCCGTTTTCGACCAGATGCGCACGTTGCGCGGATATGTCGATCGCAACTTCTCGGGCCGCGACTGGAACCTCGCCACAGCCATGGTGATGAATGGCGAAGCCGCCTTCCAGGTCATGGGGGACTGGGCCAAGGGCGAGTTCCTGGCGGCCGGAAAGACGCCGGGGGTCGACTTCCTGTGCGCTTCGACGCCGGGCGACGGGTTCCTCTACAACGTCGACAGCTTCGCCATGTTCGACGTGGACGGAGAGGACCGGCAGGCTGGCCAGGCACTGCTCGCCAGGCTGATCGTCGGCAAGAACTTCCAGAAGGTGTTCAACCTGAACAAGGGCTCGATCCCGGCGCGCACGGACGTGTCGCTGGATGAGTTCGACAGCTGTGCGCACCTCTCAGCCGATGATATGGCCACCAGTTCGCAGAACGGCTCCCTGCTGCCCAGCTACGCCCATGGCATGGCTCTGCGCGGAGCACAGGCCGGTGCGATTACCGACGTGGTGACAGCGCATTTCAACTCCGACATGTCGTCTGCGGACGCGGTGGAAATGCTGGCCACGGCGGTTGCCAATTCACTGTAACGTTCCCCGGTCCCGTGCTCACAAGTCTGAGGGCACGGGACCGGCCCTTCCGGGGAGGCTCCACTCCATGGCCGATTGGCTGGAACGCAACGTTCCGAGAATCCTCCTCGCGCCGTCCTTTCTGATTGTCCTCATCTTCGTCTACGGGTTCATCGCCTGGACGGCCTGGGTGTCGATGACACGCTCGCGCCTCCTGCCGAAGTACGAGATCGAGGGATTCATTCAGTACGAACGGCTGTTCGCGGCGCCGCGCTGGGATACGGCGATGAACAATCTGTTCATCTTCGGCGCGCTCTTCATCGTGGTCTCGATGATGCTGGGGCTCCTGCTGGCGATTCTGCTCGACCAGAAAATCAGGATCGAAGGCGCACTGCGCACGATTTACCTCTATCCCATGGCTCTCTCGATGATCGTGACCGGAACCGCATGGCAATGGGTCATGAACCCGGGCCTCGGAATCGAGGCTGTGGTACGCGGCTGGGGCTTCGAGAACTTCGCCTTCGATTGGGTCATCGATCCGGACATGGCCATCTTCGCAATTGTCATCGCCGCGGTCTGGCAGGCGAGCGGTTTTGTCATGGCATTGTTCCTTGCCGGGCTGCGCAGCGTGGACGACGAGATCATCAAGGCCGCGAAGGTCGACGGCATTCCGACGTGGCGCATCTATTCGGCGATCGTCATTCCCTCGATGGCGCCGGTGTTCCTGTCCGCCTTCATTGTCCTGGCACACCTGGCGATCAAGAGCTTCGACCTCGTCATCGCGCTGACAGGCGGTGGTCCCGGTTACGCCACGGACCTGCCGGCCACCTACATGTATGCGATGGCATTCTCGCGGGGCGACATCGGCCAGGCGGCCAGTTCGGCCATGGTCATGATGGCGGTCGTCTTCGCCATTGTCGTGCCCTACCTCTATTCGGAACTGAGGGTGAAACGTGGCTGAATCGACCTCCCTTCCGTTCGTCCCTTCCCGTGGCGGCGCGGTGGCCTTGCGCTGGCTGCTGTTTGCGGTTCTCGCGCTGTTCGCGCTCTTCTATCTCATGCCGCTCTTCGTGATGATCACCACGTCGCTGAAGAGCCTCGACGAAATTCGAACGGGAAGTCTGGTGGCACTGCCGGAGAGCGTGACCTTCGAGGCCTGGACAACGGCCTGGTCGAGCGCCTGCTCCGGTATCCAGTGCGAGGGGCTCCGCCCGTACTTCTGGAACTCGGTGGCACTGACGGTGCCGGCAGTCGCGCTTTCGACGCTGCTCGGCGCGGTGAACGGCTACATCATCGCGCAGTGGCGGTTCCGGGGCGCCAATCTGATCTTCTCGCTGATGCTCTTCGGCTGTTTCATCCCCTTCCAGGTTGTCCTTCTGCCGATGGCGAGAACGCTGGGGTTCATCGGCGTGGCGGGGACGATACCCGGTCTGATCCTAGTTCACGTGATCTATGGAATCGGTTTCACCACCCTGTTCTTTCGCAACTACTACGTCACCATTCCGGTCGAGCTGGTCAAGGCAGCCAAGGTGGACGGCGCGGGCTTCTTTCGCATCTTCTGGTCCATTTTCATGCCGCTCAGCCTGCCCATCCTGATGGTCACGGTGATCTGGCAGTTCACCCAGATCTGGAATGACTTCCTCTTCGGCGTGAGCTTCAGCCAGGCGGGAACCCAGCCGGTGACGGTGGCCCTGAACAACATCGTCAACTCGACCACGGGTGTGAAGGAGTACAATGTGAACATGGCCGCCGCGATTATCGCCGCGTTTCCCACGCTGTTCGTCTATGCCGTCGCCGGCAAATACTTCATTCGCGGGCTGACCGCGGGGTCCGTGAAGGGATAGTCCGATGGAAGCGATGCTGGAGATACGACATCTCGACAAGAACTATGGCGCGACGGAAATCCTCAAGGATGTCAACGTGTCGGCGGAACCGGGGGATTTCCTGGTTCTGGTGGGTCCCTCCGGCTGCGGCAAGTCCACCCTGCTGAACTGTATCGCGGGGCTGGAGTCGATCTCCGGCGGGTCGATGCACATCGGCGGACGCGACATGACTCATGTCAGTCCCAAGGACCGCAACATTGCGATGGTGTTCCAGTCATACGCCCTCTACCCCACCATGAGCGTGGCCGGGAACATCACCTTCGGGATGAAGGTGCGCGGCGTGGACGCTGCGACCAGGGCCAGAAAGCTGCAGGACGTGGCCCGGCAGCTCCAGATCGAACAGCTTCTCGACCGGCGCCCCAGCCAGCTCTCCGGCGGTCAACGCCAGCGGGTGGCCATGGGCCGGGCTCTCGTGCGCGATCCCCAGCTCTTCCTGTTCGATGAGCCCCTGTCGAACCTGGATGCCAAGCTGCGCGTCGAGATGCGGCTGGAGATCAAGAGGCTGCATCACAACCTCGGCGCCACGATGGTCTACGTGACTCATGACCAGATTGAAGCGATGACACTCGCAACGAAGATCGTCGTTCTCAAGGATGGAGTCGTGCAGCAGACCGGTTCGCCGGCCGAGATCTACAGGCGTCCGGCAAACCTGTTCGTCGCCGACTTCATGGGCAGCCCCGCGATGAACCTGATTCCGGCCAGAGCGTCGCGCGAGGGCAGCAGCACAAGTCTCCAGATTGAACAGGCCGACGGGGCGCCGGTCGTGCTGACCGACATCGGCAACGGTGATCTGCCCGAGGACGTGATCCTCGGGTTGCGGCCAGAGGATATCGTGGAGGCCGGTTTCCGTTCGGGACACCACGTCCACGACGTGGCATGTCGGATCGACATGGTGGAACCCGCCGGGGCGGACACGTTTGTCGTCTTCCGGCTCGGCGGCAGGCAGGTCACGGCGCGCCTCCAATCCGACACCACGGCCCGGCAGGGTTCGACACTTGATCTCGCCTTCGATCTCGACAGGGCCTCATATTTCTCGCCCGATACCGGTGAACGCCTGAATTGACCGATGCCTGGCGGTTTCCTGACGATGGCGCCCGGCCGTTCGTAGGGATCATTGCGACAGTGCGGGAGGACCGTCTGTGCGAGCAGCCAGACGACGTGGGATCCCGCATCCCCGGGGACGCTCGAGATCGAGGGTAATGATCCGTTTGTTCCCGTTGAAGACCTGGTGAAACAGACTGTCTCCTCGCTTGCCTGTTATCGCCGCCGTGCGCCGGATTCTCGTTCCTGAGCCGATCACACATAGAGAGAACGGCATGGTGATGCGGCGATAGACATGGTGTTCGTCGCAATCGGCGCGCGATTTCCTTGTCCTCGACAGGGAGAACATCGCGCCCGGAACTTCGACGATGCCGTCATTGGCGCTTGCAGGCGCCGCAGTACTTTGATACCATTTTGCTATCACATCTGAAGGCAAGACGATGGCAACGATCAATGTTCGGCAACTCGACGACGACGTGGTGAATCGTCTCAAACGGCGTGCTTCGTCGAACAATCGCTCCCTGGAAGGCGAGGTGCGCCACATCCTGGAATGCGCCGCCGATGAGGACATGGCGGCGAAGCGCGCCAGGTTCCTGGAGGCCTCGCGCCGGCTGCGGGAAAGGACCAGGGGTCGCAAGCACACTCCGGCGGAAGTGCTGATCCGCGAGGACCGCGACCACGGTCATCGCGACGACTTCTGATGCGTTTCGTCGTCGATGCGAGCGTAGCGGTCAAGTGGCTGGTCGCCGAAGAAGACGCGGATGTTGCGGACCAACTGGCGGCGAGCGGGCAGGAACTGCACGCACCGCGCTTGATGGCTTCCGAGGTTGCCAATGTGCTGTGGCGCAAGGCGCGGGTGGGGCAGATCGAACGCGCCGATGCCGGCGCTGCCATGGCCTTGCTTACTGACATGCCCGTGCGCTGGAACGACGACGAGACAGTCAGCGCGGACGCAGTTCGCCTGGCGCTGGCCCTCGACCACCCGGTTTACGATTGCGTGTATCTCGCTCTCGCACACCGCATCGGTGCGACGGTGGTGACGGCGGATCGTCGATTCGTGACGGCCGTGGCGCCGACCGAGCACGGCAAGGCCGTGGTGATACTGGCAGATCAGGTGGGGACGCAATGATTGGTTCTGTCTTGTGCGATGATACGCCTGTCCGGGCATGTCCGACCAAGGCGCTGCCGGCGGGCGAAGGGCAGGGATCTGAGCCTGCAGCCGTCCGCGCGCCGGGAAGCGTGCTGTAGCCCATGGGAATGACGGGTTTGCCGAAAGGCTCCGTTGCATAGGTGTCCCGAACCGTCGCCCACAAGCGGGTCCTTACTCGATGAGCGGGTCGGCCACATCCCGCGATCAAAGGTCGATTTGCTTTTTGCGGGTCGGGTCATCGTCCCTCTTCGATAGCCTTGCCGTGACCTGCCATCCGCCGCCAGGTGGCGACACCGGAGAAAGCAACACTCAGACGACGCCAGCGTCCCGTAATGCGGCAAGTTCCTCGCCTTCGATGCCGATTTCGGCCATCACCGATTCGAGATCGCGAGCAAGTTCTGGCGCCGGATCCGTCAGAGATCTGCTGCCGGCGAGCCGTACGGCGGGGCCGGGAGCCGTGACAGACGCCCCGGTGGACGTCTCGCAGGCGAGGATGTAGCCGCTTTCACGGGCAAAGGGGCTGTCGAGGGCGCCCTTGACGTCGTGCACCGGTGCGGCAGGCACCTCACCGGAGAACACCGACATCCACTCGCTCGTGGTCCGTCGCCCCAGCGCCCGGTCGAGCAACCCGGTGAGCCGGTCGCGATGGATGAGGCGTTCGGCAAATCCGGCAAAGTCGGGATCATCGGCAAGGGCCGGCTCCCCGATCGCGGCGCACAGCCTCGGCCAGAACTTCTCCTTGTTGCACATGATGAAGATCCAGCCGTCGCGGGTGCGGAAGAGCTGGCTTGGCGTGAGACTGGGATGCGCCGAGCGGGGGTGGCGGCCGGTTTCGACGCCCGCCGAGAGGTACCAGGTAGCGACGTAGGCCAGGCTGGTGATGGCCGCCCCGAATAGGCTGACGTCAAGGTCACCCCCCCTGCCGGAAGTCCGGGCGCCGATGACCCCGGCGAGGATGGCGACAGCACCCTGAAGGCCGGCAGAGTAGTCCACCAGGGAAAGCCCCATGCGCTGGGGCTCTCCACCGGGCTCGCCGGTCACCGAGAGCCAGCCGCATTCTGCCTGCATGAGATAGTCGTAGCCCGGCCATCCGGCACGCTCGTTCTGCCGGCCATAAGCCGAAAGGTGAACACAGACGATCTCCGGCTTCACCGCGCCGAGCGCCTGGTAATCGAGACCGAGTGATTCCGGCAGATCGCCCCTCAGGTTGTTGAAGACCGCGTCTGCGCGGGCCACCAGGCGATGCAGGATCTCGCGTCCCCGGGGATGCTTGAGATCGAGCGTGATGCTCTTCTTGTTCCTGTTGAAGGTCTGGTGAAACAGGCTCATCCCCTCGCCTGACGCTTCTCCGGCGAGGCGAACGCGCCGGCCGATGTCACCGCCATCCGCGGGATTCTCGATCCTGATGATCTCGGCGCCAAGATCGGCGAGCGCCAGGGTGCCGAAGGGCCCGGCGGCATACTGCTCGACCGAGAGAATCCTCACGCCCTCAAGGGGGAATGGCATGGCGCGGTCAGCCCGGATGGCGGGCGACAAGCTGCCGGGCGATGACGATCCGCTGCAGTTCGTTCGTTCCCTCTCCGATGACAAGCAGGGGGGCGTCCCGGTACAGGCGCTCGATTTCGAACTCCTTGGAATAGCCGTAGGCGCCATGGATGCGCATGGATTCCGTCGCGTTGAAAAGCGCAGTCTCGGTGGCATGCAACTTGGCCATGCCGGCCTCCATGTCGCACCGTTCCCCGGCGTCGAATGCTGCAGCGGCGGATCGGGTGAGATGCCGGGAGGCCTCGAGCCTGGTCGCCATATCGGCAAGCTTGATCTGGATCGCCTGGTGGTGGGCGATCGGTTTGCCAAAGGTGTGACGCTGCTGCGCATAGGCCACTGCAAGATCGAGGGCCCTCCTCGCCACTCCGACACCGCGCGCGGCGACATTGATGCGGCCGAGTTCGAGGGCGCCGAGGGCCTGCTTGAGACCGAGACCTTCCCTGCCGCCGATCAGCCGATCTTGGGGAATCCTGAAGTCCTCGAACACGAGCTCCGCCGTGTCGATACCACGATAGCCAAGTTTGCGGAGCTTGCGGCTTGCCGTGAAACCCTCGCCCTTCTGCGCAAGGAAGAGACTGATCCCCCGGTGGCGCGGTTCGGCCTCCATGTCGGTCTTGACCAGCAATGCGACGCAGTCACCGTGGTAGCCGTTGGTGATCCAGGTCTTGGTCCCGTTCACCACGTAGTCAGACCCGTCTCGCAGCGCGCGCGTCCGGATGGCCTGCAGGTCCGTGCCGCATCCAGGTTCGGTCAGCGCCAGACCGCCCCGGACCTCGCCACTGGCGAACTTCGGCAACCAGATTGTCTTTTGTTCGGCGGTCCCGAACCTCTCGACGATCCAGGCCATCAGGAGATGAGTGTTGAAGATGCCGGACAGGGACATCCAGGTCTCGCAGATGCGCTCGACAATACGCACATAGGTCGTCACCGGCAGACCGAGGCCGCCATGCTCCTCGGAAATGACGCATCCGAAGAGTCCCAGTTCCTTCATGCCTTCGACGATATCTCCTGGATACTCGTCGGCATCCTCCAGCGCCATGACATGGGGTTCCACCTCGCGGACAAGGAAACGGTCAACCGCCGCCAGGATCTGGGCTTCGGTCTCCGGGAGATCGGCCGTGGCTGGTTCGGTCATGGATTCTCTCCTGTGCAACCGATGCGATGTGATTGGTGTTCCGGGAGAGCCGCCTGGCTCCCCGGTCGCTCTATCCCACGGCGATCAGCTCTAGCGGCGTCTTCGAGAGCACCCTCGTTCGGTTCCTGCCGTAGACGAGGGTGTCGATGAGGTGGGTGTCGAATAGGCTTTCGAAGTTGGTCACCATGTTTTCCTCGAACACCCGGTCGAGATAGCGGTCGTCGCCGAGGTGAAAGTAGAAGTCTCCAACCCAGTCGGGCGGCAGCGACCAGCCGAGTTCATAGCCCAGCGCCCAGCCCTCGTCGTCGGACCACAGGCCGGTTTCCTCGTAGTAGGAGCGCAGCACGCGATTGACGTCGCGCACCGTCATGCCTGCCTTGACCTCGCTGGCGATCACCCCGAACACGCCGCCCGAGAGGCGGTAGCGCTCCACAAGATCGCGCGGCGGATCATCGCCGACGTAGTATCCCCGCAACGCATTGGCATGATAGCGGTTGAAGACGCCACAGAGATCCGCGGCCAGGACTTCCCCGGCGTTGATCACCCTGCGCGAAGCCATCGAATGACCGCTCGACATCGGTTTCGACCCGGCAAGCGGCATGGCGTTGAAGACCGGAATGAGCGCCGAAAACTCCCCGCCGGCCGCCATCATGGCTGCCATCACCCTGCCGAAGAGCTCGAGTTCGGTGATGCCGGGCTCGAGGTTGTCGATGATCGCCTGGTGTCCGATGTCGCAGATCTCCATGGCCCGCTCGATACAGGCGATTTCCGCGGCGGACTTGACCCGCCGGGCCCGGCGCACCATGGCGCTCATGTCGACCGGGCGGGCGCCGGCGGAGAGAAAGGCCCCCTCGAACATGGTGCTGATGGCGCGGTTCGGCAGGTAGCTCCAGAACTCCATGCCGACGGTGCCGGAAAGCCACCCCTCCCGTTTCAGTTCCTCGACGACGAAGGCGATGTTGGGACCCGCCTCGCGGTCGGGAAGCCAGCGATTGTCCCGTGACCGCGAGGTCATGGCCAGGACCGGTTCCTCGGTCGGGTTGTCGAAATGGATGAACCGCCGGCTGGCGACATGAACGGCGGTGCCGTAGCACTGCGGGTAGCGCATCGGAGCCTGGCCCTTGTACCAGGAGGCGGTGAATCCGTGGAGCCAGGCAACGCCCTCGGGAGACGTCACCCAGAGAAGGTCGATCCCCTCCTCGGCTGCCATGGCGGTGAGCTTCTTCAGGCGTGCGCAGTACTCCTCTTCCGTAAACGGCAGATCTACCCGCGCCAGGCCCGTGGCGTCGAAGTGTCCGGGGCGCAATCCGATACCGGTCATGACAGTTTTCCCTCCCAGTGCGCAACCACACCGTCGACCGAAACCCTGGGACACATGGCACACCATGGATAGTCGCCCAGTTCCACGCCGTAGCTGGCGAATTCCGGCAACCAGTCCGGCGAACAGCCTCCGGGGCGGGTGGTGACCCGGATATCCTCGCCCAGCCACTGGAACGACAGTGTCCGTCTTCCGAGCCCGTCGGGCAGGTTGCCCGATCCGCCGTGGACTGTCATGCCGTGAAACACCACGACATCGCCTGGTTGTGTGGGCCAGCCGATGACCTCGTGGGCGTCGCTGGCCGCGAAGTCGGTGATGGCGACGGTGTCACCAGGGCCGTCATCGCGCACCCCGCCAAGTTGCTCGTGATCGAAGAATGGCTGGGCAAGCGGACGATCCCACCGGTGGGATCCGCGGACAAACTGCAGCTCGGTGCCGGCCGGCACCGGATCAAGGGAGGTCCAGATGCTCAGCGCCTGACGGCCTTCGGCACACCAGTAGGTCTGATCCTGGTGCCATGGCGTGGGTGTCGACGTGCCGGGAGAGCGAAGGAACATCGACACGTAGAACGCGAGGGCCGTGGGTGATTCCATCATGCGCGCCGCAAGCGGGCCAAGCGGTGACGAGGTCATGGCCGAGGCGAAAGAGGGGTTGTCCGGTACAAGGGCCGCATCGAAAAGGACATGATCGCCGGTCGCCTCGTCACGGATCCAGTCCACCCTGTGGCGGCCTGGGTTGTCCTTCAGGGCGGCGATGCCCCGTTCGAGTTCCCGCCGCCAGCCGGCGTCGAGAACGCCTCGCAGCACCACGGCGCCATCACGGCGAAAATCATCGATGGCTTTCCGGGGAACGGGCACCACGTGGGCATGCGGCATCCTGCGCGACCTTTCCTTTGCGGCGACTTGACTCGACCGACCCGATCGGGAGCATGAAAGTCTGTCGGATCCCGTGAGGAGGATACCATGAAGGCAGCGGTGCTGCGTGAGGTCAATACCCCCCTTGTCATCGAGGATGTGCCGATCTCGAAGCCAAAGTCCCGCGAAGTTTTGGTCCGCACGGCGGCGTGTGGCGTATGCCACAGCGACCTCCATTACATCGAGGGCAAGTATGCCGCACCATTGCCGACGGTTCTCGGGCATGAAGCCGCAGGCGTCGTCGAGGCTGTCGGGTCCGAGGTGCGCCATTTCAGACCCGGCGATCACGTGATTTCCTGTCTCAGCGTCTTCTGCGGCCATTGCGAATACTGCACGACAGGCCGTCCCTTCAGCTGCCAGAATCCCGAGGTGTCCCGCGACGACGACGAGGAACCGCGTCTCGGCAACGGCGTCAGCCAGTTCTACAACCTCTCTGCCTTCGCCGAGATGATGCTCGTCCACGAACACGCACTCGTGAAGATCCGCAACGACATGCCCTTCGACCGTGCGGCGCTGATCGGCTGCGGCGTCACCACCGGATTCGGCGCCGTGGTCAACACGGCGAAGATCGAGGTCGGGAGCACGGTGGCGGTCATCGGCTGCGGCGGGGTCGGGCTCTCGGCCATCAACGGTGCGGCCATCGCCGGCGCCGGACGCATCATCGCGGTCGACATCAGGGGAACCAAGCTCAACCTCGCTCGCCACTTCGGAGCGACGGACGTGGTCAATGCCGCCGAGGACGACCCGGTGGAGGCGGTGCGGGAGCTGACGGGGGGCGGCGTCGAGTACTCATTCGAGGCGCTCGGTCTCAAGCAGACCAGCGAGCAGGCCTTCCGGATGCTGAGAGCCTCCGGAATGGCCACAGTCATCGGCATGGTGCCGGAGGGCGAGATGCTGGAGATACACGGCGCCGACCTGCTCGACGACAAGGTGCTGCGCGGCTCCAACATGGGTTCCAACCATTTCCGGGTCGACATGCCGCGCTACGTCGATTTCTACCTCGACGGCAAACTCAAGCTCGACGACATGATCAGCCGCCGCATCTCCCTGGACGAGATCAACGAAGGCTTCGACGACATGAAGGCCGGCGAAGTGGCCCGCAGCGTCATCGTCTTCGATTCCTGACGCCCCGGCCGACGTTCCCATTCGCAACGACGTGGCGTCCGGCGAGCTTCTCCGGGTATCCCCTGATTGCGGCGCCCACGCGACCGCTTCGAGATTGAATTCCCGATTTCCCCGATGCGGTCTTGATGACGCTCGTGACATCGGCCTGGCGACGTCGTCGCCGACATAGAGGAACACTCACCGGGAACTGTCCGCGAACTCTCACGCGAAGCAGTCTCCGAAGTTGAGAGTGGCGTTGAAGCCTCTCTTCCAGCGGGCGCAGGCGTCCGAGATCCGGCAGGCCGCAGCCGGTTCGAACGGCATGACCCGAAGGCTGAGGCTATCGATCAGGGTATCCATCTGAGGTCGAACGCCGTGGCCTTCGGCAACGGTGAAACCAGCATCGGCTGTCAGGACGGCGGTTCGTCGAGCGGGAGCGCCGGGGTGTCGAAGGCGGTCACTCGGGAAGGCCGCTCTCGTCGTACAAGAAGTCCTGGCTGCGAGCCGCCGTCGGTCCCGGTGCCGTCACATGCCTGAAAGCCGCCTGGATCGAGGCGATAAGGGCGCGCCGGACGCTCTCGTCCGGCGGGTCCGCGACCGGAACGATTCTGGCGGCAGGTTTGCCGTGGCGGGTGAGGACCACTTCATGCCCCGATTCGGCGCGGCGCACGAGTTCGCTCAGTTGGGCCTTTGCGTTGGTAACGGAGATATCCATGGTGGCAAATTCTCCTGCCGGCGGCGAAACCACCTGGCCCATCCGGTCCTTCGGGACGGCAACGGCTCGGCGCCATCCTGTCTGCATGCTGCTGACATCATGGCGCCGGCTCTTCGCGGGTGGCGTGACGGATCGCTACAGGGGGTCGTGACGGGGCGGGTGGCCGAGCACGCGGTCGCGGATCGGCTGGCGCCATTCGTGGCCCGTGTCGTCCTGCCACCAGACACATGCGCGGAACCACGGGGCGCACTCGTAGGGATTGATGTTGGGATTCTTCTCGGGGTGCCACTGGCGGGCGAGCTCGGGATAGAGCGCCCGGAAGCTGTGCCGCGCATCGCAGCGCCCGGCGATGTCGCGCGGGCTTTCGACGATGGCGCCGTCCTCGAGCCAGGCATCCATGCGGTGCCAGTAGAAACCCACGTGATCCTTGAGGCCGTCGACCTCCCTGTGCGGCTCGTCGTAGGCCCAGATCACGTTCTCCTCGACCCTGGAGTCGACCTGGAGCGTCCAGTAGCGGGCAAAGCCCTTGTACTGACAGTAGGTGGAGTGCGTGTTGGCCGTGAAGAACGACCAGTCCACATCGTCCTTCGGCATGTAGTAGACGGCCCCGTGTCCGAGTTCCATGACGGTGAGGGTACGGTCACTGGCGGCAACGGTGGCGCCCGCGTAACGGGCCTCGACCCTGGCGGGCACGACGACAAGATCGATCTCGTATTCGGGATTGCGCCGCCAGCCGGGGGATGCATCCGGAGAAATCTCCTGGAACTCCCCGGGCGACTTGCTGTCCACCGGCGCCTTTCCGGCCGCCGCGATGGCCCGGCCAAGTTCCTGACCCCGTCTGAACGACTCGAGATCCCGCGTGTCGATCCGCCAGCCGCCGTCAACCTCGACGCCCATCATCTGCCCGTAGTCGAGACGGTAGGTGACCTCCTCGACCGTCATGCCGAGCCGGCGCGCGGCCTCGTGTTGATCAACGATGTCGGCCATGCACTGTCCTCCACAGCGAGGACCACCAGTGCTTTGACACCCGATCCCCGCTTCGACTAATGAGGCGCCGGGCATCGCGGGACTGTTGGCCCATGTCGGATCTCAAGGATGTCACGAGAGGCGATCAGCTGAAAGCCCTTGGCTTGAGCACATGCGCCTTTACCGTCTGCTTTGCCGTCTGGACGATCTTTTCCATCATCGGCGTCAAGATCAAGCAGGACCTCGGTCTCTCGGAGACGGAGTTCGGCATCCTGGTCGCCACGCCGGTGCTGACCGGCTCGGTTAGCCGGATCTTTCTCGGCGTCTGGACCGAACAGTACGGCGGCCGGCTGGTCTTCACCGTGCAGATGCTGGGCACCGCGCTGGCCTGCTGGCTGCTGTCAGAGGTCAGGACCTACGAGGTCTTCCTCGTTGCCGCGCTCGGCGTCGGCCTCGCCGGCGGCTCCTTCATCGTCGGTATCGCCTACACCTCCCAGTGGTTCGAGAAGCAGCATCAGGGAACGGCACTGGGCGTGTTCGGCGTCGGCAATGTCGGCGCGGCCGTTACCAACTTCGCAGCTCCCTTCCTGGTGCTGGCCTTCGGCTGGGAGCAGACGGCGCAGATCTATGCCGTCGTGCTGGCCGTCACCGCGGTTCTCTTCTATGTGCTGGCGCGACCCGACCCGGCGGAGGTGGCGCGCAAGACGAAGGGCCTGAAGCCGGTCTCCGCCGCCGAGCAGCTGGAGCCCCTGAAGAACCTGCAGGTCTGGCGCTTCGCCACCTACTACTTCTTCGTCTTCGGCGGGTTCGTTGCGCTTGCCTCCTACCTGCCGCGATTCTACGTCGGCGCCTACGATCTGCCGCTGGCAACGGCCGGCATGCTGGCCGCCGCCTACTCGATGCCAGGCTCCGTGTTCCGGGCGCTCGGTGGCTGGATGTCGGACAAGTGGGGGGCGCGGGCCGTCATGTACCTGACGTTCATCGTCTCGCTGGCCTGTCTCTTCGTGATGAGCTATCCGCAGACCCATTATGTCGTTCAGGGTATCGAGGGTCCGATCGAGTTCACCTTCGGCGTCAGCCTCACCGTCTTCGTCATCCTGACCATCGTGCTCGGCTTTGTCATGTCGCTGGGCAAGGCCGCCGTCTACAAGCACATCCCCGTCTACTACCCGCATCACGTGGGATCGGTCGGCGGGCTTGTCGGCATGATCGGCGGCTTGGGAGGTTTCGTCCTGCCGATCACCTTCGGCATTTTCAACGACTGGTTCGGTGTCTGGACAAGTTCCTTCATGCTGCTGTTTGGCATCGTGCTGGTGAGCACCGTGTGGATGCATGTCGCCATCCGGCTGATGGAGCGCCGCCGCTATCCCGAGCTTGCGGACGAGCGCTATCTTTCCGACGTGCCCGAAACGCCACCGGCACCACCCGACCCCGACCGCCAGAGCCACACACCGCGCTGAGGAAACACTCTCCATGGCCAGAAACCTGACGAACTGGAACCCGGAAGACGAACGTTTCTGGGAAAGCGAGGGCAGGCGCGTGGCGACACGCAACCTGTGGATCTCGATCCCCTGCCTGCTGTGCGGGTTCGCGGTGTGGCTCTACTGGGGGATCATCACCGTCCAGATGATCAACCTGAAGTTCCCCTTCGCCCAGGCTGAACTCTTCACCCTCGCGGCCATCGCCGGTCTGAGCGGCGCCACGCTGCGCATCCCGTCCTCCTTCTTCATCCGCATCGCCGGTGGACGCAACACGATCTTCCTCACCACGGCACTGCTCATCATCCCGGCCGCCGGCACCGGGTTCCTCCTGCAGGATCCGTCGACACCCCTGTGGCAGTTCCAGATCATGGCCCTATTGTCAGGATTCGGTGGCGGCAACTTCGCCTCGTCGATGTCGAACATCTCCTTCTTCTATCCGAAGAGGGTGCAGGGCTACTCGCTGGGAATGAACGCCGGCCTCGGCAATTTCGGCGTCACCACGATGCAGATCCTGGTGCCCCTGGTGATGACCGTCGGCGTGTTCGGCGGCTCGGCCCTCGTCCTTGCCAACGGTTCGGGCACCCTCATCGGAAAGATCCCGGCCGGCGCCGAGACCTACATCCACAATGCAGGCTACATCTGGGTCGCCATCCTGGCGCCCCTGGTCATCGCCGCCTGGTTCGGCATGAACAACATCACCGCCGATCATGTCTCTCCCGGTCTCAATTCGACCGCCGCCGCATTCGGCAAGATTCTCGGCATGCTGGCAATCGGCCTCGTCACCGCGGCTGCCGGACTGTGGCTGCTGCTGCCGGCCGATGCCGGCGGTTCGGGGCTGGAGATCAGCAAGTGGCTGGTCCTTCCCCTCGTCATCGCGGCGACGGTCTTTGCCCTGAGATTGATCCCCGGCACCATCCGCCGAAGTCTCGATCAGCAGTACGCCATCTTCCGGAACCGCCATACGTGGGCGATGACGGTCATCTACACCATGACCTTCGGTTCCTTCATCGGCTACGCGGCCACGTTCGGCCTCGCCATCAAGGTCGTGTTCGGCTTCCAGCACATCGAGGTCGACGGCGTGCTCACCCACACGACCGTCAATCCCAACGGGCCGAGCGCCCTCATGTACGCGTGGACCGGCCCCTTCATCGGCGCTCTCATCCGACCCGTCGGCGGCATGATCTCGGACCGGCTCGGCGGTGCGCTGGTGACGCAGGTCGTCTCCGTCGTCATGGTCGGCTGCGCGCTCGGCGTTGCCTACATCCTGTCCCTGGCCTACGTCTCGCCAACGCCGGAAGACTACTTCCTGCCCTTCCTTGTCCTCTTTCTCGTCCTCTTCGCGGCTACCGGCATCGGCAACGGATCCACCTTCCGGACCATCGCCATCGTCTTCGACAAGGTGCAGGCCGGCCCGGTCCTTGGCTGGACATCGGCTGTCGCCGCCTACGGCGCCTTCATCATTCCGAAGGTGTTCGGGGAACAGATCAAGGCGACCACGCCGGAAAACGCCCTCTATGGCTTTGCCGCTTTCTACGCGTTGTGCATCATGATCAACTGGTGGTTCTATCTGCGACCGAACGCCTACGTGAAGAACCCTTAGAGAGGAGGCGGACCCGATGAGTCACTTCCTGGACCGACTGACCTTCTTCACGAAGACGGTCGACACCTTCTCGGACGGACACGGGGTGGTCACAAGCGAGGACCGCACCTGGGAGGATGCCTACCGGGCGCGCTGGAGCCACGACAAGATCGTGCGCTCGACCCACGGCGTGAACTGCACCGGATCGTGCAGCTGGAAGATCTACGTCAAGGGCGGGATCATCACCTGGGAGACGCAGCAGACCGACTA
>JAPPGE010000011.1 GCA_028821455.1 bacterium | reverse complement strand
GTGAAAGGACGGCACTGTAGCGTCGGCCACACTGCGGCCCTCATAGGATCTGAATTGTTCCGCCCACCAGGAGATGTCTTCACGCCGGAAGTATGAATGAGGCTGCCCTGCCACTCCGGTATCGGTGAGAAGATCACACAGGAGCGTACTTCCACTACGAGGGGTCGAGCCGACAATGCATGATTCGATCTGTTTCATCGCAGACGATGGAGTGGATGCCCCATTCCTCTGCCGAGCGCACCGCCCTCGCCCGGTGAACATCGCGCGCGATGTCGCCGAGGAAGCCGGCTGCCGTGTGCTGCGCCCATCCGGTCATGGACCACATTTCGACTGCTGCCCTGAGGTGCTGCGGGCCGCCAGTCACTTTCGAACATGCGGCATCCTGGCCATCAACGGCCCGGACGGCGCCACGCGCAGTCATGGACGATGCGCAACGCGTCGTCCTGCAGGACCGCGTAGGTGCAGGTGGCCTCGATATCCGCGAAGTCGCCCCCGGCTCCGATCATCCACAGCTGTCCGTCCCGCTGGTGCAGCACGCCATCGTCACGGCGCGCCTGACCATAGAGGAATCCGCCCGGCAATTGCAGCTCCATCAGAGCCTCGAGGCGGAAGTCGTCGCCGGTGCCCTGCCGGATGCTTACGAATCCGGACAGTTTGCCAACGTTTCCTTCCATGAAGGGGCCGCCGTCGCTCGTGACGATGTCGACGTCGCAGTGGAGGCGACCGGCCGTGACTTCTCCCACGGTCACATAGTCCTCTTGGCATTCGGCCTCGAACATGAAGGAACCGGAGGCCTGCGCACCGCACGATACGGCGACCGAGACGAGGAAGGCAAAAAGGAGCCTGGGCATTATGAACTTCGACGGTGCGGAGGGGCGGGACGTGCGCCACTATCCGGCACTTCTCATCCTTCGACCAGCAATGCCGGGTCCGATGTACCACCGAATGCCTCCGCGATGATGAACGCTAACGACCTCCGGACAATCCCACCGGAACCCGCCACTTCAAACAGACACGCCGCAAAGCCGGATGTGTCACTTGTGTGCCGGAGCGGCGAGTGCCGGGCGACAGCAGACCGTGTCATCATGCGAGTGCGTCACCCTTCGACAGCGCATCGCGTCCGAAGCGCTCGACCGCCGCCAGGGTCTCGCGCACGTCATCCCAGGTCGTCGTGTGATTGATGATGCACATCCTGAGCGCAAAGGTTCCATGCAGCAGCGTCGACGACACGAACGCGGGGTCGTCCCAGAACAGGCGGGCGAGCACTGTTCTGTTGACCTTGTCCAGCGTCTCCTCGTCATGTCCGCCGGCGGCCGGATTGACCCGGAAGCACACGATCCCCAGCGTGACCTCGTTCATGATCTCCAGAACCGGACTCTCGCGGACATAAGTCTCCGCTCGCGCGGACAGTTCCATTCCCTTGGCGACTGCGTGCCGGAACGCCGCCATCCCGAAGGTCTGGACCGACATCCAGACCTTCAGGGCACGAGCCGAGCGACTCAGTTGCAGACCAAGATCCGAGAAGTTGGGGTGATTCGTCCCCCATACCGTGTCCTGCAGGATGTCCGGCCGCACCGCGAAGGCGTCCTTGAGCGTCTTCTCGTCTTTCACCAGCAGGCAACCGGCCTCGTAGGGCTGGAAGAACCACTTGTGCGCATCAAGCCCGACCGAATCGGCTCGTTCGATTCCGCGCAGCAACCGCTTGCCCCGCTCCGTTACCGCCGCGAAGCCACCATAGGCGGCATCGACATGCAGCCAGAGACCTTCCGCCCTGCAGAAATCCGCCAGGTCCTCCAGCAGGTCGACGGCACCCGTGCCAACCGTGCCCGCGTTGGCAGCAACCGCAACAGGGGTCAGCCCGGCATCACGGTCCTCGGCCACGGCGCGGGCAAGCGCATCCAAGTTCATGCGGAACTGCGCATCGCTCGAGACCATGCGTATGCGCTCGCGCCGGACGCCCACAATCATCGCCGCGCGGGCGAGCGCGCTGTGGCTCTGGTCGCTCATGTAGATGGTGGGGCGCTCGGGGTGGCCCGCAGCCTCGCGCGCCGCCACGAAGGCATCGACACTTGCCGCCGAGCCGCCGCTGGTGAAGAGCCCGCCGGCGTTCTCCGGATAGCCGATCCAACGCCTGAACCAGTCAATGACGACCAGTTCCACCTGGCTCGGGCCACTCGCGACCAGCCAGGTGCACTGGTTGACGTGGTAACCGGTAGCCATGAAGTCCGCCACCACACTGGGCCAGGTGGGCGATGACGGGACGAACCCGAAGCAGCGCGGGTGATCCAGGCGTGTCGAGTACGGCAGGATGTCGCGCGCCGCCCTTTCAGCCACCTCGCCGGCAGATCGACCCTCCTCGGGCGGCTCCTCCATCAACTGGTCTTCGAGCGCCTGCCGGAAATCGCCTTCCCAAGCATTCTCTCCCGGCAAACTCTCGATGCGTTCCACGACGAGCTCGAGCGCCTTCGTCCCGAGTTCGAGCATCTGTTCACGCGACATTCGCAAGTCGCTGGTCGCTCCGGCGTCCAATTGCACCTCCGGCATTTTTCTCTTCAGGTGGGGAAATCGACTCGTCGAATCCGTTTCCCGGTCCCCCTCAATTGCCAATCCCAACACAGACGGTGCGGACACAATGCTCCACGGGGGAGGTTGTCGTCCAGCGAAGGCCGCAATTCCTGTCGCAAGACCTCACTGTTGAAGAACTCTGGGAACGGTTGTCGGGCGAAGGCTGCACGCCAAGGGGCGACGGCCTGCCGGCGATCAAACTTGCAATGCCAGAGCAGAGGCTCGTTCAGACGGGTCTGCGGCCAGGGACGTCGGCAAGCCGGGCCTCGGGGCGGCGCTGTTCGACGTCACGGGACGCGGAGTGTGCACGGCAAGGAACGCATCCGCTCTCCAGGGGAAGACTATCCAACTGTCCGGACTTGCCTCAGTATGCAACGGAGAAGGAGCAACCCCAGGGAGGATTTCAGACATGTCAGCGACAATCACATCACCCCGGAGCGTCGACCTCAAGCTCGACCGGCGCCGCTTCGCGTCGCTTGCCGCCTCGGCGGGCCTTTCCACGCTCATGCTCCCCGCCGCGTTGCGGCCGGCACGCGCCGCGGGCGGCGATCTTCAGGTTTTCGAATGGTCCGGCTACGAATTGCCGGAGTTCCACCAGGCCTATGTCGACCAGCATGGCGACTCGCCGGCATTCAGCATGTTCGGTGAACTCGAGGAAGCCCTGCAGAAGCTGCGCGGTGGCTACACGACCGACGTGACACACCCCTGCACCAGCAGCATCGGCCGCTGGGCCGACGCCGGGGTCATACGGCCGGTGGACACCAGCCGCCTTGTGCATTGGAACGACATCTTCCCCAGCATGCGCGAGATCAAGGCGCTGCATTACGGAGACGACGTCATTGGCGTACCGGTCGACTGGGGGAACTCGTCCATCCTCTATCGCTCGGACCTCGTCGAGCCAATGGAGAACTCCTACAACCTCTTCCTCGACGAGCGCTATGCCGGGAAGATGGCGTTCTTCGACTCCGCCGATGCCTTCGCGCAGGTCTGCGGGCTCATCCTCGGCGTCCACCCCTTTACCATGGACGAGAACGAAATCGCCGAGGCCGCCGACATCATGCGGCGCATTCACGGCAACCTGCGATTCTACTGGACCGATCCGACCCAGATCGAGCAGGCTCTGGCAGCGGGCGAGATCGTGCTCTCCTATTCCTGGAACGGTTCGGCAAAGAACCTGAAGGCGCAGGGTCTCGACGTGTCGTTTATGGACCCGCAGGAAGGCATCCTCACCTGGGTGTGCTGCCTGGCCCTCGGCAACGGCGATCCGGCGATGCAGGACCTCGCGTACGACTTCATCAACGCATGGACCTCTCCGGAGGCCGGCAAGAATCTGATCGAGATGTACGGCTACGGTCATTCCAACACGAAAGCCTTCCCGCTCGTGGCCCGGGAGACGCTCGATGAACTCGGCATCGCTGATCCCGATGCCATGATGGCCAAGGGGACCTTCATCGAGGAAATGGCGCCCGAAACACGCGAGGCGGTGATCCGTATCTTCGACGACGTCAAGTCGGGCCTCTAGCCGCACTCGCGCGGTCGTTGCGCCTGGGCTGTGGGGAAGAGTCAAGCGATGGGCTCCACCTTCGACATCCGACCCTTCCCCCGGCGGATCGATGCCGAGGTTGCCGCGCGTCTGGCCGAAGTCGAGACCGCCACGGTCGGCCATGAACGGCTTCACGGTTTCCTCGATCCCGATATCCGGGCCGTGATTCCGGACCGCCGCATCGCCGGTACGGCCGTCACGGTGCGTATCCCTGGCGCAGACTGCGCGCTGCTCCACCACGCTCTGGGTTATGTGCAGGAAGGCGACGTTCTGGTCATCGACCGGTGCGGGGACGACCGTCACGCGTGCTGGGGCGGGTCACTCACGGTTGCCGCGAAGGCTCGCGGGGTAGCGGGTGCGGTTATCGACGGTCGCGCCACCGACTTCGGCGACATCAGACGGATGGACCTGCCGTTGTGGTGCAGGGGACCCTCGCCTGTCACGACGCGGCTGCTCGCCCACGGCGGCGCACTCAACGTCTCCGTCGCGGTCGGCGGTGTCGTGGTCAACCCGGGGGATGCGGTGGTTGCTGACGAGAATGGCATTGTCGTGCTCCCGCCCGAGGAGGCACAGGTCTGGGTGGAGTACGCTGTTGCCGAACAAGCCGAGGAAGTTCCCTTCAACGAGGCGCTCCGGAACGGAGAGCGGCTGGGCGCACTTTCGGGCGCAACCGCGATGATCGAGGAGAGCTTCGGTCCGATCCCGGCCGACGAGTAGCATCGTGACCAACCTCTCCGGCATCGCCTTCTGGCTCTCCACGCCCCACACCGCCATGGTCGAGATCGCGCACGGGCTCGGCTTCCGCCGCGTCGTGCTCGATATCGAGCACGGTGTCTTCGATCTGGAACGCACGGACCGGTTGATCGTCTTCGCCCGGGCGCTGGGCATGGAGGTCCATGCCAAGGTCCTGGGCCCGGAGGCAATCCCTATCCAGCAGGCGCTCGACATGGGCTGCGACAGCGTGATCATTCCACATATCGGCGACGTCGATCATGCTGCGCACGCCTGTGCTGCGGCGAAGTACCCACCGCTCGGCGTGCGCAGTTTCGCTGGCGGCCGGACAGTCGCCTACGACGCACCGCCCGAGGGCTGGTATGCGGCGGAGAATCGACGACAACACTGCTATCCCATGATCGAGAGCGCCGCCTCGCTCGCCGATATCGAGTCCATCCTGGCCCTGGACACCGTGGACGGGGTCTTCGTCGGCCCGTCCGACCTCGCGCTCTCGCAGGGACGCGGCGGCTACCGCTTCGGTGCGGAAGACCAGGCGGACCTTGCCGCCATCGCCGAGGCTGCCAGCAGAGCCGGCAAGCCCTGGATCATGCCGGGCTGGACGCCGGCCGAGCGCCGGCTGGCCCGCACACTCGGGACCGCCTGGATGGTCGTGGCCGACGAGACCGGCTCACTTTTTGAAGGACTCTCGGCGGCACTCGCCGCCGTCGCCAGGGAGCAGGACGAGGGGGACTGACAACCATGTCACTGACAACCGGCGAGGCGGTCATCCATCTTCTCAAGGCCTACGGCGTCGACACGGTCTTCGGCATGCCAGGCGTTCACACGCTGGACTTCTACCGGGCGTTGCCGGAGACCGGGATCCGCCATGTGGGTGTGCGTCACGAGCAGGGCGCCGGGTTCATGGCGGACGGCTACGCACGGGTCTCCGGCCGTCCCGGCGTCTGTCTTCTGATCAGCGGCCCCGGAATCACGAACGCCGCGACTCCGATCGGACAGGCCTATTCGGACTCACAGCCCATGCTGATCCTCTCCTCCGTGGGCAGGACGGACGATCTGGGCATGGGCCGCGGCCGCCTTCACGAGATTCGGGACCAGCGTGCCGTGACCGCGCCGATCACAGAGTTCAGCGATGTCGCCATGACGCCACGCCAGGCCGGTGAACTTGTGCACCGCGCCTTCGCGCACTTTGCTTCCGCGCGGCCGCGCCCCTGCCACATCTCCATTCCTCTCGACGTTCTGTCTTCACCCTGGAACGGCGGCCTTCACGCCGCGCCGTTGCCGGGAAGGCCGTGGCCTGACGGTGCCACGCTAGACGCCGCTGCGGAACTGATCTCCTCCGCCGCGCCCGCGGTGATGATCGTGGGCGGGGGTGCGACAGGCGCGGCAGACGAGGTGCGCTCGCTCGCCGAGCGGCTCGGTGCCGCCGTCATCCCCACGATCGCGGGAAAGGGCGTGCTACCGGCGGACCATTCCCTGTCCCTGGAAATGACGCTCGACCAGGAGGGCACGCAGGACTTCATCCGCAATGCAGGCCTCGTCATGGCGATTGGCACGGAACTGGCAGAGCCCGACGTCTGGGCCTCGGACTCCCTGCCCATGAATGGGAAATTGCTGCGCATCGACATC
Source organism: bacterium (assembly GCA_028821455.1). Taxonomy (GTDB): domain Bacteria; phylum Pseudomonadota; class Alphaproteobacteria; order SP197; family SP197; genus SP197. Next base: position 13,028 of record JAPPGE010000011.1, on the reverse strand, counting down.
GATGCCGAGACGTTGGCGCGCGACTATCGTCCCGACGTCGCCGTTCTGGGCGATGCCAGCGTGTCGCTGGCCGGCATCCTTGAGCGCCTCGAGGGACGTAATCTTCAGGCGGGCTTCAGCGAGGACGCCATCGCCGAAGCGCGCTGGGCCGGCCGCGCAGAATTCGGACAGCTGGAACGCTTGCACGAACCGGTGATTTCGGCGATCCGGGAGGCACTGCCCGAGAACGGGTTCTGCTTCACCGACATGACGCAGATTGCCTATTCGGGCTACGCGCTGTTCCCGGCCAACCGGCCGCGCCAGTGGTTCTTCCCGGTCGGGTTCGGAACGCTGGGCTTCGCCCTCCCGGCAGCCATCGGCGCCCAGCTCGCCGCGCCGGAACGACCGGGCGCTGCACTGATCGGAGACGGCGGTCTCCAGTTCACCGTGGCCGAGCTCGCGACAGCCGTCGAACACCGCCTGCCGCTGCCCGTCATCGTGTGGGACAACGGGAGTCTCAAGCAGATTGCCCGTTTCATGCGCGAACAGGGGATCGAGGAGATCGGCGTCCACCCGCAGAATCCCGATTTCGTGGCGCTTGCGCACGCCTACGGCATGGCGGTCGAAGAACCGGACAGCCTGAGCGACGTGACCGCAGCCATGCACCGGGCCTGGCAGGCCGACCGTCCGACGCTGATCCGCATCGACGAATTCGCCGGCTGGGTCCAGGCGGCGGTAGATTGAACATCCCGGCCCGTCATTTTGGCTTGCGGACCGGCGCAGAAGCCGGTTACCGCAGCCTGAATTGTATTGGATAGTGCGCGGATGCAGGCAATGAAGATGCTGCGATCGTGCAGGATGCGTTGACGCTGAAGATCGGCGCATTCTGTCACTCGAAGGGTTTCGTTGGCGATCGTCTGCGGGTTCCGGCGTAGTGGAAGATGGGACGCAGGCCAGGTTCGGATTTCAGCGAAACATGACCTCCACGTCGGTGAAGGTGACTTGGGTTCGCCACAGGGTGCCGGCATCGAGGTCGAGGATGTTGGAACGCAGTCCCGAGGTTGCCGCAGGCGCCCAAGTGGTCTGGTCGGCCGAGCGGATGCCCATGAGTTCACGCAAGTCATGTATCGAGTCTGCAGCGCTGTCGAGGAGGGGCGAGTGCCCGAACCGACACAATCCAACTGCGCCCCACTCGCCCAAGTCCGTGGTTATACACGAAACCCGGACAATCCCAGACAGCACAACGCCTCTGGGCCTGAGTTGCAGGATGATTCTTGGCGGGGTCTGAGAGCCCATTCACTTTTCTTCCAAAGTGTGTCCACTTCGGTGGAAGCACGCCACAATGCACTTTACCATCCACCTTGATTTCCGCCCGGAGTAGCTCGATGACAGCATTCGATTCCGCGATCCAGCTCGCCGACATGCTCAAGGCCCGCAAGGTAAGTGCACGAGAGTTGCTCGATGAGTGTTTGGCCCGAATCGAACGAATCGACTCCGATACGAATGCCCTTTGCTGGCTCGACGCAGAGGGCGCGCGGGCGCAGGCCACTGCCATTACCGAACCACCAGACGAGCATCGGCCGCTCCTCGGCATCCCCATGACGGTGAAGGAGGCATACGACCTGGCCGGGTCACCGACCACCTGGGGAGTCGGGCAATATGCCGACAACATCGCAGAGTCCGATTCAGTAGCGGTGGAGCGACTGAAGGCGGCTGGCGCTATTGTGTTCGGCAAGACCAATGTGTCGGTCATGCTGGCCGACATCCAGAGCTACAACAGCATTTACGGTACTACCAACAACCCCTGGGACCTGACGCGTACTCCCGGCGGGTCTTCGGGAGGCTCGGGCGCAGCGCTCGCCGCAGGGTTGTCAATCCTCGAAATGGGTTCGGATATCGGTGGCTCCATCCGCACGCCGGCTCACTATTGCGGAGTGTTTGGTCACAAACCGACATGGGGGCTCGTCCCTTCGCGCGGTCACGGTTTGCCGTACATGATCTCGGAGCCGGACATCGCTGTTGTGGGGCCGATGGCACGTTCAGCATTTGACCTGGAAGTAATGCTTCGACTTCTGGCTCATCCAGACGAGCTCCATAGCGCCATTCGCTATGAGCTGCCAACACTCGCCGGTCGAAGTCTCGGGGACTTGCGAGTCGCGGTGTGGAGCAACGACGAAGCGGCACCAGTAACCCGAGAGATTGCCGGCCGCGTAGAGCTCGTTGCCCAAGCGTTTCGAGATGCGGGCGCAACGGTGAATTCTGAAGCCAGACCCGTCGATAGCTTCCACTCCCACGACGTCTACTATCGCCTGCTTTATGCTTACATCGGTACTGGCGAAGGCACGGATGAGGCGCTTGAAGCGAGTCGGCGCGAGGCGGCCGCACTTGCGCCCGAGGACAACAGCGAGAGAGCCGTTGAGTTGCGCGCCTCGACCATGGACCACCGGACCTGGCTCGGTCTCAACAGTGAGCGAGATCGATTGCGCTGGTCCTGGCAAACGTTCTTTGAGGACTACGACCTCGTACTCGCGCCGCAGACCGCCACCCCGGCGATGCTCCACGACCATCGCCCCTTCGCAGATCGCACGATCGACGTTGACGGAGCGCCTCAACCGTACTGGCAACAGATTTTCTGGTCTGGACTGCCCGGAATTTCACGTCTGCCGTCTACAGTGATTCCCACCGGCACCGGAGACGCCGGGCTGCCGATCGGGGTTCAGATCATAGGACCCGCCTACGGGGATCTGGTGACCATACAAAGCGCGCAACTGCTCGAGCGCGAGGGCTTCGCCTTCAAGGCGCCACCCGCCTATGCAAGCTGACTGGCTGCAGTGACTCACCGATACCGGACGCATGGTGCTGGTCGCTCCGTCCAACACAACTCTCCATCTCGTCGCCAAGAGATCGACCAATCCGGCGGGAGAGGACGAGGCTCGTCTGGCAGATCCTTTCTCGAACCTGCTTTGCCGAACGACGACGGGAAACGAGTCAGAGAAATGGGCCTACACTTGCCAGGAACCGTCATGGTCCGGACCAGCCTGTCCGAGAATGCCAGAGGCTGTCACACCAGTTTTCGTCATCGAGTGATCGTGCCACCATCGACAACAATGGTCTGACCGGTCACGAAGTTCGCCGCCTCCGAGGCCAGAAAGACAGCGGCTCCGACCAGATCTGATGGCTCGATAAGCCGCTGGACACTCTGCGATTGCAGGATTTCGGTTTCCAGTTCGCTCACCATATCCGAACTCGCCATCGAGCGAGTTGCTTCGGTAGTGGTGTACCCCGGTGCCAATCCGTTCACGGTGATTCCGGTCCCGGACAGTTCTCGGGACAGGGCGTTCGTCAATGCCCACACGGCGCCCTTGGAGGCAACATAGTGAAGGAAACCGGGTTTGCCCATGAAAATGACATTGCTGGAAACATTGATGATACGGCCATGGCCTCGGTGACGCATGTGCGGGACAACTGCACGGCACATTTGCCAGACACCCTTGACGTTGACAGACATGACCCTGTCCCATTCTTCTTCGGAGATATCCTCAAATCCCTTGATGCGGATGCCTCCGTAGAGCGCGGCGTTGTTGACGAGCGTGTCGACATGACCGAACGCCTCGAGGGACGCTTCGACGATTTTCGAGGCGTCACGGGCCGAGGTCACGTCACCAATCTGTTCGATGGCCTCTCCAGATGCATCCCTGATCTGGCGAACTGTCTGTTCGCAACTCAGACGGTCTGTCGCGACAACACTCGCGCCAAGCTGAGAAAAATGCAGCGCCATGCTTTGGCCGATGCCCCGGGCAGCGCCGGTGACTATGACAACCCGATGTTTCAGCATGCCTGCTTCTGCCTCTCCAATGCTGATTTGATTTCCGTGGAGTTTTCGAGCACCTGACGGTTCCTCTTCGCTCCGTTACTTTCTCCGGTTCCGACTCTCTGGAGCGGCGAGGAACAATCGAACTCCTTGCAGGCTGTGATTGCAAGAGCGGCTGCCTCGCCGTCTTCATCGGCAGGTTGCGTCAGGAGGACCGGGCGGATCAATTCTTCCCGCGTGCCAGGCCCGTCCGTGTTGGCACTCGCCAGATCCGTTGGCACCATCAACGCACTCGTGCAACGTCCTTGAAGTCGAAGTCCGGATTTACCGCTCGCAGCGCGCGCTTCCACGACCAAACCTCCCCAGTCAGGCTGGGTAGCCCCCGAGACCAGCAGCGATTGTTCCGGTACGGAGAGAATCAACGTCCGGCTGACGCCGACAAGTCTGGCGCTGAATGCAAGTCTATTGCCGCAATTCGTAGGTTCTTAACGTTATGTTGTGGTTTGAGAGGTGATTTAGCGAGTTCTGAACGGAAGCTCTTGATGGATGCGAGTGCATAGTCGGCCGACTTCGGCCATCGGAACGGCCGCGCTCCAGTCGCTTCGAGAACAGACACGCGCCCTGGCCGTCCCACCAGATCATCTTGATCAGGTCGCCCCGACGGACACGATAGGTGAAGAGATGACCACTCTGGGAATCTGCCTTGAGAGCCTGCCCGGCCTGCGCCGCAAGCTCCGGGAACCCCTTGAGCATGTCGGTCGCTCGGCAGGCGAGCAAGACGCTCGTCGAAGATGGAGGCGGGTTCATCTCGCCAGCACCCCTACACCCGGCACCGCACCCGTGAATCGAACGAACCCGACGCACTCACCTCGTGGCCGTTCGGCAACACGATGTCGACGCGACCGGGCGATACCTCAGGCGTTTCCGCAAGTGGCGGCCCGGGCAACACGGAACGACGGCGGCTCCCCGGCGTCGACCAATTGCGTGCAGCGGGGACCGCGGCGCCACGTGGTGAGCAGGCTGGCTTCACCTCGTAGCGCCCCGAAACCGCCGATACCGAGGACCGCAGCGCGTAACTCTGCACCACGATCCGACGCCCCTCAGCGTCCGAACGGAACCGGCGTGCCCGTTGTCTCACCGCAACCCACAACGATCATGTTCATCAGCCGATCATGGACATCATCGACTTCCGAAACCTCGCCAGGAACTGCGGCACACATTGAACCCGCCAGGTGCTTACCTAGAAAGGAAACGGCGGCAGAATCTGACCGACCGCTGGCAGGCCTAAAGTCCCTTCAATGTCAACTTGCGATTTCTCGTGCCCAACGATCGGTCCATTCGGCCTGCCTGCTCGCCACATACGCATAGTCATACAGAAAATGGCTGCTGGCATCTCGGATCATCAGCCGGGCAAACTCCTCATCCAACTCGACATTGCTGTTGGCAGGCGTCAGCGGTATCGCCGAGCAAATCGCCTTCTGCACCTCGCGTTCAAGCGTGTAGTTGACGTAAGTCTTGGCCAGGTCCATTTGATGAGTACCCTTGGAGATGACCAGGTCATAGGGTTGCGACGGCACTCCCTCCTTTGGAGTCGCCCGCGCAATGAAGTCATTCTTTGCGATCGCCAACCCAATTCGAGCGCTGTACTGAGGCGCAATCGCCGCTTCACGCCGCTCCATGAGCTGCGTGACCTGGTTCGGGTCTCCGAAGAAACTCCGCACGTGCGGTCTTAGTTCCGCCACCTTCGGAAATATCTCGTCAACCGTCTCCTCGCTGCCACCCATGGCGCGCGCGATCGTAACAAGAAAAACCGCTACCATACCGTTCAGCGGCGCTGTTGGCAGCATGAGCTTGCCGCTCACTTCTGGGCGCCAAAGGTCAAGCCACGAATCCACCGGGCCATCGACGGCATCCTTGTCGTAGACAAGATCGATCGCGTCGAAGACCATCGCCACGCCATAGCCGCCGGGCGCGAGGGTTCCTGGAATACACTCCGACAGCAACGGAATGTCGGCCTCCGACAGCACCTCGGCCAGGCCGGATTTGCCCGCCCGGACCGTCGGATCACGGGTCATGAAGCCGATATCGTAAATCGGATCGCCTGGATCGGCCTGCCACTTGCTGATAATCAGACCAGGTTGATCCTGTTCGTATTCAACCGATCCATATCCGGCATCTTCGAACGTTTCTCCGACAATTGTCTCCAGGGCGACATAGGGCCCCCCGTAATGGGTTACACGGAGAGGTTCTGACGCAAGCGAATTCGCTATCCAGCGGTTGGACGCGAACGTCGCCGCGGCTCCCCCCAAAGCACCAGCTTTCAGAAAGTTCCGTCTTGAAGCTTGCGATTTCACAGTTTGTCTCCCGTTCTTGATATTGCTCACACAACTCACCTTCCACCTGACCGAATTCAGCAGGCGCTAACAGGACAATGATCATACGATACTACAACCAAAGCACATGGACCAAGTGGTTCATGTCAACGTGTGGCCAGCACATGATCTGTCCGGGTTAGGTAGCACACGAGTTGTCCGGTTAGGTGTCTCCATGAGGAGGCGCCTTGATGAACCGGACGGCATGGCTACAGGAACGATGGATGGAGAAGTTTCAGGATGTGTTGGAACGCTTCGAGACGAAGCGTCTTTCAGCGATGGATGCGGCGGAGTTGCTGGGGATGTCGGAGCGCAGCTTCCGGCGCTACCGGCAGCGTTACGAGGAGGAAGGTCTGGAGGGGCTGTTCGACCGCCGGCTCGGCAAGGCCTCGGCGCGGCGGGTTCCGGTGGACCGGGTCATGTGGATGCTCGAGGAGTATCGCACCCGCCATGTCGGCTGGACGGTGAAGCACTTCCACGATCACCTGCGTGACCGTCACGGCTTCACCCTGAGCTACACCTGGACCAAGACCACCCTGCAGCGGGCGGGCCTGGTCGCCAGGGCGCCCAGACGCGGGGCGCATCGCCGGAGGCGGCCGCGCAAGCCCTGCGTCGGCATGATGCTGCACCAGGACGGCTCGCGCCATGAATGGCTGTGCGGCCAGATGCCGCTCGACCTGATCGTCACCCTGGACGACGCCACCAGCGAGATCTACTCGGCCTTCCTGGTCGAGGAGGAAGGCACCGCGTCCACCTTCCGGGCGCTCAGGGAGGTATTCGCGGCCCAGGGCCTGCCCGGGGCGCTCTACACCGACCGCGGCAGTCACTACTTCCACACCCCCGAGGCCGGGGGCAAGGTGGACAAGGAGCGGCGCACCCAGGTCGGGCGGGCGCTGCATCAGCTCGGCATCGAGCACATCGCCGCCTACTCCCCCGAGGCGAGGGGGCGCTCCGAGCGCGCCTTCGGCACCCTCCAGGACCGCCTGGTCAAGGAACTCGACCTCGCCGGCATCACCACCATCGAGGCCGCCAACCGCTTCATCGAGGACACCTACCTGCCCCACGGCGTAGCAGACAAAGGGCCATAAGCGGAGCAATCTTGCTCCACCGCGACCGCACCGGCCGGCCGCTCCGCGGAACGTTGTTGCATTGTCAATGCAGCACACACCTGGCCGCGTGAAACGCCTGACAAGGCGGTACAACGTAACCGTGGGCCTCGGATCACCTCACCTCGCGGCGTCCAGTTTCGTCCAGGGAAAGCCGCGACTCGTTCGCACTTTACAAGGGCCGCGTTCCTGCGGAACAACGAGCCGGACCGGGCCCCCGCGTGTTTACAACTCCGCGCGAGCTGCCTACCATAATCTGGTTGACTGTGGCCGCACAGGCACCGACGCGGATCTCGACGCGATCCGGAAAGGTAACCAAGGCATGGGTGTACTCGTCGACCGGCTCAAATCACATGCAGGAGAGAACTGGACAGCCTATGTACGTCATCCATGGCTGGAAGGCATGTACAAGGGCGACCTGAGCATGGAGCGCTTTCAGTTCTTCTTGGTTCAGGATCTTCCCTACCTCGCCGATTTTTCCCGGGTCTACTTCATGGGGTTCGCCAAACTGGGTTCCCATGATCTGAGACACTTCAGACCCTTCCTCAAGATAATCGCAGATTACGACGAGGGAAATGTCGAAGAGGACTGGCTGGCGGAGATCGGCTGCAATGATTTCTCGTCAGACCGATGGGCTGCTCTGAAAGCACGGGAGGGTTACATGAACCATCTTGTGCGCACGGCGCATGAAGGTACCGCGTTTGCGGTTTTCACATCGACGTTGCCGTGTTGCGTAGGCTTCGCCGAGATCGGCGACTGGCTGAAAGACAGGGACACCTCGAATCATCATGCCGTTTATCGGAAATGGATCGATCACTACCGCCGACCGTTTCAGCGCAAGCAGGTCGATGCCCTGGTCGAAGCACTCGAAACCTGCGCCAGCAACCTGAACGACACTGAATTGGAGGAATTGGAGCGGGTCTTCCTGCGCAGCGTTCAGCATCAGATTCATGTCTTCGACGCTGCTTGGAGAATGAATGATCCCTGGCCGGGTCCCGGAACCTATGCCGGATAGGGCGACAGGAGACCAGTATTGCAGGAGTTTACGTGACGACCGTCATCCTTCGAAACGCCGACTGTATCTATACGTGCGATGACGGGAATCGGGCCTATAGGCAGGGATACATACTCGTCAGGGATCGCCGGATTGTCGAAATCGGCAACGAACCATGGCGCGGACAACATGCAGACATTTCCCTCGATCTGACCGGCTGTGTGGTCATACCGGGACTTGTCAACACCCACCATCATTTCTTCCAGTCGATTGCGCGCGGCATCCCAGCCACACAGCGGGCGTTTGCGATCGACTGGCTGGCAGGCCTGTATCCGCTCTGGGCCGAGCTTGATCCGGAAGCTCTGTACTGGGCGAGCATGGCGGCGACGGCGGAGTTGCTTCTGACAGGTGCCACCACAACCGCGGATCATTCCTACCTCATGCCCGCTGAAGACGGAGACTTCGTGGTTTCCCAGGTGAATGCCGCCGCAGATGCGGGTATTCGTTTGCATTTGGTTCGAGGCTCGATGCCGACCATGGAGGGCGATCTTGCCGCTCGGCTATCACCAGTCATGGGCAAACGGCTCCGTCGCCTGCAGGATCGCGATGAAGAGTTGATACCCGCCATCGAAAACGCCATCCGTGCCCACCACGATTCGAGTCGCCATTCCATGCTGCGCATCGCTCTCGGGCCGACAGGCGTGAGTTATGCCCGACCCAATTTCATGCGGAAAATTGCCGAAATCGCGAAATCTGGCGATTGCGGTCTTCACACACACTATCTCCCGCGCCAACTCGAACGCACACTCTCGCGGCAACTGACCGGAAAGGAGCCTCTTGCCGTTCTTGCTGAAAGTGGTTGGCTCAGGCCGGGAACCTGGTTTGCCCACTGTACTGAACTGAACGACGACGAGATTCGGGCTTTCGCTGCGAACGGTTGCGGTGTTGCGCATTGCCCTCGCACTATTGTTCGTCTGGGCTATCGAGTCCCGCGGATCGCCGCCATGCAACAGGAGGGCATCCGGGTCGGCATCGGTGTCGACGGTGCGTCCAGCAACGACAGCGGTTCCATGCTCAACGAAGTACGCCTCGGACTCCTTCTGCATAGGGTCAATACGCCTGACGATTCGGACCCGCTGATGGAGTGGATGACACCTTATCAGGCGCTCCTCATGGCCACGAGGAACGGCGCGGCCATTCTCGGTCGCGACGATATCGGCTACCTCGCCCCGGAAATGTCTGCCGATATCGTTGCCTTCAACCTTCGAGACGTGTCCTACGTCGGTGCCTCATGCGACCCTATTGCGGCCCTGTTGATGTGTGGCTCCGAATCCAGGGCAAAACTCACGATGGTCAACGGCCGGGTCGTTGTCGAGAATGGGAAACTCGTGAGTTTCGACGAGGAACACGTCGTGAGCGAGGCAGGTGCTGCTGAGCGGCGTCTGCTGAGCGCCGCGGAACGTCACACCGGCATCAATTTCAGTCACCCCGCAGGCGAAGGCCCTCGAGTTCACATGATCTAGCATAGGCGGGGTTGCCCAGTCTGGGAGGGCTTCCGGTCAAGTCGCGAACTTGCCCAACTCACGGTTATCGAAGGTCGCGTTCATCCGACACCCTTCACCATGGCTTCGCCGTCGATTCAAACTCCGAGCATCGCGACATGCCGATGTTGGCCTCAAGCAAGGTTCCCTACGTCGCGTTTGCGCAACATACGTCCGAACAAGAGGAGTCCAACGAGGGAGATAACCACGAGCATGGTCGATACGGCCGCAACACTGGGGTCAGCATAGTACTGGATATGCTGCATCAGTCGCAGGGGCAATGGATCTCCGCGCGCAAGGAAAATCGACATCGCGACATTGTCGAACGACATCAGAAAGGCGAAGGCGACACCTGCGATCATCCCGGGTCTGACAGCAGGGAATGTGATGTCAAGAAATGTCCTGAGGCGCGACGCTCCCAGCGACTGCGCTGCGTGCTCAAGCCGGATGTCATAGCCTGACAGGGCGGCCAGAACCAGGTACACGACATAGGGAATGCCGATGATGCTGTGACCGAGCGAGGCCGCAAGGATACCTGGTCGTATCCCCACTGGCGCCAAGGTCTGCAACAAACCGAGTCCGATCACAACCGCTGGAATGATCAACGGCATGATGACCAGGGATTGAACGGCTGATCGCCCGAAAAATCGATAGTTGTTGATCGAGATCCCCGCCAGCGTTCCCGCCACACCTGCCATGGCACTGCTGATGGTCGCAATGATCGTGCTGACGACGAAGCCATCGACGAACTTGCGGTTGTCCCATGCCACCTCGTACCACTCGAAACTCAAGCCTGGCGGTGGGAACACAAGCTGCGAAACACTGCTGAACGACAAGATAACAGCGACGACGATTGGACCAAGGAGAAAGACCGTCACCAGTCCGACATATGCAACAAGATAAGGGGAACCTGATCTGGTCATGTCGCGAGGGCCCGCCGCATACCCGTCAGAAACTCTTTGCCCAAGGCGCCGCTCGGCGCAGGATCAGGTTCATCGAAAGGAGGATCAGCACGACTACAGCGACCATGAGGATGGCCATGGTCGCGGAATTGGCCCAACGGACATTTGCTATCGCTTCGTCGTAAATCGCTGGCGCCAACATCCGGAATCGTGGTGTGCCAAGCAGTATCGGCAAGACAAAGTCGCTCAGAACGACGGCGATGACGAGTTGCAGTCCGGCGATTATGCCGGGCAGGCTCAGGGGGATAACCACCCGCGCAAATGTTGCCGACGTGCCCGCTCCCAGACTCGTGGATGCCAAGAGAATTCGCATGTCGATCTTCGCGATGGAATTGGCAAGGGGTAGAATCATGAGGGGCAGATACCGGTGGACCATGCCAATGACCATGCCACTGACCTCAAACAGGATGTGAACGGGCCGATCAGTCAGACCTGTTGCCTGAAGAAAATTGTTAATGAGGCCACTGTCCGCAGTGATGATCATCCAGCCGAATACGCGCGTAATGACGCTGACTATCAGTGGGGTATAAATGATCCACAGTAGGAGATTGCGCCTCTTTCCGGCCCATCTCACCAGAAAGAAGGCAAATGGATAGCCGATGATGAGTGTCAGTACCGCCACTCCGACCGCGACCAGAATGCTGTTGCCGAACAGGCTGGCATAATAGCCATCGGTCAGGATTCTCACGTAGTTGTCGATGATGAAATCTTCGACCATGATGGCACCAGGCTCGTCCCAGTTGAAACTGTTGCGCAGCAGGACAGCCAGTGGAAACAGGAAAAGCGGGATCAGGATGGTCAGCGCCGGAATGAGCAGAAACCACGCAAAACGTTGCTGCTGAAGGAACAGCCAGCGGCTCAGAACCCCTGGTCTCGACGGGCCTTGCGCCAATGTCGCTGAGGCAGCCATGGTTCAGGATACCTGGCTGGCAGGGAGTACATAGCAACGCTCAGGTGCGATATCGATGAAAACCCGATTGCCAACCTTGAACTGCGCTGAAGCCTCGCTTGACCGGCTGTCGAGTACGACCTGTTCGCTTCCCAAGTCTATGGCATGTCGTTGGGTGGCCCCCATGAAGCGCGCAAGCGATACGATTCCGGGATCGCTCTTGTGCACCGGTGTCGGACGCGAGGACAGCACAATGTCCTCAGCCCGAACGTAGATGTTGACGCGTTCTCCAAGATTCAGAGGGGGCGCTTCGGGCGCCGGCATGGTCAACCCACAGTCTGCCCGGACGACGATCTCGGAACCGACTGTGTCGATGACGCCTTTCAGGACATTGGCGGAACCGACGAACTCCAGGACAAACGACGATTTCGGATCCGAATAGATCTCCTGTGGGGTTCCGATCTGGAGAATCTGTCCGTCGCTCATGACTGCGATCCGATCGGCAATCGTGAAGGCTTCCCGCTGGTCGTGGGTAACGATGATGGTCGTGATTCCCAGTTGACGAAGCAGGATCGAGAGTTCCACCTGCATCTGTTCCCGCAAGTTCTTGTCAAGGGCGCTCAGGGCCTCATCCAAGAGCAGCATGACAGGTCTGACCGCGAGTGCGCGTGCGACGGCCACGCGTTGCTGCTGGCCGCCGCTCAGCTCCGAAGGGTATCGATTCTCCAATCCATTTAGTTTCAGGAGATCGATAACCTCCGCAACCCGTTCCCTGATCACTCTCGACGGCGCTCGACGGATGCGCAAACCGTAACCGATGTTGCCGGCAGTGGTCATGTGCGGGAAAAGGGCATAGCTCTGGAACACGATGCCGATGTTCCGATGATTGGGAGGTATGTCGCGAAGTGAAACTCCGCGCAGCCAAAGATCACCGCTATTGCATGACTCAAACCCGGCAATGACGTTCAGAAGCGTAGTTTTCCCGCATCCGCTAGGTCCGAGAAGAGCCACCATTTCACCGCGCCTGACGGTCAGGTGGCAATCGCGGACGGCATGAACCGAACCGAAGGTCTTGTTTACACCCTCGACTCTGAGCTCAACTTCGTCCCTTTCATTTGACATCTGTTCAATGCTCAGCGTGCCGGCGCCATGATCTTGCTGTTAGGTCACAGAACCGGAAGTCCGATCGAATGGGAGACCGGCAGTGGAGGAAGAGTTCGAAAACCATCCAGAATAACCGTTGTTTAAGCGAGTTGATCCACCCATGAACATTCCAGCGTGCGCCATTCTCGACGGCTTGGCAACTTCAATCAGTCTAGGGCCAGGGGAATCGCTTTTGAAGAGTTGGTGACGTTTTGGTTTTGAGGATTCAGA
>JAPPGE010000039.1 GCA_028821455.1 bacterium | reverse complement strand
TCTGAATCCTCAAAACCAAAACGTCACCAACTCTTCAAAAGCGATTCCCCTGCGTCCGGAGCCCTTCAGGTGTGCGTGCGAGAGGGCCGTGCTATTGTCCGGTCCGGTGTCGTTCGTGGGAGAGATCGGGTGTCGCGCAGGAAATTGGCCCTCGTCGGGGCTGGCCAGATCGGTGGTACGCTGGCTCACTTGGCCGGGCTGAAGGAACTCGGCGACGTTGTTCTCGTGGATATCGTCGAAGGCGTGCCCCAGGGCAAGGCGCTCGATATCGCGCAGTCGGGCACGATCGAGGGATTCGATGCCTCCATCAGCGGCGACAACGGCTATGTCGCCATCGAGGGCGCCGATGTCGTCATCGTGACCGCGGGCGTTGCACGCAAGCCCGGCATGAGCCGCGACGATCTCATCGGCATCAATGCGGGGGTCATCACGAAAGTGGGTGAGGGGATTGCTCGCCACGCTCCGGACGCCTTCGTCATCTGTATCACCAATCCCCTCGACGTCATGGTGTGGCACCTGCAGCGTGAATCGGGACTCCCGGCCAACCGCGTTGTCGGCATGGCGGGCGTACTCGATTCGGCGCGATTCCGGGCGTTCCTTGCAGAGGAAATGAATGTCTCGGTCGAAGACGTCAGCGCCCTCGTCCTCGGCGGCCACGGTGACACCATGGTGCCCCTGGTGCGGTATGCGACCGTTGCCGGCATCCCGTTGCCTGATCTCGTCGCCATGGGCTGGCTGTCCCGGGAAAGGCTTGATGCCATTGTCCAGCGGACCCGTGACGGTGGTGCCGAGATCATTCGCCACCTGAAGACCGGCTCCGCGTTCTATGCTCCGGCTTCGTCGGCCATCGCCATGGCTGAATCCTATCTGAAGGACAAGAAGCGCGTGTTACCGGCGGCTGCACGCCTCAACGGCGAGTACGGCGTCGACGGCCTCTATGTCGGTGTACCGGTGGTCATCGGCAGAGGCGGCGTCGAGCGCATTGTCGAGATCCGTCTCGATGACTCCGAACAGGCGATGTTCGACCACTCGGTGACGGCGGTGAGAACACTCATGGCAGCACTTGATTCCGTCGTTTCGGCCAGGGAGCCGTGACGGCGGCATGGACCAGCGTGCGGCCATGGGCCTCGCGGGGACTTCTCGCGGTCCTGCTGGTCCTGGCGCCGGGAGGCATTCAGGCCGAGGAACGGGGGACTGCCCGCGAAGCCCAGGAACTCGTTCGGCGCGCCATCGATCTCTATGACACCATGGGTCTCAGGGCCTTCTTCGTGATCTCCTGGGATCGGTCCTACATTCACAAGGATCTCTACGTCTTCGTCATCGACAGGATCGGATCGGTCGCCGCCAACGGTCTCGATCCCCGCCTCGTGGGCATGAACGCTCTCAATGCCCGTGACCCCGACGGCGTGAGATATGTTCGCGAGATGCTGCAGCGGGCGACCCCCGACGGCGTGTGGATCGACTACATATCCTTCGACCCGTTCGCCGGGAAACCGGCGCCGAAGTCGTCCTGGGTTGTGCGCCACGATGGCTTCCTCTTCGGCTGCGGCATCTATGCCGGCGACATCAGCATATGAGCGTCTCGCCGGTGACGGCGGTTGTCATTTTGCGGGTGGTGGGTAGAGTGAAACCGGACGGTCCATGAACCGGATAGTGATGTGAATCTACACGAGTACCAGGCCAAGGCCCTGTTGTCCGCCAGGGGCGTTGCCGTTCCCCGCGGCCAGATTGCCGCGAATGCGGAGGACGCGGTTGCCGCCGCGCGCGAACTCGGCGGGAATGTGTGGGTGGTCAAGGCCCAGGTGCACGCCGGTGGCCGGGGAAAGGTTGGCGGAATCCGTGTCTGCCGCAGCCCTGACGAGGTGAGAGAGGCCGCGGACGCCATGATCGGCAGCCGCCTGGTCACCCACCAGACGGGTCCCGAAGGCAATCCGGTCAACCTCGTCTACATCGAGGAAGGACTCTCGATCGCCTCCGAACTCTACCTTGCCCTACTCGTGGACCGTGCCACGGCCTCCATGGCCATCATCGCCTCGCTCGACGGCGGCATGGATATCGAGGAAGTAGCCGCGAAAACGCCTGAACGGATTGTCACCCTGGCCGTTGATCCCGCCTGCGGACTCCAGCCCTTTCACGGCCGTCGACTTGCTGCCGCCCTGGGTCTCGACGGCGATGTCGCGAAGCAGGCGGCCGCGCTTCTCGGGTCCATGGCGGAGACGTTCGAGGAACTGGATGCCAGCCTCCTGGAGATCAATCCCCTCGTTGTCACGGCCTCGAACGACCTCGTCGTTCTCGATTGCAAGGTCAACATCGACGACAACGCTCTCTTCCGGCACCCCGATCTCGTCGCCATGCGCGATCCCGACCAGGAAGACCCGGCGGAGCGGGAGGCCAATGCCATCGGCCTCAACTATGTCAAGCTCGATGGCACCATCGGCTGCATGGTGAACGGCGCCGGACTTGCCATGGCGACCATGGACATTTGCAAGCTCGCTGGTGGCGAACCGGCCAATTTCCTTGATGTCGGGGGTGGCGCCACGAGGGATCAGGTGGCGGCAGCCTTCAGGGTCATCGTCTCGGACGCCAACGTTCGCGCCATTCTCGTCAACATCTTCGGCGGCATCATGCGTTGCGATGTGATCGCGCAGGGCGTGGTGGACGCGGCGCGCGAACTCGATCTCGAGGTGCCTGTCATTGTCCGCCTCGAGGGGACAAACGTGGACCAGGGAAAGGCGATACTCCAGCAGTCCGGGATGGCGATCATCCCGGCCGACGATCTCGGCGACGCCGCTACCCGGGCCGTGGCGGCTATCGGCGGAGGCGGATGATGGCCGTTCTTGTCGATCGCACGACCAGGGTTCTCGTCCAGGGATTCACCGGCAAGACGGCGACGTTCCATTCGGAACAGTCGATCGCCTACGGCACCACCGTCGTCGGTGGCGTCACCCCGGGGAGAGGCGGGTCACGCCATCTGGATCGTCCGGTTTTTGATACCGTGGCAGACTGTATCGAGGCGACAGGAGCGAACGCTTCGGTGATCTACGTCCCGCCTCCCTTCGCCGCCGATGCCATCCTCGAGGCCGCCGATGCCGGTGTACCCCTCATCGTCGCCATCACGGAGGGCATTCCGGTACTTGACATGGTGAGGGTGCGCCGTGTCCTTGACGGTTCGCCGTCGCGCCTCATCGGGCCCAACTGTCCGGGCGTCATCACCCCCGGGGAATGCAAGATCGGTATCATGCCCGGACACATCCACAGGCGGGGCAGGATCGGCATCGTGTCGCGTTCGGGCACGCTCACCTACGAAGGTGTTCACCAGACCACCATGGCGGGCCTGGGCCAGACGACCTGCATCGGAATCGGTGGCGATCCGGTCAATGGCACGAACTTCATCGACTGTCTCGAGATGTTTCTCGGTGACGACGAGACCGAAGGGATCATCATGATCGGCGAAATCGGTGGATCGGCGGAGGAAGAGGCAGCCGGCTTCCTGTCGCGCGAGAAACGCCGCAAGCCGGTGACCGGGTTCATTGCCGGCATGACGGCTCCTCCAGGACGCCGCATGGGCCACGCCGGGGCCATCATCTCCGGTGGCAAGGGCGCCGCCGCCGACAAGGTCGAGGCCATGAAGCGTGCGGGATTCCACATCGCCGACTCGCCGGCCAGCCTGGGAACGACCATGCTGGCCGCAATGAGGGACTGAGGGAGGCTGCCCCACGAGCGGGCAGCGTGACACCATGGACGAGCATAGAGACGACGTCACCTACCTCTACGGACACAACACGAACTACATCGAGGAACTCTACGCACAGTATGCCACTGACCGGTCCCTGGTCAGCGAGGCATGGCGGGAGATCTTCGATGATCTGGCCAGCGACGAGGCGGCCACGCGTTCGGAACTGTCGATCACCCGCGGCCATCATGGCGTGAGGGATCACCACAATGGCGGGCAGGAATCGCCTGTTTCGGTGCCGCTGCCGGCCGGGGCGCCGCCACCGCCGGGTAGCCGGGAATCGGTAGCCGAGTTCGCCCTTGCCCGCGACAGCATCCGCATCCTGATGATGATCCGCGCCTATCGCGTGCGTGGACACCTCGCCGCCGACCTCGATCCCCTCGGGCTCGACAGTGACCGCAACCATCCCGAACTCGAGCCGCGGACCTATGGGTTCATCGAGCAGGATTATGGCCGCGAGTTCTTCGTCGACGGTGTTCTCGGCCTGCAGCGGGCGACCCTCGAACAGATTCTTGATGTCGTGCGCCGGACGTACTGCGGCACTATCGGCGTTGAGTTCATGCACGTGCAGAGTGCGGAGGAGAAGTCCTGGATCCAGCGCAAGTTCGAAGGATCGCGCAGCGATGCAGAGCTCGATGCGGAAGAGAAGAAGAGGGTGCTCTCGGAGATCACCCGGGCCGAGGGTTTCGAGAAGTTTCTCAACATCAAGTACCCGGGCGCCAAGAGATTTTCCCTCGAGGGCGCCGAGAGCACCATCGCCGCCATGGAGACCATCATCCGCGGCGCCGCCCACCTGGGCGTCGAGGAGATCGTCCTCGGCATGCCCCATCGCGGCCGCCTGAATGTGCTCACCAATGTCATGGCGAAGCCGTACGCTCAGGTCTTTTCGGAGTTTCACGGCGAGGCCGGACACCCCGATGCGGTGCAGGGCGCCGGGGATGTCAAGTACCACCTCGGCACCTCGTCGGACCGGCAGGTCGCTGACGGCCGCACCATTCACCTCTCGCTGACGGCCAATCCCTCCCACCTCGAGGCAGTCTGTCCTGTGGTGCAGGGGCGTGTGCGTGCCAAGCAGACCCTCGCTGATGACGACGACCGCAAGAAGGTCATGGGCCTGCTCCTGCACGGGGACGCGGCCTTCGCCGGCCAGGGCCTGGTCGCCGAGACGCTGGGCATGTCGGAACTGCGTGGACACAAGACGGGTGGCACCATCCATCTTATCGTCAACAACCAGATCGGCTTCACGACGAGCCCGAAGTTCTCAAGGTCGTCACCCTATCCCAGTGACGTGGCCAAGATGGTGATGGCGCCGATCTTCCACGTGAACGGTGATGACCCCGAGGCGGTCGTTCACGTTGCCAAGCTGGCGGTCAAGTATCGCCAGGAATTCGGGCGCGACGTTGTCGTCGACATCTTCTGCTACCGCCGGCATGGCCACAACGAGGGGGACGAGCCGGCGTTCACGCAACCGTTGATGTACGGACAGATCGCCAGGCAGGCGACCACACGCGAACTCTACGCCGAGAGGCTGGTGTCCGAAGGAGCCATCGCGCCGGCCGAGTCCGAGGCCATCAGCCGCGGTTACTACCAGGTGCTGGACGAGGCCCTCGAGGCTGCCGCGGGATTCCGCACCAACAAGGTCGACTGGCTGGAGGGAGTCTGGTCGGGGATCGAGGTTGCCGACAGGGATGGTGCACGGCGCGGCAAGACAGCCGTGACGGTGGACGACCTGCGCGATATCGGCCGCGCCATCTGCACGATTCCGGAGAACCACAACGTTCACCGGAAACTCCGGCGCATCATCGACCAGCGCCGGGAGATGATCGAATCGGGACGCAACATCGACTGGGCGACGGCCGAAGCACTGGCTTTCGGCACCTTGTGTTACGAACGGGCCAACGTGCGCCTGTCGGGCCAGGACTGTGGTCGCGGCACCTTCAGCCAGCGCCACTCCGTCCTGGTTGACCAGGAAACCGAGGAACGCTTCATCCCCCTCAATCACATCAGCGAGGATCAGGGCACCTTTGAAGTCATCGACAGCATGTTGTCGGAAGCGGCGATCCTCGGATTCGAGTACGGCTACAGCCTTGCCGATCCCAACACGCTGGTCCTGTGGGAGGCCCAGTTCGGCGATTTCTCGAATGGCGCCCAGGTGATCATCGACCAGTTTCTCTCGGCAGGAGAGAGCAAGTGGTTCCGCATGTCGGGACTCGTCATGCTGTTGCCCCACGGCTATGAGGGCCAGGGTCCTGAACACAGTTCCGCTCGCCCCGAGCGCTATCTCCAGCTGGCCGCCGAAGACAACCTGCAGATCGCCAATTGCTCGACGCCGGCCTCGTACTTCCACGTCCTGCGCCGGCAGATGAAGCGCAAGTTCCGGAAACCGATCGTCATCTTCACGCCGAAGTCCCTGTTGCGGCACCGGCGTTGCGTGTCGGACATCGAGGAGTTTTCCGGTGACACGCAGTTCCACCGCATGCTCTGGGACCTCGATGACGCCAAGCGGGGCCAGGACATCGATCGCCTCGTCCTGTGCACGGGCAAGGTCTACTACGACCTTCTCGAGAAGCGCGAAGAGCTTGGTCTTTTCAACACCACGCTGGCACGGATCGAGCAGTTGTCGCCGTTTCCGGTGGACCTGGTCCAGGAAGTTGTCGACGTCTATCCCAACGCCGAGGTCATCTGGTGTCAGGAGGAGCCGCGCAACATGGGTGCCTGGACCTATGTGCGTGACAAGCTTGACCAGGCGATCGAGGCAGGAACGCTGAGGATGCCCCCGATCCGCTATGTCGGCCGGCCTGACGCCGCTTCGCCGGCGACGGGTTACATCAGGGTCCATGAACGCGAGCAGGAGGCGCTGGTGTGCCAGGCCCTCACGGGGTGACCGCCGCACGCCGCCCTCGAACCTAAGGAAGACCACGCCATGCCAGTCGACATTACGGTCCCGCAACTGGGGGAATCGGTCGCCGAGGCGACCGTCGCCACCTGGCTCAGACAAAAGGGCGAGACGGTCAACAAGGACGAGCCGTTGCTTGAGCTCGAAACCGACAAGGCCACCATGGAGGTCTACGCGCCGGTCACCGGCGTCATTACCGACATCCTCCACGCGGAGGGCGCCGATGTTGCCGTCGGCGCAGTGGTGGGACGCATTACCGAAGGCGCTGGCGAGGTTCGCATGGAGAAGGCGCCGGATGTGAACCTGTCTCCGGCCGTGCGCCGTGCGCTTGCCGAACACGGCCTTGATGCCGCGGATATCACGGGAACCGGCAAGGACGGGCGGCTGACCAAGGCCGACGTCCTGGAGCACGCCAGGCGCGTCGCCGAATCCCCGCCGGCCGCCGCCACGCCCGCGCCGCAGACGGTGCCGGACCCTCCGGCTGCCCCCCAACCTGCGACATCGGTCCCGCCGTCACCACCCGACCCGGAGGGACGGGAGGAACGGGTGCGCATGAACCGCCTGAGGAAGAGAATCGCCGAGAGGCTGAAGGCTGCCCAGAACACGGCAGCGATGCTGACGACCTTCAACGAGGCGGACATGACGGCCGTCATCGAGGCCCGGCGGACCTACCGGGATCTCTTCGAGAGGAAGCACGGCGTTCGCCTTGGCTTCATGTCCTTCTTCGTGCACGCCGCGGTCCAGGCTCTCATGGATGTGCCCGCCGTCAACGGCGAGATCGCCGAAGACGAAATCGTCTACAAGCACTACTACCATATCGGCGTAGCGGTGAGTGCGCCCCAGGGTCTTGTCGTGCCGGTGCTGCGTGATGCCGACCGCATGACTCTTGCCGATGTCGAGAAGGCCATCGCGGCTTTCGCTGCGAAGGCACGCGACGGGAATCTCGTTCCCGACGATCTCACCGGCGGCACGTTCACCATCTCGAACGGCGGCATCTTCGGATCCCTCTTGTCGACCCCGATTCTCAATCCGCCGCAATCGGCCATTCTCGGCATGCACAAGATCCAGGAACGACCCGTCGTCGTGGCCGGAGAGGTGGTCGCGAGACCCATGATGTATCTCGCACTCTCTTATGATCACCGCATCATCGACGGACGCGAAGCGGTGACCTTCCTGGTGCGGATCAAGGAGGCCATCGAGGACCCGCAGCGCCTGTTGCTAAAGATCTGAACAGGCTGACGGGAGAGCGATCATGGCCGAACGGGACTTCGATGTTGTGGTTATTGGCGCCGGCCCGGGAGGCTACGTCTGCGCCATCCGCTGCGCCCAGCTCGGGCTCAGGACCGCCTGCGTCGACAGGCGCGCGACTCTCGGCGGCACGTGCCTCAACATCGGCTGCATTCCCTCCAAGGCGCTTCTGCAGTCATCCGAACTCTTCGAGCAGACGGCTCACCTCAAGAGCCACGGCATTCTGCCCGGTGATGTCGGTCTCGATCTTTCCGCCATGATGACGCGCAAGGACAGGGTGGTGACGACACTCACCAAGGGCATCGCCGCGCTGTTCCAGAAGAACAGCATCACGCATCTGTCGGGGACCGGCCGCATCGTCGATTCCCACACCGTCGATGTCGACGGCAACACCGTCACCACGGACCACATCGTCATCGCCACGGGCTCGGACCATGCGACGCTTCCCGGCATCGAGATCGACGAGAAGCGGGTCGTGTCGTCGACGGGCGCCCTGTCACTCGCCGAGGTGCCCCGGAGCATGGTCGTCATCGGCGCCGGCTTCATCGGCCTGGAAATGGGGTCGGTATGGCGGCGTCTCGGTGCCAAGGTCACGGTGGTCGAGTACCTCGACCGCATCGCCCCCGGCATGGATGGCGAGATCGCCGGGCAGTTCCAGAAACTGTTGCGGCGCCAGGGGCTTGTGTTCCGTCTTGCCAGCCAGGTGACCGCCCTGACCCCGGGCGAGGACGACGTCGATGTCACCCTCGAACCGGCCGGGGGCGGGCCGTCGGAGACCCTGACGACGGAGATCGTGCTGGTCAGTGTCGGCCGCAAGCCCTTCACCGAAGGCCTTGGCCTCGCCGAGGCCGGTGTTGCCACCGACGACAAGGGTCGCATCAAGGTGGATGATCGGTTTGCCACCAGTCAGCCTGGAATTCATGCCATCGGCGACTGCATTGCCGGAGCCATGCTCGCCCACAAGGCCGAGGACGAGGGTATTGCCGTTGCCGAGACCCTGGCCGGCGGTGCGGGGCACGTCAATCATGATGTCATTCCGGGGGTCGTCTACACGAACCCCGAAGCGGCGTCGGTCGGCAAGACGGAAGAGGAACTGCAGGCCGCCGGCGTGGACTACGTGGCCGGGCGCTTTCCCATGATTGCCAATTCCAGGGCACGCACCTACGACGAGACAGCGGGAATGGTGAAGGTGCTTGCCGACAGGTCGACCGACCGGGTGCTGGGAGTGCACATTCTCGGCACCGCTGCCGGCGAACTGATCGCCGAGGCCGCGGTTGCCATGGAGTTCGGCGCATCGTCGGAAGACCTGGCCCGCACCTGCCATGCCCATCCGACATTCTCCGAGGCCGTCCGCGAGGCAGCGCTCGCCGTCGACGGCCGCGCCATACACGCCTGACGGGTGGTGCTCAGGCCCGTGGATGGGCCTTCTGGTAAACTTCGAGGAGACCGCCGGCGTCTATACGGGTGTAGCGTTGGGTCGTCGTCAGGCTGGCATGGCCGAGCAGTTCCTGGATGGTTCTCAGATCCACGCCGTTGCCGAGGAGATGGGTGGCGAAGCTGTGGCGCATGGCGTGCGGCGTTGCGGTCGCGGGAAGGCCGAGGCGTTCCCTCATCTCCCGGAAGCGCTTCTGGGCGACGCCGGGATTGAGACGGCCGCCACGGGTGCCGATGAAGAGGGGGCTTGCCGGCGGCGCCCCGTCGGGGCGATGACGCAGGTAATCCAGCAGTGCTTCCCTCACCCGGGCGAGCAAGGGCACCATGCGCGCCTTGTTCCCCTTGCCGACGATTCGCAGGGTCTCGCCGCCGGAGATGTCCCGGACATCGAGAGCCAGCGCTTCCCCCAGTCTCAGCCCGCCGCCGTAGAGCAGCATCATGAGGGCGAGGTCGCGTTTGCCGATCCAGACCCTTGGTGCCGATTCCTCGGCGCAGGCCAGCACATCGGTGGCCTCATCCATGGTCAGGGGCCGTGGCACCTGCCGAGGAACCCTTGAAGCCCGCGCGTTGTGAACCACCGGATTGGACACCACGCCCTGCCGATCGAGGTACTGGAAGAAACTCTTGACGGCTGACAGGGCGCGGGACGTCGATGTCCTGGCGAGGCCGCGGGCCGCCCGGCTGGCGAGCCACGATCGCAGGTCCCCATGATCCAGGGATTCCAGTGTCGCAAGGCGTGTTTCCTCGCCGTCGTGGTCGGCCACGAAGGCGAGGAACTCCTTGAGATCGCGGTGGTAGGCAAGGACGGTGTTGTGGGCGAGGCGACGCTCGGACGCCAGCTGCTCAAGCCATGCTGACGCCAGTCCCGCCACTTCACCGGTGACAGCACATGGCGTGGCGGGATCGGGATGTGTGGTCTTCTGTGCCGGTGTCGTCCGGCTCCTCATGGATCAGGAACCCTTGAGGATGGTCTGGCCCGTCTTCTTCCAGTCCGCCAGGAAGGCCTCCAGGCCCTTGGAGGTTAGCGGGTGATCCACCAGTCGGCGCAGTACGCCAGGTGGGAGCGTGGCGACGTCGGCGCCCGAAAGGGCTGCTTGGCGCAGGTGGGCCGGCGAACGGATCGATGCGGCGAGGATGCGCGTGTCGAGCCCGGGGTAGTTGTCGTAGACCTCGCGGATTTCGTCGATGAGCTCCATTCCGTCGTGACCGATGTCGTCGAGTCGACCGACGAAGGGAGAAATGAAGGCCGCTCCCGCCTTGGCGGCGAGCAGGGCCTGGTTGACGGAAAAACACAAGGTGACATTGACCGCCGTGCCGTCATCGCTCAGCGCCTTGCACGTCTTCAGCCCGTCCCAGGTCAGGGGCACCTTGACGGTGATGTTGGGGGCGAGATCGGCAAGTCCCTGACCCTCGGCCAGCATCGTATCAAAGTCGGTGGCGGTCACCTCGACACTCACCGGGCCGCTGACGACCGTGCAGATATCGTCGATGACGTCCCTGAAGTCGCGGCCGGTCTTGGCGATGAGCGACGGATTGGTGGTGACGCCGTCCACCATGCCGGTGGCAGCGAGGTCGCGGATCTCGTCCACATCGGCAGTATCGACAAAGAACAGCATGCCGGCGCACCTTCACTGTCTGCAACGAGCCGTAGTCCGGATGGCGGGTGTTCCAACCGGTCGCCATCCTCTGGCAGAGTGTAGCGGATGGCCGACAAGGACGCTACCGCCCGGGATACCGTCCAGGTTCTTCTGCCCCTGCCGGTGCCCGGGCCCTACGACTACCATGTCCCGGAGGGCGTCGTGGCGCCCGCCGGCGCCATTGTGCGCGTCCCGCTGGGAAGCAGGATTGTCACCGGTGTCGTGTGGGGAAACGAAAGTCCCGGTGTCGATCGCGCCCGTCTGCGGCCGATAGCGGGCCTGTGGGATGTGCCGCCTCTCAAGGGATCCCTCCTCAGGTTCGTCACCTGGGTGGCCCGCTACACGGTCAATGCCGAAGGAGCCGTTCTGCGCATGGTATTGCGGTCGCGCGAAGCGCTCGAGCCGCCGCCAGGGCGCCGGGCGCTGCGTCTTGCCGGTGCGCCGCCCGAGAGAATCACGCCACAGCGCCAGCGTGTGCTCTCCCTGATGGCCGACGGTTCAACAAGGCCGGTTGGGGAGCTGGCGGCCGAAGCCGGAGTGAGCCTGGCCGTGCTCAAGGGACTCGTCGAGACAGGCAGTCTCACGCCCGTCCTCATCCCCCCGGCACCCGTCTATGCCCCTCCCGATCCCGGTGCTCCCGGACCGAGGCTCAGGGCCGATCAGAGGACGGCGGCCGCAAGTCTCGCCTCGACACTCGACAGCAATACCTTCACACCCACCCTTCTCGAGGGCGTGACCGGGTCGGGCAAGACGGAGGTCTACTTCGACGCCATCGCAAGGGTTCTGGCGGCCGGTCGCCAGGTGCTGGTGCTGCTGCCGGAGATTGCTCTGAGCGCCCAGTTCCTGAACCGCTTCGAGGAACGGTTCCGGGCGCCACCTGCCATCTGGCATTCCGATGTGCCGCGCTCGCGGCGTCATCCGGTGTGGCGAGGTGCGGCAACCGGAGACGTGCGCATTGTCGT
This sequence comes from bacterium, assembly GCA_028821455.1. GTDB lineage: Bacteria > Pseudomonadota > Alphaproteobacteria > SP197 > SP197 > SP197. The sequence goes on along the minus strand of JAPPGE010000039.1, from coordinate 7,880 downwards.
CGGTGCGCGCTCTGCTCTCTTTCTGCCCTTCCGGGATCTCGGACTGATCGTTGTCGACGAGGAACACGACAGCTCCTACAAGCAGGAGGACGGTGTCTGCTATCACGCCCGGGACATGGCGATCGTGCGGGCTCACTTGGAGACCATCCCGATCATCCTGTGTTCGGCGACACCCTCCATCGAGACACTCGTCAATGTGGATCGCGGCCGCTTCAGGCGTGTCGAACTCAAGGCGCGCCATGCCGGAGCCCTGTTGCCGGACATCCGCACCGTCGACATGACCACGGCCGGAATCGCGCGCGACAGCTGGCTTTCCGGACCGCTTGTCCGGGCGATGACGGCGCGACTCGAAGCAGGCGAGCAGACGCTTCTCTTTCTCAACCGCCGCGGCTACGCGCCCCTGACGCTGTGCCGGGCGTGCGGTCACCGGTTCTCCTGCCCCGACTGCACCGCGTGGCTGGTCGAGCACCGGTACCTGGCGCGGTTGCAGTGCCATCACTGCGGCCGCTGGATACCCCGGCCGCAGACTTGTCCTGTCTGCGAACAGACCGATTGCCTCGTGGCGTGCGGACCCGGCGTCGAACGCCTCGACGAGGAGGTGGCGCGGCGGTTTCCCGACGCCCGCCGGGAGGTGATGACATCCGATACCCTTGCCGGACCGCATGCCGTGGCCGATCTGGTCAGACGCATCGAGAGCGGTGGCCTCGACATCCTCATCGGCACTCAGATTGCCGCCAAGGGTCATCACTTCCCCCTGCTGACTCTGGTCGGCGTTGTCGATGCCGACCTCGGCCTCCATGGCGCTGATCCCAGGGCCATGGAACGCACCTGGCAGCTGCTTCACCAGGTGGCCGGCCGTGCCGGGCGCGAAGAGCGTCCCGGCGAGGCGTTCCTCCAGACATGGGATCCCGCCCATCCCGTGATGCACGCTTTGCAAACCGGAGCACGAGACGCATTCATCGAGCGGGAGAAACGGGAACGCGAAAAGGGGAGCATGCCGCCCTATGGCCGGCTTGCGGCCGTCATCGTTTCCGGCACCCGGGAGGGCGACGTGCGTTCCCTTGCCCAGTTTCTCGCCCGCAAGGCGCCCTCGGCCCCGGACATCCGTACCTTCGGTCCGGCACCGGCGCCGCTCGCCATCCTGCGCGGCCGCCACCGCTGGCGCCTTCTGGTCAAGGCCTCTGCGGAAGCGCGGCTGCAGCGTGCCCTGCGCGCATGGCTCGATCCGGTCCGCCTCAAGGGCGATCTCCGCCTCCAGATCGATGTCGATCCGCAAAGCTTCATGTGAACAGTCCGCAAGCACGAGGTTCCGCAGACCCTTGTTTCGGGAGTGTCGATGGGGGCTTCGCTGACGGCAACGGGTGCCTGGACACCGGGGAGGTGCAGGCGTCCCGTCGCCGTGATCCGCCTTGCGCCGGGAGTCCTGCTGTGCTACCTCATCGCCCGCTTCCCGCCCGCAACGGGGCGAAAGCCCCGGCATGTTCCGGGAGCACCCACTTCCTGTCTGATTGGATGAGGGCTGACGGGTTTGGCCTCCGAAAACCATGCAGTAACCGGTCTTTCGGGACGCTATGCACGGGCGCTCTATGAGCTTGCCGGGGAGGCGGGCGAGTTCGATCGCGTGGCTGACGATCTGCGTGCGATCATACGCGCTCTCGAGGACTCGCCCGATCTTCGCCGTCTTGTCGAAAGCCCGCTTCTGTCCCGTGACGAGCAGGGCCGGGCCATGGCCGGTGTGCTCGAGGCCATGGGTTGCGGAACACTGGTTCGCAACACCGTCGGCGTACTGGCTCAGGCAAGACGACTGCATGCCCTGAAGGACGTCGCCGCGGACTTCCTGCGTCTCAACGCCCTGCGGCGCGGCGAGACCACGGCCGAGGTGACATCGGCGCGGCCCTTGAGTGACGGGGAACTGGCCCGCCTGCGGGAGGCCCTGGGGCGAATTGTCAAGCGTGATGTCACGATTGAATCCAGCGTCGATCCGTCCGTGATCGGCGGACTCGTGGTCACCATCGGATCGCGCATGATGGACAGCACCATACGAACCAAACTTCAACGTCTCGAGCTTGCGATGAAGGGGACCGGCTGATGGATATCCGTGCCGCCGAGATTTCTTCTATTATCAGGGAACAGATTGCCAGTTTCGGCGCCGAAGCGGAGGTGTCGGAGGTCGGCCGGGTGCTGTCGGTGGGCGACGGTATTGCCCGGGTCTACGGCCTGGACAATGTGCAGGCCGGCGAGATGGTCGAGTTCCCTGGCGGAGTCCAGGGAATGGCGCTCAATCTCGAGACCGACAATGTCGGCATCGTGATCTTTGGCAGCGATCGGGACATCGTCGAGGGCGACACCGTCAAGAGAACCGGTTCGATTGTCGACGTGCCGGTGGGCAAGGGCCTTCTCGGACGCGTTGTCGATGCGCTGGGCCGGCCGATCGACGGCGCCGGCGCCGTCGAACACGACGAACGCCGGCGCATCGAGGTCAAGGCGCCAGGCATCATTCCCCGCGAGTCGGTCAGTGAGCCGATGCAGACCGGACTCAAGGCACTTGACGCCTTGGTGCCGATTGGCCGCGGTCAACGCGAACTCATCATCGGCGACCGGCAGACCGGCAAGACAGCCGTGGCCGTCGATACCATCATCAACCAGAAGCAGAACTGGGAGTCGGGCGACGAGACCCGAAGGCTCTACTGTGTCTATGTCGCCGTTGGCCAGAAGCGTTCGACGGTGGCCCAGATCGTCAAGTCACTCGAGGATCACGGCGCCATGGAGTACACGACCATTGTCGCCGCCACGGCGTCCGATCCGGCGCCGATGCAGTTTCTGGCTCCCTACAGCGGTTGTGCCATTGGCGAGTACTACCGCGACAACGGCATGCACGCCCTCGTCATCTACGACGACCTGTCGAAACAGGCTGTCTCCTACAGGCAGGTCTCCCTGCTGTTGCGCCGGCCGCCGGGCCGTGAAGCCTACCCGGGCGACGTGTTCTACCTCCATTCGCGGCTGCTCGAACGGGCGGCCAAGATGAACGGGGATTTCGGTGGCGGATCGCTGACCGCGCTGCCGGTGGTCGAGACCCAGGCTTCCGACGTGTCCGCCTATATTCCAACCAACGTCATCTCGATCACCGACGGACAGATCTTTCTCGAATCGGAGCTTTTCTACCAGGGTATCCGGCCGGCCATCAACGTCGGCATCTCGGTGTCTCGGGTCGGCTCGGCAGCACAGACCAAGGCGATGAAGACGGTTGCCGGATCGATCAAGCTGGAACTCGCACAGTACCGAGAAATGGCTGCTTTTGCCCAGTTTGCCTCGGACCTTGATGCCTCGACACAGAGGCTTCTGGCGCGTGGTGAACGATTGACCGAACTCCTCAAGCAGGACCAGTACAGGCCCATGGCGGTGGAGGATCAGGTCGTCGTCATCTTCGCCGGTGTGAACGGTTATCTCGACGGCATCGCACCATCTGCCGTCACACGCTACGAGCAGGCCATGCTTGCAGCGGTGCGCGACAAGGGCGCCGACATGCTTGCCGATATCCGCTCGAGTGGCGCGCTCTCCGACGGGACGGCGGACAAGCTCAGGGCCTTCCTCGACGACTTCACCGGCTCGTTCGCGGCCTGATTAGGTATCCTGAACGGCCATGGCGAACCTCAAGGCCCTCCGCACGCGCATCAACAGCGTCCGTTCGACGCGAAAGATCACGAGCGCGATGAAAATGGTTGCCGCCGCGAAGCTGCGCCATGCCCAGGAATCCGCGGAAGCGGCGCGTCCCTATGCGGAACGCATGGCGCGCATGATGGCTTCGCTCGCAGGTGCCTTTGCGGGACGCGAGGATGCTCCCAGGCTGCTGGCCGGCACCGGCAGCGACAAGGTCAATCTCATCGTTGTCGTCACCTCCGACCGCGGACTGTGTGGCGGTTTCAATGCGTCGGTGGTGAGGTCAGTGCGCCAGCGCATCGCGGAACTCCGCAAGGAAGGCCGGGAGGTCAAGCTTCTTTGCCTGGGACGCAAGGGCCGCGATTTGCTGCGGCGCGATCATGGAGAACTCATCGTCGATACCCTGCAGGGTCTCGACAAGGGATTCTCCTACGGCACCGCGCGGGACGCCGCGGAACGGATCACGGCCATGTTCGAGGCCGGTGAGTTCGATCAATGCACGGTCGTCTTCAATCGCTTCCAGTCGGTCATGACTCAGGTTGTTACCTGGCAGGGACTGATTCCCGCGGTGGCGCCGGACGAGCCCGTCGACGACCTTGGCGGAGCAGTCTACATCTTCGAACCGGACGAGGGCGCCATCCTCGAACATCTGTTGCCGCGCAATCTCGGCGTGCAGGTGTTCCGCGGCCTTCTCGAGAGCCAGGCTTCGGAACATGCGGCGCGCATGACGGCGATGGACAATGCCACGCGCAATGCCGGCGACATGATCGATCGCCTCAATCTGGTCTACAATCGTACGCGCCAGGCGGCGATCACCACTGAAATCACGGAAATTGTCTCCGGCGCGGAAGCGCTCTAGGGGACGGTCAAGGGCGAGGAGAGTCTCAATGGCAACCAACTCTTCAGGTCACATCAGCCAGGTCATGGGCGCCGTCGTCGACGTGCAGTTCGATGGCGATTTGCCGAACATCCTGAATGCGCTTGAGACCAGCAACCAGGACAAGCGCCTCGTCCTCGAGGTGGCGCAGCACCTTGGCGAGAACACGGTGCGCACCATTGCCATGGATGCCACCGAAGGCCTGGTGCGCGGCCAGGATGTCAGGGACACCGGCGAGGCGATCAGGGTGCCGGTGGGACCGGAGACCCTTGGCCGCATTCTCAACGTGATTGGCGAGCCGATCGATGAACGCGGACCCGTGGAGGCGAGTGAGTCGCTGCCCATCCACAGGGAAGCGCCGGAACTGACGGACCAGTCGACGGAAGCCGAGGTGCTTGTGACCGGAATCAAGGTCATCGATCTGCTCGAACCCTATGTCAAGGGCGGCAAGATCGGTCTCTTCGGGGGCGCCGGTGTCGGCAAGACCGTCATCATCATGGAACTCATCAACAACATCGCCAAGGCCCATGGCGGGTACTCTGTCTTCGCCGGCGTGGGCGAGCGCACGCGCGAGGGGAACGATCTCTACCACGAGATGATCGAGTCGGGCGTGATTGATCTCGAGGGCGGCAGTTCCAAGGCAGCCCTCGTCTACGGGCAGATGAATGAGCCGCCGGGGGCGCGGGCCCGTGTCGGACTGTCGGGCCTGACCCTGGCTGAGTACTTCCGCGATGCGGAAGGCCAGGACGTTCTGCTCTTCATCGACAACATCTTCCGTTTCACCCAGGCGGGTTCCGAAGTCTCCGCACTGCTGGGGCGGATTCCCTCGGCGGTTGGCTACCAGCCCACGCTGGCCACGGAGATGGGCAACCTCCAGGAGCGCATCACCTCGACCACCAGAGGATCGATCACCTCGGTCCAGGCGATCTACGTGCCGGCTGACGATCTCACCGACCCGGCGCCGGCAACATCGTTCGCGCACCTGGATGCGACCACCGTGCTGTCACGCCAGATCGCCGAACTGGGCATCTACCCGGCCGTCGATCCACTTGATTCAACCTCGCGCATCCTCGATCCCAGGGTCATTGGCGAGGAGCACTACCAGGTGGCACGCTCGGTTCAGGAGGTGCTGCAGCGCTACCGGTCCCTGCAGGACATCATTGCCATTCTGGGCATGGACGAACTCTCCGAAGAGGACAAGCTCGTGGTGGCGCGGGCGCGGAAGATCCAGCGATTCTTGAGCCAGCCCTTCCATGTGGCCGAGGTGTTCACCGGTGTCCCGGGAGTCTTCGTCGATCTCGACGACACGATCAAGGGCTTCAAGGCCATCGTTGACGGTGGGTACGACGATCTTCCCGAACAGGCCTTCTACATGGTCTCGAACATCGACGCAGCGGTGCAGAAGGCCAAGAAGCTGGCGGCGGAAGCGGCCTGACGTCATGGCCGGCAGGGTCAATTTCGAACTGGTGAGCCCGGAGCGCGTTCTCGTCTCCGACACCTTCGACATGGTCGTGATACCCGGAGGTGATGGCGACATCGGTGTGCTGCCCGATCACGCACCGCTGATCTCCACCATCCGCCCCGGCGTGATCGACATCCACGACGACGGCAAGGTGGCGCATCAGGTCTTCGTCGCCGGGGGCTTCGCCGAGGTCCTGCCCGACCGCTGCACGGTGCTGGCCGAAAGGGCGCTGATGGTGGCCAGTATCGATGCCGGAGATGTCCGTGCCCGGATCGAGGCTGCCGAACTCGATCTGCGCGACGCCGAAAGCGACGCCGACCGCACACGGGCCAAAGACGAACTCGCGGTCCTCAACGCCATGCTCGAGGCCGTCCCGGACTCCTGAGCACGCGTCTCAGCCGGTGATGGTGCACTTGATCCGGTCGCTCTCGACCGAGCCGGGACAGGGAATCCAACAAGCCCTGTTGAGTGAGTTCCAGTTCGAGGAGTCCCTTGTCAGCTCAGACGGGGCGCATGCAGGCGCCTTCGGCAAGGGGGACCTCGAGAGAGTCGAACAGGTTGTCGCAACGATAGTGAAGTGAGAGAACGCGCGCCGCACGAAACTGGGTCACTAGTGACCACCCGCAGCGTGGCCGCTTTTCCTTGCCGCTCATGGCACTCTTCATTTGCGGTCCGAAGGCAGGGTTCCCGTCGTTCAATCATGGTCGCTCATTCGGCAAGGTCGTAACGTTCGACGACCCATTCGAGCCAATCGTTCCAGCTGTCATCCACATCGTTCTCGCGGACCCAACGAACCCAAGCCTGATGGCTGAACGATGCAAATTGGGCTTTTCCTGCGAACAGTGTCCCCCAGTCTTCCCTGAAGTCTTGGATCCCCGCGCCTCGCATCGATCGGATGAGCGCCTCATTGCGCTCATCGTAGGCGACAGACGTCACCACGAGATCATACTTGCTTGATCTGGCCAATGCCTCAGCGAGCGCTTGCTGGCGAAACAACTGATATCCCGCGACTGCCGCGGGGCACTGCCGAAGACGGTTTCTGCCAACGTCGCTGATCCGGATGTAGTCCCAGTAGCGCCTATTTGTCCGTGTCTCCGTCTTCCAGTTGAGCAGGTGACATTGGGTACCCGGATTGTCGATCACCAATCTTGCATCCAGGCATCGACGCGAGTCCGGGTTCTTGTGCTCCTTCTTGCGGCCCGAACACCGGTAGAAGGAGTGCTCCACGAACTTGTTCTCCGTTAGGAAAAGCCCCTGACCGCCGCCCTTCAAACCCACAATGAAGGTGAGGTCCGGAGACGTCTGATTGGCCCCTCGCTTGCCCTTCGACTCGCCCAAGAGTGTCGTCGGATCGAGAGGGTGGGGCTCCGCCCACTCCAGTTCCAACCGCTGGATTTCGACGATCCGGTTATCGATGCGGTCGGCAAGAAACGACGTGAGCAACCGTGGGTCGCGTCTGTGAGCGAAATAGAGGTTCGCGCACAGTACCCATGAGCTCTTCAGGTTGTGGATGCCATGGTGCATTTGTATCTCGTGCTCATCGACGTATGCCTGAAGAGAGTGTGGTGAATCCGACCTGATGCCGGGCCAAAGTCCTTTTTCCCTTTCTTTTCTGGGCAGTATCCATGGTCGACGGTGTCCGTTTTGAGACCCGTGCTCCCTGGTGCGAACGTGTCGAGCCCGCCAAGCGGTCTGTATCTGGTTCATCTCCAGATTGAAGTCGAATGTCACGTTGCCTTACCTCCTGTTTGGCCTGTGCTCTCGCCATCGTCTTTGTCATCGCCCAGCGCCATTGGCCGCCATATGCACGGGGACGAGCGATCCGACGCTTAGCCCGGATCGCTCACCAGAGCTTGCTCATGGGGATGGATTCTGTGATATATG
>JAPPGE010000063.1 GCA_028821455.1 bacterium | reverse complement strand
AACGAAAGTGACGGACTGCCCGTCACGGGCTTGTACCACCGGACCCTACCGCTGGCGCGCCACCCCCTGACTCTACTTCATGACGGTCCTTACGGCGGCCCATCCGCGCCTTTGGACCTGATGTACGGACTTGAGATTGTTCTGGCCTCCTGCAAGATGCTGAGCCAAGGCGCTCATCGGATTGGTCCTTGGAGCGAATGTGCGGCGGCTGAGGGCTGAAGCGAGCAGGTCGATGGCCGGACTGACCACCTCACAGCTTTTCGACACCGGACGCTATTCCATAGATCGTCCAGGAAGCACGGAGTTCGATACCCTGGTCATACAGGCGCAGGCCGGACTGGCCGGGACGAATTGCGTGCGGCTGGAAGCGTTTGTCCGGCCCGACGCCCTGACTCGGATGCAGGAGGAGGCCGAACGCCTCGCACCGGGTGCCGTGTTCCACCGTGCCAACCTCAATCCCTATTTCTCGCAACCGCCGGAAGGGACGCCGGAGGACCATCCCCTGAACCGATTCTCGCCGCGCCGGCACGGCATGATCCGGGCCGACAGGTTCGATCGGGAGGGTGCGATCTGGACGGTCTTCCTGAATGCCGACCTGTGCCATTTCGTGGCGACCGCACTGGGGTGCGAAACGATCTACACCTATGACGACCCGTTCGGCGGCGTGAACGTCAATGTCCAGCCCGAAGGTTGCGAATTCGCCTGGCACTTCGACAACAACGACTTCACCGTCTCCTTCGGACTGAAGCAATCTGCGGCGGGCGGAATCTTCGAGTACGTTCCCGACCTGCGCAGCGAGACCGATGAGAACTACGAGGGCGTGAAGCGGGTGCTGGACGGCGACCGGTCGAAGGTGCGGTTGCTCAGTCTGGTGCCGGGTGACCTGCAGCTCTTTCGCGGCGGACACACGTTGCACCGGGTCACCTCTCCGGATGGCGGCGACAGACACAGCCTGCTCGTGAGCTATGCCACCGAGCCCGGCGCCATGACGTCGGCGGGGAAGGCGATCCGCATCTGGGGCGAGGCTCACCCGGAGCACCACGCCCGGGACGCGCGGCGGGCAGGAGCGGGGTGAGCGACCATCCCAACATCCTCTGGCTGAACACGGATCAGCAGATGTTCGCCAACAGGCCCGGCGCGGCGCGCGAACTGCCGCTGCAGACAAGACTGGCCGCGCGGGGCATGAACTTCAGGCGCGCCTATACCGTCCTGCCGATCTGCTCGCCTGCGCGCGCCTCGATGCTGACGGGTCTCTATCCGCACAACCATGGCCTGACAGAGAATGACGGGCGCTTTGGCGGACGCGCCGGTTTGGAACCATCCGACCCCTTTGTAACCGATCCGCTTCGTGAGCGGGGGTATCGCTGTGCCTGGTTCGGCAAGTGGCATCTGAATCAGGAGCAGGACGCGCGTGCTTTCGGTTTCGAGGGCTACGCGCCGGCGGACTATGCCTATCCCTATGCCAGTGCCGACTATCGCGCCTATCTCGAACGCAACGCGTTGCCGGATCCGATGGCGCGGATCGAACTGTCGGGAGAAAGCGGCACGCTACCAGGCACACGGGTCACCTTGACCTCGGCCGAAGACTGGTTCGATTTCGAGGCAGGCAGCGCGATCCTCGAAGGGCCAGTTGAAACGCATGAATCCTTCTTTGTCGCCGAACTCGCCGAACGCTGGCTTCGCGATCCGGGAGACGGCCCCTTCTTCATGCGTGTGGACACGTGGGGGCCGCATCCCCCCTATCTGGTCGGCGCGCCCTTCGCCGGCATGTTCGCCGACCTGATGAGCGCAGTCTCGCCCAACCTCGTCTCGGACCTGAAGGAGCGCCCGGCCCATCACACGGCCTATCGCGACCACTGGCAGGACATTCTTGACGAAGGGGCGCGTGACTTTGCGCTTCTTTCGCGGCGCGCCCTGCAATCGGCCGCTCTTTGCGAGACGGCACTGGTGCGGTTGTTGGACGTGCTTGAAGACGGCGGACGGATCGATGACACGATCGTCGTCTTCACGGCCGATCACGGTGATGCGGTGGCCTCGAACGGCGGCATGATGAACAAGGGCGGGCTGATGGTGGAAGAGACGTTGCGTATCCCCATGCTGATCGCCGGACCGGGCATTCCACCGGGATCGAACGACAGCCTGGTCTGCAACATCGATGTGGCGCCGACGCTGCTCGACCTGTGTGGAATCACCGCGCGCGAGATGGACGGGACCAGCCTCCGTCCCCTGCTCCGGCGTACCGGACCCTTGCCCCGCGACGGACTGATGACCGAGCACTACGGTCTGAAGACACCGCTCTGGCAGCGCGCGTTCCACAAGGGGCACTGGAAGCTCGTCGTGCAGGACGACGGATTCACCGAGCTCTATGACCTCGCTTGCGACCCTGCCGAGATGAACAATCTGGCGGACAGCGCCATCCATGCCGGGACGCTTCGCGAAATGCGGAGCGGTCTGGCGAAGGCACTGACGAGATACGGCGACGACTCGGCTTCCGCGATGGCCTTCCGGGATGCGGTACTGTCGGACGCCACTCCCTTCCCGCGGCGTCATCCGGGGTGAAGATCCTGGAATCGACGGACATGGGTCAGAACCGGCTCTTCGGCTGCGACCGCTATCCCGAAGAATCCGGCAACGGAACCGAACTGTCATGCGTGGCGGATGTACCTGTCGGTTCCGGAGTGCTCGGGAACCACGGCGCGGTCTTCCAGTGCTCGACAGTCGCAGCCGTCTCGCGCTGCACCGCTGGCCGACATTCATCCGGGAGTCTTCAGGAACGGGTGGCTGATTCCAGTGTCGTACTCGCTTCGATCCAGCGCGTCTCGGCCTTCTCGAGCGCTGTTTCGATCTTCCTTCTCCTGGCCATCAGTTCGGTCACGGTTGTTCCCTCGTGGGTTGAGGGATCGAACAGAATGCGGTCGATCTCGTCGCGCGAGCGGGTGAGCTCGTTGACGTCGTTCTCGGCCTTGTCCACCGCTTTTCTCAGTTCCCGCGTGCGTTCCCGTTCGACTGCGGCGCGGCGCCGCTCGTCCTTTCTCTTGGGACGCGATGCCGTTGATCCGGAGTCGCGGCCTAGCACCAGGTTGCGGTAGTCGTCGAGATTGCCCGCAAAGTCCGTTGCCTCGCCGTCGGCAACGAGAACGAGCCGGTCCGCCGTGAGTTCGACGAGGTGCCGGTCGTGGCTGATCATGATCACGGCGCCGCTGTATCCGCTGAGAGCCTGAACCAGGGATTCCCGGGCCTCGATGTCGAGATGGTTGGTCGGCTCGTCGAGGATGATGAGGTGCGGGGCATCGCGGGTGATGAGCGCCAGGGCCAGGCGGGCCCGTTCACCGCCCGAGAGCTGGCAGACCGGAAGGGCAGCCTTGTCGCCGGAGAAGCCGAAGCGGCCAAGCTGGGCCCGCACGCGTCGCGGCGCCGCGTCCGGCATCAGGCGCGTCATGTGAACGAGTGGCGTTTCGTCGGGCTCCAGTTCCTCGACCTGGTGCTGGGCGAAGTATCCGACTCGCAGCCGTGAGGCCGCCGTCATCGAGCCGCTCATGACGCCGAGCCTGCCCGAAAGCAGGTGGGCCAGCGTCGTCTTGCCGTTGCCGTTGCGTCCCAGGAAAGCGATGCGTTCGTCGGGGTCGATGCGGAGCTGCAGGCGGGCGAGCACCGGCTGTCCGTCCGCGTACCCAACAGATGCGTCATCGAGAAGGATCATGGGTGGTCGCAAGGTGTCGGGATTGGGGAAGTCGAACTGGAGCGTGCTGTCCTCGATGGCGGCGGCCACCGGCTCCATGCGCTGCAGGGCCTTCAGCCGGCTTTGTGCCTGGCGTGCCGTGTGGGCCTTGTAGCGCCAGCGATCCACGTAGGCCATGAGCTTGGCCCTCTGCCTTTCCTGGCGGGCGCGCATCGCCTCGATTTGCCCGAGCCTCTCTCTCAGTTGCCTTTCCCACGCATCGTAGTTGCCTCGGTAGAGCGTCACCGCGCCGCCCTGAAGATGCAGGATGTGGTCGCAGACACTGTTGAGGAGATCCCGTTCGTGGCTGATGACGAGCAGCGTTCCCCGGTAGGTCTTTAGAAACGACTCCAGCCACAGGGCCGCCTCGAGATCGAGGTAGTTGCTCGGTTCATCGAGCAACAGCACGTCGGGGCGGGAGAACAGCAGGGCCGCCAGGGCGATGCGCATGCGCCAGCCGCCGGAAAAGCTGTCGACAGTCTGTTGTTGGGCGGCCTCGTCGAATCCCAGGCCGGCGAGAATCCGGGCGGCTCTCGCCGGCGCGCTGTACGCATCGATCGCCTGGAGCCGTTCGTGGATGTCACCGATGCGCTGGTTCGTCGCGGCGGAAGCTTCCTCTTCCAGAAGGCGCGTGCGCTCTTCATCGGCGGCAAGGACCCTTTCGAGAGGCGAGTCGCTGCCGGCCGGAACGTCCTGGGCAAGATACCCGAGACTGGCGCCGCGCCGCATGTCGACCGTGCCGGCATCGGACTCGATCTCCCCGGCGATGACCTTCATCAGCGTCGACTTGCCTGCACCGTTGCGCCCGATCAGGCCGACTCGGCTTCCCGGGACCAGCGTCGCAGAAGCGCCATCAATGATCGTGTGGCCACCAAGCCTCACGGTGATTCCGGACAGTGTGAGCATGGCCGGCTGATAGCATGCCTGCACCCCGGGCGTCACTCTGATGCGATGCCAAGGAATGCGCGCAAGTGAGCCCCATACCCGGGATCAAAGAGCGATGGATTGACGGGGCCGCCTCGCCCCGGTCAGGGAGTCGGTGGTCTGAGCGGCCGAGGGAGACCCAGGGGTACGATACGATAGAGCAGCCTGTGATCGCGCGGGGTTTCCGGAGGGCCGACAGGCCGTGCGCAATGCAGTGTCACGGTATTGTCCCACATCAGGAGGTCGCCCGGGCGGTAACCGTGGGCCCAGGTGAAACGCCCGGAGATGGCGTGGAGTTTGAGACGGCGCATGAGTTCGCACGCATCACCGGAGCTCATGCCATCGATGGCCACCATGGAACCGGCGGGAGAATAGAGCGCCTTCTCTCCCGTCACTGTGTGCGGCCTTGCGACCGGGCGGCGGGCTGGCGGCGGCAAGAGTTCGGCCGTCTCGTCGGTCACGGGTTGCAGGGGATGCTCGAAATCCTCGCGTCCACCGAGAATGTCACCCGTCCCGGAATACATGTGGAGAGCTGTCAGGGGTTCGATCGTGCGTTGTGTCTCCGGATCAAGCCCGCGCCAGGCCGCGGCCATGTCGGCGATCAGGGTTTCGCCTCCCTCCGCCGGCGCCTCCAGGCACCACAGCATGGTGGTGGCGTCCGCGTCGGCTTCGGCGGCGCAATCGGTGTGCCAGAACGAGGCGCCGTTGCGGTACTCCTCGCGCGCGTTGACGCCGCCGACATTGCCGACCGTCGACATGAAGTCGTAGCCGGGAACATTGCGTTCCTGGAAACCGTCGATGCGCGGTGTCCCCCAGGCGAGGGCAAACCGGGCGAAATCGTCCGGCGTCAGGTCCTGATCGCGAAAGAGCAGGACCTTGTGTTCGACGAAGGCCCGTGCCACGGCTTCGAGAGTCGCGCCATCGAGAGCATGAGTGAGGTCAATGCCGCGAACTTCCGCGGCGAAAGTCGCTCCCAGGCGACGAATGTCGGGAACAGACATGTCAGCCAGACTCCTCCGGTCGGGACCTGATCGGCCTCATGCCGCCAATCTTCCTTCGATGTCGTGGTTCATAGGGCCGGACCACCTTCCTGTACTGAACCCTCGCCAGTCCGGTTTGCACGATTCGCAGCCGGTCGTCAGCACCGGCAACCCTACCGATGGCGGACAGGCTGGTCGAATCGTCCACTCCGGCTATCGATGCAGGCCGCCCGGCAATCCGGCGTCGTGGCGCATGTGGCATTGGCGACACCTGGTCGACGGGATCGTGATCCTCATCTGCGCGAGGACGGCTTTGGTGAGCCGAGTCCCGAACAATTGATGGGCCATCGGTACCGAACGGAGTATGTGTTGAGGCGGGCAGGGAGAAACCCGAAGTGACCTATGTCAGCCATCTCGAGTGTTCCAGGACAGGTGAGCGGCACGAGGCCGGTGAGATTCACGGTCTCTCACGTGCCGGCGCGCCGTTGCTGGTGCGCTACGACCTGGATCGCCTCGCCAGTGCGGTCACCCGGGATTCCATTGCCACGGCACCCGTCGCCGGATTCTGGCGCTGGGCCCCCTTCCTTCCGGTGGCGCGGGAACAGGACAGGATCTCTCTTGGCGAGGTGACGACACCGCTCGTTCCCCTGGTGCGTTCCGTTGGCGAAACGCCCATGCACGTCATGGTGAAGGACGAGGGCCGCTTGCCTACCGGCTCATTCAAGGCGAGGGGGCTGGCGCTGGCGGTGTCGATGGCTCGGCAACTCGGTCTCTCCCACCTTGCCATCCCGACGAACGGCAATGCCGGCGCTGCTCTCGCTGCCTATGCCGGAAGGGCCGGGATGAAGACCACGGTTCTTTGTCCGGCGGATACGCCCGACATCAATCTGCGCGAAATCCGCCAGCACGGCGCCGACGTCTGGAAGGTCGACGGCCTCATCAACGATTGTGGCAGAATCGTCGGCGAGGGGGCCCAGGCTGCCGGCTGGTTTGACGTTTCCACCCTGAAAGAGCCCTATCGCATCGAGGGCAAGAAGACGATGGGACTCGAGCTTGCCTGGCAGATGGACTGGTCCCTGCCGGATGTCATCTTCTATCCCACCGGAGGCGGCACCGGGCTCATCGGGATGTGGAAGGCCTTCCAGGAACTTCGCCAACTCGGCTGGATCACCGGCGGCATGCCGCGCATGGTCGCTGTCCAGGCCGCAGGGTGTGCTCCCATCGTGCGCGCCTTCGAGGCCGGAAGCTCGCACGCCATGCCTTGGCACGACGCCCATACCGTGGCGGCGGGCATCCGGGTGCCGGCTGCCATCGGCGACTTTCTCATTCTCGACGCAGTCCGGGCGTCCGGCGGTTTCGCCATGGCGGTGGACGACGACGTGATCCTCCAGGAGCGGGACCGGGTCGCGATTGAGGACGGGTTGTTGCTCGCACCGGAAGGGGCGGCAACGGTTGCCGCCTGGAGGCGGGCCCTGGAGAATGGACTGGTCGGCGATGACGAGCGCGTCGTTCTCTTCAATTGCGCCAGCGGCCTCAAGTATCCGATGGCGCCGGTGGTTCAGCAACTCGACATCACGCGGGACATCGATTTCACGAGCCTCGCATGACCGCTGACCCTTCAGATGTCCTCGACCGGCTCCGTCTCCTCTTCCTCGGGAATTTCTTCGGGTTCCGCGGGAATGCGGCGGATGATGATGTCCCCGTTCTCGAGAACTTCCGGCAGTTCATACTGGGGAACGGATTCGATGATGCCCTCGAGCAGCATCAGCAGACCCTGCAACGCCTCTGACGCATCGGGCAGCAGGTCATCGTCCGCCGCCACCGGCGTGGCGAGGCACCAGACCGACGCAGTCGTCGCGAGAACCCGCTTCATGCCCGGCATGATTCAGTGTCTGTCGGAACGCCGCGCACGGCGTTCGGCGACATGGCCGTAATACCGGAGGATGATGAACCAGCTCAGGCCTACAAGACCGATGCCCATGTACTGGGTTGCCTCACTCTCGGACGTGGCGGCAGCCACCAGGCCCAGAAGCGAGAGCAGGCTGAAGAGGACAGAAATGGCGATCGTCCAGGACATGGATCGTGCTCCTCAAGGGGGGAGGGGATCATCGCGCCAAGAATATGTATTGCGGTCGGGCTGTCGAGTGTCTTTCGTTCCGTCGGCCGATGGCGGGTGGAAGGCCGGCAAAGGACGGGATACAAGGTCGACCCTGAGTCCAGGATGAAGGAGACGGGCGGTGAAGGTCGCATTTTTGGGTCTGGGAGTGATGGGCTATCCGATGGCCGGGCATCTGGCGGCTCATGGTCACGATGTGACTGTTTGCAATCGCACGCCCGCCAAGGCGCAAAGCTGGGTGAATGAGCACGGCGGCAAGAGCGCCCCGAACCCGGCCGAAGCAGCAGCGGGGGCGGAGATTGTCTTTGCCTGCGTCGGTGACGATGACAGTGTGCGCGACGTGATCTGCGGTAGCGATGGCGCCGCTGGCGGCATGGACGAGGGCGCGCTTTTCGTCGATCACACAACCGCTTCGGCGGATGTCGCGAGGGAGATGGCGGCCACGCTCGCCGGGCGCGGCCTCGACTTTGTCGACGCGCCGGTCTCGGGCGGCCAGGCAGGGGCGGAAAATGGCCAGCTGACGATCATGGCCGGAGGCCACCCGGACCATTTCGAGCACGCCCGTCCAGTGATGGAGTGCTACGGCAAGGCCGTGACATTGATGGGAGATGTCGGCGCCGGCCAGCTCTGCAAGATGGCCAACCAGATCTGCATCGCCGGTCTCGTCCAGGGCCTCGCCGAGGGCCTCAACTTTGCCCAGCGTGCCGGGCTGGATGGCGAGCAGGTGATCGACGTCATCTCCAAGGGTGCCGCCGGCTCATGGCAGATGGTCAATCGGGGCAGCACCATGTTGCGGGACGAGTACGATTTCGGCTTTGCCGTGGACTGGATGCGCAAGGACATGCGCATCGCGATGGCCGAAGCAACGCGCAACGGCGCCGCACTGCCGGTGGCGGCTCTCGTGGACCAGTTCTACGCCGAGGTGCAGCGCCTTGGTGGCAGCCGCTGGGACACGTCGAGCCTGATGCACCGCCTGAAACGCGTCCCGTAGGGAGAAACTGCCTGATGGATCGCCGACAGGGACACCCGCTTTAGGGGCTTGACAGGACTGCGTGACCGTCAGGTGAAGGAGTCCGGCATCGAGCGTTTGCGCCGGGCAATCCAGTCATCGAGTTCCTCGGCGACTGCGGGATCCAAGGCCGGAGCCTCGTAGTCGGCGAGCATGTCCTTCCACAGCTGGTTGGCGCGTCTGGCGGCATCGAGCGACCCGTCTGCCTCCCACTGCTCGAAACTGTTGTTGTCAGCGATGGTCGAACGGTAGAAAGCGGACTGGAAGTTGTTCTGGGTATGATCGCACCCCAGGAAATGACTGCCTGGTCCGACCTCGCGGATGGCGTCCATGGCCTGTCCGTTTTCCGAAAGATCGACCCCCTGGCCCAGCACCTGCATCATGCCGATCTGATCGGCGTCCATGACGAACTTCTCGTATCCCGAGGCCAGACCACCCTCAAGCCAGCCCGCGGCATGCAGCACGAAGTTGACGCCCCCCAGAAGTGTGGGAAGGAGCGTTTGCGCGCTCTCGTATGCTGCCTGGGCGTCGGGAACCTTGGATCCGCACAGCGAGCCGCCTGACCGGAAGGGGACTCCCAGGCGCCTGGCGAGTTGTGCCGAGGCAAACAGCACGAGTGCAGGTTCCGGCGTGCCGAATGTCGGCGCTCCCGATTGCATCGAAATCGAACTGCCGAACGTGCCGAATACCACGGGCGCTCCCTTGCGCACCAACTGGGTTGTGGCCATGCCGACGAGGGCCTCTGCCAGGATTTGGGCGACCGTTCCGGCGACGGTCACGGGACTCATCGCTCCCGACAGGATGAAGGGTGACACGACACAGGCCTGCCCGGCCGCGGCATAGACCTTGAGGGCGCCGAGCATCGTGCCGTCGAAGGTCATCGGCGAGTTGGCATTGATGAGATTGATGATGCAGCAGTGGTGGTCGACCGTTTCGCCGCCAAGAGCGATTCGCGCGAGTTCGACAGTGTCTGCCGCGCGATCAGGTGCGGTGACCGACCCCATGAACGGCTTGTCGGAATACGCGAGGTGGGCATGCACCATGTCGAGGTGGCGCTTGTTGACGGGGATGTCGACCGGTTCGCAGACCGTCCCCCCCGAGTGGTGCATGGCCGGCGTCATGTAGGCCAGTTTCACGAAGTTGCGGAAATCCTCGATGGTCGCGTAGCGGCGTCCCTCGTCGAGATTGTGGATGAAGGGCGGACCATAGACCGGGGCGAACACCGTCGCGCCGTCGCCGATCTTGACGCTGCGTTGCGGGTTGCGCGCGCGCTGAATGAAGGATGAGGGCGCGGTGGCGAGCAGGCTGCGGGCGAGGCCCCTGGGAAAGTGGAGTGTCTCGCCGTCATCGGCGACATCGGCGCCGGCATTCCGCCACATGGCGATGATGTCGGGGTCGTCCTTGATGGCGATCCCGACCTCTTCCATGATCACTTCGGCGTTGTTTTCGATGATCTCCAGGCCCTCTTGCGAGAGCACGTCAAACACCGGGACCTTGCGCTGGATGTAGGGGAGCGGTGTTGTGTCGAAACGCCGGCTGCGCAGTGCCCGGCGGGCGCCGCTGCCGCCTCGTTCGCGACGCCCGCCGCGTCGCCGGTTCCCGCTCATGAATGCCTCGCTGGAGCGTGTGGCTTGCGCCCCGGGAAGGGGCACGCATCTGTCGCACAGGCGCCCTGACCGATCAAGGGCGGGGAATGTTCTTGCGGCGGCGAGGGCTGAGTGCGTAATAGGGTTGTCACGACCCGGAGTGATCAGACGATGACGCAGCGCGCCCGTCCAGTCGGCATCAACCACATCGCCCTTGAGGTCGGCGACATCGCCGAGGCCATGGCCTTCTACCAGGGCTTCCTTGACTTCGAGATTGCCCGGCAGTCGTCCGATGCCGCCTTCGTCTATTTTGGCGACCAGTTCATCAATTTCATGACGCCCCGCAGCCAGGGTCCCGACGAGGGCAGGCATTTCGGCATCGCCGTCGACGACAAGCAGACGGCCATCGCCAGACTCGAGGAGATGGGTGTGGAGCTGTTGCCGGGACGCTTCACCGATTTTCTCGACCCCTGGGGCAACCGGGTGGAACTCACCACCTACACCAACATCCAGTACACAAAGGCCGATCACGTGCTGAAGGGCATGGGTCTCGGTCATCTCGAGAAGACGGAGAACGCCATTGCCGAGCTCGCCGCCAAGGGCATGGCGCCTGAAGGCTGACCGCCTGTTTCGAAGGGAAAGAGAACGATGAAATCCCACGCACGCGTGGTCGTGATCGGCGGCGGTGTCGTCGGCGCCGCCACGCTCTATCACCTCGCAAGGAAGGGCTGGAGCGACGTGGTGCTCGTCGAGCGCCGCGAACTGACCTCCGGTTCGACCTGGCACGCCGCGGGCCTGCTGCCGCTCTTCAACATGAGCTACTCGGTGGGTCAGGTCCACAAGTACTCGGTTCGCTTCTACCAGGAACTCCAGGAAGAAACCGGGATGGATGTCGGTTTTCGCAAGGTTTCCAACATCCGTCTCGCCATGAACCGGGACCGCATGGACGAGTATCACCAGTACGCCGGTGTCGCCGAGACCATCGGTGTCGAGGTGAACTTCCTGTCTCCGGAGGAGGTCGGAGAGATCTGGCCGCTGTGCAACACCGAAGGTCTTGTCGGCGCCATCCAGCATCCCGAGGACGGCTACATCCAGCCGGCCGATCTTACCCAGGCGTTCGCCACCGGGGCCCGCAACCGTGGCGCCGACATTCATCGCAACTGCGCCGTGACGGCCCTGGAACGCAGCCGGTCCGGTGAATGGTGCGTCACCACGGACCACGGGTCCATCACCTGCGAACACGTGGTCAGTGCTTCGGGAAGTTTTGCCCGCCAGGTGGGCGCCATGGCCGGTCTCGAGGTGCCGGTCATTCCGGTGGAGCACCAGTACATCGTCACCGAGCCCCATGCGGTCCTGCAGCAACGCCAGGCCGACGGTCTGCCCGAGCTGGGCGTGCTGCGGGAATCGGATGGTTCCTGGTACATGCGCGAGGAGAGGGCGGGGTTCATTCTGGGACCCTACGAGATCGGGGCTCCGGCGTGCTACGTCGACGGTCCGGCCGATGACATGGAGTACGAGCTCTTCCAGGAGGACCTTGACCGCCTGGCGCCGCACATCGAATCGGCGATCAACCGGGTGCCGGCCTTCGGCGAGGTCGGTGTCAAGCAGGTTTACAACGGGGCCATCTGCTACACGCCCGACGGCTCGCCGATCATCGGGCCGGCCTGGGGTGTCGAGAACTTCTGGCTCAACGAGGGCCACAGCTTCGGCATCACGGCCGCTGGAGGAGCCGGCTGGCAGCTCGCCGAGTGGATCGTCGACGGCGAGCCGACCATCGACATGCTGGGCGTCGACCCGCGCCGCTTCGGCGATTACGCCACACAGTCCTACCTGGTGGCGAAGAACGAGGAAGCCTATGCCAACGTGTTCACCATCCACTATCCGGATGAAGAACGCCCGGCGGCCCGCCCGCTGCGCCAGGCGCCCTCCTATGACCGTCTGAGGGAGCTTGGCGCCGTCTTCGGCCAGAAGTTCGGCTGGGAACGGGCCAACTGGTTTGCTCCCTCCGGCATGGCGCAGGAGGACCACTGGTCCTTCCGCCGCTCGCGCTGGTTCGAACCGGTCGGCAACGAGGTGGAGAATGTCCACAACAATGTCGGCATCCTCGACATGACGGCTTTTGCCAAGTGCCGGATCGCCGGTCCGGGGGCGGAAGAATTTCTCGAGGGCATGATTGCCAACCGGCTGCCCCGGAGCATTGGCAGGGTGGGTCTCGTCCATGCGCTCACCGAGCGTGGCGGGGTGCACTCCGAATTCACGGTATTCCGGGAATCACAGGAGAGCTTCTACGTCGTTTCCGCCGGTGCCCTGCAGCGCCTTGATCACGACTGGCTCACCAGGCACATGCCGTCCGACGGGTCCGTCACCTTCACCAACATCACCAACCAGATGGGGGTTCTGGTGATTGCCGGCCCGCGTGCGCGGGATCTGCTCTCGGGCCTCACCCGCGACGATCTCTCGAACGAGAGCTTTCGCTGGCTCTCCGGGCGCTGGATCGATGTCGGACTGGCGCCGGCACTTGCCCTGCGCATGAACTTCGTCGGCGAACTGGGATGGGAACTGCATCACCCGATCGAGTACCAGAACCACATCTTCGATGCCCTCATGACCGCAGGTACCGATGTCGGCCTGAGGCCCTTCGGCATCAGGGCGATGGAGGCGATGCGGCTCGAGAAGTCGTACCGCATGGTGGGTCAGGAGCTTTCTATCGAATATGCGGCCCTTGAAAGCGGCCTCGATCGCTTCGTGCGTCTCGACAAGAACGACTTCAAGGGACGCGCCGGGCTGGTGGCGTGGCAGGAACGCGGGTTTGCCAACCGCTTCGTCACCATGGTGGTGCACGATGTCGACGACGCCGATGCCCTTGGCAACAATCCTGTTCGCCGCGACGGCGAACTGGTTGGCCGGGCCACATCGGGTGGCTACGGATTCCGGCTCGGCCAGTCCCTGGCGCTGGCCATGGTGCATCCCGATGCCGGTGAACAGGGAACCGAACTGACCATCGACATCCTCGGCCGCACCTTCCAGGCCACCGTCTGCGGGGAATCGCCCTTCGATCCGGATAACGAACGCCTGCGGGCCTGATTCCAGGTCCATGGCAGTGGAGTGCCGAAGGGCGGCGGTCCGAATGCTGGAAGGTGATGCCGGGGCAGGGACGGCGATACCCGCGACGTCCATCCAGCGCCATCGCACGACGTTGAGACCCATGTCCCCGCCCCGGGGCGCCACACGACCATGTTCAGCAAGCGTCTGTTGCGGCGTTGCACACAGGGTCCGGACCGGTGCATCGCAATGTCCGGGCACATGAATCAGGGAGACAATGATGGATCATGACACGACCCCGGAGGCATCGACGCCCTCCTACACCATGGGTTACAGCCCGGAATTCCTGCAGCTGCTGGAGCGCCGGAATGCGGCCGTGGCCGCCGCTCATCTGCTGCCTCGGCTTCGACACGGCATGCGCCTTCTCGATCTCGGTTGCGGTCCCGGCACGATATCGGTCGGCCTGGCGGAGGCGGTGGCCCCGGGAGAGGTGCACGCCGTCGACATGGAGGAAACCCAGATTGACATGGCGCGCGCGGCGGCACGCGCGGGCGGGCACGAGAACGCCTTCTTCCGGACGGGCGATGCCACCGACGTTCCCTTCGAGGACGCTTCGTTCGACGTGGTGCACTGCCACGCGTTGCTCAACCATGCGCCCGGCACCCAGGCTGTGCTGGCCGAGGCGATGCGGGTGCTGAAACCCGGAGGCCTGATCGCTGCCCGCGAGCTGGTTGGCGACTCCTCGTTCGTCGAGCCCGGGCACTATCTCGGCGCCATCGGGGGCGCCGAAGACGGCGCATGGGCGACGTTCCTGAAACTTCTGGCCGCCAACGGCGGCCACCCGCAGATGGGCAAGGAGCTGAAGCGCGCATTCGCCGACGCCGGGTTCGTGGACATCCACGCGACTGCCTCCTTCGAGACCTTCACGTCGGCTGAGGATCTCGCCTTTCTTCGCGGCTTGATCGACGGCTGGTTCTTCGCGCCGGTGACCATGGGAGCCGCCATCAAGATGGGCCTCGCGACGCAGGATGCGTTCGATGGGTGGCGTGACGGACTCGATCGGTGGAAGACGGAGCCCGGCGCGTTCGCCGCCTTTGCCTGGGGGGAGGCGGTCGGGCGCAAGCCGTAGCAGCCTCGGCGCGTGCCTCGGAAGTCTGCCGGCGGAACGGGCCAAAGACCGCAGCGAGAGAATCTCGAATCCAGGAGTGCACGGTTCGCGCCTGGGATAGAGGCACTTACGGAAACGTCGACCCAATGCCATGCCTGACCGGGATCCACCTCTTGGCGTCAGGATGGATCCATGTCGGGACCACACTGAGGCGCGGGCGCCACGAATTCCGCGGGAAACACATCCTGCCCGACAATGACCTCCGGCCGAGACCCCCTGCGCAGGGACTGGAGGCACATCCCCGGCCGGCGATCCAACAGGGATCATCAACGTGCGACCTACTGGCTGGATGAACTGGCTTGCATGTCCGGATCCCGCCCGGCGGACACCACCACGGGAAACGGCGAGGGTCTCACAAGGGACCTGTGACCTCGCTGCGTTGCGCGCCGAGCCCGTCAATCTCCAGGTGCAGGCGATCGCCTGGCTGCAGGTAGACCGGTGGCCGGCGCCCCATGCCGACGCCCGCCGGTGTGCCGGTCAGCATGACATCGCCCGGTTCGAGGGACATGAAACGGCTCACGAAGTGTATCAGGTGGGCCACGGGAAAGATCATGTCGGAGGTTGTTCCGTCCTGCATGCGCTCGCCGTTCACGTCGAGTGTCAGGCGAAGATTCTGCGGATCGGCGATCTCGTCGGCGGTGACAAGCCAGGGTCCGAGAGGGCACCAGGTGTCGCCGGACTTGCCGAGCACCCACTGCCCGCTCCCCTTGGCCTGGAACTTGCGTTCCGACACGTCGTTGGCAACGCAGTAGCCGGCGACGTGATCGAGCGCTGCGGCTTCCGGCACCTCTCGGCAATGCCTGCCGATGACGACGGCCAGTTCAACCTCCCAGTCGCAGTGACGGCTGTCGCGCAACATGCGGATCGGATCATCCGGACCGTTCAGCGACGTCGTGGGCTTGAAGAAGACGATGGGTTCCACGGGCCTCTCGTGTCCCGCCTCGGCGGCGTGGTCGACATAGTTGAGGCCGATGCAGACAATCTTTCCGATGCCGCTTAGAGGCACGCCCAGGCGCACGTCACCTTCCACCGCGGGCAGCGACCGGCTGTCGATATCACGCAGTCCGGGCAACGCTGCGACATCGAGAACATCGACGTGACCGGCAAGGTCCCTGATCCGATGTTCGCCGTCGACCAGACCGGGCCGTTCCCGGCCCGGATCACCGAAACGCACAAGCTTCATGAACCGTGTCCCCCGTGGAGTTCGCGGTCAGGATATGATTGAACGACGCGTCGACCAAGACTGCCGATCAAGGTCTCATGTGAGGAAGCCCGACGAAACGTTCTGACTGGCTGCCGCGATCATCCTGGAGCGGAGCAGGGGTGCGTTTCCGGAAACGGCCTCGAGCCATGGACAGGTGGCCATCAGGTGAATGTCATCGACCTATAGCGGTGCATTGTTCACGTTTGACAGGATTCGTCTCATGCAGATTGCAGTCTCAGAAGCCAAAGCCCACCTCGCCGAGTTGATTCGCCGTGCCGAGGCCGGTGAGGTGATTGAACTGACCCGCTATGGTCGGCCCGTGGCGCGTGTCGTCGCGGCCGAGCGTGCACCCGCGCAGCCGCTGATCGGCGCGCTGAAGGGGTAAATCACGGTACCTGAGGACATCTTTGAAGGGGACGCCGAGATCAGGGAGATGTTCAGGTCCCGCGAAGCTGACTGAAACTCCTTCTCGACACGCATGTTCCGCTCTGGGAGATCCGCGCCTCACCTCCGCGCAGGCCAGTGCATCATGCTGACCCGTTCGACCGGTTGCTGGTTGCCCAGGTACAGCTTTCAGGTCTGACAGTTCAGATTCCAGATTCAAGACCCATGACATTGATTCGATTGACCCGGGCATCGCATCCAACGGTTGACCGAATTCAGGTGACGGCCGAGGAGCAGGGTACGAAGAGTTCGTTCAGGGAACGAGGAGCAAGCCACTCCCGACTTGGAGAGCGCGTTCGCCAGATGGGAGAAGCACTTCGGGCGTTCACCCGTCTGAAAGCGCCTCGGTCAGTGAGGACAGGTCGCGGCCGGGTCTGTTCGCCCGCGGTTCCTACTCCATGTCCGAGACCAGAAGGTAACCGCGGTTTTCGACGGTATCGAATGTCCGCATTGCCGCAATCAGGTCATCGGAGCTGACCCATACCCAAGGCGCCCGGTTGGGGTTCACATCCATGATCAGGAAGGAATCGCTGTGTTCGTCATACGCCCCGAGCGGGGAGATGTGACCGCCGCCCTCCTGTCCAAGAGCCCGGCGCGCATAGTTGACCAGCACGTAGTCGTCTCCGGAGGAGAGGTTCGCGGTGATCTCGCGCCTGATTGCGTCGCCGTCCGCATCGTCGCCCACGACCCGTGTTTCCACCTTGAGTCCGTGGCTGCGCAGGACCTGCGCCAACTGGCTGAGCTGCAGGCCGAAATCGCTCATCGCCTCGCCCTCGATGAGGATGGGCTTGCCCAGCACCTCGAGCCGTGTCTTTGTCTCCTCGTTGAGGACGTTGTTCGGCGTGTACTTTCCGTAGAACGGGTCCGCGCCCTCCCAGAGCCAGTCCATCTCGTCTTCCGCAATGGATTGCCGGTCCTTCGGCAATCCGTCCTTCTTGCCCAGCCGCAGCGCGTTCAGCACGATGGCCGAGGAGACCGGACCGCAGAAAATGCTGTTGTCCTGGCTGATGAAGTGATTGCTGAGGGGGAAGAAGTCCGTCTTGTAGGAGGAACTGGAAAGACGCTCGATGCTTTCCCCGGACTCCCATTCGACGAGGACCGCAGGCAACGACTGCGCGCTGCCCGAGGCATGACCTGCCATCGGAGAGACCACGAGGGCACACAACAGAGCCACGAGCGAAACGAGCGCGGTGAATCGCGTTTCGCGCCACTTCCTCGGTCGGGTTCCCACGCCGGCAATGCGCATCTCGCCACCGGTCCGGGAAGGCCCGTTCTTCGTTGTCACTGCCGGATGAACCGGCTCCAGTCGCACCATGGCAAGTCCTCCTCGAACGACGTCAACGACAGTCCACGGCTACGGTTGCATCAACATGTTCGCCGATGGATGCGCCCCGGGGACATCGTCGGTGGCGAGCGCTTCGCAACCCATTCGATCCTCCCCGCATTGGCGGGGACATGCGGTATCGCACATGACTATGCGATGCAACATGTGTCCCGCATGATGACCGTGTTGGTCGGACACTTCGCTCCCGGCATCCCTGTTGCTTCAGAGTGTCCTCAGAATCCCTCCGTTCGCTGGTGATGGCGGTCCGCAAGAGACGGGATGCCGCGCTCTCAACCATCGGGGCTTCATGTCCGAGGCTCGTGGGCGGAGCCCCAAAGGTGCCCGCCCAGCCACGACGAACCAGGACTGCACGCTTCCGGAGCAGGTCACGACGGTTCTCGCTTCGAGACTGCTTTCCCTCGCTCATGCGTGATCGACGCGGTCGAGGTTCATCACCTTGTCCCAGGCGGAGACGAAGTCTTCCACGAAGCAACCCGCGGCGTCGTCCGATCCGTACACTTCCGCGATCGCCCGGAGCCGGGAGTTCGAACCGAAGACGAGATCGACGCGGGTGCCCGTCCACCGGAGTTCGCCCGTCTCCCGATCGCGCCCCTCGAACACGTCCCCGGATCCGGAGACCGCCTGCCATGAGGTGCTCATGTCGAGCAGGTTCACGAAGAAGTCGTTGGTGAGCGCCTCTGCTCGCTCGGTGAAGACACCGTGCCGGGATTGGCGGAAGTTCGTGTCCAGCACGCGCATGCCGCCGACGAGCACCGTCATCTCGGGCGCCGTCAGACCCAGGAGTTGGGCCCTGTCGACCAGAAGCTCTTCCGCCGGCACGGTGTGGCGACCGTCGAGGTAGTTGCGGAACCCGTCCGCGGTCGGCTCCAGCACGGCGAAGGATTCCACATCGGTCTGCTCCTGCGAGGCATCCGTGCGGCCGGGCGTGAACGGAACCGTCACGTCATGCCCGGCGTTCTTCGCGGCTTCCTCGATGGCCGCGCATCCGCCCAGCACGATGAGGTCGGCCAGGGACACACCCTTTCCGTTGGCCTGCGCGCCGTTGAACTCGCGCTGGATGCCCTCGAGGGTCCCGAGCACAAAGTTCAACCGTTCCGGCTGGTTGACCTCCCAGTCCCTTTGCGGTGCGAGACGGATGCGCGCCCCGTTCGCTCCGCCGCGCAAGTCGGAGCCACGGAAGGTCGAGGCGGAAGCCCAGGCAGTCGAGACCAGCTGCGAGACGGAGAGCCCCGATGCAAGGACCATGGCCTTGAGGTCCGCGACGTCCTTGTCGTCAATCAGGTGATACGCGGCAGGCGGTACGGGGTCCTGCCAGATCAGCTCCTCTTCGGGGACCTCCGGGCCGAGATAGCGCGTGCGCGGCCCCATGTCGCGGTGCGTCAGCTTGAACCAGGCCCGGGCGAACGCGTCTGCGAACGCATCCGGGTCATCATGGAAGCGTCGCGAGATTGGCTCGTAGACCGGATCCATCCGCATCGCCATGTCCGCCGTGGTCATCATGGGGGCATGCCGTTTCGACGGATCGTGGGCGTCAGGCACGGTGTCCGCGCCAACACCGTCCTTCGGCACCCACTGCCAGGCGCCGGCGGGGCTTCGGGTCACTTCCCATTCGTAGCCGAACAGGGTGTCGAAGTAGCTGTTGTCCCACGTGATCGGGGTGGGGGTCCATGCGCCCTCGATTCCGCTGGTGATCGCATCGCCGCCCTTGCCGGTGCCGAAGCTGCTCTTCCAGCCGAGTCCCTGCTGCTCGATGGGCGAGCCCTCGGGCTCGGGACCGACATGGGCCGGGTCGCCGGCGCCGTGGGCCTTGCCAAAGGTGTGTCCGCCGGCAACGAGCGCGACGGTTTCCTCGTCATTCATGGCCATTCGGCCGAAGGTCTCCCGGATGTCGCGACCCGAGGCGACCGGATCGGGATTGCCGTTCGGCCCTTCCGGATTCACGTAGATGAGGCCCATCTGGACGGCGCCCAGAGGTGCCTCGAGCGCCCGGTCGCCGCTGTAGCGCTCGTCCCCGAGCCATTCGGTCTCGGAGCCCCAGTAGATGTCCTCTTCGGGTTCCCAGACGTCTTCGCGCCCGCCGGCGAAACCGAACGTCTTGAATCCCATCGATTCCAGGGCACAGTTGCCGGCCAGGATCATGAGGTCGGCCCAGGAAATCTTCCGGCCGTACGTCCGCTTGACGGGCCAGAGCAGCATGCGCGCCTTGTCGAGATTTCCGTTGTCGGGCCAGCTGTTGAGAGGCGCGAATCGCTGCGTTCCGGTCCTTGCGCCGCCGCGGCCGTCGCCGGTCCGGTAGGTGCCGGCGCTGTGCCAGGCCATCCGGATGAAGAGCGGCCCGTAGTGGCCGTAGTCGGCAGGCCACCAGTCCTG
>JAPPGE010000006.1 GCA_028821455.1 bacterium | reverse complement strand
AGCATCGCGTCCGGCGAAGCGTCGAACACGGCGGTATAGTCCCTCTGCCTGAGCAACCCCGGCTCCATCCCGTCCTTCGCGCCGACCGGCGTCCGGCAGGCACGAGCCTCTCCCGGTTCCGGCCATTGCTCACCCACGAGACGCGCGCGGTCGCCGATTGTCAATGGGAAACGGGACCCTCATCAGTGCAACCCTGCCCGCCTCGGCCGATCCTGCGTGTCGCCGCTGCGGGCCGTGCGAAGAGCCTGCGCCGCCCGAGCGCCCCGTGCCGTTGGCGGCGACCGGCCAATTCCAGGAGCCGATCTGTTCATGGGAATTCCCTCCCTTTGTCGTTCTCGTTGATTCGCTCCCCGGGGAACGCGGACAGGCCGAGTGCATTGCCGGCCCGAGAAGCGATGGCGTTGTCGGTCCTCATCGGGGCAGGATCCCTGCGAAGCGGGTGTAGGCCGGGCTGGCTGCAATTCGGTAACCGCTGACCACCGTCCCTGCGCCGCGGGGAATCACCAGAACGGTCCCGACCTGCATGCGCCGAGGCTCCACGTCAGGATTGACCGTGCGCAAGGCGTCCAACGAGACATCGTGCCATCGCGCAATGCGCACCAGGGTCTCCCCCGGAGCGACGGCGTGTTCACGAAGTGTGGAGCGCTCCCCGACCGGGATCCTGGCAAAGTGGGCGAGAAACGCATCGTCCGCGCCGACGGGAACGCGCAACCGTGTCAACCTGCCCGCCGGGGCCAGGCCGATGCGCAGGTGTGGATTCAGGGACCTCATTTCGTCTTCCGCGATGCCCGCGGCCTCGGCGAGGACATCCGCCGAGGCCGCTCCCTCGATCCAGACGACATCGAAGCGCTCCGGCGGGTCCCTATCCGCCGCTTGCCCTATAACCGGGAGGTCGTCGCCCAGACGAACGCTCGCGAGGAACTTGGGAATGAAGTTCCGGGTCTCGTAGGGCAGCCGGTCGCGGATGTGCCAGAAAAGGGCGCCGTCGAGCGGCCGGACCCCACCGTGCCGCCGGATCGCCTGCGCGATCCGCGTCGGCCCGGCGTTGTAAGCCGCGAGAACGAGAAACCAGCACTGGAACCGGTCGTGGAGAGCAGCCAGGTAGTCCAGCGCGGCATCGGTGGCCGCGTGCTCGTCGAAGCGCTGGTCCACGAGCGTGTTGACCTCAAGCCCAAGCCACCGGGCGGTCTCGGGCATCAGCTGCCAAAGCCCGGCCGCCCCCGCCGGCGATACGGCCAGGTGGTCGTAGCCGGCCTCGACGAGGGGAAGGTAGCGAAGCGATGGCGGCAGGTCCCGCGCCGCCAGTGCGGCGTCGATGTAATCCTCGTACCTGCCCATTCGCTTCAGGCCGCGCCGCACCGTGTACTGTCCCATGCTCCCCAACTGATCCAGCCACCGAGCGACCTCTTGCTCGATCACCCTGTCACGAGCCGCCAGTGACTTGACCTCATCATGGCCGTTGCACGGACGATCGTCCCAGCCGTCGCAGGCCGCCTCGGGCCGTGCCATGGGATCTTCGCTCTGGCGAAGGAAATGGTCCGGGACGAAGTCCACGTGCGGGAGTTTCGACCTGACCGGCATCATGACCAGTGCCACGGCGATGACGACGAGAACGGAACGTGTCAGCCACTTGTTCATGAGAGCCTCCTTTCGGATGAGGCGACAGAATCTCCCTTCGGATGCCTGGTTGGTGTGCGCCTGCCCTTCTCGGGGTTTAACGGCCGTGTCCCATGATGGGCGGCGCAATTTGGCGCTCCCAGAGGAAAAACCCGCGACTTCAGGCGGGAGAATTCCGTGTGCATCGTGCGGGGAGAATCCCCTCAGGCCGTTCCGCAGCACTGTGCGTTTCCAATAGACCCATCGATATCCCGGTTTCGGTACGCGGCCCGATCGCAACTTCAACCGTGTGCGCAGCTGGACCCTCGCCCTTGGGAACAATTCCTCCACCATGAGCGGCTCCCTGTAGCGGAGCACAGTGTCGAGCGACGTCATCCTGGCGTTGGTGCGCAGCACGAAGATGCTGTCGAAGCGAGCGTCGATCTCGAACGCCTTGCCCTGAGGACTCCAGTCCCTGCATCGGCATCAAGCGCTGCCGCCGACGTCGTCGCGAGATATTCCTCAGCGACAACGAGATCCGGTGGTTGAGCCGTGTTCCCAACATGAGGCTTGCCAAGCAACCTCTGATGGCCGTGATCGTGCGACTGCTTCTCGCCGGGTGCAGGAAGTCCGGGATCCTGACTCTCAAGCGATCGGTCTATCGTGAGGGCAAGACGGAACCACGCGCGGTCTGGCTGCAAACGTCCGCGCGCCGGATACTCGGGCGAAGCAGCCCGGCAATGGGTTGTTGGCAGATCCACACCTCTGTCGGCATCCAAGCGACGTGGCGGGTGGAAGCCCATGGGGCTCGGGTTCATCACCGGCAAGAATGTCGAAGACCCGCGTCATCGGGGTGCGGTTCGGACCGGACGGAAGGGTCGGCAGAAACCGAGAGGATCATGGAGATGGCGAGGATCTCCTGTCCGGGGGAGAGGGCTCGATCTCCAGGATCGTCGGGGTCAGGATCGTCACGGACCTCATGATGGGTGCCATGGTCAAGACGGATTTCGTCGCCTGCACGGGGATCCAGGACATCGGGTGTACCTGCGGTCCGGCGCTACAGTTGACTCTGACCGGGCCACTTTACCGATTCACGGAACTCGTGCGCGTTCCCTGTAGATCGCCTCGACCCGCGGGCCGTAGACGAACGCGTTCCCCCGTTCGCTGGCAACGCAATCGGGCTTCTCGTCGTAGGTCATGACGGCGGTGATCCGGGGCGTGGGTCCCTTGACGGCAGTGACCGCATGGAGCGCGTTGCGGCCGCGAAACAGGGTGAGTGTGCCACCGGAGCGTTCCGTCGTGTGAACGAAGGACACGTCGCCTTCGAAGAGTCTCTCCATGCGGGTGAAGTCGACATCCTGTCCGGAGCGCATTTCGGGAACGAAGACGAACTCGCCGCCTGCTTCGCTTGCCTGGAGCAGCAGCGTGACGGTGAAGTTATTGACGTCGAAGTGCCAGGGCAGGCCGTTGCCCGTTTCGTGGGCGATGAGGTTCAACGCCTGGAATTCGTCAGCCATGCGGTAGAGCCGTTCGCAGCCCTCGACGGCAGCAATGAAGTCGGTCAGTGGCTGCCACTCATAGATGCGGCGGATCAGGGTATCACCGATCTGGTCGTTGGCGATCTGGAGCGATTGCTCGCGAAAGAGGCGGTTGGCCGGGTGGCCGGCGGGTTTCGACGGATCGCCCTGGTTGAACAGCGCCGTCCGCAGATGGGATTTCCGGTAGCCTTGCCGTTCGATGAGCACCCAAGCTTCCCTGGCGAAGGCGGCAAGCGCATCGGCCCTCACGAAAGCGGGGAGGTTGACGCAGTCGTTCTCCCGGTGCGCCGCACGGCAGCGTTCGACCAGCGCCGACCATTCCTGGCTGCCGGTCCGCTCGAGTGGGTAGCGTTCGAGGTCGATCAGATCGCCGATCTCATCCATGACAGGCTCCGACGACATCGGCGCATGGTAGCGAATCTCGACACCTGCAAGAAGAGCCGCCGCGGGACTGCGAGGCCCGGCGCCCCACGATCCGGGCTGCACCGAGGCTGCGGACCTGGAGCACCCTTGGGCGCTGCCCCGGATGACAGGGCCGCCTGCCGGGGTTCCTTGTTGCCCTCCGGCCTCGGTGCTATTCTTGGAAGAATTCCAATTTGACAATGATTGGGAGGACACCATGACAACACAAGATCCTATTGACATGTTGCTGTCTGGCCGTATGGGCCGACGCGAGTTCAGCCGCACACTCGCCTCGTTGGGGCTGGGTGTCGCGACCGTGCCGCTGGTGACGCGCAACGCCTCGGCCCAGGACGCGGAGGCGCACTACCTGACCTGGGCGGGCTACGAGGTGCCCGAACTCCATCAGAGCTACATCGACAAGTACGGCGTTTCGCCGGATGTCGGGTACTTCGCCAGCGTGAATGAAGCCATGCAGAAACTCCGCGCTGGCTACCATGCCGACGTTTCCCATCCCTGTTCGGACAACGTCACCCCGTGGTACGAAGCCGGACTCCTCGCGCCGATCGATACCAGCCGGCTGAAGCACTGGGAGGACTACTTCGAGGTCTTCGCGCAAATCGACGAAACCCTCACCGCTGACGGCGAGAACCTGTTCATTCCGTTTGAATGGGGCAACTCGTCGATCCTCTACCGCACCGACATCGTCGACATCGAGGAAGAATCCTGGAGTCTGCTGTTCGACGAGCGCTACGAGGGCAAGCTCGCGACCTACAACGCGCCATACCCCGGCGTGCAGGTCCCGGCCATGATCCTCGGTTACGAGAATCTCGAAACGCTGACCGACGCGCAGCTCGAAGAAATCAGGAAGCTTCTTGTGAAGCAGCGTGGATTGCTTCGGTTCTACTGGGACAGCCAGACGGAGGCTGCCCAGGCCATGGCTGCCGGCGAGATAGTCGCGACCTACGCCTGGAACAGTCTGGTCAAGCCGATGAGAGACGAGGGTCTTGAGGTCAAGTTCATGACCCCCAAGGAAGGCGCGCGCACCTGGGTGTGCGGCCTCGTCGTCACCGCTCCGGAACTCCGGGTTGCCAGCGACGAACGCGTCTATGACTTCCTTGACGCCATGATGTCGCCCGAGACGGGAGCCTTCGTGATCAGCGAGTATGGTTATGGTCACGGTAACGCCAAGGCCTTCGATCTGGTTCCGGCAGAGCGTCTTGAGGAAGTCGGATTGCCGGATCCCGACAAGTTCCTGGAGATCGGCAACTTCCTGAAGCCGATACCGAAGGAGTACGACGACAAGTACGTGAAGCTCTGGGAGGAAGTCACGCTCGGCATGTGAGCTGACAACGTCGCCGGGTGCATGCATTTGGATTCGCCCGGCGACATTCTTCGGGCAGCGAAGGAACGGCGGTCTCCTCTGTGATGACGGTCGTACCCGAGGAGGCCTCACGCAATGATGACGCACCCTCATGACCGACCTCGATGAGGGCGATCGGGCGACGGCAGTCTCGTCGACCGGGAGTGCCGAGCAAATCTCGCCTGTCTGCCGGTTCAGCGCCGCATCATGATCTCCGGGAGCGGGACCGTGCGTGAAACGCTACCACCGGGCCGGCTTCGGGCCCGCGCCCTGATGCTCGCGGCGGTGTTGGTTCTCGCCCAGGCGCCGCTGGCGCCCGCCAGTGAGGATCTGTGGCGCCACGAGTGGCCTAACACGGACTTCTCCAGGCATGCGGTCGATCTCGCGGACATCATGTCTGGCGGACCGCCGAAGGATGGCATTCCTGCCATCGACGATCCACGCACCGTGCCCGTTGCCGGCCATGACGGTCTTCCAGGCGTCGAACCGGTGATCTCCGTCACGGTCGAAGGCGAGGCGCGGGCCTATCCGCTGCGCATCCTGGTCTGGCACGAGATCGTCAACGACGACATCAACGGTGTGCCTCTGGCGGTGACCTACTGCCCGCTCTGCAACACGGGAATCGTGTTCGAGAGGGAGGTTGAAGGCACCGTGCTGGACTTTGGCGTCACCGGAAAGCTGCGCCATTCCGACCTCGTCATGTACGACCGCCAGACCGAGAGCTGGTGGCAGCAGTTTACCGGCCGCGCCATCGTCGGCGCGATGACCGGAAAGAGGCTCGAAGCCTGGCCCTCAAGGCTTGAATCCTTCGACCACTTCCGACAGCGCCACCCGGACGGAACGGTGCTGGTTCCAGGCGACAGCTTCGGGCGGCCCTACGGCTGGACGCCTTATGTCGGCTACGACAGCAGGACGAAGCCCTTCGGCTTCTACCAAGGCGACCTTCCGCCGGACATTGCACCGCTGGCACGAGTGGTGCGCGTCGACGACACGGCGTGGTCCCTCGATCTTGTTCGCCAGGAAGGGCGCATCGTCGAGGGCGATCTCGTCATCACCTGGGAACCCGGTCAGGCGTCGGCGCTCGACACCCGCGATATCGCGTCCGGCATCGATGTGGGCAATGTCACCGTAGAGCGCATGACGCAGTCCGGACCGGTCGATGTCGTCTACATGGTCGACTTCGCCTTCGCCTGGCACGCCTTCTTCCCCGAATCACCCATCCGCACGACCCTGCAGGAGTGATCCCGGTCAGTCGTCCCTGAATAGGGTGAGAACTCCGGTGTAGGCATAGAGACGGTCAAGCGAGATTTCGCCGTTGGAGAAGAAGCCGGCCACCGGCACATCGCCCAGGACATCACGGATGATCTCCATTTCCCGATTGACGGCGCCGAACATGTGGGGCCCGCGGGCAAGACAGCTGAAGTAGAGCCCGCCCAGAGGCCGGGATGCCCGGGACTTGAGGGACTGCAGCATGCGTCTTAAGTCCGCCTCGGCAGCTTCGTGGTCACGCACACAGAACATCAGCACGTCACCGCGGCTGACCTCTTCTGCCAACAACATCGCATGCTGGTTGGGATCGATGCCGATGATGTTGCGGACCACAAACGCGCCGGCGTCCGATCCGGCAATGAGCAATGCCACATGGAGCGACGCCGGATCGACCGGCCTCTCAGACCCCCGGGCGCCGGAAAATCTTTCCCCGAGCACGTCGAACACTGGCCGGCCATCGAGTTCGAGGACCGCGTTGCCGTCGGCCCTTGTGACTTCGTGGGACCCGTCGAGCAGTGAACATCCCTGGGTCAGCGCCGTGGCGACCCGGGCTCCGCTCAGCAGCACGCCCGAAAGACCATCACCGGCTCCGCCGCCAGCATGGGTGGGAGACCCGGCCCGCGATGAAGCGAGACCGCCAACCAGATAACTGCCCGTCTCGCGGGCAAGGCGGACGAGGCCGTCGAGGACATCGGCGTGGCGCGGATCACCATGGACGATGCCGAACCCGGCCGTATCGCCGGACTCCGGCTGCCGCCACCTCCCGACCGCCTCGTCGACACTGCGAAAGACGTGAGCCCTGGCGCCCGGCAGGCGACACGCAAGCGCGACAATCGCCGGTTTGTCAAAGGACTCCACCGGATTGGACAAGACGCCGATGCCCACGGTTCCGCACCATTGATCGAGCCCGGTCGCCGCGGCCAGAAAACCGACGACATCGTGCAGATGATCGGCGACATGGTCCGTGACATAGACAAAGCCGATGTCGTCGTCATCGAGGTCGCCAAGCTGAGCGGCCACCGATCGCACCGCCTCCTGCCAGTCCGATGCGGCCGCGTGACCACTGGCAAAGACTTCCGGCATCCCTGCTGACAATCTCCCCTGACCCGGAACCAGCATAGAGGCAGCCGCCCGCGGTGCACACGCAAGAGTGATCCCTGACGGCCGATTTGCTGTTGAAGAAGCCATTGCCATGTCGCAGACTTCGCGCTTCCTAGTGCCTTTGGAGGGCTTCCGTGCGCGCCTGGATGTCGAGGAGGAGATGACTGCGAACATCCGTGGTGCCATGAGGAAACGAGGACGTTGGAGATTCCTTTCCTGGCTGTTGCCCCACAGCATCCTCGTGGTGTTCAGTGCGGTCATCCTGCTCCCCCTCCTGTGGCTGCTCCGGGTCGCCCTGACCGACAAGTCGACGGCCTACAAGATTCCGCCCGAGTGGGGTCAGGCGAATTTCGACAATTTCATCGAGATCTTCACCGGCTACCCCTTCTTCAGCTATTTCCTCAACAGCGCCACGGTCGCCTTCGGCGCCACGGTCTTTGCCCTGCCGCTGGCGGTGGGACTGGCCTACGCCTTTGCCCGTTACAATACCGGTGGCCTGTCGCTGCGGCTGTTCGTCCTGTCGAGCCAGATGCTGCCACCGGTCATCCTTGTCCTGCCCCTCTTCACGCTCTTCCTCAAGGCGTCTCTCATCAACACCCTCCCCGGCCTCATCCTGGCGCACATGACACTCAGCCTGCCCTTTCTTGCATGGCTCCTTGTCGCCTTCTTCGACGGCGAGGTGGCCATACTCGAGCAGGCCGCGCGCACGGATGGCGCCACCCGCTTCCAGGCGCTCGTGCGCATCACGCTGCCGGTCGCGGCCCCGGGAATACTGGCGGCCGGATTGCTCGCCTTCCTGCTCAGCTGGAACGAGTTTCTCTACGCCCTCATTCTGAGCGGCCCGCACACGAACACCCTGCCGGTTGGCCTGTCGTCATTCCAGACCCACCGGGGCGTCGATATCGCGCTGCTGTCGGCGGCGACGATCTGCGCCATCCTGCCGGCCATCGTGCTGCTGCCCTTCCTGCGCCGATACCTCATCAAGGGCCTGTCGCTGGGGGCGCTGAAATAGGCATCAATCGATGAACGGAGTCGTCATTGCGTCGTTACTGTTCAACAACAAGTGGAGATGAATCATGAGATTGTTACTTTCTGTCTTGGCCGCGCTGGCCCTCGCTGTCGGCGCCGCCCAGGCACAGACCATCCGGATCCTCATGGAGACGGTTCCCGATACCAGGTACATCCAGGAGCTGTTGCCCCAGTTCGAGGAGGAAACCGGTATCGATGTCGAAATCGAGGCCATCAGCTACATCGACATGCACTCGAAACTGGTGCCGCAGCTCATTGCCCCGGAGGGAAGCTACGATCTCATCGTGGTGGACTTCTACTGGGTCGGCGAATTCACCAAGGCCGGCTGGCTGATGCCGCTTGACGACCTTGTCGAACGCGACGGCGTGGATGTCGACGTCTATGTGCCCAAGCTCATGGATCTCGTGGGCAGGGTCGACGGCGTTCTCTACATGCTGCCCTTCTACAACTACTCCATGGCGCTCATCTATCGCCAGGACCTCATCGACGATGCAGACGAGCAGGCGGCCTTCCAGGAGGCCTACGGCATGGAACTCAGGGTGCCGCAGACCTGGGACGAGTATTGGAAGCAGGTCGAGTTCTTCACCCGCGACACCGATGGGGACGGCAACCGGGATTTCTACGGCACCGTCATCCAGGGCCAGCGCGGTGACTGCATTTCGATGCAGTGGGCCAACTACCTCTATTCGCAGGGTGGCCTCTATCACGACGAGAACTGGAATCCGCTGCTCGATACTCCGGAAGCGATCCGGGCGATGGAGTACTACCGGGAGGCCGTGGAGAACTACAGTCCGGCCGGTTCCGAGGCGTACTGCTTTGACGAGGCCTTCAACGTGATGGCGCAGGGCCGGGCCTACAGCTTCGTCACCTTCAACATCCTCTATGCCGGTTTCGAGGATCCTGAATCCTCCGAAGTCGCCGGCAAGGTCGGCATCACGCCCAATCCGGGTGGCGGCCTGAATGGTGGATGGGGCTGGGCGATTCCCAATTCCAGCCCGAACAAGGAAGCCGCGTGGACCTTCATGAAGTGGGCCGAATCGGCCGCGGTGGCCAAGGAGCGGGCCATGCTCGGCGGAGCGCCGACCCAGGCCCAGATCTTCACCGATCCCGATGTCATGGCCGCGCGGCCCTATTACCCGATCCTGGGCGAGATCCTTGCCGGAACGAAGGACTTCCCGGTGTTCACGTACACCACGGAGTTCGTCGAGCAGGTGGGTCTGGAACTCAACCTTGCAGCCACCGGCGAAAAGCCGGTTGCCGAGGCGATGGCCGCGGCCCAGGAGAAGCTGCACGCCCTGCTCGTCAAGGACGGCAAGATCGAGGAGTAGGTCAAGAGACATCGTAACATGTCCGTGGCCACGGCTGGCGGGCTGACACTTGCCGGGAGAGACCGGCGCTTCGGGCTTCTGCTCACGGCGCCGGGTCTCCTGGCCCTTATCCTTGTCATCACGTTTCCGCTGTTCTTCACCCTGTTCACGAGCGTCCACGACTACACGCTGCTCACGCCCAACTACGACACCTTCGTCGGCCTGGAAAACTATCAGGAGGCGCTCGACGAGGAGTATCTGCCAGACTCGCTCTGGGTGACGACGAAGTTCGTCCTGGCGTCCGTCGTAATCGAGTTCATCATCGGTTTTGCGGTGGCTCTGTCACTCCATGCCACCCGGCGCTTTCAATCGATCTACTACCTCATCCTGCTTGCCCCGCTTCTCATCAATCCTGTTGTCGTCGGTCTGCTGTGGCGCATGCTGCTCCATTCGGAGCTCGGCATCGTCAACTACGCCATCGGACTCGTCGGAATCTCGCCGGTGAGCTGGCTCGGCGATGCCGATGTCGCCTTCTGGACCGTGGTGCTAACCGATATCTGGCACCAGGTCTCCTTCATGGCCATCCTGCTGGTTGCCGGACTGGCCGCGCTGCCACGGGAACCCTACGAAGCGGCGCGCATGGACGGCGCCTCGACCATCAGCTGCTTCATCCACATCACCCTGCCCCTGATGCGGCCGGTGATCGCAGTGGCGATCCTGCTGCGGCTGATCTTTGCCATCAAGACATTCGACATCGTCTTCATCATGACCAAGGGTGGACCGGGCACAGCCACCGATCTCATCAGCTACTACATCTACCGTGCCGCGTTCTTCGGGCTCGATATCGGGCGCGCCTCCGCCATGGCGGCCGGCCTCCTGGTGATCATCCTGGCCCTGACGGTCTACCTCTACCGGTACATGAACTCGCTGAAATAGGAGGACCTCTCCCGTGGCCAACATCGTTCTTGAGGGTGTGACCAAGGTCTACGGCCAGGACATTCTCGCGGTCGACAACATCGACCTCGACATCCGTGAAGGCGAGTTCATGGTCCTGCTGGGTCCTTCGGGCTGCGGCAAGTCGACCACGCTGAGGATGATCGCCGGCCTCGAGGAAGTGACCGAGGGCAACCTGAAGATCAACGGCGAGGTCGTCAACGACGTCGATCCGGCAGACCGCGACCTTGCCGTGGTGTTCCAGAACTACGCGCTCTATCCGCACATGACGGTGGAACGCAATCTTGCCTTTGGCCTGAAGCTCCGCAAGACGCCACGGGAAGTCATCGACAGGCGCATCCGCGACACCACGGCCATGCTCGGAATCGACGACCTGCTGGACCGCCGTCCCAGTGAATTGAGCGGCGGCCAGCAACAGCGGGTGGCGCTGGGCAGGGCACTGGTCCGTGACCCCGAGGCCTTCCTTCTGGACGAGCCCCTGTCCAACCTCGACGCCAAGTTGCGCGCTGCCATGCGCACGGAGCTCATCAAGATCCACCGCATGCTCGGCAAGACCGTCGTGCATGTCACCCATGACCAGGTCGAGGCCATGACCATGGGAGAGCGTATCTGCATCATGCGGGAAGGCCGGATCATCCAGGTCGGACCACCCCTCGAAGTCTATCGGCACCCGGCGGACTCCTTCGTCGCCGGTTTCCTCGCCAGTCCACCGATGAATCTTCTGAAGGCGCGGCTGGCAGGCCATCTCGGTGTCGACGAGGTCGGACTTTCAGCGGTCAACCTGCCCATTCCGCGCCACCGTCAGGCGCCCTTGAGACGGCATGCCGGATCCGAGGTCGTTGTCGGCATCCGTCCCGAGGAGGTCCATACGGAGGAGCCTGCCGACGGCAGCCATCACAGGGTCGATGTCACCGTGGTCGCTGTCGAGGTCCTCGGCCCGGAGGTCATCCTCGTTGCTGATCTTGGCGATGGACAGGAGATCTCGGTGAGGCAGGGGTCAACGTTCCAGGCGGTTGCCGGGGCCCGTATCCCCCTCTACATCGACCTTGAGC
Source organism: bacterium (assembly GCA_028821455.1). Taxonomy (GTDB): domain Bacteria; phylum Pseudomonadota; class Alphaproteobacteria; order SP197; family SP197; genus SP197. Next base: position 8,504 of record JAPPGE010000006.1, on the reverse strand, counting down.
AGCTTCACTTCTTTGAAGCCGACAGTGGTCTTGCCATCCTCCATGGCGGTGCCAGCGGTCCGGTTCGCCCGGACCTCGGCAGCTATCTCAAGGAAGGCGCGCCCGGTTCGGAAGCCGCCTTGTGACGCCTCCCAGGCTTCCTTCGCCCGAAGTTCGCCCCATGACGGCGCACATCGGCGCCGAGATCGCCGGGGTCGACCTTTCCCGGCCGTTGCCGGACGACGTGGTGACGGCGATACGCGAAGCGCTCGTCACGTGGAAGGTGATCTTCTTCAGAAACCAGTCACTGGACCACGAACAGCACAGCCGCTTTGCCCGGCAGTTCGGCGAGCTGACGCCGGCCCACGTGGTGTTCGGCACGAAGGAAGGCCTGCCCCCGGAAATCTACCCCGTCACCAAGTTTCGCGTGGCCATCACCAGGGGAGGCGAAAAACCGCGCCGCGCCTGGAAGGGCTGGCATGCCGACGTCACGCCGGCGGTCAATCCGCCCTTTGCCACGATCCTGAGGGGCGACATCATTCCTCCCCATGGCGGCGACACCCTGTGGCTCGACATGACCCGGGCCTACGAGACCCTGTCACCTGTTCTCCGCGGGTTCATCAATCACTTGAGCTGCATTCACCGGTTCGAACCGCCATCGGGCGCCGATGTCAGCCGCCAGTATGATCAGCGCGTGGAACGTGCCGCTCTGATGGCCGAACACCCCATGGTGGTGGTCCATCCGGAGTCCGGCAAGCGGGTTCTCTATGTCAATCCGGAGTTCGTCCGGAATGTGGTCGGACTGTCGCCCTTCGAGAGCGACCGACTCCTCGAGTTGCTCTACGAACATGCCTTGAAGCCTGAGTTCATGGTGCGGTTCAGGTGGGAACCGGGCAGCGTGGCCTTCTGGGACAACCGGTCATGCCTGCATCTCGCGACACCCGATATCTTCGATCTCGATTTCGACCGCCAGCTCTACCGCGTGACGCTGATGGGGGAACCGCGCCGAGGAATCGACGGCACCCTTTCCAGACTGGTCTCGGGTTCCCCGATTGCCGCCCTCGACGCCGGCTGAACGGCGAAACGGTGTCAGGCCGCCGGAAGCTGGCCGACACGTGGGTAGAGGGATCTGAGGCATTCGTAGAGTTCCCTGTAAAGGCCGTAGGCTTCCCGGTAGACGGCTGACGCAGCACCGTCCGGTTCGAAGACTCGATCCGTCGCGACATAGGCCTTGATGCCGGCCCAGTCGTCCATGACCCCGACTCCCATGCCGGCGACGTAGGCGGCGCCGAGACACGATCCCGGGTGGTCGAGCAGCCTCTCGATGGGTCGCTCGAGAACGTCGGCCGTGATCTGGACCCACAGATCGCTGGCCGCGCCTCCGTCGCAGGCGACAACCCTGGTGATCTCCAGACCCATGTCGCCGAACACGTCGGCATGGTGCCGGAAGCCGAAGGCCACCGATTCCAGGGCTGCGCGCCATACGTGAGCCAGCCCGTGGTGCAGGCCGAGACCGGTCAGGGTGCCACGCGCATGGGGATCGTTGAGAGGTGTCTTCTCACCCAGAAAGTAGGGAAGCAGGAGAACGCCGCCGGACCCCGGTGGCAGGTCCACGGCCATGGCGTCCAGCAAGGCATGAACGGAACGTCCCTCCTGCGCTGCCTGCCCTGCCTCGGCCTTCGCCAGATGGGTGGCAATCCAGTTCAGCACGCTGCCGCTGGCAGCCATGCAGCCATTGGAGAAGTGGAGACCGGGAACAATGTGGTAATCGATGAACATGCGCGGATCGGTCACCGGGCTGGTGCACGACAGCAGGATGTCCCCTGCTCCACCGTACTTGACGACCAGATCGCCGTCCCGTGACGCCCCCGCAACGAAGGCCGAGGCGATGTGATCGGCACACCCCGCCACGACGGGCGTGCCGGCAGCCAGTCCCGTCTGTGACGCGGCATCGGATGTCACCTCCCCGACAACGTCATGGGAGGCGTGGAGCGGCGGAAGAGTGCCCGGCGCCAGGCCGGCGTGGGCGAGAAGACGGTCGTCAAGGGCACCGGTGGCAAGATCCATGAATCCCGCTTCCAGGGCCCAGTTCCGCTCGACGGTCAGGGTTCCGCACAGTCTGGCGGTGATATAGCTGTAGGAGCCCGTGATGGTGTGCGTGCGGTCCCGATTGCCGGGTTCATGACGTTCGAGCCAGCGCAGCTTGGGTGCAATGATCTGCTGGTTGATGCTGCCGCCCGTCAGGGCAAGGAACGCGTCGGCATCCACGTCCCGCGCCATTTCGTCGATCTCGTCGATCGCCCGGGCATCGTTCTGCTGGATCGAATGACGAATTGCCAGACCATCGTCGTCGAGAAGGATGAGGGTGGGAACCATGCCCGTCACCCCGACACCGACAATGTCGCTCGCGCGGATGCCGCCGGCGTTGATCAGCTCCGGCACGATGGCGCAGACATTGGCCCACCACAGGTCCGGGTCCTCCTCGGCCCAGTTGGGATGGCGCGACAGAAGTTCGCTGGGCCTCGAAGCCAGGGCGAGAACACCGCCCCTGCAGTCGACAAGGATGCCGATGGTTGACGTGGTGCCGATGTCGAGGCCAAGCAGAATGCTCATCAGGAACGGCTCCTGGAAACGACCTCCATGAATCGGGCAACCCGGTCCTGGTCGACCGGATTCCAGGTGTCGCCCCCCACCTTGAAATGCGTGCCGACGATACAGCCGTCGGCCACGGCGAGGATGCCGGCGATGTTCTCCGCCGTACAACCGGTGTTGGCAAGGACCGGCGTCTCCCCGACAGCGTCCTTGACCCGCGCGAGTTCGGAGGCATCGACGGGTTGCCCGGTCATGGGGCCCGAGACCAGGACGGCGTCGGCCAGAGAGGAGAAGACGGCGCTCTCGGCCCGTGACTCGATCGATCTCGCGCCCACCGGTGACGCGAACTCCGCATTGACGTTGAAAAGGAGTTTCAGGTCGTCCCGGCCCAGGTCGTGACGCATTCTGAGCGCCCGGGCGGCATCCGGTTGCCACAGGCCCATGTCGGAATCATAGACTCCGGTAAAGATCTCCCTGGCAAAGACGGCACTCGTGGCGACGGCAATGGCCACGGTCGCCACCGGGTCCCACAGGTAGTCGACACCGAAGGGGACGGTGATGCTCTCCTTGACGGCCTCCACGGCCGCGGTCATGGCGGCAAGCGATTCCGGCGAGGCTTCGAGCAGGTAGGGCCTGTCACCCTCGTTGCCAAACATGATGCAGTCGACGCCTCCCGCCTGAAGGGCCTCGATGTCCCGCGACACATGTTCGATGATGGCGGCCATGCCTCCCTCGGCATCATGCAAGGGCGATCCCGGCAATGCCGGAAGATGCGCCATGGCGATCACCGGTTTCCTGTTTCCAAGGTGCTTGGCAAGCCAGTTCATACCCTCTTCTCCCGGAGTGGTTCAGTCCATCAACACGCCACCGCTGGCGTTGATCGATTCTCCGGTCAGGAACCGGGAAAGGTCACTCGCCAGGAAGACGGCAATCGAGGCGATATCGTCGGGCTCCTCGAGGCGTCCAAGCGGCGTCGCGGCAATGTACTCGTCGCGCACGGCCTCGGGCGTCATGCCCCGCAGCCTGCCTTCCCACGCGATCTCCCGCTCCTGCATCGACGTCCTGACGTAGCCGGGGCACACGGCGTTGACACGGATGCCTCGGTCAGAGACCTCCCTGGCCAGTGACTGCGTGAAACCGACGACGGCGAACTTGCTGGCTGCGTAGTGGGCAAGGTAGGGCGCGCCGATCTTGGCGGCCAGCGAGGCGGTGTTGACGATGACACCTTTGACGCCCGTCGCGAGAAAGTGCCGGACAGCTTCCCGGTTGGTGAGGAAGACACCTTTGGCGTTGACGGCCATGTTGGCGTCCCATTCCTCTTCCGTCAGATCCCTGACGGCGTTCATGGTGGAGATGCCGGCATTGGCGGCGACGAGATCGAGTCCTCCCATCCACTGCGCCGCCTCGTTGAAGACCCGTTCGGTGGCGCCGGCATCGGTGACGTCGAGAGCGTAGCCGCGAGCCCGAAACCCGAGATCGGCGGCCGCGGTGACGGCAGCCCCTCCCTCGATGTCGCTCAACGCCACCCGCGCGCCCTCGTCATGGAAGGCTCTGGCGATGGCAAGACCGATTCCCCTGGCCGCTCCGGTCACGAGGGCCCGTCTTCCGGCCAGCAGTCCCCTGTTCGTCATGTCTCCTCCCGTCTCCGGCTTCACCGGCCGCCACTATAGTATCTGGTGCGCGTGCCGACAGTGTTTTACCCGGCGCCGGCCAGATGCAAGAATGGCGGCAGCACAGGGAAGGCCACTCTGCTCATGCTGCACGATGTGATCATTTCGGCCGATGCCCACGTGGGTGAACCCGACGCCATGCGGGAAAGGCTTCCCGAGCGCTACCGCGATCTGCTGCCGCGCCTCGAGAGCGACGTGAACGGCGATTTCAAGATAACGCTGGCCGGCGAGGATCTCAGGAACTCCACCGCCGAATCGCTCGGCGAGATCGACCTCATGAAGGAGTTTCGCACCGATCCTTCGCAAGGCACTGACATCGACAGGCGCCTGCGCGACATGGCGCTGGAGGGGGTCGATGCCGCCGTGCTCTTCCCCAACATCGGCCTTTCGCTCTCCGGCGGCAGGGGCCCCACTCAGTACCACCACGCCTGGGCCAGGGCCTGGAACGACTTCATGCGGGACACCTTCGGTCCCTGGCAGCACCGCCTCAAGCCCGTGGCCATGATCGCCGTCGACGATATCGACGAGATGATGAAGGAAGCCGAACGCACGATCAGGCTCGGTTTCTGCACGCTTTTCCTGCCGGCCAACGTTCCCTGGCGGCCCTATCGCATGCCGGACTACGAACCCCTGTGGTCACTGGCCGAGGAAGCGGGCATTCCGCTCAACTTCCACGTCTTCAGCGGCAACCTCGCCCTGCACGCGGACTTCGTCGATCTCGGCGCCATGGACACGGACCGTTTCGCTGCCTATTCGGGTGTCGTGGAGCGACAGCGCGACTGGCCGGAAATGCTCAATTCCACGGTTCTGGGCATGGCCGCAGGCATGGCGCCGATCGTCGAGCTGACGGGCGCCGGCGTCCTCGAGAGCCACCCGAATCTCAGGATCGTCGTCACGGAGGCGGAATGCGGCTGGCTGGCCTGGGTTCTCCACGCCATGGACCAGATGCAGAGACAGCGTCACCTCGGCATGAAGAAACTCAACCTGCGCCCCAGCGAGTACTTCCTGCGTCAGGGCGCCATCACTATCACCGACGATCCGGTGGCCCTCAACAACGTGACGTTCACGGGAAGCAATATCCTGATGTGGGGTAACGACTATCCCCACGACGAGGGTTCCTGGCCCAAGAGCCGGCCCTTCATCGACCGGATCCGTGCGGAACTCGATCCCGAAGCGGCCCACCGGGTGCTCTGCGCCAACGCCGCGGAACTTTTCGGTTTCGACCTCGACCTCCTCCAGGAGACCCGCGACGAGGTCCTGCGCCACGCCGCCTGAGTGCCGGAACCACCGTTCTCGCAAACTGAGAGATCGTCGCCCTCGACGACGGACAAGGGCGTCCGGCACAAGTCAGGTCGGACGTGATCCCTGATCCCTGTGGCAACGCATCCGGTCTGCGAACGTGACGGCGGCATGTGCCCTTTACGCAAGCAGGCGCGATGTGCCATGCGCCCTACTGGATGAGTGGGGAGGCCGGCGACTGTTGTAGCCGGCGTCCCCACTCGTGATCATCAGAAACCGGCTTTGATCTCGTCGAACTGGACGATCATCTTTTCCCGGATGTCGGAAGGAATCTCATCGTAGAAGTTGCCCTGGGCCATGAGCGCGACGGGATCGACGATACCAAGGGATTCGAGCACGTCCTGGGACACCAGATCATAGGTATGCTCGTTCGAGTGACCGTAACCATAGGCCTCGATGAGGTACTTGCCGGCCCGCGGTTCCATGGCTGCGTTGAGGTAGTCGTATATGAGGTCATCAACCGACTCACCGCTCGACATGACCGTGAATCCGCAGATCCATGTCATGATCCCCTCCTTGGGATTCATGAAGACGACCTCGATGTCCTGGTTCTTCATCTCGATGATCGAGCTGTTCCACGACCATGCTGCCACCACTTCCCCTGCGGCCATGGACTGCTCGAACTCGGTCGGTGACGACCAGTAGAACCGCATGTTGTGGTGAAGGGCACGGACAACTTCGGCGGCGGCTTTGATCTCCTCGTCGGTCATCGCGAAGATGTTCTCGGCACCGGTGAGGAGTCCGCCGACCGCGAATGTCGAGTCGACCGAGTCGAACATCGCGATCTTGCCCTGCAGCTCGGGCCTTAGCAGAATGTCATAGGACTGTTCGTCCTCGCCGAGCGGAAGCAGGTCGGGCCGGTAGAGAATGGAACTGTTCCCCCAGTCCCAGGGCAGGAAATAGTACTCGTCCTCGATCCTGACGCCACGGATCTCCTTGGTGGTCTGGAAGACGTCGTCCCAGGCCTCGATGCGGCCGATATCGAGCGGACGCAGCGTGCCCGCGTCCCTCCAGCGCGCCACCGAACCACTGCACGGATGCGAGATGTCCGACGGGAAGCCGGAGCGCAGCTTCTGAAGGGCTTCCTCCTCCTCGGCGAAGAGCGCGAATGTCGGAGGGACACCGTGCTTCTCGACATATCCCGGATAGAACTCGGGCAATTCGTATCCCGCCCACTCGAAGACGCTGAGCGCCGCGGGATCGGTGTTCGCCGAAGCCCCGGACAACGGCAGGGTCGTCCCGGCGAGGCCGATGCCTGTGGCGGCGAGCGTGCGGTGGAACTCCCGCCTGGAAATCTCACCGCCGACAAGATCGTCCACAAGACGCGTGGCTTTGGACTTGCGATACATGCTGATTCTCCTCTCTTGAATTCAGTCAGCAAACATGTGCAGTCATGGCGTGCGAAGGGAGGCAGCGGGAGACACGATCATGAATCGCTGCCGTCCATGGCACGAAGCGGCAGTCCGCGTGCGATCCAGCCTGGGCGATGCCCGTTCCCCATCATGCCCTCGGCAATGTCGTAGACCTCCACAAACCCGTGACGCTGCAGGATATCGGCTGCCCGCGCCGAACGCACGCCGGAGGCGCATATCGTCGCCAGGGGATGCGAGCGGTCGCCGTCAACCGCTGCAAGCACCGTGTCGACAAAGGCGGCAACGCCCTTGCCGGCAAGGCTGATGCCGACGGCCTTTTCCGGCAGACCGGTAGTCCGCCATTCGCGGACGGTTCTCACGTCGATGACGAGGAGGGTATCACGGCCAGTCATCGCCCAGGCGCTGTCGGCTGCCAACGTCCCGTCCCCGGCACGGCCCAGCGCCAGGAAGAGCACAAGAACGACAAGAGCCGAGCCGGCAGCAATGCCGAGCCGGCCCCTGTCATGGTATCCAGCGGCGTGGCCGCGACGCCGGAGTCCGTCACCAAGCACGGAGTGCCGGGTGATCAGGACACCAACAGCGTGTAACGCCAGTAGCCGATGTCCGACGCCATATCGTCCGGAACGAACCGTGAGCCGGAACCTGTAGCGCCCGTGCCAACCGCACCGATGCCCCCATCGGCCAGACCGGCAACATGCTCCACGTGCCCGTCGAGCATCGCCGGCACATCACCCCGGGGCAGCAGTCCGGCGACATAGGCAGCGCTCGGCTCACCCGTCAGGACACTCCAGGCAACCCTGGTTTCGTCATCGGGCTGCCAAATACTGGCGCCGCACGGATCCTCGCAGACCGCACACGGATTGCACGGATCATCCTCGCACTCGGCCGCGCAGGGATTGCAGGCCCCACAGCCCGCACCGCAGGCCCCACAGCCCGCACCGCAGGCCCCACAACCGCCGCAGGCTCCGCAGCCCGCACCACAACCGCCGCAAGCACCACAGGCGCCGCAGGCATCACAGCCGGCAGCGAGACCCGTTGCCGTCTCAAGGCTGGCGCCGCACGGATCCTCGCAGACCGCGCACGGATTGCACGGATCCTCCTCGCATTCTGCCGCGCAGGGATTGCAGGCCCCACAGCCTGCGCCGCAGGCTCCACAACCGCCGCAGGCACCACAGCCCGCGCCGCAGGCTCCGCAGCCCGCACCGCAACCGCCGCAAGCACCACAGGCATCGCAACCGGCCGCCAGGCCCGTTGCGGGGTCTGCCACGGCCTCCGGGTTTTCGAGGGCCATGGTGTAGGCCTTGGCAGCCGCCTTGCGCTGGCACATGCAGGCCGACGCATCGAATGCCATGACGCTCCCGAGACCGACGACCGCCGGGATCATGGTGGTCGTCAACAGTTTCCTTCTCAGCTTGCCCATGGAGTTAGAGACCCTCCGGTTTCGAGATCTTGAAGGGAGTGCGCTCATGGAGCGCACCGCACGTAATCCGCCATGATACCCTGATCCCGGCAGGATGGTAAGCCGGAAATGACGCTGTGGCAGGGCAATCGCTTTTGGATTTTTCATGCAGCGGCACGGATGAGATTGAGC
>JAPPGE010000101.1:13654-20371 GCA_028821455.1 bacterium | reverse complement strand
GGAGAGGGGAATGGCAACGTTTAGTAAGTGTTTGTCGCGGTGTTGATCTAACCTTAGTGGTCACACCATGGAGTACGCGCTCGCCGCGGGCGCGCCTGGAGGAATCACCGATCCCGCCTATCTTTCCGATCTTGCCGCATTCGCCGAGTGGTACCGCCAGCAGCCCGAGACGATCCACGTCAACGCCATATCCGACACGTTTCGGCGGCTCAACATGAGCATGCACGGCGACAATCCTGCCGAGTACCGTCTGCCCGCGACCGGGGAGCTGGCCGCGCAACTCTTGCTGCTCTACGAGCTGTCCCTTCCGTTCGGCCTTGATCTCAACAACCAGATCGACGTCGACAAATCGGCGACCCGCATGACGGTGGCGACCCAGACCCTCTCGTCCAACGAAGTGATCGCACTTGATCGACGCGCGTTGCGTTGGCTCGCGGACAATGCGCCGAACATCACCGGCGTCGAGAGCGCCGGCGGCACCCTGATGTTCGCCCATTTTGGTCGGCGCAACATTGTCGCGATGCTGCTGGGGACCACGATCGCACTCGTCGGGATTTCCCTCGTCCTCATACTCGCACTCAGATCCCTGCGTCTCGGAATCGCCAGCCTGGTCCCGAATCTTGTTCCCGGCGCGCTCGGCTTCGGCATCTGGGGATGGGCGGTCGGAGAGGTCGGGGTCTCGCTTTCCATGGTGACGGCCATGACGCTCGGCATCGTGGTCGACGACACGGTGCACTTCCTGAGCAAGTACCGCAGGGCCCGCCACGAGCTCGGACATGCCTCTCCCGATGCCGTGCGCGTTGCCTTCCGAACCGTGGGCCGCGCCCTGGTCACGACATCCCTTGTACTGGTGGCCGGATTCGTCGTGGTCAGCTTCTCCAGCTTCGAGCTCAACGCCAGCATGGGCAGACTCACCGCGCTGGTCATCGCCCTGGCGCTCCTGGCCGATTTCTTCCTGCTGCCGCCGCTGCTCATGAAGATCGACGCGGACCCGGGCCCCGGCGCACACAAACGCTTGCCCAGGTGAAGGAAGGCTACCGCTCGGATCGCTGACGCCTTGGGCGAGGCCCTGATGCGGTCAGCCGCACTGCGCCTTGTGTCGCAACAGGTGGTCGGCGAGAACACATGCCATCATTGCCTCGCCGACCGGCACGGCCCGGATTCCAACGCACGGATCGTGCCGCCCGGTCACCCGGACCGTCGTGTCCTGCCCCTCATTCGTGACGGTGCGTCGCTCGTGAAAGATCGAGCTCGTCGGCTTGACCGCAAAGCGCACGATCAGCTCCTCGCCGGTTGAAATACCCCCGAGAATGCCTCCGGCCCGGTTTGACAGGAATTGCGGGCCGTTCCCGCCGGAGCGCATCTCGTCGGCTGCCTCCGTGCCTGGCGCGGAGGCCAGGGCGAAACCATCTCCGATCTCGACCCCCTTGACGGCGTTGATGGACATCATGGCGGCAGCCAGGTCGCTGTCGAGCTTGCCATAGACCGGGCTTCCCAGGCCTGCGGGTACGCCCGAGGCGCGAATCTCGATAACCGCCCCTGCCGACGATCCCTCCTTGCGCACGCTGTCGAGGTGGTCCGCCCAGCGCGACGCCATGGCGCAGTCGGGACACCAGAAGGGATTGCGGCCGGTTTCCTCCCAGTCCCAGGCCGACCTGTCGATGGCGTGAGGGCCGATCTGGACCACCGCTCCCCTGATGACGATCGTCTCGCCCAGGACCTTGCGGGCCACGGCGCCGGCAGCCACGCGCATCGCGGTTTCACGGGCGCTCGCCCTTCCGCTGCCGCGCCAGTCGCGGATGCCATACTTCACGTCATAGGTGTAGTCGGCATGACCCGGACGCCATACGGAGGAGAGGTCGTCATAGTCGCGGGAACGCTGATCGACATTCTCCACTGTCATGGCAAGGGGGGTACCGGTGGTCATGCCCTCGAACCAGCCTGAGACGATTGACACCCGGTCGGGTTCGCGGCGCTGGGTCGTGTATCGCGACGTTCCGGGCCGACGTCGATCCATCCAATGCTGGATCTCGTCCTCGCTGATGGGAATTCGCGGTGGCACGCCATCGACCACGCAGCCGATGCGGGGGCCGTGGCTCTCGCCCCAGGTGGTGACCCGGAAGACCTGCCCGAAGCTGTTCGACGCCATGGCTTCAGCTAACGACGGAGATATCCGGCGCCTTCGGGTTCTTCATGCCGACGACGTGGTAGCCGCAGTCGACATGATGGATTTCGCCGGTGACCGCCGTGGAAAGATCGCTGACGAGATAGAGAGCAGCCTGTCCGACCTCGTCGATACTGAGGTTCCGGCCGAGCGGCGCATTGAGTTCGTTCCACTTGAGAATGTAGTGGAAATCGCCGATGCCGGAGGCGGCGAGGGTCTTGATGGGACCAGCCGAAATGGCATTCACACGCACGGCCTGCTCACCGAAGTCGGCAGCAAGATAGCGCACACTGGATTCAAGGGCCGCCTTGGCAACACCCATGACATTGTAGTGGGGCATCCAGCGCTCGGCGCCGTAGTAGGTGAGGGTCACAAGGCTGCCGCCATGGGGCATCAGATCGGCACTGCGCCGGGCAACGGACGTGAAACTGTAGCAGGACACGTCCATCGTATGCAGGAAGTTGTCGCGGGTCGTGTCCGCATACCGCCCCTTGAGCTGGTCGCGATCCGAGAAGGCGATGGCATGCACCAGGAAGTCCATCGAGCCCCAGGTCGAGGCGACGCTCTCGAATGCGCTGTCGACGCTGGCGTCATCCGTGACGTCGCAGTCGATGACAAGGGTTGCGCCGATCGATTCCGCCAAGGGCTTGACGCGCCTGGCAAAGAGATCGCCCTGATAGGTGAACCCGATCTCCGCGCCGGCGGACGCAAGGACGCGGGAGACCCCCCAGGCGATCGACCGGTCATTGGCCACACCCATGATGAGGCCGCGCTTTCCGGCGAGGAGCGGACCGACGTTGGTCATGGCATACTCGGGTTCAGTGACGACAGACGAGCGATCCTACACAAAACCCCGGGCCCCGACCACGGACCGACGGTCCTGGGAGACGGGAGAAGACCGGAGGACCGTTCAGGTTTCGATGATGACCCAGGTGCCGTCGGGCTGGCGGCAGGCCGTGCCGTAGGCCTGATGGGTTTCGCCGCCGATGGTCACCGTGGTCTGGTACTCCCTGCAGTAGTTGCCGCTCTGGTCCTGGCCTTCGCGCTGCGGCATGACAGTGCCGTGATTGCCCGACTCCGGGTTGTTCCATGTCACCTGGCTGCCGATGGGCGCCTGGTGAGCCTGCTGCTGGGCCTGTGCTGCGTAAGCCTGATCGGCCCTGTCGAGCGATGCGCCGATTTCGGAGCCAAGCCAGGCGCCAATCACACCACCCACCGCCGTTGCGATGATGCGGCCGCTGCCGTCGCCCACATTGGATCCGAGCACCGCCCCGCCAATTCCTCCGAGGATGGTTCCGGCAGCTTCCTTGTCTCCCGCCGTCCGGGAACACGCCGGGAGGGCGAGAGTGGCGGCCAGCAAGACCACCGCGATCCTGATTGCAATCATGTCATCCTTCCTGGTGATGATTGAACCGAACGGGACGCCGGTTGCCATCCCGCGGCGGATACCGGACCATCTTGTGCGATTTGTCGCCCGAGGTGAAGAGCAATTGTCTGAATCATGAACGACGCCGAATGCCCCTTCTCGATCTTCGCGCGCTGGTATGACGAGGCCCAACGATGCGGCCTGAGGGAGCCCGCCGCGATGGCGCTCGCCACCTCCGATGCCTCCGGTCAGCCATCGTTGCGCATGGTCCTGCTGAAGGGTCACGGACCGGAGGGTTTTGTCTTCTACACCAACCTGGAGAGCCGCAAGGGCGGCGAACTCCTGGCCAACCCGAAGGCGGCGCTGTGCTTTCACTGGATGCCTCTCGAGCGCCAGGTGAGGATCCAGGGCAGGGTCGAACCGGTGAGAGACGACGAAGCCGATGCCTACTTCGCCAGCAGGCCGAGGGACAGCCAGATCGGCGCCTGGGCCAGCGACCAGTCGCGGCCCATGAAAGGCGCGCGTGATCTCGAGAAGAATGTCGCCCGCATGGCGGTGAGGTTTCACGTCGGGCACATTCCCCGGCCGGCCCACTGGTCGGGGTTTCGCGTCATACCCGATCTCGTCGAGTTCTGGCAGGCAAAACCCTTCCGGCTGCACGAGCGCATCCAGTACACGCGCACCGGTGACGACGGCGCCTGGCGGGTGGCGCGACTCTTCCCCTGACCGGTTGCGGCGTGGAAGGTTGGGGCCGACCACACTACACTGTCACGGGAGGATTCGGAGGGACATCATGGCGATATCGAAGATCCTGGTTGCGGCGACGGGCACCGAAGACGGCCTTGGCGCCGTCGAGTCGGCACTCCTGGTGGCGCGGCGCTTCGATGCCCACGTCGAGGTCGTCAACGTGCGGCGCAATCCGCGCGACGCCGTCGCCTTCATGACCGAAGGCATGACCGGCGCCGTCATCGAGGAAATTGTCTCGACTGCCGAACAGGATATCGAGCAACGGTCCGACTTCGCTTCGGCGGCCCTGAAGGACCTCGCAGACAAGCACGCGATCACGATCTCCGCGCGGGCTCCTCGCCACGGGCTTTCCATCACCTTCGTGCAGCAGGAAGGCCGCGAGGACGAGGTCATCGCCGAACGGGGACGGCTGTCGGACCTGGTGATCGCTCCCCGACCGACCTCCCATGGCGACGCCAAGGAGGAGGTGGTCGCCGAATCCGTGCTGATGGAATCGGGAAGCGGCCTGCTCCTGGTGCCGCCTGGCCATGTCAGCGATCTCAAGGGCAATGCGGCCATAGCATGGAATGGCAGTGCGGAGGCGGCGCGCTCCGTGCACAGGGCCATGCCGCTGCTCACGGAGGCCGAGGAAGTCACCATCATGGCGCCCGAGGAAAGCTCGATGCGGGGACCAGGCCCGGATGCCCTGACAGAGTATCTGGCCCATCATGATATCAGGTGCCATGTCCACAACCTGCCGACGAACTGGACCAACATCGGGCACACCCTGCTCGACATCGCCCGCAGCGAGGACGCCAGGTTCGTGGTCATGGGCGCCTTCAGCCAGGGCAAGCTGAGGCAGCTCATTCTCGGCGGCGCCACGCGGTTCATTCTCAATCATGCAGATCTGCCGGTGCTGTTCACACACTGAGGCCGTGTCGTGAAGACAGTGATCATCACCGGGGCCAGCCGCGGTATCGGACATCAGACAGTCATCCGGTTCTACGAGGAAGGCTGGCGCGTCCTGAGCTGTTCTCGCGACGACATCCCGGAGGACAGGCGGGTGGCGGATTCACCCCACCACCATTTTCCGGCCGATCTCTCGGATGAAAGCAGTCTCGGATCCTTCATCGCCCGCGCCAGCGACATCATCGGCGACGGGCCGGTCCACGCCCTCATCAACAATGCGGGGGTGTCTCCGAAGACCAGTTTCGCCGAACGCCTCGGTACCCTCAACGGCAGCCTCGATCACTGGCGCGAGGTCTTCGACCTCAACTTCTTCGCCCCACTCATCCTCGCCCGGGGGTTTGCCGCGGCGCTGCACCGGGGCAAGGGCACCGTCGTCAACGTCACCTCGATCGCCGGTCACCGCATCCACCCCTTCGCGGGCAGCGCCTACGCGTGTTCCAAGGCGGCGTTGTCGGCGCTGACCCGGGAAATGGCCGCGGAATTCGCCCACCTCGATGTCCGGGTGAATGCCGTGTCGCCCGGCGAGATCGAGACCGCGATGGTGTCGGAGGACTACCAGGACCTGGTGCCGCGCATTCCCCTGGGGCGCATGGGAACCGCCGACGAGGTGGCCGGCACGATTGTCTATCTGTGTTCCGCCGACGCCGCCTTCGTGACCGGCACCGAGATCATGGTGACCGGCGGCCAGCACCTCGTGTGAGCCGGTTCGCGAGCGCCGGTTCATGTGGTTGCGTCTCCGGGTCCGTCGCCGATAATGAGCCCATGACTCAAGCAACCACAGAGAATCTGGACGGGATCTGTCTCGCTGATCCGGCATTCTGGAGACGGCCGGACAAGCACGACATTCTTGCCCGCTTCCGCCGGGAACAGCCGATTTCGCTGCAATCGGTGCCGGACAGCGACACGACCTACTGGTCCTTCACCAGGCACCGGGAAACACGCGACATCACCCGGAACGCGAAGCTCTTCCTGTCACACTACGGGACCGGCATGACCACCATCGATGGTCCGGAGATTGCCTATGACGTCGCCGGCATGGTCAATCGGGACGCTCCCGTTCACCCACGTCTGAGAGGAATCCTGGCCAGGACCTTCACGCCACGCCTGCTGCGAGATCTCGAGGACTCCATCGCCGCCTCGGCTCGCACCGTGATCGGAGAGATCAGCGAGCGCGGACACTGCGATTTCGCCAGCGACATCGCCAGCCGCATGCCCACCAAGGTGATCTGCGACATGCTCGCCGTACCGGAGGGCAACGACCGCGACGAACTGGCCCGCCTCAGCATCGTGGCCCAGGGATACGGCGATGAACTGGGTGGTGACGAAGAGGAATCCATGGCCGCCTTCTACGCACTCAACGCCTATGGCGAAGAGATATGCCGCGCCCCGCGCCAGGCGCCGGGGGGCGACCGGGTGGGGATGATGATGGCCGCCGAGGTTGTTGGGCAGCAACTCCGTGATTTAGACGTGGGAATGTACTTTGAGCTGAAGT
>JAPPGE010000101.1:0-13644 GCA_028821455.1 bacterium | reverse complement strand
TTTTTTCGGTTTTTTAGGGGGGTGTCACCTTCCTCTAACCCTGGCCCCCCTTCACCCCACACACCCCATTGGCTTAATTAATCCCCCCCCCGGGGCCATCGGCGGGGGCCCACGACCTGGTCTCGATGATGATCGCCGCCGAGGTTGATGGACAGCAACTCCGTGATTACGACGTCGGAATCTACTTTCAGCTCATGATTACCGCCGGAATCGACACCACCGCGAGTTCGCTTGGCCAGGGAATGAGCTTTCTGGCCAGGCATCCGGACCAGTGGCGTTGCTGGCGCGAGGACTACGACGGGCTGGCAGCGACAGCGATGGAAGAGATCGTCCGGTATGCCACTCCCGTGGTGCATTTCGGTCGCACGGTGGCCCGCGACACCGAGATCCTCGGTCAGCGCCTGGCCGCGGGCGAACAGGTGGTGTTCTGGTATGTCTCGGCCAACCGCGACGAGACCGTGTTCGACAATCCGCAGTCTTTCGACATCAGGCGATCGCCCAACGATCACGTCGGCTTCGGCGGAGGCGGCGTCCACCACTGCCTGGGCATTCACCTCGCGCGGCGCGAGATGTATCACCTCTTCAAGGTTCTCTTCGAGACGCTTCCCGACCTCGACGTGGATCTCGACGGCATGCAGGAGATCAACGGGCTCTTTATCAACGGCATGCGCCACCTGCCCTGTCGCTACACACCGGTGCGGATGAACGCATGAAGCGGACCATCGTGGTGACCGGAACCGACTCCGGGATCGGCAGGGCGACGGCGACGCTGTTGCGCGAACGCGGCGCCAGGGTGATCGGACTCGATGCCAACGGCGACGGTGCCAGCGTCGATGAGTTCCATCGCTTCGACCTCACCAATCCCGATTCCATCGACAGCGCGCTCGCGGCCATCGAAGAACCCCTGCATGGCCTCGTCAACGTTGCCGGCCTGCCCGGGAGTCAGGACGGTGAGGCGGTGATGCGGGTCAATGTCCTGGGTCTGCGCCATGTCACCGAGTCGCTCCTGGGACGACTGCAACCGGCCAGTGCAATCGTCCACGTGGCCTCGGACGCCGGCCACGCGTGGCGGGAACGTCTCGATCTCATCCGCGACCTGCTTCGTCAACGCACCTATGCTGCAGGACTGGCGTGGGTCCGCAGCCACCCGATGAGTGGTCCGGATGCCTATGATTTTTCCAAGGAGGTCGTGATCGTCTATGCCATGGCGGGATCGATGCTGGCGCGCGCCTGTGGCGTGCGGTCGCTCTCCGTCAGTCCTGGCGCCGTCGAAACGCCGCTCCTCAGGCACTTCTACGACACGATGGGAGCCGGCCTCCTGGATCGTCTGAAGGCGCAGTCGGGAGGACGCAATGCCTGCCCGGAAGACGTCGCCAGAGTGGTCGCCTTCGCCCTCTCCGAGGACGCAGCCTGGATCAACGGCTCCGACATCGTCGTCGATGGCGGCGCCGGACCGGCCTTCCACTTCAATCTGACCGACGTCTCCGCCGCCGACTCGGCGAGAGCCTTCTTCGGCGACTGAGGCCAGTCAGGAATAACCCGGGCATCCGACCCGCCGAAGGCCGGGACCATAACGGACATCAGGACGGCATCCCGTTGTCGAGGAGGCCGGCGAGATGGGCGTGGCAGACATCGCCGAAGGCGCGGCCCATGCCTGTGGACCGGGCATGTTTCAGTCGTGCCAGGCCCATGTGCATCGCGCGGCGAGGCTCCCTGATCGGTACGCAGACAAGGCTTGAGCCGTCCAGGGTCCGGTTGTGTGGCGCTCTGGTATGGAGAAGCCCGTAACCGTAGCCGTTGGCAACGAGGCCCCGCACCATCTCGAAGGACCGCGTCTCGTAGGCGATGTCGGGTTCAAATCCGGCTTCGGCAAAGAGCGAGAGAAAATGCCCGCGGCTGTCGGGCAGACCGAGGAGAACCAGGGGCTCGTCCTCCAGGTCGCGAAGGTCAAGCGCTGCCGCTGATGCCAGCCGGTGGTCCGACGGCAAGGCGGCGTAGAGCGGGACCGGGACCACGGGCTCGAAGTCGATGTCATTCTCCTGGTTGAGATCGTAGGTGAGCGCCACCTCGTAGCGGCCGTTGCGCAGGCCATGCTGCAATGCCCGCAGGTCGTCCTCGTGGGGCCTGATGCGGATCAGGGGCTGCGTCGCCGCCAGGACGCGCAGGAGGCCCGGCAGCACGATGGGAGCAAAGGTCACGAAACAGCCGACATCGAGATCGCCGGAGAGGCCGCTCGCGAGACCGCCGGCCTCCTCGGCGAGTTCATCGGCCTGCAGGAGAAGGGCCTGGGCGGCAGCGTGCAGGCGCCGGCCAGCCGGCGTGAGGGCAAGACCCCGCGCGTGCTGTCTGACAAAGAGCTGAACGCCGAGCACGTCCTCGAGGTGGGCAACCGCGGCGGACACCGAGGGCTGGGAAACGGCGCAACGGTCGGCGCCACCCGAAATGCTCCCGGCTTCGGCAGCGGCGGTGAAGTAGCGCAGTTGTTTCAGCGTGTAACGTATCAATTTTTTCTATGCAATGTGTCGATAGAAAATGTTTTGCTGGAACCCGCAATCCTGTCAACCTCTCCGCTCGCTTCAGCAACGGAAGGACATGCCAGATGCTGATGACTGGCAGCGAATACCGCGACTCATTGCGTGACGGCCGCGAGGTCTACATCTCCGGCGAACGCGTGGACAGCGTTCCCGACCACCCGGCCTTCCGGCCGATCGTCGACGTCCGTGCCCGGGTCTACGACATGGCTCACGAAGAGCGCTTCAGGGACACCCTCACCTTCGAGGAGAACGGCGAGACCTTCGCCACCGCCTGGCAGCCCCCCTTCACCCGCGAGGACTGGCAGACCAAACGCGAGTGGATCAACATGGTGATGAAGGAAATCGGCGGTGTCGTGACCCGTATCGGTGACGAGACTGTCGGTGAACTGTGGTCGCTTGCCGACGGCAAGGATGTTCTCAACCAGGTCGACAGCTCCTGGGCCGAGAACATCGACCGCCATATCACCAATGTTCTCGGCAACGACATCTTTCACGTCTCGGCCAACACCGATCCCAAGGGAGACCGTTCCAAGGCGCCGCAGGACCAGGATCCCGACATGCTGCTCCACGTGGTGAAGGAGACCGACTCCGGCATCATTGTCAGGGGCGCCAAGTACGAGACGGCGGCGGCCTATGCCCACCAGGCCTTCGTCAAGCCGACCATTGCCAACTGGGGCGACGCGAAACTCTCGGATTACGCGCTTGGCTTCATCTGCCCGATGAATGCGCCCAACCTCAAGCACATCTGCCGCAGCGGTTTCGCCGGCGTCAAGCCTGTGGCCGACTATCCGTTGTCCAACGGTTTCGACGAGGTCGATACCCTGCTCATCTTCGACAACGTCCTGGTGCCCTGGGAGAACATCCTGTTCTACCGCCACACGCAGGCGGCGGTCTACATCCGCGCCGCCCTGCACCGCTACAGTGCCTACATGTTCGTGCTGCGCATCCTGCACATGGCAGACCTGATGATCGGCACGGCCCTGTTCAACGTCAGGCAGACGGGCCTCGATCGTCAGCAGGCCGTGATGGAAAAGCTCTCCCAGCTCGCCTGCTATCGCGAGGGCATCAACGCCCACCTGACGGCAGCGATCGCCGAAGCGCGGCGCAGCCCGGCCGGCTACCTGATGCCCAATCCGTCGCTGCTCTTCACCGGGCGCGTGCTGGCCTGCACCCAGCTGCCGGCCATGATGCACCTCACCCGCGAGCTGTGTGGCGGGCAGATCTGTGTCACGCCCGACAGCCCAGCCTTCACCGCGCCGGAAACCAGGGTATGGATGGACAAGTACTACAACGTGAACGATGACTGGCAGGCCGAGGACCGGCGGCGCCTGCTCGCCTTCGGACGCGACCTGGTCAACTCCGACTACGCCGGTCACAAGGTGACATTCCAGCTCTTTGCCCAGTCGCCGCCCTTCGCCCACCTGGCCGCGGTCTACCGGAACTTTGACTTCGACGGACCGTTGGAGTTCGTGAAGTCTGCTGCCGGACTTTCCGACAGGGTCATGTCGCGATAGAGGGAAACGGCCCAATCACCAGGAGGCCTCATGGCACACCAGCGTTTCAGAACCTTCAACACGCGGGACATGTACCCGGAGCAGACGCTCGACAACGATCTCTGCATGGTCGTGAGAGCCGGCAACCACGTCTTCATGCGCGGGCAGACCGGCTTTGATCTCGATGGCAGTTTTCATGGCGTAGGCGATCCGGCCGCCCAGGCCGAGATGGCGATGTCCTGTGTCAAGCGCCTGCTCGAGGAAGCCGGCAGTGAACTCGACCACATCTGCAAGATCACCATCTACCTGACGGATCCGCGCCACCGGGAACCGGTCTACAATGTCATCGGGAGCTGGCTCAAGGGAGTCTACCCGGTGTCGACGGGCCTTGTCGTGCAGGCCCTGGCCAGGCCCGAGATGCTGATGGAAATCGATGTCGATGCGGTCATCCCGGAGGACGGACCATGACGTTTTCGCTGACCGCCCGCTGCCTCAGATCCGGCATGTTCGGGGTGGTGGTCACCTCGTCGAGCCCGGCCGTCGCCGCCCGCTGCGCCTGGGTACGCGGCCATGTCGGAGCCGTCGCCAGCCAGAACATCACCGACCCGGGCCTGGGCCTCATGGGCCTCGACCTTCTGGCCCGGGGTTACGGCGCGGCACGGGCCATGACGATCCTCGTCGAAGCACGGGCCTGGCCGGAGTACCGCCAACTCGCCATCATCGACTCCCTGGGGCACACTGCCCATCATTCGGGCTCGGGCACCCTGGGGACCCATGCGGTCGCCGAAGGCGAAGACGCCGTTGCCGCCGGCAACCTGCTGTCGAACACGGACGTTCCCACCGCCATGGTGCGTGCATTCGAGGCGGCAGCCGACGCCCCCTTCGTGGAACGCCTTCTCGCCGGACTTGAGGCAGGGCAGGAAGCCGGGGGCGAAATGGGTCCGGTGCGCTCGGTGGGCATCAAGGTCTGCCACCGCCACGAGTGGCCGGTGTGCGACCTCAGGGTCGACTGGCACGACGAACCCATCGCCGAACTGAGGCGCGTGTGGGACGTCTTCGGCCCGCAAATGGACGATTACGTCAAGCGGGCGCTCGATCCCGGGGACACGCCCAGTTACGGGGTGCCCGGCGATCCCTGACGAGGAACCGCCGGGCCTGCCTTCAGCCCTTCCAGTGCCCCTCGCGCACGAGGTCATCCTGGGTTGCCAGGATGGCGCCCCTGAGGACGCCGACAAACTCGTCGATCTGCGCCTCCGTCATGATGAGTGGCGGCGAGATGACATTGAGGTGACCGAGGGGGCGGACGATGACTCCGTTCGCCTGGGCATGTTCGGCAATACGCTCTCCGACATTGACCTCCGCAGGCAACAGTTCCCTGGTCTCCTTGTTGGCGACGTTCTCGACACCCAGCATGAAGCACTTGCCGCGGGTTTCGCCCACCAGCGGCAGGTCATTGAGTTCGGCGAGGCGTTTCTCGAAATAGGGGCCGACCTTGCGTACGTGGCCGGGTATGTCCTCGCGCTCCATGATCTCGATGTTCTTCATTCCGGCAGCGCAGCACACCGGATGGCCCGAATAGGTAAAGCCGGTGGTAAAGAGCGCTCCGTCGGCCTGCGGCGTGGAGAGAACGTCGTACACCTCCTGGGACACGATGGTCGCCGACAGCGGCTGATAGCCCGAGCTGATGCCCTTGGCCGACGTGATCATGTCCGGAACGATCCCGAAGACGTCCTCTGAGGCAAAGAAGTGACCGAGCCGGCCGAACCCGGTCACCACTTCATCCGAGATGTAGAGAATCTCGTTGGCCTTGCAGACCTCGA
Source organism: bacterium (assembly GCA_028821455.1). Taxonomy (GTDB): domain Bacteria; phylum Pseudomonadota; class Alphaproteobacteria; order SP197; family SP197; genus SP197. The sequence continues at coordinate 7,797 of JAPPGE010000101.1, read as the reverse complement.
ACATGCGCTTGTGATACCCCTCCGGAGGGACGATCACGCCGCCTGCCCCCATGATGGGCTCGGCGATGAAGGCGCCGATGTTCTCGGCGCCGACTTCCTCTATGCGCTTGCGGAAGTCCTCGATCAGCCAGTCGCAGAATTCGGCCTCGGTCATGCCCTCGGGGCGCCTGTAGGTGTAGGGACAGGCGACGTGCACCACCATCTCGTCGGCCTGGTCGAAACCGATCTTGTCGTAGGCAATGCCGGTGAGAGCCGCCGCCATGTAGGTCATGCCATGGTAGGCGTCCACCCTGGAGACAATCTTCTTCTTGCTGGGGCGGCCGAGGTTGTTCCAGTAGAAGTGGACAAAGCGCACGGCCGTGTCGTTGGCCATGGAACCGCCCGTGCCGAAGAACATGTGATCGAGGCTTCCCGGAGTCAGGGACGCGATCTTTGCCCCGAGAAGTCCTGCCGGCGGGGTCGAGAGATGGTGGAACGGCGAGTAGTAGGGGATGGCACGCACCTGTTCGGCAATCGCCTCGGCCATCTCCTCGCGACCATAGCCGATGTTGACGCACCACAGTCCGCCGATTCCGTCGATGAACCGGTTGCCGTGGCTGTCGTAGACATGGATGCCATCGGCCTCGGCCATGATCTCGGAGCCCTTGTCGTCCCACCGGGAGAAATCCGTCCACGGATGAATGACGTGGTCGTGGTCCTTCTGCCACAGTTCACTGGCGTCGTACCTGGTGTTCCTCAGCATGGTGTCCTTCCTTCCCCGATAGGGAGCCGTCGTTTGCGTGCATCCAAGTTGTAGACCAATCGGCCGTTCCGGGAAACCCGCAGCCCCGGCGGATCGTTATCACCTGACGCTCTCATGGAAGATCCGCAGACGGTTGCGGAACCGGGTGATGAGGAGCACCGAAGCACCGGTGGTGGCCACGGCGAGGCCGGCCCAGATCCCTTCGCCGGACCAGCCGAACCAGAATCCGAAGGCAGCGGCACAGGGGAGACCGAGACCCCAGTTGGTGGCAACGCTGTAGACCATGGGAATTGCGGTGTCCTTGAGTCCCTGCAACGCGCCGCGTGCCGTGATCTGCACCGCATCACTCAGCATGAAGATGGCGGCAACGCTGAGCAGACTCACGGCCAGGCCCAGGGCGTGGGCGTTGGCGGGATCGTCGGCGTCAAGAATGAGCGAGGAGAGTTCACCTCCGAAGAACCAGAAGGCGACGACGGGCGCCAGGACTGTGATTCCCGAGAGCGTCACCGCCATCCAGCCGGAACGGGCGGACCACTCGGGACTGCCGGCACCGGCGCCGTGGCCGACACGCACCGCTGCCGCCTGGGCAAAGCCTACCGGAATCATGAAGACGAAGGCATAGCACTGGGCGGTCACCGCGTGGGCAGCGAGCATCTCTGTCGAAATCAGGCCCATCATGATCGTGGTGACAAAGAAGAGGCCCATCTCGCCGACTTCCGTGATGGCAATCGGCCCGCCGAGGAAGGCAACCTCCTTCATCACGCCGCGATCGAGCCGCCAGAAATAGCCCAGCAGGCGGTAGCGGCGCAGGCGCCGGTCGGCATGCACGAACCAGAGAAGCGCGCCGAACATCGCCCAGTTGACGATGACGCTGGCGACGCCCGCGCCCACGAGACCGAGTTCGGGAGCACCCAGCTTGCCGAACATGAAGGCGTAGTCGAGAAGGGCATTGAGTGCGATGGCGTGAACCGTGACCACGACGATCGCCCTGGGCCTGGCATGGGCGGCCAGGAATTCGCTCAGCACGACGAACCACAGGGAGGGCAGGAGACCCCAGATCATGACCCGCAGGTAAGACTCGCCCAGGGCGGTGATCGCCGGATCCTGGCCGAAAATGATGAGGATCGGCGAGGCGTACCAGGCCAGAACCGAGACGACTGCCGCGAGGGGCAAACACAACCAGGAGGCGTTGCGCACCACCGGACGGATGGCCCGGAAACGGCGGGCTCCGAGGTGCTGGGCCATGACCGGTGTCGCCCCTGTGAGCACGCCGATCGCGAATGCCACCATGACCCAGTAGAAGTCCCGCGCCAGCGAACCTGCGGCGATGGTCTCCGTGCCGATGCGCCCCATCATGATGACATCCGTCGCCATGATCGCCATGTGCGCGAGGTGCGTCAGGATGAGTGGAACCGCGAGGCGGACGATGGCCTCCGCCTCGCGCCAGGTGGAGGCGATTCTCTCAGGTGGGTGTATCGTCATCGCGTTGCCGTTGCCGCGTCATCAACGCTTCCTCACCTTCGAGCCACGCCAGTTCCTCGACGGTGCGGGCGATATCGCGATCGAGCCATGCCAGGAACCCGGGATCCTCACCCTCCATGTGGCGGCGCAGATTGACAAGGCGCGCCCTCTCGCTCCTCAGGGTATCGCCCAGCACCTCGGCCAGCCGTCGCTGTCCTGTTGTGTCGAGGAGGCGAAAGAAGCGGATCTTGAGAGCCACCATGAGCCTTGAGGAGGCGCTGGAAACCCTGACTGGCGCGAGCATGAGGCGCTCGAGCTCCTCGCGTCCCCCGGGCATCAGCGTCACCCGGGCACTGCCGGCATCCTCACCGTCGTCGCCGATCGCGATCAGGCCCTCGAACCGCAGGAGTTCAATGGAGGACGACATGACATCGACGGGCGACGCACCGTAACTCGTGGCAAACAGGCGCACCGCGGTGGCAAGGGTGGCGTAGTCCATCGGACCCCTGCTGGCGAGGATTCCCAGAGCCGCGAGGCGCAGGCCTTCAACGGGAATCAGGACACGGTCACGCTGCATGGGATGATTCATAGGCCAGCGGTGAGCGTGTCTCAACGCTCCCGCAATGGAGAGCAACAGACCAGCGGGGGACTTGACGCACGTTGCAAGGCATTGGACAAGACGCCCGCCAGGTCAAGGAACGGGAGCAGGACTCATGGAAATCTGTGCGTTGGGCGAGCGGCCCCCCCTCGGAGAGGTTCCGGAGCGTATGCACGTCTTTTGTGTGCGCCAGGATCGTTTCGGCGCACCGCGGGACGCTTGGCAGAGGGAGATCATCGACGTTCCCGATATCGCTGCTGACGAGGTTCTCGTCTACAACATGGCGACCGGCATCAACTACAACAACGTATGGGCGGCGCTCGGCTATCCTATCGATGTCATCGCGGTGCGCCAGAAACAGGGCGAACCGGAAGACTTCCATGCCGGCGGTTCCGACTGTTCCGGTATCGTCTGGAAGGTGGGTTCCGCCGTTACCAACGTCAAACCGGGCGACGAAGTCGTGGTTCACTCGGGCTGGTGGCCGCCTGACGACCCCTGGGTGCAGTCAGGCCGCGATCCCATGCTGGCCGAAACCACGCGCATCTGGGGCTATCAGACCAACTACGGCAGTTACTGCCAGTTCGCGAAGGCCCAGGCCCACCAGTGCCAGCCCAAGCCGAAGCACCTTTCTTGGGAGGAAGCAGGCTGCTACCTGCTGTGCGCCTCCACCGCCTATCGCATGCTGATGGGCTGGTCTCCCAACACGGTGGAGGAAGGCGACGTGGTCCTCGTCTGGGGCGCTGCCGGAGGTCTTGGTTCCTATGCCATGCAGATCACCCGTGCCATGGGCGGCCGCGCCGTCGCCGTCGTCTCCGACGAGAGCAAGCGCCAGTTCTGCCTCGACAACGGCGCCGTCGGCGTCATCAACCGCAAGGACTTCGATCACTGGGGACCGATGCCGGATACGTCGAGCCCGGAGTACGGCGCCTGGGTCAAGGGAGCCCGCGCCTTCGGCAAGGCCATCTGGGAGGCCGCGGGCGAGCGGGTCAGTCCGCGGATCGTCTTCGAACACCCGGGCGAGTCGACCTTGCCGACCAGCGGATTCGTGGCCGCCACCGGGGGCATGGTGGTCATCTGCGCCGGGACCACGGGCTACAACATCACCATGGACCTGCGCTACCACTGGATGCGCCAGAAGCGCCTCCAGGGGAGCCATCTTTCCAACGACGAGCAGGCGGCAGCGGTCAATCAGCTGATGATCGATCGCAGGATCGATCCCTGTCTTTCAGAGACCTTCACCTTCGACGAGATCGGCCATGCTCACCAGCTGATGCATGACAACGTCCATGCTTCCGGCAACATGGCCTGCCTCGTCAACGCCACGGAACCGGGCATGGGACGTTCCGCCTGACCAACCAGGAGCCGACCTGATCAGGGGCCGACCCGCGCCAGGCGCCCGGCGATGACCGGCATCGCGTCTGCTCCCAGGTTGGCAAAGGCAAGGCGGATGTAGTCCTCCTGATCAGGACCGAACCAGCTGCCGGGCAGGGTCAGGAGGCCGTCCTTCACCGCCAGGGCGCGGGCCACCTCGACCGCATTCCTGCCACGGAACGGATGACGGACATAGGCGAAGTAGGCGCCCGCGCTCACGAGCTCCCAGGCAAGGTCGTTGCGGGTGAAGGCGCGCGCGAGCGCCTGTGCCCGTTCGCCCATGACTCCGGCGTTGCGGCGTCGCCATGACTCGAGATGACGGATGCCGTAGAGCGCCGCCTCCTGACCCAGATGCGGCGGCGAAATCTGAACGCAGTCGCACACCTTCTCGAGAGCGTCCTGCAAGCGGCCGCCGGCCACCGCCGCGCCGACACGGTAACCGGTCAGGCAGTAGACCTTCGAGAAACTGTAGAGATGCACAAGGGTGTCTCGCCACTTCTCGTCCATGAAGAGATCGTGCGGGCGGCTGCCGGGAGAGAGAAAGTCGCGGTAGGTCTCATCGATGACCAGGGCACATCCCGCCTGCCTTGCCACCTCGAGAAAACCCTCGATGACGTCGGGCGGATAGACCGCGCCCGTCGGATTGTTCGGCGTGACGAGAACGATGGCCCTCGTCCCCCCGCCGACCAGGCGGCGGGCATCGTCGGGGTCCGGCACACCGCCGCAGTCCGGGCGAAAACCGAGAGGCACGACGGAGATCCCCAGCATGCGGGCCGTCATCTCGTGATTGAAGTACCAGGGCACGGGAAGGACGATCTCGTCCCCCTCCCCCGCCAGAGCCAGCATGGTGTTGAAGAACGCCTGGTTGCACCCGGCGGTGATCATGACATCGCCCGCACCGACGTCACCGCCATAGAGCGCGTTGATGTCGTCTGCCAGGGCTTCCCTCAGGGCCGGCATGCCGAAGATGCCCGTGTAGCGGGCCGTCGACCCGTCGCGCGCCCGCCCGGCCACATGGGCAAGAAGTTCGTCAGGCGGAGGAGATGCGGGGACCGCCTGGCAGACATCGATGAGGGGTTCCGCCGACTCGATGCCCTCGACCCACGTCCAGGCCTCCGGTATCGGCGGCGCCTGAACCGCATCGACCCTGGTGTTCGTCTGATACAAGGCCCGCACTCCCCGTCGCCACCTTCCATGATCCGCCGGTTCCATCACCCGTCAAGCGTTACGGCAGGCCTTCGGCACCATGGCCGAACCCGCATCCAGTCCAGGGATCCTGTGTCGTTATCCATCTGGATGGGATGTTCCGCTCGCACGCCGCTCCGAAAGCGCTCGACAAAGGTCAAAGCGGGCCCCCGCAGCCACCGAGACCGACATTCCCGAAATGGGCGTGTCGGTCCTTTCCTTTTCGGCTCCGTTTCCTGTTCACTCCAGAGTTTTGCCGAGTGCGCCAGGCAACGTGACCTGAGTTTCGCCGCGCCTCACGGCCGGCGTCAGCACGATCCCTACGATCAAGCCGAGAATCGCAGCGACTGGCCGAAGACCGGGCCCGCCGCTGTCCCGATCGAGAGACCCCGGCGGACGGCAGCCAGAGGAGGGCTTGGAGAAGATGAGCGGGAAGGGGCTGGGGAGAGCGTTCTCCGGGCCCGCCGCTCGACCATCGTCATCAACGAGGACTGAAGGAGCATCGTCATGAGCTTTGGAATGAACCGCGTCGAACTGAACGGCCGCCTCGGTGCCGACGTCACCACAGGCCCTCCGGCGTGCCTTCGAAGATGTAGCCGTTCAGAAAGATGCGCTGGCCGAACAGGTTGCGCTCGACCACGGTCAACGCGGCCTCTTCGCAGATGTCGTCCCATGCGTCCCGGATGGTGCCGATCTGCCGGTCGATAATGTCCTTCGCCGCCTTCTCTGCAAGCTGGAAACTGGGCGCGGCCTCCAGGCAGGTCGCAAGCGTGCTCGTCCGATTGTCTCCGACGATCAGCATCGCCTGGCTGGCCACATTGCCGGAACGGCTTTGCGGGCAGATGTCATAGGCAGGCGTCAGGGTCAGGCGTTTGCCGTCCCAGAAGATCGCATGGTTGCGGGCGTGGTCGTCGGTATTGCCGCACAGAACGTTGAACACGAGCCGTCCGTACAGCTCGTGCAGCGTCGCCTTCGGCGAGGTGAAGCGGTGCCGGACGATCTCCGCGAGGTCTTCATAGCTGGCATACCGCGCCATCATCTCATCGAGGCCAAAGAGCGTCAGCGCCGAGATCATTGCCTTGCGCGTCCAGCCGTCTTTCGTCCTTGCCCGGTCGAAGCGCTCGACCAGCAGCACGTCCTTGCCGGCGACATGCGCAAGACGTACGGGAGCAACGTCGAGCCCCGCGCGGGCAGCAAGGCGCATGGCGACATACTCCGCCTTCACCACATTATAGGTGTCGGTCGAAGACGAGAACTTGGCGATCAGCTTCGTGTCGCCGTCCTGGATTATCGCCTTCGGGCGCGCACCGCCGACCGACGTGCCGTGCAACAGCGCCCGATCGAGATCGGGTGTCAGCGGTTCTCCTTTCTCGACTTTCCCGGCGGCGCTCAGCAGTTCTTCGAGCGTCGCGGCCTGAAAGGCGCGCGGCACGTACTCGGAAGGGGAGCGCTGAAAGTCCAGGGCGCCGATTCGGTCGGAGCCGGACTCCAGCAGATAGGTCAGCTCGTCGAGCGCAGCGGTATCGTCGTTCTTGCTCTTGTGCCCGAAGGTCCGGTTCAGGATGACGCGACGGCCCCACGCATCGGGCGCGGCGTCGCGCAGGCATCCGGCCATGCTCAGCCCGACACTGGGCGCAATCGCTCCTTCGCGCAGCGGCAGTTCCGGCGCATGGATCGGGATGCGGCCATTCCGGTCCAGAAAGCTCTGTCCGTAGTTGAAGCTCAACCGCTCGCCGTCATGCGCGATTCGACCGGCGACGACCGGTGCCGTCGCGCCGGGCAGCCAAATCCAGACGTAGGCTTCCTCCGGCGCTTTCGTGCCGAAGCGATCAGAAATCATCTTTCACCTTCATCCTTCCCGTGCGGACGGAATGCGGCAGCAGGGTGAGCCTGTCGCGTTCCATCGACAGATGACGCGTCAGCGTCGTCGGTTCGGATTCGAACAAGCGCAGCCCGACAATCGCGGCCACCTCGAAGGCCGCACCGATAGAGGAGCCCATTTCGCCTTTTTCGATGCGGTGCACGAGGCCACGCGAAATCCCGGCGCGTTCGGCGACATCGGCAACCGTGGAATTGCCTTCGATGCGCGCGTTGTGGATCATCAGCCCGAGAAGCTCTGCGGCTTCGCGAGCATAGCGGGAATAGCTTCTGTGTGCGGGCTTCGCCATTGCACTGTGCGCTCCATAAATGGGGCATGAGAGGGGATCACGACCCACTTATAGGTCATTCTGGAAGATTTCAAGCGAGTTGGGAGGATTGTGCTCCACAAATGGATCGTGTGATGGATCTGTGATCCGTTTATGGAACGGTTAGTCTGGGCTGAGCCACCATGTAAGGCCTATGCGCTGGCCTAAAGCCGGAATAGAGAATTGGGCAAAAGGGACCTAGCCCGCATCCGTCACCACCTGGAGTGATGGCCTCCTTTTCGGCCTTGGACGCA
>JAPPGE010000026.1 GCA_028821455.1 bacterium | reverse complement strand
GATCAGCGCAACGATCGCGAGCAGCGAGGTCAGGGCGTCGGCGAGGACGTGGAGATAGGCACCGCGCAGATTGTGGTCGTGGTGAGCGTGTCCGTGGCCATGGTGGTGTCCGTGTGCGTGTCCGTGTGCGTGTCGCTCCGGCCCGTCCTGGTGCGTTGGGGTGCCGTGAGTGGGCGAATCCTGCCTGGTACGGAGAATGAACACCGATACGCCGTTCACGATGAGGCCAACGAAGGCGACGGCAATCGCCCCGTCGAACGCGATCGGAACCGGTGCTATCAGGCGCGAAACGCTTTCGACGGCCATGTACAGGGCGAAACCGACCAGCAGCAGTGCGCTCGTGTAGCCGCCAAGCGAGTTGACCTTGCCGGTACCGAATGCGAAGCGGGGATCGCGGGCGCGCCGGCGGCAGTAGACATAGGCACAGACGGCCAGGCCGAGGGCGGCCGCATGGGAGGCCATGTGAAGGCCGTCCGCGAGCAGCGCCATCGATCCGAAGTGGAGGCCCGCCACGACCTCGACCACCATGGTCACGGCGGTCAGAAGGGCGACGATCAGGGTGCGCCTTTCTCCCGGTTGCGGCCGATCAAGGCCGAACGAGTGGTCGTGCTCCCAGGTCGCGAGTCTCGTCTCATGCATTGCAATGGGCCATGGTGAAATCCGTATTGTCGTCTACTGTGTCAGGCACCCCGCGCAGATGGCAGGTTGACGAGGGGTTGAAGGCCCGGGGCATGAGGTCGTCGTTGCGTTTGTCGGGATGTCCGGCGGCGGTGGCCTCGAGCGTGGTCTTGAGCCAGGCGAAGGGCTCGACGCGGTTCATCTAGGCGATTTCGATGAGCGATGCAATGCGGCCCCGGTCGGAGCCACCCTCGTCATGGCTGGCGAAGAGTGCGTTCTGCTTCGTCGGGGCCACAGGCCTGTTGCGGTTCTCGACACGGTTGCTGTCCATCTCGACGCGACCGTTGTCGAGGAAGGTGTTCAGGCCGTGCCAGTGGCGGTCGAGACAGGCGCGCCTGCCGCCGAGACTGTCAATGCTCTTGCAATGTTGACCCGGCATCCTCCTCCAACAGTGACCCGCATAACCGGTTCGGCCTTCGGCTTCGCATCGGCGTCCGCGGGGGTTGCCCCCCATTTTCGCCAGCGCCGAGATCCCTGCCTCGTCCGGGATGCTGGCCGATGGTGAACCAGCGCAGCTTGCCACGCACGCGGGTTTGGAGGACATGGTTCATTCGGACACGGACGCCGAAGCCGGTCAGCTCCCCATCCCGGTCGACGGCATCGGTGCCGTTGGCCTCGAGAGGCTCGATACGCGCTTGAGCGAGTCGTGCAGCGGCCATGGATGTGCCCTGGCCTTGAGCTGTCGGTACGCGACAATCCGTTGCGGAATCCCCCCGAAGTGGTATTGGAGAAAGGGAAAACAGGTCGTTGTTTCGCCGGTTTGGCGGCGCGGGTGTACTTTGTTGGAGTGCGATGGAAACGCAAGGAAAGCAGACTGTGGAACCGGCCGTCGACATGCGCCTTGACATCACCGGTGATGTCTGTCCGATCACGTTCGTCAGGACAAAGCTGATGATCGAGGGCATGGAACCCGGCATGGTTGCCGAGGTCCGCCTGAACGAAGGCGAGCCGTTGCAAAACGTGCCGCGCTCAGTCAGGGAACACGGCCATTCCATCCTGTCGCTGGAACCGGAGGACGGCACGGCAGGCGTGTGGCGGCTTCTTCTGAGGAAGGAGTGAGATCCCGGTTTCAGGTGCAGTCGCCCCGGATCTCGCACAAACAGGATTCCTCCTCGCCACCGAGTGCCTCCGCGTGGCGCACGCCGTCCGGGTAGAGAAAGACGAGCAGGCTGCAGGACGCGCCGTCGTAGCGCCACATCCTGGCGTTGCCCTCGGTCCAGGCGAAGGCCGGATCGCCGAGCATATCGACCACCTCGCTTTCCTGTAGGCCGGCGAGATCCCGGGCAGCCGTGGCTTCCTCGATGACCAGTGACGCCTCGACAGGAGCCGTGGTCTCGCTGACGGCCGCCCCGGGACCGGTCCCGGCAAAGGGGTTGCAGGCTGCCAGCGCCAGGGCGCATGCCAGAAGAAGGGCAGATGGTGGAGCGGGACACCGTCGATCAGGCGGTGTCCTCCCGGTTTCCGTCAAGGGACTGGAGAAGGCGAAGGCCGGTCGGCCACATCTCCGGACACGCGAACTGGCCGGCGGATGGTGCTCAGTTCGCCGCATCGGATTTCCTGTGAAAGAGATGGGTCATGGCGATAGCGGCAATGACGGGCATGGCGAGATTGAGAAGGGGAACGCTCATGCCGGCGGTGATGACGGCCCCTGAGGCGAGCAGCCGCCAGCGGTGCCGCTTGCGCCAGGCGTCCGAGTCGCGGCGGGCGAGGCGCCGCAGCGACACGATCTCGGCATACTCCCGGGCGAAGAGAAGGCTGTTGACGATCCAGAAGACGATGATTGACAGGCCGGGGATGAGGATTGCGACAAGATAGAGCGATGTGGCGGCGAGATTGACGAGCAGCAGCCAGCCGACAAAGCGAAGGGACGCGAGGACGTCTTCCGCCACTGTCGTTCCCTTCGCAGGAGGCAGATGCGGATAGTCGGTTTCCTCGACGCGCGAGACGATGCCATCGAGAAAGAGCGATGCCACGGTTTGCACGATGATGACGAATGTGAACCAGACGAGGGCCATGGCGCCCAGAGTGGCCACGACGAAGACAACGCTGTCGGCCAGCCAGTCGGGCATCCAGGTGACACGGGATTCGATCCAGGCGCCGGGGTCGAGAGCCATCGCGCCGCCGATAACCAGAGCGACGAGAACCGAAGACGCAACGGCACTGGTGAGAGCAATGAGAGCCAGGCTGCGGCGGATCCTGCCGTCACGCAGGTTGACGGCAATCCTGCCTGGAACGTCAAGCACGGTGGCGGCCGTCGGCCGGCTCTGGATCGGGGTAGCGACCGGGTGTGCCGCGGGGGTCGATGGGCAGGTTGCCGGCAATGCCAAGGGTGCGTTCGGCGACGGCGGCCCAGCCCAGAACGCGTCCGTCGCTGTGTGAAGGGCCGACCAGCTGCAGTCCGACAGGCAGCCCTTCATCGGTGAAGCCGCAGGGAATCGAGATCGCGGGGGACGATGTCAGCGTGATCACGGATGTGATCATGATCCAGTCCACATAGTTGTCGAACCGGTGGCCGTCGAGTTCGCCAAGGTAGCGTTCGTGGGTGGCGATGGCGGGAACGATGGTCGAGGGGAGGGCGAGGAGGTCGAAGGTCTCGAAGAACGCCGTCATCCTCTGGTAGAGCGCGCCGCGGATGCGTGTCGCGCGGATGATGTCGGCGATGTCGAGATCGAGACCCTTTTGGATGTTCCAGACATTCTCCGGCTTCAACTTGTCACGGTGGTGGACGAGATCGTCCTCGTGGCCGGTGGCGAAGCCGATGGCCCGCAGGGTGTGGAACGCTTCCGGCGCATCGGAAAAGTCGATTGCCGCCGGTGCGATGTCGCTTCCCAGGGCCGCAAGGCGATCCAGGGCCTCCCGGCACAACCGGTCGACGTCCCGCGCCACCGGCGTGATCCCGAGATCCGGTGAGTAGCCGATGCGCCGTGGCAGATCTCCCCGGTCGAGGGCCGCGCGGACTTGGTCCAGCCAGGAGACCGGCGGTGCCGGCCGCGTCAGCGGATCGCGCTTGTCGACGCCGGACATGGCGTCGAGCAGGAGTGCCGCGTCGGCGACGTTGCGGGCCACCGGGCCCGCCACCGACAGATCCTGGAAGGCATCCGGCGTCGGGCCGCGGGCAACGACCCCCGGGCTCGGCCGAAATCCCGTCACGCCGCAGAAACTCGCCGGAATGCGCAGACTGCCGCCGAGATCGGAACCGGTCGCCAGAGGCACCTGTCCGCTGGCCAGAGCGGCAGCCGATCCGCCGGAGGATCCGCCGGCCGAGGCCGCCATGTCCCAGGGGTTTCTCGTCACCCCGAGAACCTCGTTGAAACTGTTGCCGCCGGCGCCGAACTCCGGAACGTTGGACTTGCCGACAACGATGGCGCCCCGGTTCTCCAGGCGCGTCACCATGAGATCCGAGGCCGCCGGCACGTGGTCTGCCCAGATCGGGGAACCGTAGGTGGTCCGTACACCGGCGACATCCTCGAGATCCTTGATGGCGACAGGAAGACCGTGGAGCGGACCCGGAGCGCCGCCGGTCTTGAGGCTCCGGGCATGGTCCCGGGCCCGGTCGAAACAGCGGGTTGGCATGGCGTTGAGACCACCGTCCGTCGCCTCGATGCGAGCGATGCAGTCCTCAACGAGTTCGAGAGGCGAAACCTCCTTGCGGCGCAGCAGTCCGGCGGCCTCCGTCGCCGTCAATCTCCAGAGATCCGCCATCGGTGCCTTCCGCGTTGAAGCCATGCGGGCGCGAGTATGGTGCCCTCGCACGTTCCCCGGCAAGACTTGCCAGAAAGTGCTCCACATCTATACTCGCGGGCGCCCGCAACAGGTGCCTTCCTCTCGCATGAATCAGCCACGCATCGATGTTCTTGGCATCGGCAACGCCATCGTCGACATCGTCGCCGAGGTCGAAGAGTCCTTTCTGGCGGACTTCGATCTCGCCAAGGACAGCATGCACCTTGTCGATCACGGCATGGCGACGAGACTTCTCGATGCCTGTGAACCCGTCACGATGATGTCCGGTGGCTCCGTGGCCAACACGATTGCCGGCCTGGCCGCGATCGGCGGCAGCGGCGGATTTGTCGGCAGAGTGAAGGATGACATGCTCGGGCAGCGCTTTGCCGGAGACCTCAACTCCCAGGGAGTCGACTTCGCCGCCCGTGCGGCGGCCGACGGGCCGGAAACCGGACGATCCCTCGTTCTCGTGACGCCGGACAGCCATCGCACCATGTGCACATGGCTCGGTGCATCGCTCCATATCGGCGTTGCGGACCTCGCGGCGGACTCCATGGCCGCACGGGTCGTTCTGCTCGAGGGATATCTCCTGGATGCACCCGAAGGGCTGGAGGTGTTCTCCAAGGCGGCCTTGATGGCCGCTGCAGCCGGGGCCAAGGTCGCGATGTCACTCTCCGATGCCGCATGCGTGGATCGCCACCGGGACGATCTGCGCGCGTTCCTGCACCACCATGTCGATATCGTGTTCGCCAACGAGGCCGAAACGCTTTCGCTCTTTCCCGGCGAGACCTTTGCGGTAGCGTCCGGCTGTCTCGCGGAAGAGGTTTCCATCGCCGTCATCACGCGCAGCGAGAAGGGCTCCATGGTCTTCTCTCCCGGGTCTGTCTTCGAGATCGAATCCGTCACAACCAAGGTGATCGACGCCACGGGCGCCGGTGATCTCTATGCCGCAGGTTTCCTCTACGGTTACACCCAGGATCTCAGTCTCGACAGAGCGGCACGCATAGCCAGTGTCTGCGCCAGCGAGGTGATCGGCCAGTTTGGCGCCCGTGTCACGAACGACCTTCGTGCCTCCATTGCGAGAACACTGGGTTAGACCACGCACCAGAATGGGAGAATCTCCATGACCGCCATTGAACTCATCACATCCCACGTCTGTCCCTTCGCCCAGCGAACCCACATGGCGCTCATCGAAAAAGGGCTGGAGTTCTCGGTTCGCGAGGTCGACCTCTCCAACAAGCCCGCCTGGTTCGAGGAAGTCTCGCCGACATCAAAGGTCCCGGTGGTGAAGATTGCCGACGAGATTGTCTGGGAATCCGCAATCGCCAACGAGTACATCGAGGACAAGTTCCCGGAAGTGCCCCTGTTGCCCGACGATCCCTGGTTGCGGGCCCAGGCGCGCATCTGGATCGATTACTGCAACACCCGCTGGATCGAGGACTTCTACGCGTTGCTGGGAGCGAATGACGCGCAGCGTCAGAAGGAGCTCGGCGACCGGGTGAGACAGGATCTCCGCGACATGGAAACGAATGGCATGGCGGCCCTTTCGTCAGGGCCCTTCTGGCTGGGCTCGTCGGTCAGCCTCGTCGATCTCGCCTTCTGGCCGTTCTTCGAGCGACTTCCATTGCTCACCCACTACCGCCAGGTCACCATTCCGGAAGACTGCCGGCGTCTCCTGCGGTGGTGTGACGAGATGGCGGCACGCCCCTCGGCACGCCAGACCATGCACGAGGCCTCCTGGTACATCGAGCGCTACAAATCCCGGGCTGCCTGACGGCGGGCGAGGGCACCATGTTCTATGAACCCGCGAAGGGGCACGGGCTCGACCGAGATCCGTTCAAGGCGCTCGTGGCGCCGCGTCCCATCGGCTGGTTCACCACGCTCAATGGCGATGGATCGGTCAACCTGGCGCCCTACAGCTTCTTCAACGCCATGGCTGATGACCCACCTGTGGTCTGCTTCTCGTCCGGCGGTTCGGAACGCGCCAAGGATACCGCCCGCAACGCGGCCGACAGCGGAGAGTTCGTACACAACCTGGTGACCCGGTCGTTGCGCGACGCCATGAACATCTCGGCGCGAGAGGTGCCCGCGGGCGTTGACGAGGCGAAACTTGCCGGACTGGATCTGGCACCCTCGGTTGTGGTGTCGACGCCTCGTGTGGCGGCAAGTCCGGTTGCCTTCGAGTGCCGTTATCTGAAGACACTGGAGATTCCGCAGAACGACACCCCGAGCCTGGTGGTGTTCGGCGAGGTGGTCGGCATTCACATCGACGATGATGCCATCGCCTCAGGCCGTTTCGACCCCGAGGCCCAGGGGGTCATTGCCCGCCTCGGCTACGCCAACTACGCCGTCGTCGGTGGTACGTTCCGCATGGAACGTCTGGATCCTTGAGAACCGTGCGCGGGGGATTGATCGTGAACCGGCCGCATGACTTTCTTGCCTCAAGACGGAGTTGATCGATGCTTCTTGGAGTACCCAGAGAGATCAAGAATCACGAGTATCGCGTTGGCATGACGCCGGCCTCGGTGAGGGAACTCACCGGACGTGATCACGCCGTGCTCGTCGAGAAGGGTGCCGGCCGTGGCATCGGGCTGACCGACAGCATGTACGTGCGCGCCGGTGCGGAGATTGTGGACACCCCGGAAGAGATCTTCGCCCGGGCGGAGATGATCGTGAAGGTGAAGGAGCCGCAACCCGACGAATGCCGCATGCTGCGCCGGGGTCAGATTCTCTTCACCTACCTTCACCTTGCGCCGGACCCGCTGCAGACGCAGCTGCTCGTCGAATCGGGCTGCACCGCCATCGCTTACGAGACGGTCTCCGATATGAATGGTGGACTGCCGCTCCTCGCACCGATGAGCGAGGTCGCCGGGCGCATGTCCATCCAGGCCGCCTGTCACTGTCTCGAGAAGGCCCAGCATGGCGCCGGCGTCCTGCTGGGCGGTGTCCCCGGCGTGGCGCCGGGGAAGGTGGTCGTCATCGGCGGTGGTGTGGTGGGCACCCACGCAGCGCGCATGGCGATAGGCCTCGGTGCGGATGTGACGGTCTTCGACCGTTCGATTGCCCGGTTGCGGCAACTCGATGAACTGCTCGGGGCGCGGGCCAGGATTCTCTATTCGACGACCGATGCCCTCGAGGAGCATGTCCTTGCCGCAGACGCGGTCATTGGCGCCGTTCTGATACCCGGCGCCGCAGCACCGAAACTCGTGACCGAAAGCCACATTCGCCGGATGCGCCGCGGTTCGGTGGTGGTCGACGTCGCCATCGACCAGGGAGGCTGTTTCGAGACGAGCCGGGCAACCACCCATGCCAAACCCACCTACCGGGTCCATGGCGTCGTCCACTACTGTGTCGCCAACATGCCAGGCGGCGTGGCCCGGACATCGACCTTCGCCCTCAACAACGCCACACTGCCCTATATCATCCAGCTTGCGGACAGGGGCTGGCAGCGCGCCTGCAGGGTCGATCCCTTCCTGTGCGATGGCCTCAACGTCCACGACGGGAAGGTCGTCTACAAGGCGGTGGCGGACGCCCTCGACTATCCGTTCGTCGATCCTGCCGACATTCTCTGACGCCGCGTTGCGAACGACACGCCCCGTAAATCCTGAGATCAGTCCCGCCGCGGCGGCTGCTTCAGTCCTTCGAGCATGACCATCAGGTTCTCGTCGCGCCAGCGTTCGAGATCTTCGATGTCGAGATGGCCGTACATGGCGTCGACAGCGCCGACGAGTTCGTTCTGTGCCTTTTCGCCACGCTTCCAGCCGAAGTGGTCAATCATGTGGCGAACACCCCCCTTGCCGCCACCGAGGTGATAGCAGGTCGCCGGACCGGCAAAGGCCCATCTCAGTCCCGGGCCTGCCGTCATCGCCGTGTCGATGTCCTGGTAGGTGCAGATCCCTTCATCCACAAGGGTCGCCGCTTCCTCGAAAACGACATGCTGCAGGCGGTTGGCGATGTAGGCTTCGATCTCCCGGCGGAGTGTGAGGGTGGTCTTGCCGACGGATTCGTAGAAGGCCGACGCCCATGCCACGACATCCGCGTCTGTCCGGCTGCCCGCGACCACCTCCACCAGCGGTACGAGGTAGCTGGGTGCGAAGGGATGGCCGATGATGACCCTCTCGGGGTGCTGACAACGCGACTGGAGACGTGTCGGCAGGAAGGCCGATGACGAACTCGCCAGCACCGTTTCGGCCGGTGCCGCGGCATCCATGGCCTCGAACAGTTCAATCTTGAGTTCTTCCCGGTCGGGCGCGCTCTCCTGGACGAAGTCGGCGTTCTCCACCGCTTCCTCCATTGATTTCACGAAGCGGAAGCGTTCCCTGGAGGCACCCGCGGCCAGTCCAAGGCGTTCAAGAAAAGGCCAGGCCTGATCGATGATGCGACGGGCGCTGGCTTCGCCATCGGGCGCCGGGTCGCTCATCACCACGTCGCGGCCGGCGCCGAGAAAGACGGCAGCCCATCCGGCGCCGATGTAGCCGCCGCCGACGCAGGCGATGTTCATGGCGCTTGCCGGTGATGGTCGTGTCATTGCTGTCCTCCGTGGTCGCTGGCCAGGCTGATCGAGACATGATCGGCGATGCCGTCTTCGAGAGAGGTGAAGGGTTTCGTGTATCCGGCCTCGCGGAGCCGGTCCATGCGGGCCCGCGTGTAGTACTGATAACGCCCCTCGAGTGCTGCGGGCATGTCGATGAACGTGATTCTGGCCGGCCGGGAAATCGCTTTGAACATGGCATGGCCGAGGTCCAGCCACGTCCTTGCCTCGCCGGTCCCGAGGTTGAAGATGCCGCTGACGGCCGGGTTGTCGAGCAGCCACCGGACCACATCGACACAGTCCCTGACGTAGATGAAATCGCGTTTCTGGCCGCCATCGGCATAGTCCGGGTGACGGGAGCGGAACAGTCTGAGCGGGCTGCCGGCCACGATGTCGGGCAGGGTCCTGGAGACGACGCTGGCCATGGTGCCCTTGTGGCCCTCGCCGGGGCCATAGACGTTGAAGAAGCGCAGGCCGGCCCATTGCGGCGGCATGGTGCGGCCGGTGTCGCGCTCACGGATCACCAGCCGGTCGAACAGCAGCTTGCTGGCCCCGTAGGGGGTGATGGCGGCAAGCGCGTCCATGGCGGCCGCACTCTCGTCGTCGTCAAACCCCTGAGAGCCGTCGCCGTAGACCTGGGCCGAGGAGGCGTAGATGAACGGCACGCGACGCGCGGCACACCAGTCCATGAGCTGGAGCGTCAGCAGAACGTTCGTCTTCATGACGAGATCGACATCCGTCTCGGTGGTGGCCGAGATCGCCCCCATGTGGATGACGGCATCCAGGGAGCGCCTGCCATCGAGCCAGGCGATGAGCGAGTCGGGGCCGAACATCTCCTGGACCCGGGCGCCGGCGATGTTGCTCAGCCTGAGGTCGTCGACGTGGCGGTCGCACACGGCGAGCGGCACGCCTGCAGCAGCCAGGGCGCGGACAATGTTGGAGCCGATGAAGCCGGTGCCGCCGGTGACGAGGATCAAGGAGACGGCTCCCGGGCATGGCCGAGTTCGATTTCGATGGCACCGCACAGCATCTGTCCCAGCATGATGTGGACCTCCTGGATGCGTGCCGTGATGGTGCCGGGCACCAGAAGGAGGGGATCGGCCAGGTGCGGCAGGTCGCCTCCATCGCCACCTCCGAGCGCCGCGGCGACGAGTCCCTGGGCCCTCGCCTGTTCGAGACCACGCAGGACATTGGGGCTTCTGCCGGAGGTCGAAAGCGCGATCGCCACATCCCCCGGTTGGCCCAAGGCCTCGATCTGGCGCGAGAAGATTCTCTCGAAGCCCATGTCGTTTCCCGTGGCCGTGATGGCCGACGTGTCGGTGGTGAGGGCCAGGGCGGCAATGGCCGGCCGGTCACCGACGTAGCGCACGGTGAGTTCCGTGGCCAGGTGCTGGGCGTCCGCCGCACTGCCGCCGTTGCCGAAGAACAGGATCTTGCCGCCACCCTTCAGGCTCGCGACACAGGCCTCCGTCAGCCGGGCGAAAGGTGCGGCGAGTGAACCGCGGGCCTGCTCCACCACCGCCAGGTGCTGGTCGATCTCGCGTTCGAAGTAGTGCCTCAAGTTCATGGCCAGAGATGTCCGGGTGACGACATCAAGGATTGACGAGAAACGGCAGGTGGGCAACCGCATCGGCGGGTGTCCTGACCGTGTGGACCCGATATCGGCCTGGCTCGTCGAACCCGAGGGCGCGCTGCCGTTCTCCGCTGCTGTAGCCGTCGCCCACCAGGAGGCCGCCGGCAAGACCGGCGGCGTGTCCGGCCTCGATGTCGGTTTCCCGGTCGCCGATGATCCAGCTTCCGGAACGATCGATGCCCAGTGCCGCGGCCGCCGCCAGCAGCATGCCGGGGCGTGGTTTGCGCATGGGCGAGTTCCCGGGCCCGAAGGGTGATGCCAGCACACCGTCCCAGTGAACTCCGGCACGGCTCAGGCGCCGCGCGATTTCCTCCTGCACCGCGGCGAAGTCCTCCCAGCGGAAGAGGCCACGGCCGATGCCTCCCTGGTTGGTGACGACAATGACGGCGATGCCACTGGCATTGGCGCGGCCCATGATGTCGATGATCCCGGTCACCAGGCGCACCTTCTCGGGCTCGTGGAGATAGCCCGTTTCCTCGACGATGACGCCATCGCGGTCGAGGAAGAGAGCGGGTCCCTGGCACCTGTTTCTGGAGTACTCGCGCCAGGTTCCGTCTTCATGAAGGGGCCAGGGACTCATGACGTCTGCAGGAATCCCGCATCCCCGCGGCAGAGGACCAGGGCCGTCAGCACGTCGGTGATGACGGCGCCCGTATCGATGCCGATCCGGTTGTTCCGGATGTCGGGCCCGTCCCAAGAGATGGTGTGGCCATGGACGACGAGCCACCCGTGGTCCACGGGTGATTCGAGAAACTCCTCGCGGATCCACAGCAGGTCCTCGGGATCCTGGTCATGAAGCGCAATGCCGGGACGGATGCCTGCGTGCACGAACAGGAGTCCGTCGATGACGTGGTGGAGTGTCAGCGAATGGAGGAAGGCGCGGTGGTGTTCCGGCATGGCGCGCCGCAGCTGGCGTCCGGTGCCGGTCGCGGGCGCCACCTCGTAGGAGAGCAGGGTCTGGGCGCCACCCAGGTGGTTGATCCACCACAGGCCGTCGTCTCTCTCATCCATGAAGTCGATCACACAGGCGTCGTGGTTCCCCATGAGGAAGACCCGTTCGAATCCGTCATCGGCCGCTGCTGCCCGGGTGAGGAAGTCGATCACGCCGGCCGAGTCGGGGCCTCGGTCGAGGTAATCGCCGAGGAAGACGATGTAGCGCCGCTGCTGCGCCCTCTTTGCGGCATCCTTGAGGATCATCCGGTGAAGGCGACGGAGAAGGTCCAGCCGGCCGTGTATGTCACCCACGGCGTAGACGAGCGTGTCCGGATCGATCTCGGCGGCAGGGGGCCAGGTCATCGGCCCGTCCCGCCAGCCTCGTCGAGGTGTCCGTGTTCGACGAGCCAGGACATCACCATTCCGGCGAGTTCGTCGGGCTGGTGCTCCGCCGCCTTCAGCACGATGTCGGGGTCTTCCGGAGCCTCGTAGGCGGACTCGATGCCGGTAAAGTTCCGCAGCTCGCCCGCGCGGGCCTTGCGGTAGAGCCCCTTGGGATCGCGCGCCTCGCAGACCTCGAGCGGCGTGTCCACGAACACCTCGACGAACTCCCCCTCGTCGACGAGTTCCCGCGCCATCTGCCTTTCGGCCCTGAATGGCGAGATGAAGGAGACGAGGACGATGAGTCCGGCATCGGCAAAGAGCCTGGCGACCTCGGCGATGCGGCGAATGTTCTCCACCCGGTCGGCGTCGGTGAACCCGAGATCCCGGTTCAGCCCGAAGCGGATGTTGTCTCCGTCGAGCAGGTAGCTGTGGCGTCCCATGGCGGCGAGCCGGCGTTCGACATGATTGGCGGTGGTCGACTTGCCGGAGCCCGACAGTCCGGTGAACCACAGGATGCAGGGTTTCTGGTGTTTCTGGGCGGCGCGCAGATCCTTGCCGACATCGATGGCCTGGCGCTCCAGGTTCGTGGCCCGCCGCAGGCCGAAATCGATCATGCCGGCCGCCACGGTGCGGTTGGTGAACCGGTCGATGAGGATGAAGCTCCCGGTGCCGTTCACCTCGCGATAGGGATCGCAGGCGATCGTCTGGTCCAGCGCCAGGTTGCAGTAGCCGATGTCATTGAGGGAGAGCGTTCTGGCCGCCACATGTTCGAGGGTGTCGACATGGAGGCGGTGGCGCAGATCGGTGACTCTCGCGGTCGTCGTCCGGGTGCCCGACTTCATGAGGTAGAGCCGTTCCGGCAGCAGGTCATCCTCGTCCATCCAGATGATGTGGGCGGCGAACTGGTCGGTCGTCTGCGGCGGCCGGTCCGATGCGGCCAGCACATGGCCGCTTGCGATGTCGATGTCGTCGGTGAGTTCCAGGGTGACCGATTCGTCGGCGCCGGCCTCCTCGAGATCGCCATCGAGGGTGACGATGCGGGAGACAGTCGACGATCTCAAGGAAGGGGCCGCCACCACCTCCATGCCCGGCCTCACCGTGCCTGAGACGATGAGACCACTGCAGCCCGGGCGGCCGACACTCTGGACCGGCATGCGGAAGGGGCCGGCTGCCGCGTTTCTGCCGGCGTTCGCCGATTCCAGGATTGTGAGCAGTGTCTCGCCGCGATACCAGGGCATTTCGTCCGGGCGCTCGAGCACGTTGGCGCCGGTGACAGCCGAGACCGGCACGGCATCCACATACGAGAACCCGAGCCGTGCGGCGTGGTGGCGGAATGTCTCCTCGATCGCCCGGAACACCCCCTCGTCCCAATCGACGAGATCCATCTTGTTGACCGCCAGGATGACGTGGGGAATGCCGAGCAGGCCGGCAATGGCGGCATGGCGGAAGGTCTGCGTGAGAAGGCCCTTCTTCGCGTCGACAAGGAGGAGGGCGAGGTCCGCGCTCGAGGCGCCGGCCACCAGGCTGCGGGTGTAGCGGACGTGCCCCGGGGCGTCGGCAACGACGAAGCGGCGCCTTGATGTCTGGAAGCTGCGGTAGGCGACGTCGATGGTGGCGCCCTCTGCACGTTCCGCTTCGAGACCGTCGACGAGGAGCGCCAGGTCGATCCCGTCTCCGCGCGTTCCCCAGATGCGGCTTGCCGCGGCGATGTCGGCGGGCTCATCCTCGAAGATGGGCGCGGTGTCGCGGAGCAGGCGTGCGACGAGTGTCGACTTGCCCTCATCGACACTGCCGCATGTCACGAAGCGCAGAAGATCGGCCGTGTCCTTCATCCAGAAGTAGCCCTCGCACTTCTTCCTTTCCGTCGAACCCGAAAGGATTCCGGCTCGAGCCTGCGCAGATACGAGACCATGCTTCAAGAACCCTTCCCTGCAGTCACGTCCCGGGGCAGGGATGAGGAGGCGCATGTTATCCCGCGCGGGCAGTCAATCCAATCGTGTCCTGCCGCCCGCCTTCATGTTTCGGCGGGCGTGATGTAGGGTGACAGCGTGGATCGCAGGCAGGCAGCAGTTCGATGACGACACGTTTCTACACGCACGAAGCGTGCCTCGCCCACGATACCGGCCCTTATCATCCCGAGAGAGCGTCCCGGCTGCAGACAATCCTCAATACCTTTGACGGCGAGGAGTTCGCGGCGCTCGAGCGCCGCGTTCCGCAACCGGCGACACCCGGCCACATCGCGCTCATGCACCCGGCGCCATGGGTCGAGGCGGTGCTGAACGCCATACCTCAGACCGGTCACGGTCATCTCGATGCCGACACCGTGGTCTCGAGCGGTTCGGGGGAGGCGGCTCTCGTCGCTGCCGGCGCCCTCGTCGAGGCGGTCGATGCGGTGGCAAACGGCGAGGCTCGCAACGCCTTCTGCGCCGTTCGCCCGCCGGGCCACCACGCGGAACAGACCCGCGCCATGGGTTTCTGCCTCTTCAATTCCGTCGCTGTCGGCGCCGCCCACGCCCGGGCCGCCCACGGACTCGAGAGGGTCGCGGTCGTCGACTTCGACGTCCATCATGGCAACGGCACGCAGGCGATGTTCTGGGATGAGGAGGGAATGTTCTACGCCTCGACCCACCAGTATCCCCATTACCCTGGAACCGGCAGCGAAGACGAGACCGGACGCTGGAACAACATCGTGAACGTTCCGCTTCGCCCGGGGTCGGGGAGCGCCGACTTCCGTGCGGCCATCGATGATCGCGTCGTGCCGGCTCTCGATGCGTTCCGGCCCGAGATGCTGTTCATGTCGGCAGGCTTCGATGCCCACGAGCGTGATCCGCTGGCCAGCATCAATCTGGTGGAAGACGACTTTGCCTGGGTGACGGAGCGTCTGCTCGATGTCGCCCGCCTTCACGCGGGCGGGCGTGTTGTGTCGGTTCTGGAAGGCGGGTATGACCTCGATGCCCTGGCGGCGAGCTCCGCCCGGCACGTCGGCAAGCTTATGGAGGCGGCAGAATGACAGGCGCAGATACCGAAGACGACGTTGCCTCGATGAGCTTCGAGGCTGCCATGGAGGAACTCGAGACCATTGTCGCGCGTCTCGAGAAGGGCGAGGCGAAACTCGACGAGGCGATCAGCGACTACGAACGGGGCGCCCGCCTGCGGCGGCACTGTGAAGCCAGGCTCAGGGAAGCACGCGAAAAAGTCGAGAAGATCCGGCTTGGGGCCGATGGAAGCCTTGACACCGAACCGGAGCCTGCCGGGCAGGAATGAGGCAATGACCGGCCTGCCGGACATACTGGAGCGGGGCGCCCGCAGCGTCGATGAGACACTCGAGGAACTTCTGCCGAAGGCATCCGGACCGGAAGGCAGGTTCCACGAGGCCATGAGGTATGCCGTCTTCAACGGCGGCAAGCGCCTGCGCCCGGTGCTTGCGACGTTGTCCGCTGCGGTGTTCGGAGTCACCGGAATCCGCGCTCTGAGGACGGCAGCCGCCGTCGAGATGATTCACTGCTATTCGCTGATTCACGACGATCTGCCTGCACTCGACAACGATGACCTGCGACGCGGCCGGCCGACCTGTCACCGGGCCTTCGACGAGGCCACCGCGATCCTGGCTGGAGACGGCCTGCAGTCGCTGGCCTTCGAGGTTCTGGCGGACCCGGCCACCCATGATGATGCGGAGGTGCGCATCGGCCTCGTCGGTGCCCTTGCCCATGCCTCCGGCTGCATCGGCATGATAGCCGGTCAGGCGATCGACATGGCGGCGGAGCACATCACCCTCGATGCGCCCGCCATCAGGCGTCTGCAGGCTCTCAAGACCGGAGGGCTCTTCGTGTTCAGTGCCCGGGCCGGCGCCATTCTTGCCAAGGCCGATGAGGCCGCGATGATCGCCTTTGGCAGGGATCTCGGAACGGCCTTCCAGATCACCGACGACATCCTCGACGTCGAAGGCGATCAGGAAGCGCTGGGCAAGGCAACCGGCAAGGATGCAGGCGCCGGCAAGGCAACCCTGGTCGAGGCGCTCGGGCTGGAAGCGGCTCGCCGCAAGGCAGTCGAGCTGTCCGAAAGGGCGATCGATGCCCTCGAGAACTTCGGGGAGGCAGCCGACGGCCTGCGCGACATGGCGCGCTTTGCCGTTCATCGCCGGGTCTGAAGTCCACCTTGGCGCGCTCCTGCCGCCAGCGTGTCGATCAACTGCTGGTCCGGCGTCAGCTGGCGCCTAGCCGGACGCGGGCACAGTCACTGGTCATGGCAGGGGCCGTCTACAGCGGCTCGAGACGCATCGACAAGCCAGGCGATCTGGTGGCGGTTGACAGTGCCATCGAGGTCCGCAGGCCGGACCATCCCTGGGTGTCGCGAGGAGGCCTCAAGCTTGAGCATGCGCTGGATCACTTCGCCATCGATGCCAGGGATACCCTCGCCCTCGATCTCGGGGCGTCCACCGGCGGGTTCGTGGATGTTCTCATCGCCCGGGGAGCGGCGCATGTCTGGGCCGTCGACGTCGGCAAGGGACAGCTTGCCTGGCGATTGCGCCAGTCGCCCCGTGTCACCGTTCTTGAGGGCGTCAACGCCCGTGCCCTCGACGCGGAGCTCATTCCCGAGCCACCGGGCATCGTCGTCGCCGATCTCTCCTTCATATCGCTGAAGACCGCGTTGCCGGCAGCACTGTCGCTGGCAGCCCCCGCCTCGCACTTGGTTGCCCTCATCAAGCCCCAGTTCGAAGCCGGGCGGGAACGCGTCGGCAAGGGCGGCATCGTCCGCGATCCGGAGGTGCACCGGGACGTCTGCGCCGGCATCCGGACCTGGCTCGAAGACGCCATGGGCTGGCACGCCCTCGGCATCGTCGAGAGTCCGATCACGGGCCGAACCGGCAACCGGGAGTTTCTCCTCGCCGCCCGCAAGCCCGGCTGACAGCGCATCACTCAAGCCGGGGCGTTGTCGTTCGCTCCGGCGGTCCCTAGTCTCGTGGTCACGCTGGTCCGGATGGCTCCCCCTCGATACTTGTCCCGACCTCGCGAACAGGAGGAGTGGCGCAATGGCCGATCCAATCGTCAACACCCGCATCGTCTGGCCCCATGGCGCGAGGTGCGCGGTCCTGCTGAGTTTCGATTTCGATGCCGAAACGCTCTGGATCGGCCGGGACAAGATCAACTGGAAGCGCCCGGGCGTGCTCTCACAAGGTAGGTACGGCGCCAACCTTGGCGTTCCGAAGATTCTCGAAACCCTGGAGGATGCCGGCGTTCCGGCGACGTTCTTCGTTCCAGGCTGGACCGCCGAGAACCACACCCTGCGCGTGGAGCAGATCCTGGAACGCGGTCACGAGGTCGGCCACCACAGCTATCTGCACGAGTGGATCGATCCGGAAGACCCGGCCGCCGAGGAGGCGGAGCTCGATCGCGGCCTCGAAGCCCTCCGCAACACGGTCGGCATCGTTCCTTCGGGCTATCGCTCACCGGCAGGCGAAACCAGCGACAACATGGTCCGCCTGCTGACGGAACGGGGCTTCGTCTACGACAGCTCCATGATGGATCACATCAATCCCTACAGACACCCGTCCGGACTGATCGAGCTGCCCTGGCACTGGAGTCTCGACGACGCGATCTACGCGCTGTTTTCCGTCAGGAATCCGAGGCCGATGTTCACCAACAGCCATATTCTGGAGATCTGGCAGGAGGAGTTCCGGGAGATCCACGCCTGGGGAGGGCTCTTCGACCTCGTCATGCACCCCCAGATCACGGGCCGCCCCTCGAGAATCAGGCTGCTGCGCGAGCTGATCGCTTGGATGCAGTCCTTCCCCGACGTCTGGTTCGCCACGGCACGCGACATCGCCGATGCCTGGGCCGCCCAGGAGTAGCGCTTGGGAGGGGTCACCGGAATACAGTTGGCTAAACATCGGTTCACGTCGCCGAAATGGGGAAGCGGAATGGAAGAGGGCCGGGGCCGGTGTGCCCGGGCCACGAACGTCGTTGACAACGTCAAGTGTTACGTCTATTCTTACGTCTAGTTTAGTGTCACGTTGGCGCGACATGGAGACCCAGGATGGCCATATCACTAGCGCAGTTTCCCCGAGCGGTCAGGGCCGCACCCGAGCCGCTGGGCTGGTACCTCCGCCCTTCCTACGTCGACCATCGGGCTATCGCCGACGCGGTGGCGACCGGTTCTGTCGGAGTCTACGGGGTGGTGTTCGACCCTGTCTAACAGGCGCGTCATTCGGAGTTGCGCGACTTGATGGCGGAGCGGAACTTCGATGCGATTCTCGATCCGCGGACACAGGAGCTGGGATCGGAAGGAGGCTTCAACAGGCGCTTGTCGGCGCTGCCGTGGGCGTTGGACCGTCCGCATCGACCGGAGGATTTCGGAGACGTGGGTGCCCGGCGTGTGGCCGATCAGGTGGCGCAGTTCGTACAGGAGGAGCGCTACAGCGCAGTGCTTGCCCCGACTCACTACATCCAAAGCGCCAACAGCCCCTGGCTGGATGTCGATGCGCGGCTCACGGTGCTGCTGCGCCAATACCTTGATAGAGCGGGAGCCGGGAACGTTCCGATATTGTACTCCCTGGCGGTTTCGTATGACGTGTTTCGGTCGGCGGACGAACGAGGTGCGATTATCGAAAGGCTGGCCGATCTGCCTGTCGAATGCTTGTGGATGAAGATCTCGCAAAGTGGCGCGCTAACGCACGCTGCGGTGCGGAATCTCGTGAATGGAGCGGCGGAGTTTCATTCGCTCCGGGTACCGTTGGTTGGGGACATGATGGGTGGATTGCGAGGACTCAGTGCACTCGCGTTCGGGGCGGTGGGAGGAATCTGCCACGGCGTGACCCAGAAAGAAGCGTTCAACGCCAATTCACTGACGCGGGCCGCGAAGGGCGGGAAGAAGGGATTCACGTGGCCGACAAGGACCTATGTGGCCCCTTTGGGTGTTCATCTTACGAAAGACGAGGCAACGGCGTTCTTTGCGGCGCACAGCGCGAAGTCACGATTCGGCTGCAGGGTGAAGGATTGCTGCCCGAAGAGCTGGAAGGACATGTTGGACAATCCGGTTCGGCACAGCCTGGTACAGCGTTCGCTGGAGGTGCAGCGGCTCAGCAACGTTCCCGAGCAGCACCGCGCACAGCGCTTTCTGGAAGAAACGGTCCGGCCCGCAACGGACGCGGCCGTGTTCTCGGAGTCACTGTCGTTCGATGGGCAGGAGCACCTGGCAAAGCGGATGAGCCAGAACAGAAAGTCTCTAGAGCGTCTTCGCGTAGGCTTGGGGAGATTTGTGGAAGAGAGCCAGGTGGTGTCGTTTTCGCCGATACCCCGGCGTCGTGCAGTGCGGGATTGAGCGGGTTTTCTCGCGTGACGAACCAGGACAAAGGAGGAAGGCAATGACGAATGCGGTCGCGGAAAGAAGCGCGGTTGGGACGAAGCTGGAGCTGTTGAAGAGTCGAGCCGACATTCGAGCGGTGGATGTCGCAAACATGCTGGGCACCACGCCCGAGACGGTGTCGCGGTGGAAGCAGGGGCGAGCCTATCCCAGGCCGAGAAAGGAAAACCTCCTTGTCGATCTGGAGTATGTCGTGGAACGTCTGTCGGAATTCTATTCGGATCCGAAGACGGCGCGTGCATGGCTGTACTCCAGGCACAAGTATTTCGGCGGTGTGCGGCCGGCGGACTTGATTCAGGAGGGTCGAATCGAGGAGGTCCTTGAAGCCATTCAGGCGATGGCTGAGCCCACCTACACGTAAGGGTCGAAGCCAAGTCCAAGTGCTGGAACGCGATCCCGACCTGCTGGCGCATCTGGAGGGGTGCGACGAGAGTCCCTTCGAGGGTGCGGTCCACAGGGTGGTGTGGGCGGACAGGAGCCCCGTGCAGGGCAGTAGTGGTGCACGAGGACGGTGGAGCAGTCCCGACAGCCAGTTTGAAGTTCTCAACACATCGTTCATACCGGAGGGCGCGAGTGCGGAATTCGAAGCCTTTTGGTCGCTGTTCGAGCAGCGCCCGGACAGGCCGGTACTGAACTGGAAGCTGCGGGTGCGATTGAAACGGGCCGTGGAACTGGACTTTGGAGCGCTTGAGACGCTCCGCGTAGCACAGTCGGAGTATAGCGGCCGAAAGTACGCGCGCACACAGGAGATCTCCGATGCCGTCAACTACCTGGGATATGACGGACTGATCGTGCCATGCGCTCGCTACGAGTGCAGTAATCTCATTATCTATATCCAGAATCTGGCCGGGGATTGCGTGGTGGAAGAAGATGAATCGGAGGTATTCGAGTGGTCATCGTAGAACGACGGTGGGAACCCCGAAGCGTTCCATTGCCGAGCGATGGTACGAACCCGAAATGTGGGCGGTGTGGCTGGTTTCGTTATCCGTCGGAACGGTTTGGTCCAGAATTCGGAGTATCTGCAAAGTCCTGGCGCACTTGACGTCGAGTACATGTTCGACAATCCGGCGGTAGAGGGCGACGAGGAGACCGGCTTGACGAAGGTAGCATACGCTACAGGCTACCGCCTGCCAGGTCGGGACCAAGTCTTCGTAGTCGGCTCCGGCATGTATCCCGACGAATAGCGAACTGGACCCGCTTTCGACCGGCGTCCCTACGGCGACCGACGCCGGCGCACCGGTGCGCGGCCGAGGGCTCAGATTGCGTGCAGTTCCCCTCCTGACCGGTGAATTTGCAATGGATTTCTGTAGCACTTTCGTGACGGCCGCGCCGCCGAACCATTGGGCCAATAGTTGGGACCTACAAATGAAAGTTGATGGCCACCCTTCATTCCGCGACGTAGTGCCAGATATCGCCAATGTAGCCGGTGAGTTTCATCCAGATCCTATGAGGGCCGCTGTGCGGTCGGCGCTACAGTGCCGTCCTTTCATT
>JAPPGE010000041.1 GCA_028821455.1 bacterium | reverse complement strand
CATATACCACAGAATCCACCCCCTCCAACAGAGATTGGTGCAGGATCCGGGCTAGGTGTCCGGCGTGGCGGGTCGGTACGAAGCCGCACTGGTGCCAGGCCGGACTCGTGCGGGTTGCGCACGGGCCGGAGGAGCTTGATCCGGTACCTGAAGGGCAGCAATGAATTGACCCATGGGATCCAATGAGGGTCCAATCGGGAGCGACCCCGGGGTCAAATGAAGAGGCCGGTGACAGCGTGCCGGGTCAGTTCTCGACCCAGGCTCGTACACTGACAGGAATGTTCCCCATCCTTGGCTGGCCGGTGTAGCGATCGACACCGTCGTCGACACGCAGCAGGCGACCGGAGTTCGTCCCCCACTCGTGGACCAGTTCGTCCTGCTCGTCGGGGAGGCCACCGTATGTTGGCGCCATGGAGACGACGCCGACTCGAAGGTTGGGGTCAGGCTGGACGATGCTCCGGATCGATCCGTGCTCGGAACGAATCTCGACCGTGTCCCCAGCGCAGAGGGCTTCGCGACCGAGATCGTCGGGATGCATGAATGCCGGATTGTAGGGCCACTTTCGCCGCAGCCCCTCGAGATCCTGACCGTTCGTGTTGTAGGTGTGGATCAGGCGCCCGTTGATCAGGCGATAGGGATGGCGTTCCTCTGCTTCGGTGTGCAGGGCAGTCTCGAAATCGTCGGCCGCCTCCGCAAGATCGACGAGCATCTCCGGGTTGGCAACGTCGAGACGCTCCGTCCAACCCGCCTCGCGTCCTTCGACGACCAGTGAATCGTCACGGAAGATGGCGCCGTGGGGATGTTTCTTGACCTCTTCGAGCGGTACGCGCGCATCACGCGTCAGGATTTCGAAGAGCTCGTCGGTACTCGGTCGCGACTCCATGTCGAGGTCGACCCTGCCGCCGTAGGCAGGCGTCCCCGGAGCGGCTGCCGGTTCAATCGCGAGTCGAAGCCCCATGTGCTGCGCCAGGACATAAAAGAACTCCCAGTCCTCTACGACATCCGACCCTTCGGGCGGCTCGACAATGGGCGGCGTGTACTGCGCATAGGCCTCCTTGTAGCCCATGCCGGGCGCATAGAGGCTGGTCAGCTCCTGGGAGAGCGTCATGCCTGCCATCTCAACAGGGAGTCTCGGCGCGATCACGTAGTCTGCGAGGCGAGCCGTCGCCGAGAACTTGATGTCGATCTGGACCAGCAGATCGAGCGACTCGAGCGCGCGCACGTTCAGAACCTGATCGGGAATGGTCAGGGCAGGGTTGCCGGCAACGCTCACGAGCGCGCGAATCTGCCCGTTGCCTTCAAGCAGGATCTCCTCGGCCAGCGCCGCCGCCTGGAGACCACCGTCGCAATTGGCGATACCGCGCACCCGGAGCTGCGGATCATAGCCGTAGCCACGATGTGGCGCGGACGCCTTTGCGATTGCCGGAAAGGGCGGTGTCAGGGTCCCGGTATGCGTCACGGTATCTCCCGCACGACTCCATTGTCCGCAGACCGTGTTGAGCGACAGGAGCAGATACTCGAAGAGCGTGCCCTGCCCGTTGAAACTCGGGGCCGTGCCGGCGGTCGCGACGCCACGTCCTGCGGCAAAGGTCCGCGCTGCCTCGAACAGGTCGGCGACCGGAACGCCTGCCCGTCCGGCGACGAGGACAGGTTCGAATGGCGCCACGGCGGTCCTCAGCGCTTCGAGGCCCTTCACGTTCTCCTTGACGAACTCCCCGTCGAACAGGTTCTCGCGGAAGATGACGTTGAGCATTGCCGCGACCAGAACCAGGTCGTGGCCGGGCCGGCACTGCAGATGCAGGTGCGCACGCCGGGCCGTCTCGGTCCGCCGTGGATCGATGACGATGAGGCGCATGCCGCGAGCGATGGCGGCCGTCAGTTCGCGGCCCGGGTTCGCGAGCGGCAGGCCCATCTGATAGGAGACCAGCGGGTTGGCACCGATCAAGAGGGTGACATCCCGCGTTTCGAACGCAGGAGGAGGTGCCAGCCAGCCTCCGTGGAAGGCCTGGGCGACGGCCTTGCCCGGTTGATCGATCGAATTCGTGTCGAAAATCAACGGCGATCCGATTGCCTCCATGAAGGCAAGGGCAACCGGCACCGTCGCGGGATTGACGACACTGTACGTGCCTTTGTAGAGCGCGACCGATCGTGGCCCGTGCTTTGCCACGATGTCGCCCAGTCGCTCACCGATCTCCTCGATCGCATCGGAAAACGGGATCGCACGAAACGTCCCGTCGGCCATGCGCTTTTGACTCTGCAGCAGGCGCCCCGGGTGATTCCACTGTTCGGGCACCTGCTGTCCCTTGATGCAGCAGAAGCCTGCGTATGCCGGGTTGTCGCGATCGCCACGAACCTTCACCGGACGTCCGTTCTCGAGCTCAATCAAGACGCCGCAGCCGTTGTCGCAGAAGCGACACATCATTGGTCTTGTTGTCGTCATCGATTCCTTTCGCGAACGATCAGATCCGGTTCAGCCATCAGATCGCAATCGGGCCAACCAACGCAGGAACTGCTGGTTCTGGCGCTCACTCGGCCAGCTTCACCTCATCGTACATAGTGACGTAGCGCTGCAGCGTTTCGGGTGGCCACGACTGCCATGGAAGTGAGTCCGAAAGGTACCCGGCGATGTCGCCGCTGAGCCCCATGGCATCGAGAATCGTCGGTTCGACGATGTCGTAGGTCAGCACGTTCGCGTGGCCATAGCCGTAGACCTCAATGAGGAACTTGCCAGCTTCGGGCGAGTTCCAGGCATTGATGAAGTCGTAGGCCGCTTCCTCGTCGCCGCCCCCGTTTGCGGCCATGACAAGTCCGCAGGCCCACGAAATGATGCCGCCCTTCGGATCAAGCATGTATTCCACGGGAACGCCGGCATCCTGGAGTCTCAGGATCGGCCCGCTCCAGAAATACGAGGCGACGACTTCACCGGACGCCATCATGGCCTCGCCGTCGGTCTCGACCGACCAATAGGAGCGCAACAACGCCTTTTGACGCAACAGAACATCCTTCATCTGCGCGACCTGGTCGTCGGTGACGCTGGTTGTGTCCCGGATCCCGAGGATCATGGCGGCGAAGGCAACAGCCGCGTCCACCGAGTCCCACATCGAGAGACGCCCGGCGTAGTTTTCATCGAGCAGCAACTCCCACGACTTCTCCCTGGCGTAGTCCGGATCAATCACGTCGGTGCGATAGGCGATCGAGTGGCTGCCCCAGTCATTCGCCACAAAGATCGGCTTGCCATCCGCCGTCGTCCCCGGCACGTCCCGCAGTGCCGGAATGAGGTTGTCCCAATACTGCAATCGCGACGTGTCGAGTTGCTTGATGACACCCGCCTCATACCAACGCTGGACGACGGTGTTGCAGGGATGAACGACGTCGGCATCGTAACCCTGACGCAGCTTGATCAGGGCCTCTTCCTCGTCGGCGAAGAAGGCGACCTCGGGTGATCCGCCGTACTCTTCGATGTAGGCAGGATGCAGTTCGGGAATCTCGTAGCCGGCCCACGTGAAGTAGGTCATTTCACCGGCCGCTCGGACCATCCGGGGCGCCAGCGGCACCGCGACACTCGCCAGACCCAGCGAAGCGAGATGGCGGTTGAAGGCGCGACGATCGGTGCGCGACGCGCAAATCAGTTCCTGAAGTCTGGATTTGTCCACGATTGATTCCTCCCCATTTTGCTCGAGCCGGATGTCAGTGTTCCAGCCAGGTCAGGTTCATCCATTCTCGGGAGTACGTCAAGCGACGACCTACACCAATCCCGGCTGCCTGACTTCGATACCACGGTCTGCCGCCGCGGTCGTTTTGTCATAGCGAAACGCAATGGACTGCCGCCGCTCTGCATCAATTCTCTCAACTGTCACGCTTGACGAACATGAGTGTGACTGCGGGACCTCGGCGAGGCTTTCGTCACAATCCCGTCTGTGAATCGTCGCAAACACCTGGAGGTCCGTTACCAACGCCCTCTCCATGGTCATTCGCCCATGTCCTTACATGACCAAATGGTGAAGAACGGTATCGAATTCGTCTGGCAGAACAACTTCGCCCCTCGCGTTCGCGGCGCAAGGCCGAGTTTCCCCACATGCCGTCTCCAGCGCTCCCGGCTGGGATTCGGCCCTCTCACCCGGACAGTTTGCGGTCAATTCCACCGGGGATCTTCGCGATAACGCGGGCCACGCTCCGCGGTCACAGAGGCCATTCTTTCCATGGCCGCATCAATGATCTACGACATGTTCTTCATTTTCCGTCCAAACAATGTCATCAAACAGTCGCATGGCGTCGACTTTCGACATTTCCATTGTTCGAATGAACTGAAACTGACTGGTCTGAGTCATGTCGCGGGTGAAAGGTCCGGCGCGGCCAGGTCATGTCACACTCCAGGGCTATTCCAGTCCTGAATTCTTCCCTGACGTTTGCCCAATTCAGAAAAGATGGTGAGTTCCCCGTCCAGCATTCCGTGCTGGTCATACAGCAGATTCAGTCTGTTAGCCTGGGATTTTGAACAAAAACACTGACCCTGTCGTTCCGGTCCTGTATTCTCGCGTTATCAGCGCGCCCCTGCCAATATGTCTTCCGTCCGCCCCAATTCATGATTTGAGAACAAAAGACTGATGCCAAAGTGCAAAGACTGACTCTCATCGTTGAGTTGATCCCGCTTGCCACGGCGCGCCAGAACTGACGTGATGACGTGTGGATTGCAGACAGACCGAAGCAGCTCCATGCATTCAGGAATTGAGGTCTTGCCGGAGTTGTTGGCTCCAACAAGATAGTTGACGTGGCCAGGATCGTTCAGCTGGAATGACTTCAAACTGCGATGGCCGCCAATGCTCGGCGATTGGCACAATCAACCTTCTCCGGAGCCTGATTCGTCAATGACAACAACGTGAAGCATGGACCCTTGTCCGCCGCCGGACATGACGCAGATTCCGGGAAAAGATCGGTTTGAAGCCACGAACAGGAACTTCTTGCCGGTGTTCGACGCGAGTCCGGGATGACGCGACATCACCGCACACGATGCGGCCCGAATGATCTCTGCCCCGCCCTCTGCAGACAGCCGAATCCCGGGGTGCGTTGCCTGGGTTGGCATCGACCGGCAACAGTTGTCATGATTGACCGTTGGCTCAAGGGAGCTTGATGCATGACCGATCCCGGCATCACTCTTGGGATCGAGGAAGAGTTCTTTCTCGTCGATCCTGGAACGCGGGACGTACTCGCCGACCCCGATCCTGCCATCTTCGCGGCCTGCGAGGAGGCGGCCGGACCTCACCGCGTGGTGCGCGAGGCCCTGCGCGCGCAGATCGAGACCAACACGAAAGTCTGCGGTTCCGTGGCGGAACTGCGCGAGGCACTGAAGGAAACGCGGCGCGTGGTCATCGGGACGGCCGAACGGTACGGGGCGGCCATCATGGCCTCATCCACCCATCCCTTCGCGGCATGGTCGCACATGGACGTGACGCCGAAGGACCGATACAGGACGTTCGCCGCCATGCTTCAGGGTCTGCTCAACCGCCTCATGATCGGCGGCATGCACATCCACGCCGGGTTCGGCAATGCCGACGAGCGAATCCGCGTGATGACGGCAATGCGCCGCTATCTGCCGGTCTTTCATGCCCTGTCCGCCTCCTCTCCCTTCAGCGATGGTCACGAGACGGGATTCCGGTCCTGGCGTCTCGCCATTTTCAGCGGCCTGCCGCGCGTCGGCATTCCGGGACCCTTGTGGTCGGAAGAGGACTACGAGAACCTCCTCGACGAATACCGGAAAATGGGCTTCATCAGCGACGGCAGCGAACTGTGGTGGGACATCCGCCCGTCCCACTCCTATCCGACCATCGAGATGCGCATCTGCGACGTGTGCACACGGATCGAGGACGCCGTCACCATCGCCGCACTCTATGCTTCCCTGGTGCGCCGGCTGCTGCGACAGGCCCGCGAAGGCACGCTTCCCGACGAACCGCTGACCGAAATCATCTCCGAGAATCGCTGGATTGCGCAGCGCTATGGCGTGCTGGCCTTCTTCGGCAACATCGAGGCAGCGCATGGCCGGCTGGACATCGCCGACGCGACCCGGGATCTCATCGACGATCTCGCCGATGATGCCCGCGCTCTCGGCTGCGAGAACGAGGTTCGCCGGGCCACGTCCATCATCGACCACGGCAACGGCGCCGACCGCCAGGTCGATCTCTGGCGCCTGTGCCAGTTGGAGGGAATGGACCGCATGGAGGCTTTCCGGGCCGTCGTCGATCATGTCATCCGCGAGACCCGGGACGGAACCGGATTGTCGGAACCATCGGGAACGCGTTGATGGCAACCCGGCCATGACGTGAGATGGAGTGGCAGGAACCGGGAAGCGGATCATGGGCCGAGACTCGCAGAAGAACCTGGCGGCGGCGCGAACGCACGCCCTTGGTCACGCTGTCGGAGAATGTGCTGCCGCATCCGGCATCGACGTCGATGGTCATCTTCGGGACCTGTCACGTGCGAGACCTGCGGCCGTGACCGGTAACAGCGGCGTTTCACGGACCGCCAGGCGCGGTTCGGTGACTGAACACGCCGACACATTCCTGCCCGGAACATCGGGCTGAATGTGAACCAGACCAGGAGGCCAGCATCATGACAGTACCGGGAGGCCGACGCCTGCAGGGTATCGCTTTCGGCCTTGTCCTCGCGGCAGCAACCGGAACCGCCTTCGCCGAGAGTGCAGCGGACCGGGCGGTCGAGGCGGCCAGGCAGTATGCCGGCGAGACTCTCAACATCACCTGGGAGGCAGGTCTTCCGGCCCGGGACCCCCTCAGTCATTCGGGCCCGGTCTGGGAGCAACTGACCGGGGTCAGGATCAACGTCGTCGAGATCCCGATCAACGAACTCTTCACCAGGATCATCGCCGAACACCGTGCCGGGACGGGAGCCTACGACTTGCTCAGTGTTGTCCCCGCCTGGATGCCCGACATGGTCGGGGCCGGCGTGCTCGAACCTCTCGACTCCTATGTCGACAAGTATGGCTACCGCGACGAGCTTGATGACATCGCACCGACGTACCGCGACAACCAGATGACCTACGGCGACCAGATCTATGGTCTGCCCGATGACGGCGACGTCTTCCTGCTCTACTACCGGACCGATCTCTTTGGTGACGAGGCCAACCAGACGGCCTTCCAGGATGCCTATGGGTATGAGCTGGCGCCACCGAAAACCTGGGACGAGTTCTACGACATCTCGAAGTTCTTTACCGACACTGGAGGCGGTGATCTCTACGGGTCGGCGCTGATCCTCTCGCCCGGTCTTGTGCACTATCTCTACGAGATGCGGCTGAGAACCGCCGGAGGGCGGTTCTTCGATCCGGAAACCATGGCTTCGCAGATCAACAGTGACATCGCCGTCGCCGTTCTGGAGGACATGGTGCGCCAGCTCGACAACATGCCCCCCGGCGCAGCCGGCTGGGGCTCCATCGAGGTTCTCAATGCCTGGCTGGCTGGCGAGCTCGCGATGCAGATCTGGTGGCCGCCGCCTGGCCGCTGGTCGGCGGGATACGGCGTCGATGCGCAAGAACTTTCCTGGCTTCCCGAATCGACCATTGCCGGCAATGTCGGCTATGCGCTTCCGCCTGGTGGGCATCCCGAACTTGCCGCCGGCTTCGTTCTGTGCGTGTCGTCGAATTCCGAGAACAAGGAACTCGCCTACCTCTTCGCACAGTGGCTCAACAGCCGGGATGTCAGCATTACCCGGGTCACACTGCCGTTTGCGCTGCGCGATCCCTTCCGCACCTCCCACTTCAACAGCGACGAGTACAAGGCGCTGTGGCCGGCGGCCAAGGACTACCTCGCTACACTCGAAGACGCAGCGGAAAGCGGTCTCTTTGATCTCTCGATCATTGACACCTTCGCCTACGAAGAATCACTGACCCGCGCCATCGTGGCGGCGCTGTCGGGTCAGGATGCACGCACCGTTCTCGACCAGGCAGCCAGGGAGTGGAACGAGATCACCGAGGAGATCGGTATCGACGAACAGCGTGAAGCCTACATCATCTGGTCGTCCAAGCCAGGCGCCTATCCGAACTGATATGGATTGACCTGACTATATCGCCTCGTCACCTGCATCGTGGTGGCAGCAGCTCATGGATTCGACGGCCTGTGTCTGGCTCCGGCAAGCGAGACGATGGTGGCCTGCGCCCTGATGCCGAGACCGAGAGTCTCCTCCAATGATTCGGCGTCGATGTCCGCAAGCCGCCCGCTGATGAGCAACCGCCATCTACCGACATGGGTAGGGTCATCAGCCGTCAGCCGCGTGTCAGGTAATCCACGACAAGGGAGTTGACCGCTTCGGGAGCTTCAAGGTGCATGAAGTGCCCCGTTCCCTTGAGCACATGCTTCGTCAACCCGCCCGTGAAGTGGGGGTCCATGGCCTCAAAGCAGTCGAGACGACGCGGCCGGTCGGCGGTACCATGGAGCGCAAGCGTGGGGACCGTGATGGGAGAGAGGCTGAGACGCTTCTCGCGCGGATCGTCGGCGCAGCGGACTGAATCCCTGTAGTAGGCGATCACCGCCTCGGCGACGCCCCTGTGGCGAAGCGTGCGCTTGACCGTCTCGGCATAGGCATCCGGAAGCGCCCAGTTCGGGGAGGAATCGCGCATCCAGTCGATGGCGAACTGGAATTCGTTCCGGATGAAGACTTCGCTGGCCCCTGCCATCTGGAAGAAGAAGACATGCCAGATGCCTTTGAGGTACTGCGCATCGTGCCCAAGGTTCGCCGCCGGATGGTTGGCGGCGATCAGCACCAGGCGATGAACCCGGTCGGGGTGCTCCATGGCCGCCCCCATGGCTGCGAGCGCGCCCCAGTCATGCCCGATCACGATCGCCGGGCCGTCGCCCAGGGCATCGATCAGGGCCAGCACATCGTCGGTCAGGTCTGCTGTCGCGTAACCTCCTTCAACCGGAATCGAGGTCGGCCAGTAGCCGCGCATGAACGGTGCAACCGCGTGAAAGCCGGCGCCGGCCAGGGCGCCAAGCATGGCGTCATAGCCGTGCGCGTTGTCGGGAAAGCCATGGAGACACAACGCCAACGGCCCGTCGCCCGCCTCGCGCAGGGCAAAGTCGACACCGTTGGCCTCGACGCGCCGCTCTGTGATGGCGACAGTCATGACTCCACGATCTCGATCCGGGTGCCGGTGGCAAGGGCGGCGAAGCTCTCCCGCTTGAGCACCACGACCGGCATCGACTTTTCGTAGAGCTCGAGCCCGACCAGACAGGAAATGACCACCGCGGGTTCGTCCTCCCCGAGCAGCATGGCGGCGGGGGCGGTGCCGCGCCGCAGACACTCGAGGAGGACGCCCGTCGAGGCCGGACCTCCCCGTGTCGCAGGCAGGCACAGAACCCGCCCCGTGACGGACTGGCCTCGGTCGGGATGGTGTACGTCGTCAATCACGCCGTCCTCGGGTCGAATGCAAAGCAGGCTGAGCGGAGCCTCGAGAACAAGGGCATCTCCCGTCGCACGGCCCCGCACGACGATACGGCCGTCAGCGCCAGAGATGGTCATGCCAGACGGAATCGGCACGGCACGGTTCTCCGTTCACGGCGGATTCGACGCAGTCCTGCAGCGTTCCGAATTCGATCGCCACATCGTGCGTCCGTGGCGCGTAGTAGGCCCACTTCGCGGAGTTTGTCATCACGCGCCCGCGCAGTCCGGCCAACGGCAGGCCATAGTACGTGCAGGCATCGACCATGAGCGCCACACCGGCACGCTCGAGACGTCCAAGCAAGCCGCGCGCCCTGAGGACGTCGCGGTTGTGGCGGCTCGTGTTGACGATGCAGGCAATGCCGTCGCGCACCCGACGCCCGTCGAGGAGGTGGAGCAGGCCGTCGAACTCGACCAGAGAAAAGTGCGGCGTTCCGAGATACACGCCCTGCAGCGGGCCCTCTCCGGGTCGACTGAGGTCGTTGACCGCACTCCGCAGATCGGATCCGGTGACTTCGAGTCGCGGCAGGCCCGCTTGCGATTCTGTCGCGGCATTGAGGTTCGGGGCTTCGGGCGTGATGCCGACGGCGTGGAACATCCTCAGCGCGCCCGACGACGAGGCCGCGGCACCCAGGGCGCGGAGCCAATCCAGCCTGGTCTCGGCCGGCAGCCCGATGATTGCCGGGATTGCATGACCCACCGCAGAGCCCACCAGATGGCCCAGGAGGTGACAACCGAGCTCGTGCCGCAGAATCTCGAGCGCCACGGCCCCCACATCGACGATGAGGGAAGCCTTGCGTTCGCCATCGCGGTGCAAGCCGTGATCTCCGACCCGGCCGACCAGGGCGGCGCAGAGATCCTCGTAGTCGTAGTGGAGATTCGTGCGCGCGCCGATGACGGCATTGGCATAGACCACCGCGCTCGATTCAGACCACGCCACGTGGCCTCCCTGCGTGACGCATCCGGGAAGCTGATAGGGAGCACAGGTGAAGGACGGCCGACACCCCAGGCGCAGTACGGAGCGCATCAGACGCCGTGCCGCCGACACGGCCTCGGGATCGGCCGTAGCGCCCTGTGGGCCGCGCAGGGTCGCCGATCCGGGATTGACGGTCGTGGGCACCACAACCCGGGCACCCAGCGAGATCATCCTGTCGACGAAGTCCTGGTGTGCCTGACCGGCATAGAAGCTCTCGGAAAGGTGCGCGCCTTCGATGTCGATCAGTCGTGCGGCCCCGCCGATCTCGGCGGTAGCGCAGACGACGTCCATGGCGAGCTTCAACGCCGGGCCTTCGGCGCCGCGCAGGCGACGCCGGTCGTCAGCCGTGAGCGAGACCACCGTCCGCCATGTGGGAGTTGACGAGATGGGTGAAGTGGGTCAGCGCCTCGTCCCAGTAGGGAGAAGCCAGAAGGCCGCGAAACGCGGTTGACTGGCGGCCCTCTTGCATGCCCTCGATCGGCCCGATGTCCTGCGCATTGATCGCGTCCCAGGCCTCGTAGACGATGCGACGAGCCTCGGCGTTCTCCGTATCGTCAGCCGCCGCGCCCATGAAGTAGAAATGTATGTGCTCCCTGGTACGGTCAGGCGCCACCGGCACCAGATCGAAGACCACGAGATGGTCGGGCCGGACCTGGATGAACACGCTGGGGAACATGTAGAAAGACCAGACCCTGTTGGCGCCCTCCCGGCTCATGACGCGGCGACGGCCCGGATCGAGCACCATGCCGGCCCGCGGTTCGGCAAACTCGTAAACGCCCGGGAACATATGACCATCCACTTCGGTTCGCTCCCGCCCTGACTGGTCGGCGAAGTCATTGAGTTCGGGGTGGATGGCAAAGATGTGAAGAGCGTCAAGCCAGTTCTCGGCAACCAGTTTCCAGTTGCCCGCGACATCGAAGTCGAGCACCCGGTCGCCGTGGCGCAGCATCGACAGGTCATAGTCCGCGACGCGTGACAGCATCGGCCGGGCATACTCCTCGAACGGCGCGGCCTTGCCGCCGAGGTTGACAAAGACGAGATCGGACCACTGCGCGCTGCGCACAGGTTCGAGTCCCAATCCCGACTTCCGGTCCACGATATCGTGCCGGCCACCCTCCAGGAAATACGGTCGGGCGCGGAGCCGCCCTCCCAGGTCGTAGGCCCAGCCGTGATAGAGGCAGGTCAGACGTTTCTGTCGGCGAACGGGCTCTCGGATCAGCGGGCACCCCCGATGCAGACAGACATTGTGGAAGACCCTGACCTCGCCCGTCTCGCTGCGGACGAGAAGCAGCGGCAGACCGGCGACCGTGACCGGCATCGCATCGCCGGGCTCGGGAATCTGGTAGCCGAAGCCGGCGAGGGTCCAGGTTCCACGGAACACCGCCTCGCGCTCGCGGACAAAGAAGGACTCGCTCCCATAGGCGCCTTCGGGAAGATCCAGCGCCACCGTGTCACGCAATCCGCCACCCTGGGACACGAGCCCCCCGTTGTTCGATACCGTGGATCAGGACCGCGAGACCTCAGGCCTCGGCATCCGAAAGCCAGACCTCGTCCCACTTCAACTGGCCCAGCGCCCCGTGCGGATGGGCCTCCATGCCCTGAACGCGGCTGCTCAACCCGTCGAGCCAGTTGTAGAAGATCGGCATCAACGACGGTCCCTCGTCGTGGAGAAGCCACTGGGCTTCGCAATAGAGCTCCTTGAGCAATGCCTCGTCGGTCACGCCACGGGCCTCGTGGATGATCGAGTCAAAACGCTCGTTCTTCCACTGCGGCTCGTTCCATCCCGAGTCCGACAGGTAGACCAGCGAAAGCATGGCATTGGCCGAGGGACGTCCGAAGTAGTAGGTGCCGAACCAGGGCTTCTTGCCGGGCACCTCGCTCCAGTAGCCGTCGGCGGGATTGCGCGAAACGGAGATGTTGAGGCCCGCCTCGCTCATCAGTTCCGCCATGACCACCGCTGAATCGACACCGCCATAGACGGCATCCGACGTCTCCAGGGTCAGCGCCGTGTTCTCGTGACCAGCCTGACGCAGATGGTACTTCACCTTGTCCGGATCGGCGCCGCGCTGGGGAATGTCGCTGCAGTGATAGGGATCGAAAGGCGCGATCGGATGATCATTCGCAACGATTCCCTGACCTCCAAAGGCGATGTCCACATATCGCTGCCGGTCGAGAGCGTGCTTGACCGCAAGCCGCATGTTGTTATCGGCATAGAGGCCTTCGTTGCACATCATGGGATAGACAACGTGCGAACCGCTCGCACCGGACAGGATCGTCACCCCATCAGCTGCCTCGAACTGCCCGACTAGTCGCGGGTCAAGTTCGGCGATGACATCGAGATCGCCGGCCAGCAACGCATTGGAACGCGCCGTGTCGTCAGGCACGCCTGTGACCTCGACTTCGTCAATGTAGGGCAATCCTTCACGGAAATAGTTCGGGTTGCGCACGAACAGCGAGGGTCGTCCGGGCTCGTAATCCTGCATCATCCAGGGACCGGTGCCGATCGCATCGGCGGGGAAATCACTGGCGTCAGCGGGGACGATCAGGAAATGGTACTCCGTCAACAGGTTCGGCAGGTCGGCGTTGGGCGCACTCATTTCCAGCACCACCATGTTGTCCCCGTCAGCCGAGATGGAGGCCACGTCACTGATCAGTCCGGCGACCGGAGACGCCGTGTTCGGGTCCTGAATGCGCTGGAGCGAATGCACGACGTCGGCCGCGGTGAGGGTCTTGCCGTTGTGGAACTCCACGCCCTCGCGCAGCCTGAAAGCCCACCGGGTCGCGTCCGCGTTCGGTTCCCACTCCGTCGCCAGGACCGGCGAAGGACCGATACCCGGAACGAAGTTGACGAGGCGGCTGTAGAGCAAGTTGACACGGATGTAGTCGATGCTGTTCAACGACTTCGCCGGATCGACCGTCTCTGTCGCGCTGATGTCCTGCGCTCCGACACGGAGTCGCCCGCCGTGGGCCGGTTGCTGTGCCAAGGCCGGTCGCCCCGACGCCGCAAGAATCCCCGTTGTGGCTCCGGCGGCCACAAGACCTCCGCCGAACTGGCGCCGGGTCCAACCATTCGTCCAGTCTGTCATCGCTATCCTCCCTGGTTGCGGCCGTGCCGCTGGTTTGCGTCGACAATCCGCGCCCTGCTCCCGGATGCTCCGGCAACGTTGCGCGTTCCGCAACTCGTACTCATGACGAGTCTTGGTGAGATTACTTCGCATTGCGAAAATTTCATAGAGATTTTCGCTTGAATGAAATTTATTCTAACAAGTCTCTGCGTCCGGGTACCAGACGCGTCATGAATCTGGATGGGATCAACAATGGCCAGCATTGAGCGAGGGACCGTGACTCACGCCGCCAAGTCCGAGGACTCGTCGCGTGCAACAGCACTGGACGGTACGGCCCTGGACAACGAGGCGTACGTCAGCGCGGAGTTCTTCGACAGCGAGGTGAAGAAGATCTTCCGTGCCACGTGGATGCTGGCCGGCTTTGCCCATGAAGTTTCCGATGCCGGCGACAGTCTCCCCGTCACCATCGGCGGCATTCCGATGATCCTGGTCCGGGGCCGGGACGGCGAGGTCCGGGCGTTTCACAATGTCTGTGTCCATCGCGGCATGCCTCTCATCGACAAGCCCTGCCGCAAGCGGGCCTTCATCACCTGCCCCTATCATCTCTGGACCTACGACCTGGAAGGCAGGGTGCGTAACCGCCCCCACTTCTTTCGGGGCGGCGAACACGACATCTCGGAGAATGGGCGTGACGATGTTCGCCTTGCGGCGATCCGATGCGACAGCTGGCACGATCTCGTGTTCGTCAATCTGGACGGGAAGGCGGAGCCGCTCGCCGATTTCCTGCGTCCGCTCACCGAGCGTCTTCAACACTATGATCTCGACGCCCTCAACTGGTCACGCGACGTCGAGTACGACATTGCGTCGAACTGGAAGCTGATTGCCGAGAATCACATCGATGCCCTGCACATATTCGGCGTCCACCCGGCCCTCAACAAGTTCGCGGACCAGGCGACCCGGCCCTGCACGGAGGCCTTTGGCCACCTCTTCTTCGGTTG
This sequence comes from bacterium, assembly GCA_028821455.1. GTDB lineage: Bacteria > Pseudomonadota > Alphaproteobacteria > SP197 > SP197 > SP197. The sequence continues at coordinate 6,428 of JAPPGE010000041.1, read as the reverse complement.
CTACAGTTTTCCGGATCCCGAAAAGGGGCGCGGCCTGGGCATGCCCTACTTTCCCGGCCTGTCCGCCAAGGCGAGGCAAGAGGCCCCCTGGTTCTATCTCTTCCCGAATGTGATGGGGCAGGTCTATCCGGATCAGCTGCTGGTCATCCAGCTCATCCCCGAGAGCCACGAGCGCACTCGTGAGCGCGTTCACTTCTACTTCGTCGGCGACGCCGCCCACGACGACGCATTCGAGGAGGGCCGCAGGCAGGCTCACGAAACCTATACAAGCGTGCTCGCCGAAGATATCCCCGTCTGCGAAGCGCTCCAGCGCGGTCGGGTCTCGGAAGGATTCACCGGCGGCGTCCTGTCGCCCTTCTGGGACAAGGCCACCTTCGAACTGGCCGAAAGGGTCCGCGAACGCCTGGGTTGATGGGGCGGCGCAGGAAGAGTCTGGACCGAGGGTTGCCTTGCGAGCCCGAAGGAAATCGCTCCTTAGCCGCCGCGAACATGGCCGGAGTCGCAGGTATAAGGGGAAGCGGTGTGCTGGGGCGGACAAAACCCCCTTCATGCATGCTCTCGTTGGGAACTCACATGAGGAGACTGGCGTCAAGAGGCCCGTAAGGGATCTTTCTGCGTCCTGGAACTCCGGTCAGGATGCGCGCACCCACAGTTCCAGGCCGTCATCCCCGTCTCATCCTGACGATTGCACCACAAGCCCTGAATCCGGTGCTTTCAGTCACGCGCCACGACGATGACTGCCTCAATGGCCGTTCCAGATCCGCTGACTGAAGGTCGGGCTTTCGATAACCATGACGCGTTCGAGGTTGATGTCGTGAAGCTGGCGCGATGACAGAAGACGGAGTTCGCGACGAGCGATCGCCCTGTTGCGCATTTTCTTCAGGCTGTTCATGATCCTGGACATTGAGAGGCACCTCTCCGCTATGGCGTTGGCGGACCGTGGCGGGCCCGTCAGCGCGGTGTCGATAAGCAACAGATGCGCTTCCCGGTCGGCACCGCAAGCGAAGGCGACGCATTCCTGGCATTCCGGAATTGCATGGGTTGCGATACTGGGCACACTGTCCCTTGCGGGACGATAACGTGCCTGCGACACGGCAACGGCATGCCGCGGCACGGGCCAACAGGGGTTTGGGTTGCGAACCGACCGGTGTTCTCGCCTTCCTTGTGCCAGCGGCGCGTCTGCAGTTTGCTCCGGTCGCCGCACGCGAGCATGTTCCGTCTGCGAAGCGCTCCAGTGCGATCGGGCCTCGGAAGGCTTCACCGGCGGCGTCCTGTCGAAAGGGTCACACTGTCTCACGCGCGGACCGCGGCGAAGAAGGCTTCGCTCTTCTCGGCCGCGGGCCGGGGCGCTCCACCCGGTGTTCGGCAGCCGGAGGGGTCACCGGGATTCGTGCCCTGCTCCGGGCGTCGACTCAGAACGACGAGATCTCTTCCTCCTTGGATGTGATGAACTCGAGGAGCGCCGGAACGCCCTCCTCGGTCTTGGCGATGCCGCGGCGGATGGCGGGCACGATTTCCTCGGGATCGGTGATTCGTTCGCCGTAGCCTCCCATCGCACGGGCGAAGGCGGCGTAGTCCCCCGAAATGTCGGTGCTGCGGTACTTCTCGGTCGAGATCTTCATGACCTCGAGCTCGATCGCCATGCAGAAGTTGTTCGACAGCACGGACAGGATCGGAATGCGTTCGCGCACGGCCGTCTCGAAATCCATGCCCGTGAAGCCGATTGCGGCATCGCCCCACCAGTTGACGCACAGCTTGTCTGGATGAACGAGTTTCGCGCCCATGGCAAGACCGAGGCCGTAGCCGAGCTGGGTCGTCTTGCCCCAACCGATGTAGCTGAGCGGCGACTCCGTGCGCCAGAAGGGTGTCATCTGGTCGCGCGGACTGCCGGCATCATGGGTGACAATGGTGTTCTTCACGTCCACGGCACCAGAGAGTTCCCGGATCACCCGATAGGGGTTGATGGGCGCGTCCGGGCATTCCAGCTTGTGGCGCCAGGCGTCGATCCACGCGGCATGGTGCCGGGCAATCTCCCCGGCGAGCTTCGCCGCGCGGCCACGCGGCTTGCCGATGAGGCTCCGGACCTCCTCCAGCAGCATCGCGAGAGTCAGGCGGGCGTCGCCAACGAGCGCGAGATCGGCGCAGACGTCCTTGTGGAGGTCGGCCGTGTCCACAGTCCCATGGATGACCGTCTGCCCCTTGAGATACCTTTGCCACGGAATGCCGTAGGGAGTACGCGTGAAGCTCGCGCCGATGCCGAGGATGACGTCGGCCCTGCGCAGGAAACGATCGAGTTCGCCCGAATAGGCGCGCCCGCCCGATTGCAGCGACAAGGGGTGTGTCTCGGGAAAGGCGCTCTTGCCCTCGATGCTGGTGGTGACCGGCGCCTCCAGCAGTTCGGCCAACTCGCGCAGTTCCTCCCAGGCCATGGCGTAGTGAACTCCCTGGCCCGCATAGAGCAGAGGCAGCTCGGCCTCGACCAGCAACTTCGCCGCGTTACGCACGGCCGCGGGGTCCGGCGCGCTGCGCACCTCGATCGATGGCGCATAGACAAAATCGTCAGCGACCTCCTCATCGTAGAGATCCAGCGGAAACTCGACCATGCAGGGGCCCGGCCGGCCGTTGCGTGCCTGGGTAAAGGCGCGACGGATGGCGTTGGGGACCTCAGAGGCGAGTGTTACCTGCTCGACCGACTTTGCGATGTTCTGGAAGTTCACGAGGGCACTGAAGTTTGGTGGCACGTTCGTCTGGGCGCGGGGGTAGCCGGCCGGCAGAACCACGAGCGGCACGGACTCGCCGAAGGCCTGGGCCACGCCTCCGAAGGAATTCTCCACGCCGGGACCGTACTGCATCGTGAAGACACCCACCCGGCGTCCCGAACTCAGCCTGCCGACCGAGTCGGCCATGTGCAGCCCGGTGCGCTCCTGCCGCACGATCACCGTACGGATATCCTCGGTGGCACAGGCATCGACAATCGGGTTGACAGGGTAGGCGAACAGGGTGTCGACCTTCTCCTGCTTGAGCATCCTGGCAATGGCCTGGGAGACCTTCATGGCGTCGTTCCGTTTCCTTGTTCGCGGTGGTCGGCATTCAGGCAGGCTTTCCTGAGTGAAGTCTCGCGGGTCGACTGGACGGCCTGCCAGAGGGCCGCATCGGGTTGACTCTGGCGACATGGCATGTCCGATCCCGCACGGTTGCCGCGCTCGGCTTGTTTGACGAGGGGTGTGGAGGTTCCGGTGGTCGCGTTCACGAGGATCTCCGCTTGCACTTGATTGGGATCAGGAATGGACGATGGCGACATGCTCGAAGCCGCCGGCTTCCGAAACGGCTGCATCGATGGCGCCGTTGATCTCCTGGAGCATGAAGCGGCGGCAGCGCAACGGCGACAGATCGAGACTTCCAGAGACGATTTGCGCGAGAAGACGGCGCCAGTCCCCGCGCGGCAGCCACATCGATCCGGTGACCGTGGCCTCCCTGCCGATGAACCAGCCATAGTCGAGCGAAATCGATGCATCGACTCCCCCGACGATGACCGCGCGGCCGCCACGTCGGAGCATGCCGATTGCGCGTTCGGTTGAGCTTGGGTCATCGGCCTCGACACAATCGACCACGACATCGATGTCCTGTCGGCTGCGCCCGTCTTCGATCACGATGCGGTGGTCGTGGCTTGAGAGCTCGTCGAGGATGACTCGCCGGCGGCCGATGACGCGCACCGAACCCGCGCCCATGGCGAGTGCCGCCAGCACGGTGCTTGTGCCGATGAGACCGGTCGCACCATTGACGGCAACCCGCTCGCCGGGCTGCAGATGTGCTCGCTCCAGGGCGCCCCAGGCAGTGCCCAACCAGCCGAGTCGACACAGGATCGCGGGATCGGCATCGACTTCGGGCGGGATCGGAACGAGACACTCGGCTGGCAGGACAACCTGTTGGGCGAAGGCACCGTCAGGCCAGTCCTGCTGCAGGCGAAGGCCCGAGGCGCCGGTTGCAAAGGTTCCAATGAAACAGTGCCCCTCGTCGACAAGGCCATGACCACGCAGGAGCGTGTCGCAGTAGACACGGTTGCCCGACACGTGGCCAGGAACGCCATCGCCGACGGACTCGACAATGCCGATGGCATCCTGCCCCGGTGTGAACGGTCTCGTTGGTGTCTTCCAGCGGTTCGTGGTGACAAGCTCTCTGAAGAACGGCGCAACGAAGCTGGCCTCGAGTCGAAGCACGACGGCTCCAGGTCGGGGCTGCGGATCCTCAACCTCTTCAACCGTGAGGCACGTCGCTCCATCATTCAGTCTTGCTGCCTGCATGCATCCCCACAAACTCGCCGGAAAAGCCCGCGTCTGCTGTGAAACTCCCTCAAGGCTTGCCGTCAACTCGTTCGACGTGACGCATCCCACCGGTTCAGAAGTGAAGGATCACCGGTGTGAGCGTCCAGAACAGAACGGCCTGGGCGTCGCTGACATTGCGCCAACGATGCGGCTCGCTCGTGTGGAACTGGGCGGTATCCCCCGTTTCGAGGACGAAGACCTCGCCGGAGAGTTCAAGCTCGATCTGACCCTCGAGAATGTGCAGCACGGTTTCGCCCTCGTAGGACAGAGGTTCATCACCCTGGGAACTGCCCGCCGTCATGCGAGTCATGCCGCAGATCATGCTGCCCGCGAGGTCCGGGGACAGCAGATAGTCCTCCGTACCCAAATAGTCCGTCGATCCGAGCTGGCCGCCTCTGCCCACGTTCGCATAGGCGAGCCTTCGACCGCGGTCGCGGCGCACGATGATTCGTGATTCACGGCCCGGCGCATCGCTCTCTTCGGGGAAGAACCAGCCGACCTGCATGCCGAGAGTCTCGGAGATGACCTGCAGCGTCGCGATCGAGGGCCGCACCAGCCCCCTCTCGATGCCGCTCAGAAACCCGATCGATCGGTCCGTCAGTTTCGCGAAGTCGGTGAGAGAGATGCCCTTTGCCTTGCGGAGCTGGCGGATTTCCCGTCCCAGCGCAACGTTGACCTTCGTCTCCTTTCTCACCGCCTTCCGTGGTCTGGCCTGTGTCGTCATCTCGGTTGCCGCCCTTCTCACCTGAACTCCTTGTCCGACCCGCGCCGTCGCACCTGGGGAATGTATCAGGAACGCAGCAACCGCACGACGACGCTCATGCGTAGAAATAGACGTGCGAACCCGGTGCACCGCCTTCGGCCAGAGGAACGGGCTCGACTCGATAGCGCGGCCCGCGGGCGGGTTCGTGGTCGAAATCGCGCGCATGGCGGTGTCCATCGAAAACTGCCTGCACGATCGCGCCGGGGACGACACAGTCTCCGATTGAATCGACCGTCCGGACTCCCGCATCTGCGCGTGCCTCGTCGTCTTCCAGGAGCGCCAAACCGAGTTCTTGCCGTGGTGTTCGCCCCGCGACCATGACGAGCGACGCGAACGGCAGCATTGTCTCCCTGCCGGAAAACAGATGACGCGCCACGACATGATCGGAACCGACGGCAGCGATCGTGTGGAGGCCCGTGACGGTTGTGCCGCGGCGCGCAAGTTGCGCCTGCACATGCGACCACTCGAGCGTGAAACGCGTCCATGTCGCCGCCTCGCCGGCGGGTGTGACGATGTGCACCTCCCGACCTGCGGACGAAAGCAGTTCGGCCAGCACGCTCCCCATGTAGTAGTGATCGTCGTCGTAGATCACGACCGGGCCTGGAATCTCCAGTCCATCGATCACGTCGTCCGCACTGTAGACATGAGACTGGTCCCAGCCTTCGATCGGATAGAGGTTCTGTTGTCCCGTGCCATCGCGTCGCCAGACCGCGCCGGTGGCAACGACCACCCGGGACGCCCCGAATTCCAGCACGTGCTCGACCGTCAGCGCGCTGTCGAGATAGACCTCGACGTTGGCAAGGCGGCCAAGCTGCAGCTCGCGGTGATCAGCGACCCGTCCCCAGGAAGCGAGCCCCGGAAGCAACCGCTCGCGGGCGACCCGTCCTCCCAGAACGGTTCCCGCCTCGGCGAGCGAGACGTCGTAGCCGCGTCGACCGAGCGTCAGCGCGCATTCCATGCCGGCGGGTCCGGCGCCGACGACCAGAACCCGATCCCGGGAACCCGGCGGCGCGAAGATTTCAGGATGCCAGCCGCGGCTCCACTCGACCCCGGTCGTGGCGTTTTGCGTGCAGCGGATGGGGACCGCCAGCAACTCGTTTGTCGTGCAGATGTTGCAGCCAATGCACTCGCGAATGTCGTCGATCCTGCCTTCCTCGATCTTCCTGGGCAGGAACGGATCGGCAATCGAGGGACGCGCGGCACCGATGAGATCGAACGTGCCGCCCCGCACCAATGCGGCCATGCGGTCGGGCGACGTGTAGCGGCCCACTCCGACGACCGGTTTGCTCCAGGGCAATCGCTTTTGGATTTTTCATGCAGCGGCACGGATGAGATTGAGCAGG
>JAPPGE010000023.1:81448-112553 GCA_028821455.1 bacterium | reverse complement strand
GTCTGAATCCTCAAAACCAAAACGTCACCAACTCTTCAAAAGCGATTCCCCTGGTGTTCCCTTGAGATGACGTGACGATGGTGACGTCCTGCTACGGGCCATGGACTCAATCTGCCCATCCGTCATATCAGTTTCATGACCCCGGATTCGGGTCATGCAACGACAAGGGGAAGAGGCTGATGGCCCTGGCACTCGACGGCATCGTGGTTCTCGATCTTTCACGCATTCTCGCCGGTCCCTGGTGCACCCAGATCCTTGCCGATTTGGGGGCGACCGTGATCAAGGTCGAGAGGCCGGGAACCGGTGACGACACCCGTGCCTGGGGGCCGCCCTACCTGAAGGACGGCAACGGCGAGGACACCACGGAGGCGGCCTATTACCTTGCGGCCAACCGCGGCAAACAGTCGCTGACGCTCAACATCGCGACCCCCCGGGGCAAAGCCATCGCCCGCGAACTGGCCGCAAGGGCCGATATCCTGGTCGAGAACTACAAGGTCGGCGGTCTCGAAAAGTACGGTCTCGACTATCCCGCTCTTCGTTCTCTCAACCCCGGACTCATCTACTGTTCGATCACGGGCTTCGGACAGACCGGCCCCTATGCGGCGCGGGCCGGCTACGACTTCGTCATCCAGGGCCTGTGCGGTTTCATGTCAGTCACCGGGGAGCGCGACGACTTGCCGGGCGGCGGACCGCAAAAGGCGGGTGTCGCCATCACCGACCTGACGACCGGTCTCTACAGCGCCATCGCGATTCTGGCCGCTCTCAATCACCGCCACGCGACCGGTGAGGGACAGTACATCGACATGGCGCTCTCGGACTGCGCCGTGGCGCTCATGGCCAACATGAACATGAACTACCTGACGACTGGTGTTGCGCCGAAGCGCTACGGCAATGCCCACCAGAATCTGCTCCCCTACCAGGTGTTCGACACCGCTGACGATCCCATCATCATCGCCATCGGCAACGACACGCAGTTCCGCCGCTGGTGCGGTCTCGCGGACGCGCCTGGACTGGCCGACGACGAACGATTCGCCACCAATCCGGCACGCATCCGCCATCGCGAACTCCTGGTGGAAAAGGTCGTCGACCTGATGAAACGGCGCCCCCGTGTCTGGTGGGTTGAGCACCTGGAGAGAGAGGGAATTCCCTATGGTGTGGTGAACAATTTCCGGCAGGTCTACGAGGATCCGCACATCCAGGCGCGCGGCATGAAGTTTGACATGGATCATCCGCTCGCCGGCACGATTCCCCTCGTCCGCAGTCCGGTCAATCTGGAGGGCACGCCTCCCTGCTATCGGCGCCCGCCGCCGCTTCTGGGCGAACACACCGACACCGTTCTCGGGTCTCTGCTCGGCAAGTCGGAGGACGAAATCGCGGATCTCAGGCAAGCCGGCGTCGTGTAGCCGCTATCTGGCGAACCCGGAACCGGGCCGGCGCGGCATCACGCCTGATTCCCGGGTGCCTGGTTCCTTGTCGCCGGCACCGTCCTTCACGCGGCTTCGGCAGTCAATGCCAGGTTGCTGCCAGGAGCGCTAAATCGCTGTCCGATGTTTCGAGAGTGGCCCCGTGAGACCGGGCACAGGCAGCAATCAGGATGTCCGCAGCAGGTACGGTGACTCCATGCGCCCTGGCTCTCCGGGCCATATCGTAAGCCATGGTCCAGACCCGGTCGTCCACGTCGAGGCTGGGTAGTGTCGTTGCGAACTCCCGAAGCTCCTTGCGCTCCCGTTCTCCGCGGGCGCCGATCCACAACTCGAGCTGAACCGGTGGGCACCAGCAGGCGAGACCTCCGGTGAGCGCGGCAATGACGCGCTCCCGCACGACCGGATCTCCATCAGCCCGGAGCATGTGGATCCAGCTTGATGTATCGATCAGAATCACGGATCAGCGCCGACGGCGCTGGGCCTGAAGTTCCTCCGGGGTCATGAGATTCTCCCACGTTCCCGCATAGTCGACCAGCTTGGCCATGCGCATGCGGCGGTTGAAATCCGCGATGGCGCTGACAACAGCCTCGCGCTTCGTCCGCGCGTTTGTGAAGCGGATTGCATCCTCAAGCTCGGAATCCGGAATATCAATGGTGGTTTTCATGGTGTAAAGATAGGTGCATAGAAGAAGCAATTCAAGGTTAAACGCGCATACACATTTCGGGTCGAACGTCCGACTCCGGGGACGTGTCCGATCCGCAGCTCGGAAAGTACGGCAGTTGGTTGTGAATGAACCAAAAGGTGGTCGCGCTGTCAGCTGTTACGCAGCGCGTTCTTCATGAAGAGAGCGGCGAAACCCAGGGATTCGGGGTCGATGCCATGTCCGATGCCTCGGCAGACATGCCACTGGACAGGCACGTCGTGCCCGCCGAGCGTGTCGACCGCGCTGTGCAGCATGGCGAAGGGAACGACCTCGTCGGCATCGCCGTGACACAGGAAGACCGGCGGCCGGCTGACGATTTCCCGGCCCAGACTCTCTTCCTCGATCAGCATCCCGGAAAAGCCCGCCACGGCGGCGGCCGGTTGCCGTCGACGCAGCGCCACATGGAGCGCCATCATGCAACCCTGGCTGAACCCGAGGAAGGCAAGCGCCCGGTCGTCGAGACCGAGGCGCTCAAGCTCCGAATCGACCCAGGCGTTGATCATGTCGCTGGCCCGGTCGATTCCCTGTCGTGCGCGCTCCGGGCGCCGCTCCATCAGGGAATACCACTGGCGGCCGGCCGGGTTCTGATCACACCGGTCGGGAGCATCGGGGCTGGCGATGCGGGCCTGGGGAAGGGTTGTCTGCAAGGGCCCGGCAAGACCGATCAGGTCATTGCCGTTCGCACCCCAGCCATGCAGCAGCACGACAAGCTGGCGTGTTTGCCCCTTTCGGGGCGGCACGGCAGGTCCTGACAAGGGCATGGCAGTCAACTCCCCCGGGCGCTCCAGTCAACCGGTGAAGGATCGATGTTCTCCCCGGTCGTTGTCCAGACCTTCCATGCGGGCGAGGAGGCTGTATCGTTGCCGCCCATGTCCTTCATCGTCACGCGTTTCGCGCCCTCTCCCACCGGGTTGCTGCACATCGGCCATGTTTTCTCGGCTCTCGAGGGCTGGCGCCTGGCTCGCGACAACGGGGGACGGTTTCTCCTGCGTATCGAGGATATCGATCGGGCGCGCTGCCGTGACGTGTTCGCGCAAGCCATCCTGGAGGATCTCACCTGGCTCGGCATTGACTGGGACGGAGAGGTTCGGCGCCAATCGGACCATCTTGGCGCCTACGCCTCGGTCCTTGCCGAGCTGCGGGCGCGCCGTCTTGTCTACCCGTGCTTCTGCACGCGTCGCCAGATCGCCCGGGAGGTCGAATTGGCGCAAGCGGCGCCCCACGGCCCGCTGGGCCTCGTCTATCCTGGAACGTGTCGCACGCTTGCCGCTGCCGAGGTCGAGGCAAGGTTGGAGGCCGGCGATCATCACGCCTGGCGGCTCGACGTTGCCAAGGCGCTGGACGAGACGGGTCCATTGGTATGGCGCACGTTCGAAGGACGCACGATCCCTGCAGATGCGGGAACAGCCGGTGACGTGGTTGTGGCGCGCAAGGACATTCCCACCAGCTATCACCTCGCCGTCACCCACGACGACCATGTCCAGGGCGTGACGGTGGTCACGCGGGGGTGCGACATTGCCCCCGCCACCCATGTCCACTGCCTGATCCGTGGGCTCATGGGCTGGAAGGAGCCCCTCCATCACCACCACCGCCTGCTTCTCGCAGAGGACGGGCGGCGTCATGCCAAGCGCGACCGCTCGGTGACGGTCCGGTCGTTGCGCGAGGCGGGCCTGGCGCCCGAAGACGTGCTCGCCATGGCACATCCCTGACCGCCCTGCCGGGAGCTGGAGCGCGGCCATCGTTTGATGGCAACACCCTCGAGAATCACCGGCATCCGGTGATGAACGCGACCAGGCCCCGGAGCATGGACGTGAAGTCCGGACGATCGTGCTCCAGGCGCGCCACGGGAACTCGCCCGTGTCGGCGCAATGTTGTATCGCGGCGCCAGGTCAGGAAGACTCTCCAGACCCAGCTGGTCTTCAATGGCGCCTTCAGGACCGATCAGCGAGTATCTGCCGTGCCCCCCTTCATGGAGGATAAGGATCCGTCATGGTGACGTCGATTTTCGATTCCAGGGTCTACCGTCCTACCGCCGGCTTCATGGACGCGCCCGTCACCTGGAATCTCGCCGGCTGCCGTCTGGCGATCGTCGGTATGCCCTTTGACTGCGGCATTCATCCGACACGCATCGGATCCCGCCTGGGACCGGCTTCCATTCGTGAGCAGTCCGGACTCGTGCGTCCCTATCATCCGCCTCTCGATGACACCAACCCGCTCGACGAACTTGGCGTCATCGACTGCGGCGATGCCCTGGTCACACCGGGCCGCCCCGAACCTTCCTTCGAGGTTATGGAGGAATCGGTGTGGCGGATTGCCCGCGAGGGTGTGGCGACCCTGACGATGGGAGGTGACGGCCTCGTCACGTTGCCACAGTTGCGCGCATGGCGCCGGGTCCATGACGACCTCTGCGTCATCCATGTCGATGCCCACACCGATGCCTATCCCGCCACCGGCCAGGATCGCGTCTCGCCGGCCACCACGTTCACCATTGCCGCCGAGGAAGGCCTGATCGACACCGCGTCCACATTCCACGTCGGCGCCCGCGGCCCGGTATTCATGGGGGGCGTGTTCGAGCACACGAAGGGTATCGGCTATCACCTCATCCCCGATGTCGAGATGCGGCGACAGGGCCTCGAGGCCACCGCGTCCCTGCTGCAGGAGCGCCTTGCCGGCCGCAAGGTCTACCTGTGCTGGGACATGGACGTCTTCGATCCGTCCTGCGCTCCCGGAGTCGCCACGCCGACCTGGGAAGGCCTCAGTGCCGCCGAGGGACTGGGTTTCCTGCGCTTGCTGGCCGGCCTCGACATCGTCGCGGTCGATGTCAACACGGTTTCGCCGCCCCACGACGTGGGTGGCATGACCGCCTATCTCGCCGGTTGCGTCTTGCTCGAGGGCATGCGTCTCGTTGCGGCATCCCCGTCCCTCGACCAGCCATGATCCCGGCTGCCATGCCGTTTGAGAAAGCGTCTTTCGCCTTTCTCGTTCTTCTGGACAACGTCGGAGGCGCAGGCGCCCGTTGACCGCTGGATGACCGGAACCAGGGCTGGCGCCGGAATTCCCTTTGCGCCGCCTGCAGGAACTGGAAATCCGGCCGGTTTCCAGCCCCATTGAGACAGCTTCGGAGCCTCTCCGGAGAGGAATGCCGGCCTGGCTGTGCATTGAACGCCGGCCGCCCGCGCGGTGCGGCTGGCGGCCGGCGTGGCGGTGCCGGACTCCTCGTGCCCCTTGACATGCCACAAGAGAACAAATAAAGAACAAACATGACCTCTTCCTGTTCCCCCGAAAAAGTGAGCGCCGGCCCCGGCGCATCTGCCGTCTCGAAGGATGCCGGCCTTGCGGCGCTGCGGCGGCACATCGCGGTGCTGGAGCAGCGCTCGCCGGGACCGGCGAATCCCGTTGACCTGCCGCGGCCCTGGCGGATCGGGGTCGCGGCGCTGGACGGGGCGCTGCCGGCGGATCGGGGGCCGGAACCGGCATCTGCCGGGTTGGCTTTGGGCGGGGTGCACGAAGCCGCCGGCGCTTCCCCGGCCGACCGGCCGGCGGCCCTGGCCTTTCTTGCCGCCCTGCTGGCTCGACTCGGCCGGCATGGTCCGGTGGCGGTCTGCCAGGGTCCCGGCAGCATCGCCCGGCTGGGCCGGCTCTACGGACCGGGCTGGCGGGATCTCGGCGCGGATCCGGCGGATCTGGTGATCGTCGAGACCCGGCACGAACGGGATGCGCTGTGGGCGATGGAGGAGAGTCTGCGCAGTGGCGCCGCTGTGGCGGTTCTGGGCGAGACGGAACAGCTTGCCTTCGTCGCCAGCCGCCGCCTGGCGCTGGCCGCGCGCGAGAGCGGGACACCCTTGCTGCTGTTGCGCGGCGACGGGCTTGCCCCGGCAAGCGCCGCCCTTTCGCGTTGGCGTGTTGCGGCGTGGCCGGGTTCTGCCTCGCCGTTCGATGAGGCCGCTCCCGGCCTGCCTCGCTGGCGCCTGGAACTGACGCGCTGCCGGGGCGGACGGCCCGTGACCTGCATTGTGGAGTGGAACCGTGAGACGGGTCATTTCGATATGGCTACCGCGCTGGCCGATCGACCGGCTGCGTCGCGCACGGCGGTCCGTCGTCCTGCCCTCGAGCGGGCTGCCGGCTGAGCCGGTTCCGTTCGCGCTCACCGCGCCGGGACGGCACGGCGTGGTGCTGGCGGCGGTCAACCGGCAGGCCGAAGCGGGAGGACTCGTGCCCGGCATGCGGCTTGCGGATGCCCGCGCGCTTTTGCCCCGCCTCGCCACTGCCGGATCCCGGCCTGAAGAAGACGAGCGGGGTCTCGAACGCCTCGCACTGTGGTGCCACCGTTTCACGCCCTCAAGCGCGGTCGACGGTGCGGACGGCCTGCTGCTCGACATCACCGGCTGCACCCATCTCTTCGGCGGCGAAGTGGCGATGACGGTGGAGGTGGAGGCGCGCCTTGCGGGGCTCGGCTTCGAGGCGCGTGCCGGACTTGCCGACACCCCTGCTGCCGCCTGGGCGCTTGCCCGCTTCGGCGACGAGGGCCGACGCATCGCCGAACCCTGCCAGACCCTGGCCGTGCTGGCGCTGCTGCCGGTCGAGGCGCTCAGGCTTGCACCCGAAGACAGCCGTCTGTTGCGCCGCCTCGGCCTTGCGACCGTCGGTGCGGTGGAATCCTTGCCGCGCGCGGCGCTTGCCCGCCGCTTCGGCCGGCACAGCGGCGCCGTGCTGCACCGTCTCGACTGCGCACTCGGGTGCCGCACCGACCCCGTCGCGTCCCTGCTGCCGCCGCCCGCCTGTCGTGCACGCCTTGCCTTTCCGGAACCGCTGATCGACCTCGCGGCGCTGGAGTCGGCGCTGGCCCGGCTGCTGGACAATCTCTCTGCCTCGCTGGAACGCAGAGGACTGGGCGTGCGGGACCTTGTGCTCCTGTTCTTCCGGGTGGATGGCGGCACGGCGCGACGCCGTGTTTCCACCGCACGCGCCACCCGCGATGGCGCGCATCTTGGAAGTCTCTTCGCCGGAAAGATCGAGACCGTGGACCCCGGCTTCGGGATTGACGTCGTGGTGCTCCACGCGGTCCGCACCGAGCCGCTTGCGTCGGAGCAGTACCGGCTGGCGGCTGACGGACTGGAGGGCAGGGGAGGCAGTGGTGAACTTGTCCGCCTGATCGACCGCCTGCAGGCCCGTCTCGGGAAAGAATCCGTCTTTCGCCTCGAACCGGTCGCAAGTCACCTGCCGGAGCGTGCCGAGCGGCGGATGGACCCCGATGGCAAGGGCGCGATACGGCCCGCGCAGCCTGGGATGCCGCAACGACCCCTGCGCCTGTTCGACCGGCCCGAGCCGGTGGACGCCGTAGCGGAGGTACCGGACGGGCCGCCGGCGCTGTTCACCTGGCGTCGAGTCCGCCGCCGCATCGTCCGCGCCGAGGGGCCTGAGCGCATTGAGCCGGAGTGGTGGGCCGGCGGGCCGGAGGCGAGGCCGCGCGACTATTACCGTGTCGAAGATCGGGACGGTCGCCGCTACTGGCTCTTCCGGGCCGGACTCTACCGGGACGCCGGGGGCAAGGGATCGCCCCGCTGGTACATCCACGGGCTATACGGATGAGCAACGCCGTTTATGCGGAATTGCAGGCGAGCAGCAATTTCAGCTTCCTGCGCGGCGCCTCCCATGCGGAAGAACTGGTGGAGGAGGCCGCGCGTCTCGGACTCGCGGCCATCGGCATTGCCGACCGCAACACGCTTGCCGGTGCGGTGCGCGCCCACGTGGCGGCAAAGCGGGCCGGCATCCGACTCCTGACCGGCGCGCGGCTCGACCTCGCCGACGGCGCCTCGCTGCTCTGCTACCCCCGCGACCGCGCCGCCTGGGGCCGCCTCTGCCGGCTGCTCACCCTCGGTCAGCGGCGTGAGACCAAGGGCAAGTGCCTGCTCTACCGGGAGGACCTGCTTGCCCATGCCGAGGGGCAGCTGCTGATTGCGCTGCCCCCGGAAGACGGCAGCGTCGAGGACTTCGGGATGGAACTCTCCAGGCTCCGCCACGCGCATGACGGGCCGCTCTATCTTGCCGCGCACATGCTTCATCGAGGCGACGACCGCGCCCGCCTCCATCGTCTGGCGGCGCTTGCGGAACGCACTGGCACGCCACTGCTGGCCACCAACGACGTCCATTACCACCGGCCCGGGCGACGTCCCCTTCAGGACGTGCTGACGGCGATTCGCGAACGTGTCACCGTGGCGCAGGCGGGCTGGCGCCTTGCCGCCAATGTCGAGCGACATCTCAAGGAGGGAGTCGAGATGGCGCGCCTCTTCCGCGATCATGAAGAGGCGGTGGCGCGGAGTCTCGAGGCCGTCTCCCTTTGCAGTTTCAGCCTCGACGAGATCGCCTATGAATACCCCGATGAGCCGGTGCCACCCGGCTCGTCGCCGCAGCGTCATCTGGAGGCGCTCGTCCGCAAGGGCGCGGTCCGGTGTTATCCGGACGGCATTCCGGAGAAGGTCTGCGCCGCGCTCCGTCACGAGCTCGAGCTGATCGACGAACTGGACTACGCGCCCTACTTCCTCACCGTCCACGACATCGTGCGCTTCGCCAGGGAGAACGACATCCTCTGCCAGGGGCGGGGCTCGGCGGCGAACTCGGCTGTCTGCTACTGCCTCGGCATCACCGCCGTCGATCCGGAGCAGATCGACCTTCTGTTCGAGCGGTTCGTCTCCCGCGAACGCCGAGAGCCGCCCGATATCGACATCGACTTCGAGCATGAGCGGCGCGAGGAGGTGATCCAGTACATCTACGGGCGCTATGGCCGCGAACGCGCCGGGATCGCCGCCACCGTCATCTCCTACCGCGCCCGCAGCGCCGTGCGCGATGTGGGCAAGGCAATGGGACTCTCCGAAGACACCGCCGCGGCGCTGGCTGCCGCCGTCCGTGACATGCACCGTGAGGGCGTGCCCGAACAGCGCCTCCGCGAGGCCGGGCTTGACCCTGCCGATCCGCTGCTGCGGCGGACCGTCGCCCTCGCGACGGAACTGCAGGGCTTCCCCCGCCATCTCTCGCAGCATGTCGGCGGCTTCGTGCTGACACGCGGCCGCCTCGACGAGACCGTGCCCATCGGCAATGCGGGGATGAAGGACCGCACCTTCATCGAGTGGGACAAGGACGACCTCGAGGCGCTCGGCCTGATGAAGGTCGATGTGCTGGGCCTCGGCATGCTGACCTGCATTCGCAAGGCCTTCGAACTGCTGGTTGCGCACAAGGGCCTCGACCTCACGCTCCCCACCGTGCCGATGGAGGACGAGCAGGTCTATGACATGCTCTGCCGGGCCGACACGATAGGCGTCTTCCAGGTCGAGAGCCGGGCGCAGATGAACATGCTGCCGCGACTGAAGCCGCGCTGCTACTACGACCTGGTGATCGAGGTGGCGATCGTGCGGCCGGGCCCGATCCAGGGCGACATGGTGCATCCCTTTCTGCGGCGGCGGGACGGGCTGGAGAACGTGGTCTATCCTGAGCCCGCGCCCGAGCACGGGCCGCCGGACGAGTTGCGCAAGGTGCTGGAGAAGACGCTCGGCGTGCCGCTCTTCCAGGAACAGGCGATGCGCATCGCCATGGAAGCCGCCCGGTTCACGCCGGATGAGGCCAATGCGCTGCGCCATGCCATGGCGACCTTCCGCAAGCGTGGCACGCTCAGTTCCCTGCGGGACCGGATGGTGGACCGGATGACCGCTCGCGGCTACGACCCGGAACTCGCGGCGCGATGCTTTCGCCAGATCGAGGGTTTCGGGGACTACGGCTTTCCGGAGTCCCATGCCGCGAGCTTTGCGCTGCTGGCCTGGGTCTCCTCCTGGCTCAAGTGCCACCATCCGGAGGTCTTTGCCTGCGCGCTGCTCAATTCCCAGCCGATGGGCTTCTACGCTCCCGCCCAGATCGTGCGCGACGCACGCGAACACGGGGTCGAGGTGTTCCCGGTCGATGTCCATGCGAGCGGATGGGACAACAACCTGGAGTGCATGGCGGACGGACGCCACGCGCTCAGGCTTGGCTTCCGCCAGATCACCGGCTTCGGCAAGGAGGATGCGGAGCGCATCATGAAGGCACGCGACGGCAGGCCCTGGAGGGATATTGCCGTGTTGCAGCGCGAGACCGGGATCGGTGCCGCCGCCATCGAGACTCTGGCTGCCGCCGATGCCTTCGGCTCCATGGGGCTCGACCGGCGTCAGGCCCTCTGGCAGGCCCGAGCCTTGCCGAAAGGACAGGCGCTGCCACTGTTCGAGGCGGCAAATGGGCCGACCGAGGGCACGGAAGCGCCGGCCGCGCTGCCTGCCATGGCGGCTGGCGAGGAGGTCATCGAGGACTACCGTACGCTCAGGCTTTCGCTCCGGGCGCATCCGCTCGCTTTCCTGCGCACGCGTCTGGCAAACCGGGGGGCACTGGCAGCCGAAGCCATCGCCGGCGCTCGCGACAAGGAGCGTACCGCCGCCGCGGGTCTCGTCCTGGTCCGCCAACGCCCGGGCAGCGCCAGCGGCGTCATCTTCATGACACTGGAAGATGAAACCGGCGTCGTGAACATCGTGGTCTGGCCCAGGGTATTGGAGAGTTTCCGCAGGGCGGTGCTGGGCGCGCGCCTCGTCCTGGTCAAAGGGCGCATCCAGCGCGCCGGCGACATCGTCCATCTCGTCGCCGACCGGCTGGAGGACCTGACCGGCTGGCTCGACCTGCTGACGCCGGACGAGGGGTCCGCACCGCCGCCTGGCCCCGTTGCCTTCCCCTCGCGCCATCCGCGGAACGTGCGCACGATCCCGAAATCACGCGACTTCCGATGAGTCGGCGAGACTGCCGTGCCTGTTGTGCCCTGTGTTCGCTCGAAACCCGCCCGTCCGGCGCCGGGAACGCGCGGCTCCAACGGGCAGGGATGGCGCCGCCAGCACTCACTCGAAGGCTCACCCCGGGAAAAGGGGGCCGCCGCTACGGTGTTCCGGCGGCGATATCGGCGATGTCGCGGATGATGGCCGTAATGTCGTAGTCCCGTGGCGAGTAGGTTCTTGCCACACCGGCATGTTTTAGGAGCGGAATGTCGGCATCGGGAATGATGCCGCCGACAACGATGGGAACGGTCTCGCAGCCTTCCTCGTCCATGAGACGCCGGATCTCCGTCACGAGGCGGACGTGGGCGCCCGAGAGAATGGAGAGTCCGACCACGTGCACGCTCTCCTCGAGAGCGGATGAGGCAATCTGCTCGGGCGACAGCCTGATTCCCTGATAAACGACCTCGATACCGCAGTCGCGGGCGCGCAGGGCAATCTGCTCGGCGCCATTGGAGTGACCGTCAAGCCCGGGCTTGCCGACGAGGAGCTTCAGCCTCCGGCCAAGAGCCCGCGACGCGCGTTCCACATGACGTCGGGCAGTATCGAGGTCGCCGGTGGACACCGTCGGTGCCGCCGACAGTCCGGTGGGCGCCCGGTAGCCCCCGAAGACCTCGCGCAGGGCTCCGCCCCACTCTCCGGTGGTCACTCCCGCCCCGGCGCAGGCGATGGAGGGCTCCATGATGTTGCGGCCCTCGCGGGCAGCCGCCTTCAGATCATCGAGGGTTGCGCGGACCGCACCGTCATCACGGCTGGCGCGCCATGCCGCAAGACTGGCGATCTGTGACTCCTCGGCGTCATGCGAAACGGTCATGAATTCGTTGCCGGAGAGCGGCGAGGGCGCCGATTCGGTGAACACGTTGACGCCAACGACGGGCGTTTCGCCCGATTCGATGGCGGCAAGTCTCCTTGCGTTCGATTCGACCAGACGCTGTTTCATGTAGCCTGATTCGACGGCCGCAAGGGCGCCACCGGCCCTGTTGATGACGTCGAGTTCTTCCAGGGCGGCCCGCTTCAGCTCCTCGACCTTCGATTCGATGGCGGCGTTGCCGTCGAAGATGTCGTCGAACTCCAGGAGATCGGTTTCCATGGCGACGATCTGCTGCAGGCGCAGGCTCCACTGCTGGTCCCATGGCCGTGGCAGACCGAGGGCCTCGTTCCATGCCGGCAACTGGACCGCGCGGGCCCGCGCCTTTCTTGACAGGGTCACCGCGAGCATCTCGAGCAGAATGCGGTAGACATTGTTTTCGGGCTGCTGTTCCGTCAGACCCAGGGAGTTGACCTGGACGCCGTAGCGGAAGCGGCGGAATCTCGCGTCTTCGATGCCGTAACGTTTGAGCGTGATGTCGTCCCACAGCTCGGTGAAGGCCCGCATCTTGCACATTTCCGTAATGAACCGGATACCGGCGTTGACGAAGAAGCTGACGCGCCCTACCACCCGGGCGAAGCCCTCGTCCGTCACCTCGCCCGATTCCCTGATCGCATCAAGGATGGCGATGGCGTTGGCCAGCGAGAAGGCAATCTCCTGAACCGGCGTCGCCCCCGCTTCCTGCAGGTGATAGGGGCAGACGTTGACCGGGTTCCAGGCGGGTGTTTCACGGACCGAGAAAAGGATCGTGTCCGTCGTCAGCCTGAGAGAGGGTCCGGGCGGGAAAATGTAGGTGCCGCGCGACAGGTACTCCTTGACGATGTCGTTCTGGATGGTCCCCTGGAGCGCCTTGCGGTCCACGCCGCGCCGGTCGGCCAGCGCGATGTAGAGGGCGAAGAGCCACGGCGCGGTGGCGTTGATCGTCATCGACGTGTTCATGCGCTCGAGAGGGATGCCGTCGAACAGCGCTTCCATGTCGCCGAGATGGGAGACCGGCACGCCGACCCGTCCGACCTCGCCGCGGGCGATGGCCTCGTCGGCGTCGTGGCCTGTCTGGGTCGGCAGATCAAAGGCCACCGACAGTCCCGTCTGTCCGCGCTCCAGGTTCGTGCGATAGAGCCGATTGGAGTCCCGTGCCGTACTGTGGCCGGAATAGGTCCGCATGAGCCACGGACGATCCCTGTTCCGGCCGGAACTGGGTGGGGACGAGGTTGTCATGACATCCATCCACGTACGGTCACCGGCCAATCATGCTGCGATGCAATAAACGTTGCAAATCCCTGGCGGGCCAAAAACAATGGGATTGCAGCCGCTTCCCCGTTGACATGTTGCAATGCAACATGGAATTGACTGTGTTGAAACCGACAGGAGCAGATCATGGTCATGGCAGCCGATGCCTCGTCCGTAGAGTACGAGGCGCCGATCAAGGATCTCTACGAACTCGGCGAGATCCCCCCTCTGGGACATGTTCCGGCCAACATGTATGCGTGGGCGATCCGCCGCGAACGCCACGGCGAACCCTCGACAGCGATGCAGGTGGAGGTGTTGCCGACGCACGAGATCGACAGCAACGAGGCCCTGGTCCTCGTGATGGCGGCGGGTGTCAACTACAACGGTGTGTGGGCCTCGCTCGGCGTTCCCATCAGTCCCTTCGACGTTCACAAGGGTGACGTCCACATTGCCGGGTCCGACGCCTCGGGAATTGTCTGGGCCGTCGGCTCCAGGGTAAAGCGCTGGAAAGTCGGTGACGAGGTCGTCATCCACTGCAACCAGGACGATGGCGACGACGAGGAATGCAACGGTGGCGATCCGATGTATTCCACCAGCCAGCGCATCTGGGGCTACGAGACCGGTGATGGCAGCTTTGCCCAGTTCACCCGTGTCCAGGCCCAGCAGCTCATGGCCCGTCCGCGCCACCTCACCTGGGAAGAATCGGCCTGCTATACCCTCACCCTGGCAACGGCCTACCGCATGCTGTTCGGCCACCGGCCGCATATCCTCAGGCCCGGCCACAACGTCCTGGTGTGGGGCGCCTCGGGGGGCCTTGGATCCTATGCCGTCCAGTTGATCGCCACCGCCGGCGCCAATGCCATCGGCGTCATCAGCGACGACGAGAAGGCCGACTTCGTGCTGTCGCTCGGTGCGCGCGGTGTCATCAACCGGAAGGACTACGACTGCTGGGGCCGGCTGCCGGAGGTTTCAGATACCGCGGCCTACGGCGCCTACATGAAGAAGTGCCGGGAGTTCGGCAAGGCCATCTGGTCCTTCACCGGCAAGGGCAACGATGTCGACTTCGTCTTCGAGCACCCGGGCGAGTCGACGTTCCCGGTCTCGTGCTTTGTCGTCAAGCGCGGTGGCATGGTGGTGTTCTGTGCCGGGACCACCGGATACAACATCACCTTCGATGCCCGTTTCGTGTGGATGCGCCAGAAGCGCATCCAGGGCAGCCACTTTGCCAACCTCATGCAGGCGGCACAGGCGAACCGGCTGATGCTGGAACGCCGGCTCGATCCCTGCATGTCGGAAGTCTTCTCGTGGGATGACATTCCCCGCGCCCACATGAAGATGCGGGCCAACGAGCACAAGCCGGGCAACATGGCGGTTCTCGTGCAGTCCCCGCGACCGGGCTTGCGCACCCTCGAGGACGTCCTCGAAGGCTAGGGTCCGGATGAACGCCGACGTTCTTCTCGCACGCTGCCGTGGAGCCCTTGACGCCGCCGACCGGGTTCTCAGCGCAGCCCGTGCGGGTGTCAGGAGCATGGTGGCTGACGACGGCGGCGCCATTGATTCCCGGCGCCTTGATTCATGCCAGCATGCGGTCCACGGCCTTGCCTGGGTGGCGACCTGTGTCGAGAGCCTGCGCCAGATGCTCCGCTGGGCCGAATCCCTGGAGCCGGAGGGGCGGTTCGGCGAAACGGAACAGCTTGTCCTCGACTGCGCCTTCCAGGAGTCTCTCGCCCAACTGACCGGCGGCATCGCCATGAGCCAGGGGGAAATCGTGCGCCTGCGTGACCTTGCGGTCGGCGGCGACGATCACCATGCCTTGTGGACCGAGGACGTGACGGACCTGATCAACCGGGGATCGACGAAGGAGAGCCTCTCCCGACTCGCCCTCCTTCTCGGCGAAGGACGCGTCGCCGACACCGGACTCGAGAGTGACCTTGTCATGGTCCGCGACCAGTTCCGCCGTTATGCCGACGAGCGCATCAGGCCCCGGGCGCACGCCTGGCATCTTGGCGATGAACTGATTCCCCTCGAGATTCTCCGGGAACTCGCCGATCTCGGCGTCTTCGGGCTGTCCGTGCCTGCCGAGCACGGCGGTCTGGGTCTTTCCAAGGTGGCGATGTGCGTGGTCACCGAAGAACTCTCGCGCGGATACATCGGCGTTGGCTCGCTTGGCACGCGCACCGAGATTGCTGCCGAACTCATCATCACCGGCGGCACGCCCGAACAGCAACAGCGATGGCTCCCGGGGATCGTTTCCGGGGACATCATCCCGACAGCGGTCTTCACCGAACCCGGCACGGGCTCGGATCTCGGCAGCCTCGCGACCCGCGCGGTGCGCGACGGCGACCGCTACCACGTCACCGGCAACAAGACCTGGATCACCCATGCTGCCCGCGCCGATCTGATGACTCTCCTGGCGCGAACCGACGCGGACGAACCGGGCTACCGGGGCCTGAGCATGTTTCTGGCCGAGAAGCCGCGCGGCACCGAGGACGACCCGTTTCCCGCTCCCGGCATGTCGGGTGGCGAGATCGGCGTTCTCGGCTATCGTGGCATGAAGGAGTACGAGATCGGCTTCGACCGCTACGAGGTTCCGGCCGGGAACCTCCTTGGCGGCGAAGAGGGCAAGGGGTTCAAGCAGCTCATGGCGACGTTCGAATCGGCGCGCATCCAGACCGCGGCCCGGGCCACCGGAGTGGCCCAGGCCGCTCTTGAAGCGGGTCTGGCCTATGCTCTGGAACGCCACCAGTTCGGCCGCGCCATCGCCGGTTTCCCACGGGTTGCCAACAAGCTCGCATGGATGGCCGTCGAGACGATGATGTCCCGTCAGCTGTGCTGGTATGCGGCGCGCCGCAAGGACTCCGGCCGGCGCTGCGATCTCGAGGCCGGCATGGCCAAGCTTCTCGGCGCCCGGGTGGCCTGGTCGGCGGCCGACAACACCCTGCAGGTCCATGGCGGCAACGGCTATGCCCTCGAGTACGAGGCAAGCCGGCTGCTGTGCGACGCCCGTATCCTCAACATCTTCGAAGGCGCGGCGGAAATCCAGGCGCAGGTGATTGCCAGGCGTCTGCTTGCCGCGGCGAACTGACCGTGGCGGGACGGCGTGAGGTGACGTCATGAGCTGGATTGGCTTTGCCATCCTGGGCTTTGTCGCCCTCACCCTCATCGCTCTCTTCATCGGCATCGGCGGGTTTGCCCGCGGAGGCGAGTTCAACCGTCGTCATGGCAACCGCATGATGCGCTTTCGCGTGGGATTTCAGCTGGCTGCACTGATCCTTCTCGCCATCATGTTTCTCGTCATGCAGGGAGGGTAGAACCATCGTCAGGCTGGACAGGATCTATACCCGCGGCGGCGACCGGGGCGAGACGTCCCTGGGCGACGGCAGCCGGGTGGCCAAGCACGCCCTCAGGATCGAGGCCTTCGGCACGGTGGACGAGGCGAACTCAGTGATCGGCCTTGCCAGGGTGCATGCCGACGGCGACTGCGACGCGATGCTGGCGCGTATCCAGAACGACCTCTTCGATCTCGGGGCCGATCTCGCCGTGCCCGAGGAGGGCCGCCGCGGCGCCGGTGCGCTGCGGATCATTCCCGCCCAGGTGGCGCGTCTCGAGAGTGAAATCGATACCATGAACGCCAGCCTCGAACCGCTGACCTCCTTCATCCTGCCAGGCGGATCCGATGTTTCGGCGTGGCTTCACCTGGCGCGCACGGTGGTCCGCCGGGCCGAACGCCTGATCACCGCGCTCTCCCTCGACGAGACCGTCAATCCGGCGGTTCTCGAATACACCAACCGGCTCTCCGATCACCTCTTCGTGATGGCGCGCCGTCTCAACGACAACGGCCGCGCCGATCATCTGTGGGCTCCCGGCGCCACCCGGGACGGGTGAGCCGGCATGCGCCGACGTTCCGTTGACTCCGGCAATCGAGCGGCCTTAGTGTGCCCGGCGAAATCCTGCCGCGGATTCCGACTCATCCCTGTCACAACAAGCGCCTGGAGAGGCACGCCATGAAAGTGCTCGTCCCGGTCAAGCGGGTCATTGATTACAACGTGAAGGTGCGCGTCAAGGCCGACCGCTCGGGCGTCGATCTTGCCAACGTCAAGATGTCGATGAATCCCTTCGACGAGATTGCCGTCGAGGAGGCGATCCGCATGAAGGAGGCCGGTACCGCCACCGAGGTGATCGCTCTCTCCCTGGGACCGACCCAGAGTCAGGAAACGTTGCGCACGGCGTTGGCCATGGGTGCCGATCGGGCCATCCATGTCGTTCACGACAGTGATCTTGAGCCGCTTGCCGTGGCCAAGATGATTGCCCGTATCGTCACCGAGGAGTCGCCCGATGTGGTCATCCTCGGCAAGCAGGCGATTGACGACGATGCCAACCAGACCGGCCAGATGCTCGCCGGGCTGCTGGGCTGGGCCCAGGGCACTTTCGTCTCGAAGGTCGAGGCGGCGAACGGTTCGCTGAAGGTCGTGCGCGAGGTCGATGGCGGGCTCGAGTCGGTGGTGCTGACACTGCCGGCCATCATCACCGTGGACCTCAGGCTCAATGATCCGCGATACGCGTCACTTCCCAACATCATGAAGGCGCGCAAGAAGGAAATTGCCAAGCGTACGCCCGAGGAACTCGGGGTCGACGTGACACCTCGCCTGAAGGTGGTCAGTGTCGAGGAACCGCCGCGCCGCAAGGCCGGCATCAAGGTCGGTTCCGTCGGGGAACTGGTGGACAGGCTGCAGAACGACGCCGGAGCGATCTGACATGGCAATACTGGTCTATGCGGAACACGACAATCAGGAACTTGCGGCAGCCACCGGGAGTGCCGTGACAGCCGCCCGGGAAATGGGCGGCGACATCACCGTTCTGGTGGCGGGCAGCGGCTGCGGAGCGGTGGCTGAGACCGCTTCCCGTTTGGCCGGCATTGCCCGGGTCCTTCTTGCCGACGAGGCGCCGCTCGAGGCGCAGCTCGCCGAGAACGTTGCCCCGCTCATCGCCCGGCTGGCACCGGACTACAGCCATGTCGTGGCGCCGGCCACCACCACCGGCAAGAACATCATGCCGCGGGCCGCGGCGCTTCTCGACAAGCAGCAGGTCTCGGACATCACCGACGTGGTCGCTGCCGATACCTTCGTGCGCCCGATCTACGCCGGCAATGCCATGGCCACCGTCCAGTCGACCGACGACATCGTGTTTGTCACCGTTCGCACGACGGCCTTCGACGCTGCCGAGGAGAGCGACACGGCGGTTTCCGTCGAGGCGGTGGCGGGCGCTGCCGATGCCGGTCTCTCCAGCTTTGAGGGCGCCGCGCTTTCCGGCAGCGAGCGCCCGGAACTGACCACGGCCCGCGTGGTCATTTCCGGGGGCCGCGGCATGAAGTCCGGTGACAACTTCGCCATGCTCGAGGAAGTGGCGGACATTCTCGGAGCGGCCGTCGGCGCCAGCCGGGCCGCTGTCGATGCCGGCTACGTGCCCAATGACTACCAGGTGGGACAGACAGGAAAGGTGGTGGCGCCGGAACTCTATCTTGCCGTCGGCATCTCGGGCGCCATCCAGCACTTGGCCGGCATGAAGGACAGCAAGGTCATCGCCTGCATCAACAAGGACGAGGAAGCGCCGATCTTCCAGGTGGCCGATTTCGGACTGGTTGCGGACCTCTTCGATGCCGTTCCCGCACTGAAGGCCGAACTGGAGCAGAGAGGCATCCAGCCGCGGTGACCGGGGAGTAGGCTATTGGGCATGGAGATCAGGAGCATAGGCGTCATCGGTGCCGGCCAGATGGGTTCGGGAATCGCCCACGTCTGCGCCCTGGCGGGTTACGACATCCTGATCATCGACATGTCGCGGGACCTCGCGGAGGCCGGCGTCGAGGTGGTGCGCTCCAACATGGAGCGTCAGCTGCGGCGTGATGTCATCGATCAGGATCAGATGGATGCCGCGCTCGGCCGCATTGCCGTGGTCGACTCCTATGCCGATCTGGCTGACTGCGACTGCGTCATCGAGGCCGCCACCGAGAACGAGAAGGTCAAGAAGGAGATTCTCGCCGAACTGACATCGTCCCTCAAGGCGGACGCCATCATCTGCACCAACACCTCGTCGATTCCCATCACGCGTCTGGCGGCGGCCACCGACCGGCCGGAGAAGTTCATGGGCATGCACTTCATGAACCCGGTGCCGATGATGAACCTTGTGGAACTGATCCGCGGACTGGCCACCGACGGCGAGACCTTCGATACCATCCGCGCGCTGACGCTGGAACTCGGCAAGGTGCCGGCCAACGCAGAGGACTTCCCGGCCTTCATCGTCAACCGCATCCTGCTGCCGATGATCAACGAGGCGGTCTACGCCCTCTACGAGGGCGTCGGCACCGTCGAGTCCATCGATACGGCGATGCGGCTCGGCGCCAACCATCCCATGGGACCGCTCGAACTCGCCGACTTCATCGGCCTCGACATCTGCTATTCCGTCATGCAGGTGCTCTATGACGGCCTCGCGGACACCAAGTACCGCCCGTGTCCCCTGCTCGCCAAGTATGTCGAGGCTGGCTGGCTCGGCCGCAAGTCCGGCCGCGGCTTCTACGACTACTCGAGCGAACCCCCGATCCCAACGCGCTGATTCCTCTTCTTTGGTGCTCAAGGGGCGCTTCATCGCGCCGCCCTTGACCCCGACGCGTCGCATGAAATGGATCTGAAGGAACGATCAGCGTCGTCACGGACGGCCGTGTCGGCTCAGTTGATCCCTTCGGCCTCCGCTTGACAGAACTGCTGCCCGGTAGGGGTCAAGAGGCCGGGACGGCGGACCTGCCATGCGATGGCGTATCGCCCGCCACTCAGCCATCGGAGCCGAACAGCCGGCGAAAGGCAGCCTCGGATTGCGCCAATCCCGCGTCAGTCAGGGCCACTGACTTCGCCTTGCTCACAGGATTGGAGATCAGTTCCTTCTCGTGAAGCCGTTCCATCGCCGACCAGTCGAACGATTTCCACGTCCGTGCGCCGCCCATGGGATGGCGCTCGAATATCCCGAGGTAGAGCAGCGCAAGCACCGCTTCATCGATCCTGTCGTTCACCCGGTCGTCGCTCATCATGTCTGCATCGCCCTGTCCTCCCGGTCAGCATATCCTGACATTCGTCGTCATGGCGAACACCTGCATGCCGAGGTCATCGCCTATCCGGTGACATTCGTGATCGGCCGCGAGAACAACAGGCCAACACGCATGGCGCGCCCGTCGGCGGTCAGCAGCACGGAGCTGACCGCGCTCGCGCATTGTCTCGCCGAGGGCCGCCAGACTTCCGGTTCGTTCCGGGATGACGCCCCGTTCCCCAGCCGCCTGCTGGAATGCAAGGTCGGAGCCCGGATGCATGCGTGCGGACTGGCCGAAGCTGCAGCGCGCTGGCGGGCCGGGCGTGTGGCAATGCTGGAACCGTCGATGTCGGTGCGGGCGCTGGATTCCCTTCCCGGTTCCGGTGAGGTGCGGACCCTCGACGCCCCGAGTCCGGGTCAGCAGTGGCGCCGGCGGGCGAGATACCAGACAAAGCAGGCGAACTGGATCAGGACCCAGCCGCCGAAGGCGGCAAGGTAGCCTGAAGGCGCATAGCCGCCCTCGGGCGCAGGGAAGAGATTGAGGACGAGGCCGACAAGAATCTGGAGAACGCCGCCGAGGGCGAAGGTGAAGAGGGCGAGCGTGGTGTTGACCCTGCCGGCCATGGCCGGCGGGAACCTCTGGGTCATGTCGGCATAATAGATGATGACAGCACCCCCGGTCGCGGAGAACGCCGCGGTCAGCACCCATGCAGGCAGGCCGCTGCCCAGCGCCAGCATCGCCTGCACGGCAATGAACACCAGGGTGACCGGGGCCGCGACGGAGGAGATCGGTATCCCGATCCGGCTCAGCCGTTCGGCGAGCCAGCCGAGGATGGCATATCCGGCGATCATGGCCAGGCCGCCGACGAAGAGGGCATCGGCCGCATCCCCGGCGTCAAGGCCGGCCATGTCGCGCAGCCATGGCCCGAACCACAGCGCCTGGGTCGACAGCCACGCCGCCTGCGTCGTCATCACCAGCGGCGCGACAGCCCGGAAGGCCGGGGAACGCTGGATGAGCCGGAGTCCCTTCAACTGGTCCGACAGTGTCACCGGAGTGCCCGTTGCCCTCCGCTCCGGCACGACGATGTGGATGACTGCCGCCACCAGCAGGGTGACTGCAGCCAGGGCGAGGAACATGTGCCGCCAGCCGATGAGATCGATCATGGTGTGAACCGGAGCGGATGCGGCCATGGCTCCGGCCCCGCCCGCGGCCAGGACCAGGCCGTTGACCAGGGGCAGCTTCTGCCCTGGAAACCACAGGGCAAACATCTTCATGGCGGCCAGAAGGCCTCCGGCCATGCCGAGGCCGATGATGGCGCGCGCCAGAGTGAGGACAGGGGTGCCGTCGCCCTGGCTGAACAGGACCGCGCCCGCTGCGGCGATGACGAGCAGCAACGCGTGCGTGCGTCTGGGTCCGAACCTGTCGAGCGCCATGCCGAGAGGAATCTGGATGCCGGCGAAGGCGAGGAAAAAGGCACTGGTCATCAGGCCGATGGCGGCGGCATCCAGGGCCAGTTCCTCACCGAGAACCGGTCCGAGAACGGCGTTCACGGTCCGGAAGAGATAGGAGAGGAAGTAACCAGCCGCGAAGGGAAGGAAGACGCGGCACGCCAGGAACAGAAGGCCGCGGGCCGGCGCCTCGGGGGCATTCATGACAAGGGGGACCGCCATTGCGGTATCGGGGAGATGCGGAGAATACCCGGTTGAAACGCAAACGCCACGTCTGCGACCGTCACCCGCCCCGGCAGCGTTTGGACACGGTTGCCGGCGCCCGTTACACTCCGCGCCACGTTCCGGCCTCACGGCATGCGTCGGCAGGCCGGTACCAGCATCGACAATCCGCTCCGGCGCCTGATTGGCATGTCAGCAACGAACAACCCCAACCCTGTCCGGGGCGGGCGCTTCCGCGAGGAGCCGTCCGCCATCATGGAGCGGATCAACGCCTCGGTGGACTTTGACCGCCAGCTGGCGCCTTACGACATCGCCGGGTCCAGAGCCCACGCCTCCATGCTGGCAGCCGCGGGCATCCTTTCGGCCGCCGACAACGATGCCATCCAGGAGGGACTCGATCGCATCGCCCGCGAGATCGAAGACGGGACCATGACCTGGGACCCGGCGCTGGAAGATGTCCACATGAACATCGAATCACGTCTCGCCGACCTCATCGGCGAGCCGGCCCGGCGCCTGCATACGGCGCGTTCGCGCAACGATCAGGTGGCGACGGACTTGCGCCTGTGGTTGCGCGATCACCTCGATCATTTCGATGAGGCGCTCACCGGTCTCCAGGAGGCGCTGATTGGCCAAGCGGACCGGCATGCAGCGTCGGTCATGCCGGGAATGACACACCTGCAGCCGGCGCAGCCCGTCACCTTCGGCCATCACATGCTGGCCTATGTCGAGATGTTCGGCCGGGACCGAGGCAGGCTGCAGGACTGTCGACGCAGAATGAACGAATCACCCTTGGGGGCTGCGGCGCTGGCCGGGACATCGTTTCCCATAGACCGGGAAGCCACGGCCGCCTCGCTGGGCTTCGACCGGCCGGCGGCCAACTCGATGGACGCGGTGTCGGACCGGGATTTCTGCCTGGAGTTTCTCGCTGCCGGCGCCATCATCGGTGTGCACTTGTCGCGACTGGCTGAGGAACTCGTCCTGTGGACCAGTCCGAGTTTCGGATTTGTGCGCCTGCCCGACAGTCTGACCACCGGCTCGTCGATCATGCCCCAGAAACGCAATGCCGACGCCGCGGAACTGGTGCGTGGCAAGGCCGGACGCCTGACCGGCGCGCTGATGTCGCTCCTGACCATGCTCAAGGGTCTGCCGATGACCTACGGCAAGGACATGCAGGAAGACAAGGAACCGCTCTTCGATGCCGCCGCGACGCTGATGCTGGTGATTCCGGCGACAGCGGCCATGATACGTGGCATGGCCGTCAACACGGAGGTCATGCGGGAGCACACGGACGACGGTTTCATGACCGCGACCGACCTTGCGGACTGGCTGGTTCGCGAGAAGGGACTTCCGTTCCGGGAGGCCCATCACACCACCGGCCGGCTCGTGGCGCTTGCCGAGGAGAAGGGGTGTGATCTGGCGTCATTGCCGCTTGACGCGATGCGCCGGGTGGACGACCGTCTCGATGCCTCTGTACGCCAGGTTCTCACGGTCGATGCTTCGGTCGCCAGCCGTGCGAGTCCGGGCGGCACGGCGCCGCAACGGGTGGCTGAAGCGGTAGAAGAAGCCCGCAGGAGGTATCTTGCATGACCAGACGCAGTGCCCTGATGCTGGTACTTGCAGCCCTCGCGGCCGCATGCGGGCGCAAGGGGGATCTGATGCGTCCCGGCACGGACGGGGAGTCGGACGACAGTTGAACGCCTTCACGTACCGCAACGGGCGGTTGCATGTGGAGGAAGTGGATCTCGCGACCATTGCCCGCGAAGTTGGCACGCCCTTCTACTGTTACAGCGCCACGGCGCTGCGCGACCGCTTCCTTCACCTCCGGGACGCGATGGCCGGGACCGGCACATCGGTCCTCTATGCGGTCAAGGCCAACAGCAATCTCGCGGTCATCCATCTCCTCGGCAGCCTGGGTGCGGGAGCGGATGTCGTTTCGGCTGGCGAGATTCATCGTTGCCTGGCCGCGGGACTCGACCGCAGGACGATTGTCTTCTCAGGCGTTGGCAAGTCCCGCGAAGAAATCGTCTTCGCCCTGGAGAACGGCATCAGGCAGATCAACGTTGAGAGCGAAGGTGAATTCGACCGCATCCTGGAGATCTGCGTCGGACTGAACAAGGAAGCGCCTGTGGCCTTCCGGTTCAATCCGGATGTCGATGCGGGCGGGCACGAAAAGATCTCCACCGGGCGGCAGACCGACAAGTTCGGCCTCCCCGCGGCAACCATCCGGCAGCTGTGGTCAAGGGCCCTGGATCACCCCCTGATCCAGCCCATTGGACTCGCGGTTCACATCGGCTCCCAGATACACGATATCGGACTCTACCGTACTGCCTTTGACAGGCTGCTGGATCTGGCGGGAACGCTGGATGGTGTCGCCACACTCGATCTTGGCGGCGGCCTGGGCATCGCCTACCACGACGGAGAGGAAGCGATCGACCTCGACGGCTATGCACGTCTGCTGGCTGATATTCGCTGCCGGACGGACGCGGAACTCGCCATTGAACCTGGACGCTGGCTGGTCGCGTCTGCTGGCGTCCTTGTGACCGGGGTGAACACGGTCAAGCAGGCCGGGCCGAAACGCATCGTTATCGTGGATGCGGCCATGAATGATCTCGTGCGGCCGACACTCTATGACGCGCGCCACCCGGTCTGGCCACACCTCGAAACGGCGGCCCCCCTCCTCGAATCCGTGGTGGCAGGGCCGGTTTGCGAATCGGGCGACGTGCTGGCCCACGACGTGCTGTTGCCCGATCTCGAAGACGGTGACCTGCTGGCCATCGGTCACGCCGGAGCCTATGGCGCCGTCATGGCCTCAGGTTACAATGGACGCTTGCTGGTACCGGAGGTGATGGTGGACCAAGATCGCCATGCCGTGGTCCGCAGGCGGCCAGGACATGATGAAATGATGGCGCTGGAGACAGTTCCGGACCTGCAGGGCCATGACTCCGTCTTCTGACAACAGGGCCGGATCCGCCCTCATTGTGCGGCGGCTGGTTCTGGCCCGCCTGGCGCTGGTCTGGGAGGATCTCATCACCCGGTCCTGGCGCGCTGCGTCCCTCGTCATTCTCTTCCTGGGCCTCGTCCTGCTCGGAGTCGTGTCATCGCTCCCCGGAATACTCCACATCGCCTTTCTCGTTTTCTTCGGAGTTGCCGCACCTCTCATCCTGTGGCGGGATTTTCGGGGATTCGCCTGGCCTGCGGAAGGGCATGTGCGACGCCGTCTCGAAACCGGGAGTGGTGTGCCGCACAGACCCTTGATGGCGCTCGACGATGTCTATGCGGGCGATCTCCAGGACGGGGCGAGCCAGGCGCTGTTCGAGATGCACCGGACGCGGGAAGCCGGGCGTGTTCGCCTTCTGCGGGTCGGCTGGCCGCTCAGTGCGGTGGCTTCGCGTGACCGCTTCGCCCTCAGGTATCTTGCCCTGCTGGTCCTGGCCTGGGGGGTGATTGCCGGCTGGTCGCAGGCCCGGGCCAATTTCACCGCTCTGCTGCAGCCAGGGTACTCTGTGAGCGGAAGCGCCGGTGCTGCCGGCGAGGCGACATTCTGGATCACGCCTCCGGCCTATACGGACGTCGCTCCCATCTGGTTCGAACAGAGCGGAGAGGCACACCCGGTGGCAGTGCCCGTCGGCAGTGAACTGGTGGCACAGGTCCGCGGCGGCTCCGGTGCTCCGGTGCTGACTGTCGATGACGGGACGTTCGACTTCACGAGCGCCGGAGACGAGAACTGGCAGATCACCCATGTGCTGGACAGCGGTACAGGGTTCTCGATCATCCAGTCCGGCGTTGTTCTGGATGGGCGAACGATCACCTTCATCGCCGACAAACCGCCCCAGGTCGCCCTCACGGCGGAGCCCGCCGAGACATTGCGGACGGGGTTGCGTCTCGATGTTGCCGCCAGCGACGATTACGGCCTCGTGTCCATCACCGGTGAAATACGCCGTCCGGACGGTGCCGACGATGACGTGCTGCGGATATCCGTGCCGTTGGCGCAGCCGGGAATCCGCACCGTGTCGGGTCCCGCCTTCTACAACCTGATGGCGCATCCATGGGCGGGTCACGAGGTGGAAATGGTTCTGATCGCCACGGACGAAATCGGCCAGAGCAGTGCGAGCGTCCGTCACGCCTTCGAGTTGCCGGAGCGTTTTTTCCATCACCCGGTGGCACGCGAGATCGCGAAGCAGCGCAAGGCCTTCGCGGTCGACGGGGACCTGGCAGGCGAGACGGCCTCGGTGCTGCACCGGCTTTCAAGGGAACCGGAAGCCTACCTTTCGGAGATCGACGTTCACCTGGCGCTGGTGACGGGCGCCCTGCGCCTCGATTACAGCGCCGGTCGGGAATCGACGGCCGACGACGTGATCGGACTGATGTGGGAAACGGCGCTTGCCATCGAAGAGGGCCCGTTGGCTTTCGCTGAACAGCGGGTGCGCGATCTGCAGCAGCAGATTCTCGAGGCCCTCAGTGACGGCGCGCCGGATGCAGAGATCGAACGCCTGCTCGCGGAACTGCGCAACGCCATGGACGACTACATGCGCGCCCTTTCGAACAGGTTGCGTTCGGATCCAGGAGAACTGTTTGATCCCACCGAGGCGTTGAAGGCGGTCGGCAGCCGCGAGCTGACCGATCTCGTGGACAGGATAACCGAACTGGTGCGTACCGGTTCGCGCCAGCAGGCCCGGACCCTGCTGACCCGACTCCAGGAGATCATGGAAAGCATCGCCGTGGGCAATCTCAGCGATCTTTCGGGAAGTTCGTCTGCCGAAGCGGTGGAGTTGATCCAGACCATCCGTCAGATCATCAGCGAGCAGCAGCAACTGCTGGACGAGAGCTTCAGGATCCTGCGCGATGTCGGAGAAGAGGACATCGACACGACGTCGCAGGCTGGCCGTCAGGCTGACGTGAGGGACGTGCTCGAGAGTTTCATGGAGCGCATGGAAGAGTTCGGTTATGACGTGCCCCGCCACTACAACCGGGCCCACCGCTCGATGCGCCGCGCTGTCCGCCAGCTCAAGGCCAACCGTCCGGGGCATGCGGTCGACCACCAGACAGAGGCGGTCGATTTCCTCAAGGAAGGCGCCGGCGACATGATGGCGCAGATTCTCGATCTCCTCGGGGAAGGTGTGGCAGGTGACTCCCAGGGATTCTTCTCCGCGCCCAGGGATCCGATTGGTCGCAGTCTCGGCAATTCCATCGGTTCCGCCACCGACGATATCAACATTCCCGACAGGGGATCCCTCATCCGCGTTCGCCAGATACTTGAAGAGTTGAAACGTCGCGCCGCCGAACAGCACAGGCCCCAGGAGGAGCAGGAGTATCTCCGCCGCCTGCTCAGGCGGTTCTGACACCCCTTCGGGTCATGGCCTGCAGTCGGGTCCGGCGCTGTGCTAGTGTCCGGAGGACCTTGCCTCCTCGTCGGGCATGAAGCAGGGAAAGCTGGCGTGATTCGGTTTGAAAACGTCGGTCTGCGCTATGGCAGCGGACCGGAAGTCCTGCATGACATAGATCTCACCCTGGAATCGGGGTCCGGCCACTATCTTGTTGGACCCACTGGCGCCGGCAAGACCTCGCTCTTGAGCCTGCTCTATCTTGGCCGGCGGCCCACTCGGGGGCTGTTGACCATGTTCGGACAGGATGTGGCGACGGCAACGCGGAGCGCCCTCACGGGCTTCCGCCGGCGCATCGGTGTGGTTTTCCAGGACTACAACCTGCTCGATCATCTCTCCGCATTCGACAATGTCGCGCTGCCGCTGCGCCTGGTCGGTACGGACCCGGACATGGTGCGCGATCACGTACACCAGCTACTGGAATGGGTGGGTCTCGATACCATGGCCGAGGTGAAGCCGCCCCTCATGTCGGGTGGTGAAAAGCAGCGGGTGGCCGTGGCGAGGGCGGTGATCGGCCAGCCGGACGTGCTGCTCGCCGATGAGCCAACAGGCAATCTCGACGAGCCGATGGCGGATCGCCTGATGATGCTCTTCATGGAACTCAATCGCCATGGCACGACCCTGGTGATTGCCACCCACAACACTAGGCTTCCGCAGCGGTTTCCCCATCCGGTCCTCCACCTCAAGGAAGGATTCCTGAAGGCGGGCCGCCCATGGTGAGGTGGAGACAGCGGCCGCGGGAGGTCCCGCTCGCATCGGATCCCTCGTCCAGCTTTGTTCCGACGATCATCGGCGCCATGGTGTTCCTGTCGACCCTTGTGCTCGGTGCATCGCTGGCTATGGAAGGAGTCGCCGACGGGTGGCAGATCACAGGTCAGCAGTATCGCGCCACCATCGAGATGTCCCTGGACAGCGCCAGCGAAGAGACCGTGGCGACCTCGATCGAGGTGCTGGCGCAGTTGCCGGGAATCACCCGGGTCCGCCTGGTCGGCGATGACGAGATTCTCGAGACCATCGAGGCGTGGACGGGTGGCAGGCCAGACCTGGACCTGTTGCCGTTGCCGGTGCTGATCGACATCGAGGCCCTGTCGCCCGACGCCCTGAGGAGCGACATCATCGAGCAGATTCTCGAGGAAACCGCCGGCGCCGTCACGGTCTATGTCGAACCGCAGTGGCTCCTCGCCGTGCGCAGCACCGTCGGTACCGTTCAACTGGTGACCGCCCTGATGCTGGTTATCATCGCGCTGATCTCGGTCGTCTCGATCGTCTATGTCACGAGGACGGCTCTGTCCATACATCAGGACACGATCGAGATCATGCACCAGATCGGAGCCCAGGACAGCTATATCGCGATCCAGTTTCAGAACCAGTCCCTCCTTCTGGCGTTGATGGGAGGCGTCCCTGGCAACGTTCTGGCCATCATCATCATGGTGATCCTGATGCGCGAATTGCCCGGCAGTGCGGAGGCTCCCCTGTTGCCGGCGGTCTCCCTCGGGATCCGCGAGTGGCTCTTTCTCGGCGCACTTCCCGTCATCGCGGCGCTGGTGGCGATGGTGGCTGCACGGGTGACGGTGATCACGTCACTGGGTCGCATGCCGTGAGACGCAAGAGCGCATTGAAGGCGCGGCTTGTCATCGTTCTGGTGGCGATTGTGGTGGCGATATGGGTTGGCGGCCTGATGCGCTTTGTCACGCAGATCACCCCGGAAACACCGCCGGCGGCGAGCCGGAAGGCGGATGCCATCGTCGTGCTCACGGGAGGGAGGGAACGGTTGCCCGCCGGGATCGAACTCTTGCAGAAGGGAATGGCGGATCGCCTGTTCGTCACCGGTGTTCACAGTGGGGTCGATGTCGCCGAGATCCTCGATCTCAACAGTCAGGCGCCGACAACCCTGGCCTGCTGCATCGATCTTGGACACGATGCCCGCCATACCGTGGGCAACGTGCGCGAGACAGCGAACTGGATGGCGGCGGAAGGACGCACGTCCATGATTCTTGTAACCGCCAACTATCACATGCCTCGCAGTCTTGTCCTCTTCCACAGGATCATGCCGGCGATCGATGTCATCCCCTACCCGGTCGTATCGGGAGCGGTGCATCTGGATATCTGGTGGCGCCACCCTCGAACACTGCTCCTTCTCGCCGGCGAGTACTCCAAGTATCTCGTCAGCCTGGTCTGGCCTCCGGCATGACCGCCATAAGGTCATGTGCGTTTCTCGTCCTGTCGCTTGGCGTCATGGTGTTTCTGGGTCTCACGATGCTCCCCGCACTGCTTCTTGCGCGCCCTCTGGCCGCCCGGGTCCCTGTCTGGTTTGCCGGCGTGCAGCTCTATCTCCTCGACGTGGTGGCCGGGCTCAGGCTCGAGGTGAGGGGCAGGAGCAACCTGCCGGGCGGTCCGGCGCTGATTGCGGTCAAGCATCAGTCGGCCCTGGAAGCCTATGCCCTCGCGCGGCTGTTTCCGGATGCATGTTTCGTCATCAAGCAGGAAATCGTCCGCCTTCCGGTTGTCGGCTGGTTCGTTTCGGCCATGGACTGCCTGGCCATCGATCGCCGCGCCGGCCTTGCCTCGCTGCGCCGGATCCTGGGTCACGCGGCACGGGTCACCAACGAGGGCAGGTGCATCGTGATCTTTCCCGAAGGGACACGCACGGCTCCGGGCGAAAGGGTCGCCTACCAGCGTGGCGTTGCCGGACTCTATGCCGCGCTGGGCGTGCCGGTGGTTCCGGTGGCGCTCAACTGCGGAGTCTTCTGGCCGCGCCGGCAGATCATGAAGAGGCCGGGGTGCGCCGTCATGGCGTTTCTTGAGGCGATCCCGCCCGCCCTGCCGCGGGCACGATTCATGGAAGAACTTGAATCAAGGATAGAAACCGGAACCGGCGAGCTTGTCGCCGAGGCCAGGAAGGCGACCCGCAGTTGATGGTACATATCAGGAACGTTATGATGTCACGAGAGTGGTAAGAGATGCCTTGATGAGCGACGCACAATCCCCCATTGCCCTGCAGATCTGGGACATGAAATACCGTCTCAAGGGCCCAGACGGCACGCCGGTGGACGACAATGTCGAGGCGACCTGGCGACGGGTGGCGAAGGCCTGCGCGTCGGTGGAGGACGCCGCCAACCGGTGCCGGATCGAGGAACAGTTCCTTGAGGCCATGTCAGGCTACCGCTTTCTGCCTGCCGGCAGGATTCTTGCCGGCGCGGGCACCGAGAGGAACGTCACGCTCTTCAACTGCTTTGTCATGGGGACCATTCCCGACGACATGGGCGGGATCTTCGATCACCTGAAGGAAGCGGCGCTCACCATGCAGGCCGGTGGCGGGATCGGCTACGACTTCTCGACACTGAGGCCGAAGGGTGCGGCCGTTCATGGCGTGGGCGCCGACGCCTCCGGACCGCTGACCTTCATGGATGTCTGGGATTCCATGTGCCGCACCATCATGAGCGCCGGCCATCGGCGCGGAGCGATGATGGCGACCATGCGCTGCGATCATCCGGACATCGAGGCCTTCATCGACGCCAAGCAGGAAGCCGGACGGTTGCGCATGTTCAATCTCTCGGTGCTGGTGAGCGATGCCTTCATGACTGCGGTCCGGCAGGACGACGCATGGAAGCTGACCTTTGACGGAGTCGTCCATGGAACGGTGTCGGCCCGTGCCCTGTGGGACCGGATCATGCGCAGTACCTATGCCTGTGCGGAGCCCGGCGTCGTCTTCATCGACCGCATCAACCAGCGGAACAACCTGCATTACTGTGAGACCATTTCCGCCACCAACCCGTGTGGCGAACAACCGCTTCCGCCCTATGGCGCCTGCCTGCTGGGATCGCTCAACCTGACGCGCTTAAAAACCCCCCCCAATTGCGATTAAACGCCGTTAGACCACCAGGCAATAAACCCCACCGTTTGGGCGGCGGGGAGGCAGA
>JAPPGE010000023.1:0-81438 GCA_028821455.1 bacterium | reverse complement strand
CCCCTCCCCCCTTTGGGGGCCGGCGGGCGGGCACCCCACACCTGCCCCCCCTCCCCCCCCCCCCCTTTGGTTTTTTACCCGCGGTTCGACCACGAGGCATTCTCCCGCACGGTTGCGGCGGCGGTCAGGCTGATGGACAACGTCGTCGACGTCTCGCGCTTTCCTCTCGAGGAACAGCGCCAGGAGGCGGTGGCCAAGCGGCGCATCGGTCTGGGCGTCACCGGCCTTGCCGACGCCCTCATCATGATGAGGGCGCATTACGGCGGTGAACGGGCGGTCACACTGGCCCGTACCTGGCTCGCGGGCCTGCGCCGCGAGGCCTATCTGGCATCGACGCGCCTGGCGAAGGAAAAGGGACCTTTCCCGCTCTTCGATGCCGAAGCCTATCTGGCGGGCGAGACCGTTGCCGGACTTGACCGGGATGTGCGTGAGGCGATTGCCGCCAACGGCATCCGCAATGCGCTGCTGACATCGATCGCCCCGACCGGCACCATTTCGCTCTTCGCCGACAACATCTCCTCGGGTCTCGAACCGGTCTTTGCCTTCTCCTACACGCGCAATGTGCTGATGCCCGACGGAACAAGGAGGAGCGAGGAGGTCACCGACTATGCGCTCCGACTGTGGCGCCGGATGCGCGGCGAGTCCGCTCCCTTGCCCGACTACTTTGTGGATGCCCAGGGCTTGAGGCCGGCGGACCACATCCGCATGCAGGCGGCGGTCCAGGAGTACATCGACAGCTCGATCTCCAAGACCATCAACGTGCCCGAGGACATTGCCTTCGAGGACTTCAAGGATGTCTATCTCGAGGCCTACCGGCTGGGATGCAAGGGATGCACGACCTACAGGCCGAACGACGTCACGGGCGCTGTCCTCGAGGCGCCCGCAGCCGCCGACGCCGAGCCTCTGTTGCCCCTTGACGAGCCCGGATCCGAAACCCCGGGAGATGCATTCGAGACAGCCGGCGTCATTCACCTGACCCGGCCCCTCGACCGCCCCGAGGTTCTCCCCGGGAGGACCTACAAGCTGCGCTGGCCGGAGAGTGACCATGCGATCTACCTGACCGTGAACGATGTGGTCAGGAATGGCCGGAGGCGGCCATTCGAGGTCTTCATCAACTCGAAGAACATGGATCACTACGCCTGGACGCTGGGCCTCACCCGGATGATCTCGGCGGTGTTCCGCCGTGGTGGCGATGTGAGCTTCGTGGTCGAGGAACTGAAGGCGGTGTTCGATCCGCGTGGCGGCTCATGGATGGACGGCCGCTATGTGCCCTCGCTGTTGGCCGCCATCGGCGACGTTCTCGAGACCCACATGACCAACATCGGTTTCATCAGCGACTCGGGAGAGAGCATCGGCTCCGTCGGCGAACCGCATCGCCGCTCCGCCAGTTGTCCGCGATGCGGTCTTCCCGGTCTCATCCATCAGGAGGGGTGCCATCTCTGCACGTCCTGCGGATTCTCCAAGTGCGCCTGACGGCAGGTTTCAGGGCTTGCGGGCCGAAAAGATCGCGTGTCCGGCCACAAGCCAGTGGAGATCGACATCCACCAGACCGGCTTCCTCCAGCCATTTGAGCTGTTCGAAAAGTCCGGATGGCATGTCGACCGGATCGGCTTCTGGATCACTGTAGTAATTCCAGCCGTCCTCGCGGAAGAAATGCAGCATGTCCTCGTTGCCATCGAGATGGAGAGCCCTTTCCCGGACACCGTCATCCCAGTGACGCTCCCACAGCGCCAGACCTTCCCGGCGCCGCGCCTCGACGAGATCGCAGATGACGACCACGCCGCCGGGCGCAAGGGCCGCCGCGAGATCCCTGAACAAAGAGGCCTTTCCCGGTCCATCGAGGTGGTGGACGGCAAGCGATGACACGAAGGCATGGACCGGGCGGTCGAATTGTCGCCAGCCTGAATCGGCAATGTCCATGAAGGACGTTGTCCAGGATGTCCCGGTTTTGCCAAGGCGTCTGCCTGTCGCCTCGAGCATGGCCGATGAGCCGTCAAGAGCCAAAATATGACATTGGCTGAATCTTCGGGCCAGGGCCGATGCGAGAAGGCCTTCACCGCAGCAGATGTCGACAATCAGGGAGTTTTCCTGCGGCGAGGGAATGACACTGCAAATTGTGTCAATCTGTGTTTCCCGCTCAGGCACAAAATAGGCGCCGTAGTCGATGAAGTGGCGCGAATCATCCTCGCTCCAGCCATCCTTGGTGTCACTGTCTGCCATCAGCCAATCTCCAACAGCAATTGGATTCGGAACCTACCATACTTTCCCAAACAAATTCCTTCTTCCCCGCACAAAGGGATTGACGTTTGAGTGCCCCGGCTTTAGTGAATATTGAAACATGCCGGGATCTCGAGGCGAACCGGGAAAGGGAGTCAACGTGAGCAACGCCAAGATTGCAGAGGCCCTGGTGCTGATTAACAGGGAAATTGCATCCGAAGAGGAAAGGCGCCAGACGTTGCTGGCCGAAGCCGCGACGGTCGGAAAATCGATCGAGGACATGCAAAAGGCGGCACAAAGCCTGGAAGCGCTGATCGGTGATTCCGTTGCGGAGCGCCAGCCGGCAAGAAGGGGCAGGCGCCCTGCCAGGAAAACCGGCAAGACCCCTTCCGGAAAGGGCCGGGGCCGCAAGGCCACCGGAAAGACCGCCGGAGGATATGACAGGGTTGCACCCGCGAAAGTGCTCGCCAAGATTGCCAAATCCGGACAATCCGGGGTCAAGCGTTCGGTCCTGAGCGGACGGCTTGCCAATCGCAAGGGCAATGAGCCGACTCGCAAGGCGCTTGACGACGCTCTTCAGTCACTTCTTTCGGAAATGAGCATTCGCCGCGAGGGCTACCGCTTCGTGGCTGTCGGGGAACCCGCGCCCGAGGCCGTCCAGGCTGAATCAGAAACCCCTTCGGATGACGGCATGACGTCGATTGTCGAGAATTCGGCAACTGGATCCGATGAGAGCCAGGAACCGGAAGCGGCGCAGTCCGAGAGTGACTCGATTCCCTTCGAGGAAGATCCGGCGGCAGGCGAAACTGAAGAGTCGAAATCGACCGCTTCGTTGGCGCCATCGGGAAGCGGCAGACGTGGGCGTCCCCGCAAGGCCGTTTCCGCCGAGGTTGCGCAGGCGATGGGCGAGGTTGCCGGCGTCATTGTCCGGGCCGGGGAAACAGGCTGCAAAATGTCCGCCATTCGTGCGGGCGTTGAACAGGTGACCGGTGTGTCGCTTTCCAGCGCCGATGCGAAACGGGCTGTCAAGGACCTCCTTCAGGAGGGCAGGGTACGTCGCGACAAGTATCGTTACGTTGCCAACTGAAAACGGGGTCGGCGCCGCATATTCAGGTTGACGGTACCGGCACCTCGGTTTTGCAGGCGGCATCGACGAGACCTTGCCAGACTTCCGCGTGAAGTTCGATGCCGGATATCCGTTTCCGGCACTCGCTTTCCCTTTCGGGATCTCCCGGAACCCGCACCTGATCGATACCGGGTGCGGGTGGTGAAGCACGCAGGTTTTCGACAACGGCCCGTGCGTCTTTGTCATAGTGTTCGGCTGAACTGAAGACATCGGTGGCGATGGCGACAATGAGCCAGTTGAATTCGAATGCCGGACCGAGCATTGCGGCGCCGACAATTTCGCCAATAACGGCAAGACCGTAACCCTTGTGGCCTCCGGCCGGGAGCAGGGCCCCGCCGTTGTCATAGTCGTCGATCTTCGTGGTGGGATGGCCGTCGCGGTCGATCAGCCAGCCTTCGGGAACCTCCTCGCCGGTTTGCCGGCGCAGGCGAATTTTGCCGTTTGCCACGACACAGGTGGCAAAGTCCGCCGACACAGGCCCGTCCTCGCCAGCCGGCATGGCGAGAGCCCAGGGGTTGGTCGACAGCATCCCGCCGCGACCGCCATGGGCTGCCACCATGCGCCAGCGCTCCCGCCCGCCACCTCCGCAGATCATGGCGAGCAAGCCGTGCCGGGCCAGGCGCTCGGCATAGGTTCCCATGCGCCCGGTGTGGGCGACATTGACGATACCCGCCGCCATCACCGGCTGGTGACATCTCATGTCGATCAGCTCGTCGACCGCCCGTTCCATGGCGAGAATGCCAAGTCCGCTGCCGCCGTCGACTCGCACCATCGAAGGCGCGGGCCGTGTCACGGTGATGTCGGCAACCGGCTCGGCGCTGCGGTTTTCGAAGAACGAGAGATAGTAGGGAACCCTGTTGACGCCATGCGAGATCACATTCTTGAGCTCGGCGTCAACGAGATGGGCGGCAACGGCACATGCGTCGCCGCCGCGCATGCCGCCGGCCACGAGGATGTCCCTGCAAAAGTCCCTCAGGACATCCGCATCCAACGTCGGCATGGCCTCGGTTCTCCTAGCGTGGCGGGACTACCTGTTCTGCCGGTTCTCGATGAGATCGTCCACCACACCGGGCTCGGCAAGGGTTGATGTGTCCCCCAGGTTGCCGAAATCGTTTTCGGCGATCTTGCGGAGAATGCGCCGCATGATCTTGCCTGAACGGGTCTTGGGCAGACCCGGCGCCCACTGCAGCCAGTCGGGGCTGGCGATGGGCCCGATCCCCTTGCGCACCCACAGAACGAGTTCCCGCGCGAGGTCGTCGCCGGGCTCCTCGCCGGCGTTGAGCGTCACATAGGCATAGATGCCCTGGCCCTTGATGTCGTGTGGGGCTCCGACCACGGCGGCCTCGGCAACCTTGGGGTGGGCGACCAGTGCGCTCTCGATCTCGGCAGTCCCCATGCGGTGACCGGAGACATTGAGGACATCGTCCACCCGGCCGGTGATCCAGTAGTAGCCATCCTCGTCCCTCCTGGCGCCGTCACCGGTGAAGTACTTGCCGGGATAGGTGGCGAAATAGGTCTGGATGAAACGTTCGTGATCTCCGTAGACCGTCCGCATCTGGCCCGGCCAGGAATCCAGTATGCAGAGATTTCCGGTGGCCGCTCCTTCCAGGATCCGACCGTCGTTGTCGACAATGGCCGGCTTGACACCGAAGAACGGCCTGGTTGCCGACCCCGGCTTGAGATCTGTGGCGCCGGGCAGGGGCGTGATCAGGATGCCACCGGTTTCCGTCTGCCACCAGGTATCGACGATCGGACAGCGGCTGTCGCCGACGACGCGCCAGTACCATTCCCAGGCCTCCGGATTGATGGGTTCGCCGACCGAGCCGAGCAGGCGCAGACTGGCACGCGATGTGGACTTGACCGGTTCGTCACCCTCCCTCATGAGAGCGCGGATGGCCGTTGGCGCCGTGTAGTAGATGTTGACCGAGTGCTTGTCGACAACCTGCCAATGGCGGCTGGCATCGGGCCAGTTCGGTACGCCTTCGAACATCAGCGTGGTGGCGCCGTTGGCCAGCGGCCCGTAGACGATATAGCTGTGACCGGTGACCCAGCCGACATCGGCCGTGCACCAGTAGATGTCACCATCATGATAGTCGAAGACGTAGCTGTGGGTCATGGAAGCATAGACGAGATAGCCGCCGGAGGTGTGCAGCACTCCCTTGGGTTTGCCGGTCGAACCCGAGGTGTAGAGGATGAAGAGCGGATCCTCCGCGTTCATGGTCGCTGCCGGGCAATCGGCGTCGGCCGACACCCTCACATCATGCCACCAGTGGTCGCGACCCTCCTTCATGGCCACATCGGCGCCGGTGCGGCGGACCACCAGGACGGCGCTGACATCCGGACAGTCCTCGAGCGCCTGATCAGCGTTGTTCTTGAGTGGAACCTTCCTGCCGCCGCGCAATCCCTCGTCGGCCGTGATGAGGAAGCGCGAGTCGCAGTCGTGGATGCGGCTGGCAAGGGCGTCCGGCGAGAACCCTCCGAACACGACGGAGTGAACGGCACCGATCCGGGCGCAGGCAAGCATGGCCGAGGCCGCCTCGGGGATCATCGGCATGTAGATGGTGACCCGATCACCACGGCCGACGCCCATACCGAG
Source organism: bacterium (assembly GCA_028821455.1). Classification (GTDB taxonomy): domain Bacteria; phylum Pseudomonadota; class Alphaproteobacteria; order SP197; family SP197; genus SP197. The sequence continues at coordinate 75,499 of JAPPGE010000023.1, read as the reverse complement.
GAGGGTGTTGGCCATCCGGCAGACGTCTTCGTGGAGTTCCCGGTAGGTCAGCGTGCGCGAGTCCTCCCCGGGATCGTCCGGCTCCCAGATGATGGCCGCCTGATCGCCGCGTGCCGCGAGGTGCCGGTCGAGGCAGTTGGCCGCGACATTAAGCTCGCCGTCCTCGAACCACTTGATGTCCACACCATCGTCGTAGGTCGTGTTCTTGACCTTCGAAAAGGGCGTGATCCAGTCGATCCGCAGGCCATGCCGCGCCCAGAAATCCTCCGGGTCGCGAATAGATTTCTCGTACATGGCAAGGTAGGCATCATTGTCGACATGGGCCCGTGAAGCCCAGCCCGATGGAACGCCATGGACAACGTCGTCGGTCATGGGAACCTCGTCTCTGATCGCCGGGAAGTGTGGCCCGACACGCCTCCCGGAATCAAGAATCCACCGCCCGGCGCCATTGTCCCGTGACGGCACGGCAGGATAGTCTTGGCGCAAGTGCGGCGGGGGACATCATGCAGCTCAGTCTTTCCACATGGCAGGAAGTGGAACACTATCTGGAGTCGCGTTCCGGCATCATCATGCCGGTGGGCTCCACCGAACAGCACGGCCCGGGCGGCCTGATTGGAACCGATGCCATCTGTCCGGAGATTGTCGCCCGCCGTCTCGGGGAGGAAACCGGCGTCCTTGTGGCGCCCACTCTTGGCATCGGAGTGGCCCAGCACCATCTCGGTTTTTCCGGGTCGATGTGCCTGCGTCCCTCGACGCTCATGAGCGTCATCCGGGACTGTGTCGTCTCCCTTGCCCGTCACGGATTCGACCGGTTCTTCTTTCTCAACGGGCACGGCGGGAACATTGCCACCATCCATGCGACGATCGCCGAAATCCACTCCGAGGTATCGATGCGCACCAGGCCCGTGGAACGGCCCCTGCGCTGCACACTGTCGAACTGGTGGGATTCAGCGGGTGTGCGGTCGATCTCAAAGGAACTCTATGGGGCCGACGAAGGCGAGCACGCGACATGCAGCGAGGTGTCGGTCACCTGGTTTGCCTTTCCCGACCACATCAAGAAGGTCAACCTTGCCGGCAGGGCGCCTGCCTGGTCGGGGTTCCACGATTCGGACGACTACCGCAGGCGCTATCCCGACGGGCGGATCGGCAGCCTGCCGTCACTCTCCACGCCCGATGCGGGTCGTCGCCTGGTGGACGCGTCGGTGAAGGATCTTGCCAGCAAGCTCAACCGTTTTCTCGATGAACCCTGACTGAAAGTGGTAACGGATTCCATGGAAGGCAATGTCATGAACGGGGCCGAGAGCCTCGTGCGCACGCTCGTCAACGGCGGGGTGGACACCTGTTTCACCAACCCAGGTACCTCGGAAATGCACTTTTGCGCCGCCCTCGACAAGGTCGATGGCATGCGGTGCATCCTGGGCCTGTTCGAGGGGGTGGTGACCGGCGCCGCCGACGGCTACGGACGCATGAAAGACGACCCGGCGGCAACGCTTCTCCATACGGGTCCCGGACTGGGGAACGGCCTGGCCAACCTGCACAATGCCAGAAAGGCGCGAACACCCATCGTCAACATCGTCGGCGAGCACGCGACCTACCACATTGCCCATGACGCACCGCTGACAGCCGATATCGAGGGCATCGCCTGGCCGGTTTCCGACTGGGTGAGGACCAGCGCGGACGCGGTGTCGGTCGCCGCCGACGGTGCGGCGGCGATCGCCGCAGCGCGCACTCCGCCGGGGCAGATCGCCACCCTCGTTCTTCCGGCGGACACGGCGTGGAACGATGCGGAGGGACCGTCCGCGGTTCCGGACGTACCGGCGCCGCAACGAGTGGACGAGGCCCGGGTCAGGGCATGCCGGGACGCGCTCACCTCCGGCGAGCCGGCGCTGATCCTGCTTGGCGGTCGGGCGTTGCGGGCCGATGCAACCGAGCTGGCCGGGCGTATCGCCGAGCGCACCGGAGCTCTACTCATGACCGAATTTGCCGGAGCCCGCACGGAGCGCGGCGCCGGCCGGGTCAACCCGGAACGCATGCCCTATGTGGTTGATGTCGCCCTCACCGCCACGGCCGGAGTACACCATGTCATTCTCGTCGGAGCGAAAATGCCGGTGGCTTTCTTTGCCTATCCCGGCAAGCCGAGCCTGCTTGTTCCCGAGACGGCCCGCCCGGTTGAACTTGCGGGAGTAGCGGACGACGTCGTGGACGGTCTCGAACGCCTCGCAGAGGATCTCGGGGCCATGGGTTGCGAGCCCCGTCGCGAGTCGGCAAGGAGGCCAGACCTTGGCTCCGGAGACCTCGATATCCACAAGATCGCCGCGGCGATCGGCCACCTGATGCCTGAAGGCTGCATCGTCTCCGACGAGGCGATCACATCGGGACGCATGCTCCACCCCTACACCACGGGATGTCCGCACCATGACTGGCTGTTCGGAACCGGAGGGTCCATCGGCCGCGCCCTGCCCGAGGCGACGGGCGCGGCGGTCGCCTGTCCCGACCGCAAGGTGCTCTGTCTCACCGGTGACGGCAGTGCGCTCTACACGGTCCAGGCCCTGTGGACCCAGGCACGTGAACAGCTCGATGTCGTCACGGTGATCTATGCCAACCGGACCTATGCCATTCTCCACACCGAGCTTCTGAATGTCGGCGCCACTCCGGGACCGAAGGCCCACGACATGTTCGATCTCGACCGGCCCGAGATCAACTGGGTGGAGATGTCGCATTCCATGGGAGTCGAGGCCCGGCGAGCGGACACCGCCGAGGAATTCAACGACGCCCTCGCCGCCGGATTCGCAACGCCGGGACCGTTCCTGATCGAAGCCAGGATCTGAACGGCAACACCAGCCGCGCTCATTGCCGTGACGGAATCGAAGGTCATCTTCCAGTCGCAGAGCGCCATCAGTTGCAACCTGATGCGGCGAGGACGGGCCGTTGCCGCAGTGTGGCCGGACCTGGACGATCCGCCGTCGTCGATTCTGACCGCTGTGATCGCAGCGCCCGGAGATGCGCCGGCGACGTGCGATGGAGCGGGCGCCACCTGACAAACGCAGACCGCATTTGCACGACCGTGGTAGAATTGCGACCAGGCGGGCTCCAGATAGTCGCAAACGCACCGGCATCGTTCACATTCTGGTTCCTTGAGAGACGATAGAACGTGGATCCCTTGAGAATCGCGACGCGGGGAAGCCAGTTGGCACGGTTCCAGGCCAACCTCGTCCGCGATGCGCTGATGGCGCGTCATCCCGATCTCGCACCGCCGGACCTGGTGGTCGTGCGCACCACCGGTGATCGGGTCCGGGACCGCCCTCTCGCCGAGGTGGGGGGCAAGGGAGTCTTCACCGCGGAAATCGATCGGGTGGTGGCCCGGGGCGAGGCGGATCTCGCCGTTCATTCCATGAAGGACATGGAAACCACCATCACTGCCGATGTGGTGCTGGGTGCCATCCTGCCGCGCGCCGACCCCCGCGATGCGCTGGTATCGACCGTTGCCGCCTCGATCGGCGATCTTCCCGAGGGCGCCCGGGTCGGCACGTCGTCGATACGCCGCCGTGCGCAGCTTCTCAGCCGGCGGCCTGATCTCGAGATCGTGACCTGGCGAGGCAACGTCGACACGCGCCTTGCCCGATTGAAGGAGGGAGGGGCCGCAGCGACTCTGCTGGCGGCAGCCGGCCTGGAACGTCTGGGCCTTCTCCACGAGGCGACGGCACTCCTTGACCCGGAGGACATGCTTCCTGCCGCCGGACAGGGAGCCATCGGCGTGACGTGCTGCGCCGGGGAGTCCGGAATCCTGGCCCTGCTGGAGACCGTCGATGATGCGCCCACAAGACAGTGTATCGAGGCGGAACGCGCCGTCATCGCGGTCCTCGACGGATCGTGCCGGACACCCGTCGCCGCCCTCGCCACGCGGTGCGGCGGCGACGTGCGGGTCCGCGCCCAGGTGCTGTCGGACGACGGCAGCCGGTGGACGATGAGTGAAGACAGGGGGGCGGTCGCCGAGACCGTGGGCAGGGCGGTTGGCGAGAGGCTGTTGAGCCGTGCGGGCAGGGATCTCTACGGGAGCCGGATGCCGTGACTGTTCTCGTCACACGGCCGAAGAGGGACTCCCTTGCCTTTGCGGCCATTCTCCGGAGCCGCGGAGTCGAGTCACTCATTGCTCCGCTGCTGACGATCGTCGACATTACCATCACGCTTGGCGACCTCGACGGTGTCCAGGGATGCGTGGTGACGAGCGCCAACGGCGCCGATGCCCTCGCGCGGGCCACGGCGAACCGCTGCGTTCCGGTCCTTGCTGTCGGCACGGCCTCGGCAGCCCGGGCCAGGGAACACGGCTTCACCGGTGTCCATGCCGCTGGAGGCAATCTGGAGAGCCTGACGGCCCTCATCCGCCAGAACCTTGAGCCTGCGTCCGGGCGGCTGATTCAGGTGTCGGGCTCGAGAATTGCCGGCGACCTTGCGGGCCTCCTGGCGAGGGACGGATTCGTCGTCGAACGCGTTGTCGGCTATCATGCAGACGCTGCCAGCGGCCTTCCGCAGGCGGCCCTGGCCGCGCTTCGCGGAGGCGATCTTCTGGGTGTGGCGCACTTTTCGCCGCGAACGGCTGACATCTTCATGAGGCTCGTTCGCAAGGCGGGTGCCGATACGTTCTTGCAGTCGCTCGTCGGGTTCTGTCTAAGCGATGCCGTCGCCCGGAACCTCGAGGGATCGGACTGGAAAGATCTTGTCGTGGCTCCCCGCAGTGATGCAGAGAGTCTTGCGGAGTGCATCGTCCTTGCCGGAGAACATTCATGACGTCTGACGACAGCGGCGAGCCGGCGAAAGACAGCACCACCCACGCTCCCTGGACCAGGGGGCCGGCGCTGGCCGCGAAGAGGACTCTGGCAAGGCACGCCGGATGGTTGGCGTCAGGGATTCTCGTTCTGGTGTTGGCGGCCCTTGTCGCCGGTCTGGCCTGGCTGTGGTCCGGGACGCGCGACACCACGGCGCGCCTTGTCGATCTCGAGGAACGCGTGTTTCACCTCACTGCGGAAACGGGCGAGACGGATTTAGACCCCGCCGTGACGCATCTCGCGGAACGTCTTGATGCGCTGGAAGCCGCTCTCGCCGCCGAAGGCGAGTTCCGCGCCGGACTGGAAGCGGACCTTGCAGAGCTTGTCCAGCGCATCGAACTTTTCGAAGAAGACCTGAACGATGCACCGCCCCCTGTTGATCCCGGCAGTGACACCGAGCGCCCCGATGTCGCGGACCGGGAACGAGCCCGCCTGATCGACATGCTTCGTCGGGAGGTGGCGACCCTTCGCGAGATGCTGGACACCCTCGCCGCCCGGTCCGGTGATCACGTTGCGGCCTTCGTCGTCGCCGTTGGCCAGTTGCGGGAGGCCGTCGACAGCGGTCGGCCGTTTGTCGCGGAACACGAGGCCGTTGCCGCCCTCGAAGCGAATGATCCAGGGATCAAGGCAGACCTTGACATCCTGGCCCGCCATGCCGGCATCGGCATTCCCACCCATCGCGCACTCGAGGAGTCACTGGCGCACGCGCTCGCGGCCGCCAGCAGCGCGTTGAAGGTGGCGGCGGCCAGCGGGTGGGTCGACGAGACCCTGGCCCATATCGAGAGTCTCGTCACCGTCAGGCGGATCGACGGTGAGGAGCTTTCCGGTACCGGCAGTCTGGCGACGATTCGCAGGATCGAGGCGGCGGTGGCCACGGGAGACCTCGAAGAGGCGCTGCGGGAGATCGACTCCCTTCCCGTTCAGACTGCCGGAACCTTGGCGCAATGGGCCGGGCAGGCGAGGTCCCGCGTCGAGGCCGATGGCGTTCTCGATCGTCTCCATGCGCGGGCGATTTCCGGCGTCACGCAACCATGATCGCTCTCTTCTTCTACGTCATTGTCATGGCCGCGGTGATCGGCGGCATCGTGTGGATTGCCGATCGCGGGGGCAGCGTCACCTTCGTCTGGGATGTCTGGGAGGTGACGACCGACACGCCGATCCTGATTCTCGGAATTCTTCTCCTCGTTGTCGTATCGGTGGTTGCGGTGCTCCTTCTCCAGTGGATCTGGCGCGGACCGCGTCGCATCCGGCTCGCCCTGGGCGATCGCCGCAAGGAGAAAGGCTGGCAGGCGTTGACGTCAGGACTTGTGGCGGTGGCGGCCGGCGATGCCCCGGGCGCCCGGGCCCATGCGAGGAGAGCCGACAGGCTGCTCGACCGGCCACCGCTCACCCTGCTTCTGACGGCCCAGGCCGCCCAGCTCGACGGGGACGACAAGGAGGCGGACCGGCGCTTTCGCGCCATGCTGGAGCGCCCGGAAACAGAGTTTCTGGGCCTTCGCGGCCTGATGGCGGCGGCCCTGAGGAAGGGCGATCGCGAGGCCGCGGCAGAGTATGCACGCAAGGCCCATGTTCTCAGACCCGATGCCGCATGGGCGGCCGAGGCTGTCTTCGAGTTGCAGACAAGGGCAGGGGACTGGACCGCCGCCCGCCAGACGCTGAAATCCGCTCGCGATCGCAAGGTCATCGAGGCTGTACCGGGACGTCGCCGCCATGCTGTCCTGCTGGTCGAGGAAGCGGTGCGGGCCCACGAGGAAGGGCGTGGCGACGAAGCCCTCAAGTTCGCCCGCACGGCTCACGGCGAGGCGCCGGACCTGGTGCCGGCGGGCTGCATCCTCGCCCGGCTTCTCATCGACTCCGGAAAGGGAACCCAGGCCGTCCGTGTCGTCGAAAAGACCTGGAAGGCGGCGCCGCATCCGGATCTGGCCGATCTCTACATTGAGGCCTGGAGTGATGAGGGAGCCAACCGCTATCGTCGCATGGAACGCCTGCTCGACCTCAACGAGGATGACCGGGAGGCTCATGTGGCTGCGGCGCGGGTGGCGATGGAATCGAAGCTGACAGGTGAGATGCGACGCCATCTCAACGCCATTGGCACGACGGACCTGGCGCCCCGGGAGATCCGTCTGTGGGTCGACCTCGAGACCAGCGAGAACAACGCCGAAAAGACCGCCGAGTGGCAGGCCCGCATGATCGAGGCGAGCCCGGACAGGACCTGGCAATGCAACGGCTGCGGCCACATCACGCGAACATGGCGCGCTGTCTGTGACGCATGCGGACGTTTCGACTCCATGGTCTGGCGCAGTCCGGGCACCGTGGAGGAGGCCCGCCCTCCGGTCCTGGCATCACCGGGAGAGGCCGAACCCGTGACGTTGTCGTGAGCCTTGAGCCATTGACCATGGCGCCGGCTTGCGACTAGGTTCCCCGCCCTGACCGGGTCGCCCAGCCGAAGTAGCTCAGTGGCAGAGCAACTGATTCGTAATCAGTAGGTCGGGAGTTCGAATCTCCCCTTCGGCACCATTCTTCAGGAACCCTTCGGAACCATGGCCGCATTCGATGTCATCATCATTGGTGCAGGGGTGGTGGGCGCGTCCCTTGCATGGCGCCTTGCGCCATCGGCGAGGGTGGTGGTTGTCGAGGCGGAAGACCAGCCGGGCTATCACAGCACCGGGCGATCGGCGGCCCACTACACCGATGTGATCGGTGGCGGGGTCGTCCAGGCCCTCAGCGCCGCGACCAGACCCTTTCTCGAGGACCCGCCACCGGGATTCACCGATGTGACCCTGATCAGGAGGCGTCCCGTTCTCCTTCTCCTTGGAACCGAAACCCGGAACGCGGCGTTCACCCGTCACGGTCTGAGCCATGTGATCGGGCACCAGCTCTTCGAACTCGATCGTGAGGAATGTCTCGAGCGATGTCCGGTCCTCAAGCCGGAGATGATCGAATCAGGGCTGTGGGAACCTGCCGCCGGCGACATCGACGTGCATGCCATCCACGGCGCCTATCTCCGGGCGGCGCGAGCGTCCGGCGCCAGCATGCTTCTCAACGCACCGGTTTCCGGAATGGAACGCCGCAGCGGTGTCTGGCACGTGTCGGTGCCCGGAAGGACTCTCGAGGCGCCCATCGTGGCCAACTGCGCCGGCGCCTGGGGCGATGTGGTGGGCCGCATGGCCGGAGCGGCGCCGGTAGGCCTCGTGCCGAAGCGCCGCACCGCCTTCACGTTCAGGGGGCCGGACGGCATGGACCACGGCGCCTGGCCTCTGGTGGCCGATGACGGAGAGAGCTTCTACTTCAAGCCGGAGGCCGGACTGATTCTGGGTTCCCTGGCCGACGAACAGCCGAGCGAACCCTGTGATGCCGCGCCCGAGGAACTGGACCTCGCCCTTGCCGCCCACCGGATCATGGAGTGGACCACGCTCGACATCCGGCGCATGGAAAGCCGATGGGCGGGATTACGAAGCTTCGTCCCGGACAGGCTGCCGGTCACAGGCTTCGATCCGGCATGTGAGGGGTTCTTCTGGAATGTCGGCCAGGGAGGCGCTGGAATCCAGACGTCGACAGGTCTTTCCGCCTATGCCGCCGCCGTCATGCTCGGCAACAGCCTGCCACCGGATCTCGTCGACGCAGGTCTTGATTCCGGGACCCTGTCCCCGTCGAGGATGGGCGGCGCCCGCTGACCTTCCGGTCGCAGCGGGCGCCCCCTGATGCGTGATCAGGCTGCGTCGAGCAGGCTCTCCTGGCGGACGTAGTCCAGGGTGTCGTCGAGCGCCGCTTTCAGGCGATCGAAGATCTGGTGAATCTGCTCTTCCTCGATGATGAGTGGAGGACAGACCGCGACGGAGTTCCCCCCGGCCGCCCGCACGATGAGGCGATGCGCGAGGCACCGTTCGCCACAGTAGTTGGCGATGGCCGGCGGGAAGTTCTCCCGGGTCTCCTTGTCCCTGACGAGCTCCACCGCGCCGATGAGACCGACGCCTCTGGCCTCGCCGACGATCGGATGATCGGCGAGAGCCATGAGCCGCTCCTGCATCACCGGCGCGATCCTGGCCACATGATCGGCAATGTTGATTTCGTCGTAGATCTTGAGGGTCTCCACGGCGACCGCTGCCGGAACGGGATGGCCCGAATAGGTGAAACCTGTCGCAAACACGCCGTTGTCGTCGGAGAAGTCGCGAATCGGTCCGTAAACCTTCTCGTTGATGATCACCGCACTGATCGGCAGGTAGGCCGAGGAGAGCTGCTTTGCGACGACCATGATGTCGGGCTTGATGCCGTAGGTGTTGGAACCAAACAGCTGGCCGGTGCGGTGGAATCCGCAGATCACCTCGTCGGCGATCATCAGCACGTCGTACTTCGCCAGGACGGCCTGGATCTTCTCGAAGTAGCCGGTCGGCGGCACGATGACACCGCCAGCACCCATGACGGGCTCGGCGATGAAGGCGGCCACGGTCTCGGGTCCCTCGGCAAGAATCATCTGCTCGAGTTCCTCGGCCCTTCGGGTCGCGAAGTCCTCTTCCGACTCACCTTCCAGGCCTTCGTGGTACCAGTGCGGTGACCCGGTGTGCATGATGTTGGCGATCGGCAGATCGAAGCCCTGGTGCATCAGCGGAATGCCGGTGAGGCTGCCCGACGACACGCAAATGCCGTGATAGCCGCCGAGGCGGGCGATGATCTTCTTCTTTTCGGGCTTGCCGCGGGCGTTGTTGTAGTACCAGACGAACTTCACCGCATGGTCGTTGGCCTCGGAACCGGAATTGGCGAACCAGACACGCGCCATCGGCGCCGGTGACATGTCGATCAGGCGTTCGGCCAGTTCGATGGACGGCATCGAGGAGCGGTGAAAGAAGGCGTGGTAGTAGGGGAGTTTGCGCATTTGCGCCGCCGCTGCCTCTACCAGCCGTTCGTTGTTGAAACCGAGCGAGGTGCACCACAGGCCGGCGAGTCCCTCGATGTAGGTGTTGCCTTCGAGGTCCTCGACATGGACGCCGTTGCCCTTCTCGATGATGAGAGGACCTTCCCTCTCGTGTACCACCAGGTTGGAATAGGGGTGGATAAGGGTCGCGGCATCGCGCGCATGGGGAGAGTTGGGGATGACGGTCATGGCGGAATCCTCACTGGCAGGTCTGGTCTGGTCCCGCCTCTTTAGTCCACTTCCCCGCGGAAGGCTACACTCCCGGGCGGTCAATCGCGACTCGCCGGCATGGCCCGTGATCGCTATGGTGGCCGGCGTTCACCCCTGCAAGCAAGCGGTCCTCCACTCATGCCGCAAGGCGAGGTCAGCCTCGATGACAAGTACGTCCTTGAAGAAGGACGTGTTTACCTGACGGGCATCCAGGCCCTGGTCCGCCTGCCCTTGGAGCAGCGCCGGCGCGACGCCAGGGCGGGACTGGACACCGCCGGGTTCATTTCCGGATACCGCGGCTCACCCCTGGGCGGCTATGACCAGCAGCTCTGGCGCGCCGCGGAACACCTGGAGACGCACCGCATCCATTTCCAGCCGGGCATCAACGAGGACCTCGCGGCGACGGCCATATGGGGCACTCAGCAGGCCCAACTGTTCGATGACGCCCGTCACGACGGGGTGTTCGCCTACTGGTACGGCAAGGGACCGGGAGTCGACCGTTCCGGGGATGTCTTCAGACACGGCAATCTGGCCGGATCGGCAAGGCACGGCGGCGTGCTGCTGATCGCCGGCGACGATCATGGCTGCCGGTCCTCGACACTGCCGCACCAGAGCGAGCATGCCTTCGTGGCCGCCGGCATTCCGGTGCTCAACCCGGCCGGCGTGGCGGAGATTCTCGATTTTGGAATCATCGGCATGGAAATGTCCCGCCATTCGGGATGCTGGATCGGTTTCAAGACGACAGCCGACAATCTCGATGCATCCTCGTCGATCGAACTCGTGCCGGACCGGCAGGTTGCCACACCTCCCTTTGCCGACCCGGTGGCCGGGGGCCTCAACATCCGCTGGCCCGATGACCCGATGCGCCAGGAGGAGCGCCTGCAGAACCACAAGCTCGGCGCCGTCAGGACCTTTGCCCGGGCGAACCGTCTCGACCGCATTGTCGCAGGCAGCCACCAGGCGCGCCTCGGCATCGTGGCGGCCGGGAAGTCCTGGCTTGATCTGGCCCAGGCCCTGGACGATCTCGGACTTGACGATGCCGCCATGGAGGCTGTCGGCCTGCGTCTCTACAAGGTGGGCATGACGTGGCCCCTGGAGACGGAATGTCTCGGAGAGTTCGCCACGGGTCTCGAGGACATTCTCGTCATCGAGGAAAAGCGCGCTCTCATCGAGACCCAGATCAAGGAGGCTCTCTATCATCTGCCGGCGACGCACCGGCCACGCGTGAGCGGCAAGTGCGATCCTGCAGGAGCGCCTCTCGTGGCGTCGGATGGCGAACTGGATCCATCGACAATCGCCCGAATTATCGCGCCCCGTCTCGACGCGCTCACCAGTTCCACGGCCTTCACCGGTCGGTTCCGTGCCCGCCGCCGGCCGGCCCCTGCCGAAGAGCCGCCACCTCTCGAGCGCACGCCCTATTTCTGTGCCGGCTGCCCGCACAACACGTCGACCAGGGTACCCCCGGAAAGTCGCGCCCTGGCCGGAATCGGCTGCCACTACCTGGCGCTCGGCATGAAGAGGAATACCGCGACCTTCACCCACATGGGCGCGGAAGGCGCATCATGGATCGGCCAGGCTCCGTTCGTTGCCACGGACCATGTCTTCGTCAATCTGGGCGACGGCACCTACAGCCACTCGGGTCTGCTGGCGATCCGCGCCGCCGCGGCGGCAAACGTCAACATGACCTACAAGATCCTGTGCAACGATGCCGTTGCGATGACCGGCGGGCAGAGCGCCGACATCGATGTCAGCCCGCCCCGGATTGCCCGTCAGGTGGCGGCGGAGGGGGCACGGGAGATCCGTGTCGTCACCGACGATCCGGCGAAGTATCCGGCGGCGACGCGCTGGCCACAGGGCTGCACGGTGCATCATCGCGACGACCTGGAGCTGGTCCAGCGTGCCCTGGCGAAGGTTCCCGGCCTTACGGTTCTGATCTACGACCAGACCTGTGCTGCGGAGAAACGCCGGCGTCGAAAGCGCGGCACCCTGCCGATGCCTCTGGAGCGTGTCGTCATCAATGAGGAGGTGTGCGAAGGGTGCGGCGACTGCGGTCTCAAGTCGAACTGTGTGGCGATCGTTCCGGTCGAGACCCTGTCCGGCCGCAAGCGGCAAATCGATCAGTCGTCGTGCAACATGGACATGTCGTGCATCAAGGGATTCTGTCCGGCTCTTGTGACCGTCACCGGTGTCCGCCCGCGCCGCAGCAACAGGGATGCGCTTCGTTCCCTGGCGTCAGGACGCCTGCCGGAACCGGCCATGGCGCCTCTCGACAGGCCGTGGGACATCGTGGTGGCGGGCATTGGCGGTACCGGGGTGGTCACGGTCGGCGCACTTCTCGGCATGGCGGCGCATGTCGCAGAGAACGGTGTCTCGGTTCTCGACATGATCGGCATGGCCCAGAAGGGCGGTGCCGTGGTCAGTCACATCCGTATCGCCAGGTCTCCAGCTGAGCTTCACGCGCCGCGGATCACCGACGGTGGTGCCCGACTGCTGCTGGCCTGCGACATGGTCACGGCGGCGGCACCGGACACGCTTCGCAAACTGGCGCCCGGCACCACCACGGCTGTGGTCAATTCCGAGAAGACGATGACCGGCGCCTTCGCCCTCGACCCTGATCTCGAGTATCCGCTCGAGGCCCTCGAGACGGCCCTCGAGGATGCGGTCGGCAGCGCCGCGATCCACGTCGTCGATGCCACACGCCTCGCCAGAAGTCTGCTCGGCGACGGCATTGCTGCCAATCTCTTCATGCTCGGCTATGCCCTGCAAAAGGGTCTTCTGCCGCTCCCGGGCCACGCCATCGACAGGGCCATCGAACTCAACGGCGTTGCCGTCGAGACCAACAGGCAAGCCGTGCTCCTGGGACGGCATGCGGCCGATGACGTGGCGGCGGTCCGCAATCTGGTGTCAGCGGGGGAAGAACCGGACATCGGCGATCACGGAGCGCTCGTGGAACGCCACGCCGCCTTCCTCGCATCCTGGCAGAACCGTTCGTGGGCCGAACGGTACCTGGATCTTGTCCATCGCGTCTCGGACGCCGAGCGCGGGGTGGCACCAGGCAGGGAAGAGCTTGCCGTTGCCGTCGCCCGCCAGGCCTTCAGGCTGATGTCCTACAAGGACGAGTACGAGGTGGCGCGGCTCTATGTCGACGGCACATTCACGAAGAGGCTGCGGGATACCTTCGAGGGCAAACCGGGGTTGCAGTTCCACCTGGCGCCGCCGCTGATCTCGCGTCGCGACCCGTCGACCGGCCACCGGGTGAAACGGACGTTCGGCAGCTGGATCCTCGTGGTGTTTCGCTGTCTTGCGGCCATGCGGCGGCTGCGCGGCAGCGTTCTCGATCCCTTTGGCTGGCAGCGGGAACGGCGCGAGGAACGCCAACTGATCTCCGACTACTTCGACCACATGAACGAGGTTGCCATCGCATTGACGCCTGCAAACCATGCTGCCGCCGTGGACCTTGCCAACGTCCCCTCGCACATTCGCGGCTTTGGTCATGTCAAGGCCGAGGCCATCGCCAGGGCCCGAGTTGCCGAGGCCGAAGCTCTCGCCGCATTCCGCAGCGCCGCGTCTCAAGACGAGCACCGGCAACAACGCGCCAGCAACGCCGGTTGATCAGGTCTTCGTGCAGGGCACGGATGTGTCGTCGGCAATGCGCAGCGTCGCCGTTCCACTGGTCTTGTTCCAGGACTTCGGGCAGAACCCAACACATCACGGACCGGGAGACAGTCATCGGCTGCAGGGCAGTCCCATCGTTCATTGCCGGATCGGCGCAGGGTGCCTGTGTCGCTGGCAGGCGAGTGCCGACCTGTCGTGACGAGGCTCAGCTCAGGAAGGTGCTTGTCGAAAGCCGGCAGGTTGACGGGATCCGGACTCCCGATCGAGATTCGGTGACGGGATGCGCGAGGCGTCCCCAGTCGCATACGGCGCAGCAGCAGAACGGCGCGGTCATGGATCAGTGATGGCAGATGAGGCTTCTCGAGCGTCTGAGGGACGTGGGAGGCGTCACCCGCTTCCGGACGAATCGGGAGCGAGTGGCGGAGGCGGGGACAGAGAGCGAACCATGATGGACCTGAAACGAAGCGGCATCATCGTGTTCACCGAGCAATATGAAGCGTGTGTCGACTTCTACCGCCGGATCCTGGAACTGCCGGAACTGTTTTCGCTTGATGACGAGCATTCCACGCTCACCTGCCTGGACATGGGCGGGAGTTACCTGATGGTCGAGGCCGGCGGCACGGCGATGCCGGGAGGACGACCCATCGAGCAAAGTCCGGTCAAGTTGAGGTTCAACGTCGCCGACGTCGATGCTGCCGCCCGTCTCCTGGAGGCGCGCGGCGTGCGCGTCGTCATCAGACGGGAAATCTGGGGAACCGTCGGCGACTTCGTCGATCCGGACGGAAATCGTTGTTCACTGCGCGACGAAGGCTCTTTCGTTCCGCCCGTCCCCTGAGGCTGCCTTGCCAGCGACATTCGTCCTTCAGTGCGCGTGCTCCACCAGACTCTTTCAGTCAATTGCGGGCCCGCAGATCCTCGGGGGAATCGCCCAGAAGGTAGCGCGGACCGGGGCCCAGGCTGCCGGCGGCATCACCGTGGTTGTAGAGGGCACAGCTGTCGAGCGACAGGCACCCGCAGCCAATGCATGACGAGAGTTGGTCCCGCAGGCGCTCGAGGGCGGCGATCCGTTCGTCGAGCCAGGGTTTCCATCGCCTCGCAAGCTCCTGCCAGTCCGCGCGGGTCGGGGGTCGGCCCGCGGGCAGGTCGTCGAGCATCGCGCGAACTTCCTCGAGTGTCAGGCCCACCCGTTGCGCGGCCCGGATGAACGAGACCCGGCGAATCACGTCACGCGCATAGCGCCTCTGATTTCCCGGCGTGCGCAGCGATTCGATCAAAGCTTTTTCCTCGTAGAAGCGGAGCGCCGACGTGTTGAGTCCCGTGCGCCGGGCGACGTCGCCGATCGAGAGGCTGGTTTTCTGCCAACGCGTGGTTTGCATGGTCTTGACTTCAAGTTTACTTGAAGTTTTAGCATCGCTTCCAGGTGCATCGCAACGGGAAAAGTCGCCATGCAGAAGAACGAATTGCCGGTTCCGGGCTCGCAGCCCGTCAGCTGGCGCGAGGTGGTCACGCGCCGGCACCTGCTCCTGCTGCTCGTGATGTGCCTGGCGATCTGGTTGCATGCGGCCAACACGTTGCTGGCAGCGACGACCCTCCCGGAGGCGGTCGGCGACATCGGCGGCCTGCGTCTCATCAGTTGGGCATTTGCCCTTTACCTGATGGGCTCGATCGTGGCCGCGGCGGCGGCGAGCGCCTTCGTGGCGCGTGCCGGTCTGCGTCTTGCCATGCTGGTTTCGACGCTGCTCTACACGCTTGGATGCATCGCATGCGCCGCCGCCCCGGTAATGCCAGTCCTGCTCGCGGGCCGCACCGTGCAGGGACTCGGTGGTGGAGCGCTCGTTGCCCTGGTCTTCATCGCCCAGAACCGCTTCTTCCCGGATCGGCTCATACCGAGGATCGTCGCATGCCTTTCACTGACATGGACGGCTTCCGCGCTCAGCGGACCGCTCATCGGTGGCGCGTTCGCGACCGCCGGTCTGTGGCGCTTCGCCTTCTGGTCGTTCGCATTGCAGGGTCTGGTGCTGGCGGCGTTGCTGTATCCGATGCTCGCCCGGGCAAGGTCCGAAGCGCCCCTGGAGGCAAGGCAGCTCCCTGTTGTGCGCCTGATGTTCATCGCCGGCGCGATTCTCGCGATTTCATTTGCGGGAGCCGCCAGCTCGATAGCCGTCTCGGCTGTGCTCTTGCTGGCGGGGTGTCTGTGCGTGTGGCTGTTCACCGTGCGCGACGCCGCGGTGTCGCGCCGTTTCAGGCTGCTGCCAGAGCATGCGACCAGCCTCGTCCATCCTGTTGGATGCGGCATTGCGATGACCTTCGTGCTCAGTCTCTCCATGATGTCGTTAAGCGTGTACGGCCCCATTCTGTTGATCCGGCTGTATGGTCTGACATCGTTCGAGGCCGGCCTTGTGGTGGTGACCGAATCGCTCGGCTGGGGAGCCGGCGCATTCTTCCTGTCCGGACTGGTGCCGGCATACGAGGGTCGGCTGATTCGGCTTGGCAGCGTCCTGCTGGCGGCCGGACTCGCCGCGCAGGCGTGGTTCGTTCCCCATGGCCCGCTGTGGTTTGTCGTCACATCCGCCTTCATCGGCAACGCCGGATTCGGCATGATCTGGGGCTACGTCATCAAGCACGTGGTCGCGAGTGCCGACCGCGATGACAGGGACCGGGCGAGTTCCATGCTGCCGAGTACGCAGCAGGCCGCCTTCGCAATCGGCGCTGCGCTCACCGGTATCATTGCCAACGTGCTCGGGTTCGAGCGGATATCGCAGCCCGGAGAGTTCCAGACAGCCGCACTATGGCTCTTTGGCGCCTTCGTGCCGCCGGCCCTGATCGGGATGTGGATCGCATGGCGCTTCAGCTGCCTCATCGCACCCACCCGTTCAGGTGTGCACGGGCAACACCAGGCCACGTCCGAGTGGTTCAGGAGCCGATGGCTGCGAGAGCGGCGTCGAGTTCGGCGATGAGGTCCGCCTCGTCCTCGATGCCCACCGAGAGGCGCACCAGGCTGTCGGTGATACCGAGTTCCTCGCGCACACCGGGCGGAACCGAGGCGTGGGTCATGATGGCGGGATGCTCGATCAGGCTCTCGACACCGCCCAGGCTCTCGGCAAGGGCAAAGAGACGGCACGTCTCGAGAAACCTGCGGGTTCCGGCGAGGTCGGTGTCGAGAACGGCCGACACCATGCCCCCGAAGGCGTTCATCTGGGTCGAGGCAAGTCGGTGCTGCGGGTGCGTGGCCAGCCCGGGATAGTGAACGCGCCTGACCCGTGGGTGCCCCTCGAGGTGCCGGGCGATGGCGAGCGCGTTGGCCGAGTGACGCTCCATCCTGAGGTGCAGGGTCTTCAGCCCCCTCAGGGCGAGGAATGAATCGAACGGCCCCTGGATGCCGCCAACAGCGTTCTGCAGATATCCGAGCCGGTCGACGAGGCCGCTGTCGTCGGCAGCCACGACGAGGCCTCCGACCATGTCCGAATGACCGTTGAGGTACTTGGTGACGGAATGGACAACGAGATCGAAGCCGTGATCGATCGGCCGCTGGATCCACGGCGTGGCGAAGGTGTTGTCGCAGACCGCGATGCATCCCGCTTCGCGGGCGACGCGGCTGACCATGGAAAGGTCGACCACGGACAGCAGGGGATTGGTCGGCGTTTCCACCCAGATCATCCGGGTATCGGGGGTCATGGCGGCGCGCAGGGCCGCCTCGTCCGTCATGTCGACAAAACTGAAAGACAGTCCGGCGCTATCCTGGCGGACTCCGGTGAACAGCCTGCGGGTGCCGCCGTAAAGGTCATCCCCCGCCACCACATGGCTCCCCGACTCCAGCAATTCCAGGATTGTCGATGTCGCAGCGAGCCCCGACGCGAAGGCGAAACCCCTGCCGCCATTCTCGAGATCGGCAACGCAGGCCTCGAGGGCCCCGCGTGTCGGATTCTGGGACCTTGAGTATTCATATCCCTTGTGGATACCCGGGCTCTCCTGAACATAGGTCGACGTGGCATAGATCGGTGTCATGATGGCGCCGGTCGAAGGATCGGGCGATTGGCCGGCGTGGATGGCGCGGGAGGCGAATCCGGGGCGGTTGGGACGTGTCATCGGTTGAACTCTTCTCGGACGTCCCTTCCTTGCAGTCTTGGCCCGGTCAGCGTCAAGCTGCGGCGCATCCCCCTTCCGGGTGGTGCGGTCAGTCGGGTGCCGGTGGGAGACGGGAGATAAGGTGATGGACGACGATGATCTCGGTTACATGCCGGCCCACGAGGCGGCGCGACGCTTCAGAGAAAGGACTCTGTCGCCGGTGGACCTGCTGGAGGCCCTGATCGATCGGGCCGAGGCCATATCGGACAGCATCAATCCCTTCGGCGACTGTTACTTCGACGAAGCGCGCCGGAAGGCCAGGGACGCCGAGCAGGCCTTCACAGGCGGTGGCGCGGACCCCGGACCGCTCGCCGGCATCCCCCTGGCGGTCAAGGATTCTTCGCGCATCGCCGGCAGACGGTCGGCAAGGGGCTCGATGGTCTACTGGGATCACGTCGACGAGGTGACCGATCCCGACATCGCGAGGCTTCTGGAAGCCGGCGCCATCCTCTTCGCCCGGACAACGATGCCCGAGTTTGGATGGCTCTATACAACCCATTCACGCCTGTGGGGCGTCACCCACAATCCATGGCGCCATGGCGTCTCCCCTGGAGGCTCCTCCGGCGGTTCGGCTGCCGCGCTGGCTGCCGGCGCCACCACCCTTGCCACCGGCGGCGACAGCACGGGCTCGATCCGGCAACCGGCAAGCCAGTGCGGGATCGTCGGCTGGCAGGCGCCTTTCGGGCGCATTCCCATGCCCGGCAGGAGCAGTTTTGCCATGTACCTGCACCATGGCCCCATGACCCGTTCTGTGAGGGATGCGGCGTTGATGGCAAACCTCGTGTCGGGTTCCCATCCCCTCGACCACAACAGCCTTGCCGACAGGATCACGGTGCCGGTAGACCCCGGCAGCATTGCCGGCATGAAGATCGCCTATTCGATCGATCTGGGTTGCTACGAGGTCATCGCCGACGTGGAGCGTCAGACACGAGAGGCCCTGGCTGCCCTCGAGGATGCAGGAGCGGTCATCACCGAGGTGCCGGTGGACTGGGCCGAAGAGGCGATCCGCCTCGGTCACGGCGGTCAGGAGTTCCTGGCGGCCGACGAGTTCGCGGAAACCCTCGAGAAACATGGCGATATCGTCAGCGACTACATGCCCGAACTCGTGGCAACCACCAGGCGCTTCACGGCTGCCGACTACCGTCGCTCGCTGGAAGTCGCCGGCGAGGTCTGGAACGACCATCTCGGACCCATCTTCGAACGCCATGACGCCTTCATCACACCCACGGTGTCCTGCCCGCACCTTCCGGCGACGGCGTGGCAGCAGGACACCATCAACGTCAATGGCAAGGATGTCACCGACACCCAGACTGCCATGACCGTGCTGTGGAACATGTTCGGCCATTCGCCGGTGCTTGCGGTGCCGTCGGGACTGACCGCTGACGGCCTTCCGACCGGCATCCAGATCGTCGGCCGGCCCTTCGCCGACAGTTCGGTGTTCCGCATCGGCCATGCGCTGGAGGAACGCCGTCCCTGGCTGGACTGCCCGGAACGCCGGCCCGAACTTGGCTTCTGAATGGGGGAATGCCGACGCCTGGTCCCCGGCTCCATCCCGCGGACCGCTGACAGTTTTGGAAGGGGTCGATTGGAATGACGGCCCTTGCGGTCTAGCATCCCGGCATGACGGTTCGCACGGAGTTTCCGCGAGAGGTTCGCGAGGAACGCTATCTTCGTATTCCGGTATCGCGGGGGCGGTGCCTTGCCGGGCGCATGTGGCTGCCTGTCGACAGCGGCCATGACCCGGTGCCGGCCATCGTCGAGGCGATTCCCTACAGACGGCTCGACGGGACCATCATTCAGGATGCGGTGACCCATCCCTGGTGGGCGGGTCACGGCTATGCCTCCATCCGTCTCGACCTCGCCGGCTCCGGCGATTCCGATGGGGTGCTTCTCGACGAGTATCTCGCGTGCGAGCAGGACGATCTCTGCGAGGCGCTGGCATGGATCGCCGGGCAGCCATGGTGCAGTGGCGCCACCGGCATGGTGGGCATTTCCTGGGGCGGCTTCGCCGCTCTCCAGATCGCCGCCCGTCGCCCGCCATCGCTCAAGGCGATCATCACCTGCTGTTCCACGGACGACAGGTACCGTGACGATGTCCACTACATGGGTGGTTGCCTGCTCAACGACAGCATCAGCTGGGGGAGCGGCATCTTCTCGTGCCTGTCCCGCTGGCCGGATCCTCTCATCGTCGGCGAAGCATGGCGGGAGATGTGGCGGGAACGCCTCGAGACCACGGGGTGCCCGATGATCGACTGGTTCCGACACCAGCGCCGCGACGCCTTCTGGAAACACGGTTCGATCAGCGAGAATCCGGCCGCTATCGAGGCCGCGGTCTTCGTTGTGGGCGGCTGGACGGACGGTTATACCAATGCGGCACTGCGCATGATGGAACGGCTCCAGGCGCCGCGGCGCGCCCTCATCGGACCCTGGACCCATGTCTATCCTCACTTCGGATTTCCCGGGGAGCCGGTCGGTTTTCTTCAGGAGTCCTTGAGATGGTGGGACCGGTGGCTGAAAGGCATGGAGAACGGTATCGATCATGAGCCGGCACTCACGGTGTGGATGCAGGAGGAGGCCACTCCCCACCCGATGCACCCCGTGATCGGCGGTCACTGGATGAATGTGGACGCATGGCCGCCGGCGACATCGTCCCGGTGCTTCTTTCCCGGCGACGGGACGCTCGACGGCGAACCGTCCCGGGACATGGCGCATCGTGTCTCGACACTGCTTTCCGGCGGTCTGGCCGGGGGCGAGTGGTGCCCCCGGGACGGCGGTGGCCTCGGTCCGGAGTTCGCGTCGGACCAGGCGGTGGACGACATGCTGTCGCTCGTTTTCGACAGCGCGGTTCTCGCCGAACCCCTCGCCATCCTTGGTGCTCCGGAGGTGACACTCGATCTCGCCAGCGACCGTGCCCAGGCCCAGGTTGCCGTCCGGCTCTGCGAGGTCACGCCGGAAGGCCGCTCGGTCCGGGTGAGTTTCGGTCTTCTCAATCTTTCGCACCGCCACTCCCATGAATGGCCGGCGCCGATGATTCCCGGAGAACGTGAACGTGTTGTCGTGAAACTGAACGACACGGCATGGCGCTTTCATCCGGGCAACAGGATTCGCCTCGCCATCGCGACCGGCTACTGGCCCATGGCCTGGCCGTCGCCGGAAACGGTCACGCTGACGCTCAATGTCGCAGGATCCATGCTTCAGCTGCCGGTGATCCAGGAGACCAAGGTTGCGACGGCTCCCCCCGGGCCCGAGTTCGCGGAAGATCACCCGGTGACCGTGCTCGAGGAGGGAGATGCGCGCCTGACGGTCACGAGGGACCTGGGTCTGGACGAGGTGCAGCTTCACCGCATCGACGACAGCGGCCGGGTCCGCCTCGATGACATCGGTCTCGTGGTGTCGAAGAGGTCCGAAGAGACCTTCGGCATCCGCGAGGGCGACCCCTCGAGTGCCCGCACCGACATGGTCCGCATCGCCAGGGCGGAACGTGGCGACTGGCAGCCCTCTACCGACACGCGGATTGTCGTCACCTGCGACTCCGAGAGCTTTCACATCGCCGCCACGCTCGAAGCGTTCGAGCATGACAGGCGTGTTCTGGTGCGCCGGTGGAACGAGTCCGTTCCACGGGACCACATGTGATGGCAGGCCGTTTCGTCGCGATAACCGGGGCTCGCCGGGTTCTCCGCCCGGCTGCGGAGCCCGTCGTCCGCCGGTTCGGGAGAGTGCCGTGAGACGTCGGGACGCGAAGAGACGGGCACGACGCCCCGCAGGCGACCTCGTGCCGCAGACGCCTTGGCGGCGTCTCCGGAATCCCTATCCACCACTCGGAATCCTCTCCGCCGACCATCTCGAATCCATTCATGACACGTCGTTGCGCGTTCTCGAGGAACTAGGAATCGAATTCCTGCTCGACGAGGCCCTCGAACACTTGAGGGCGGCCGGCGCCGAGGTGACAGGTCAATGCGTGCGTTTCGACCGGGCGCTGGTCATGGAACTGGTGTCACGGGCCCCGGCGGAATTCACGATCCACCCGCGCAACCCGGAGCGCGCCGTCACGTTCGGCGGCAACCACATCGCCTTCAATTCGGTGGGCGGTCCGGCGAACGCCAGCGACCTTGACGGCGGTCGCCGGCAGGGGAACTTCGCGGACTTCCGGAACTACATCCGGCTCATGCAAAGTCTCGACGTCCTGCACCTGTGCGGCGGCGTCCCGATTGCGCCGATCGACCTGGACGCCGAAACACGCCACCTCGACTGCATTCAGGCGATCCTGACGCTCTCCGACAAGGTCTGGCATGCCACGGGCCTCGGCCGCAAGCGGGTGAGCGATGCCGTCGACATGCTCGCCATCGTGCGGGGGGTCTCGCGGGAGGAGGTGCGCCGGAAACCCGGATTCTTCACCACGATCAATGTCAATTCGCCGCGGCGCATCGACGGCCCCATGCTCGAAGGGCTGATCGAGGCCGCAACCAACGGCCAGGCGGTTTCCCTGACACCGTTTACGCTTGCCGGCGCCATGAGCCCCGCCACCCTTCCGGGTTCGCTGGTCCAGCAGAATGCCGAAGCACTGGCGGGCATCGCCTTTGCCCAGGCCGTCGCTCCCGGAGCACCGGTCTTCTACGGCAGCTTCACCAGCAATGTCGACATGAGGACAGGCGCACCGGCATTCGGAACACCGGAGTACACCAGGGCCACGCTCGTGAGCGGTCAGCTGGCCCGCCGTTACAATCTCCCCTACCGGTCGAGCAACACCAACGCCTCGAATGCGGTCGATGCCCAGGCGGCCTACGAATCCCAGATGTCGATCTGGGGCGCCGTGCTGGGCCACGCCAACCTCCTCCATCATGGCGCCGGCTGGCTGGAGGGCGGTCTGACGGCCAGCTTCGAAAAGGCGGTACTCGATGCCGAGATGCTGCAGATGATCGGCGAGTTTCTCCAGCCCCTCGTCGTCGATGACGAGACTCTCGCTTTCGATGCCATTGCCGAAGTTCAGCCCGGCGGGCACTTCTTTGGCGCGCGCCATACCCTTCGCCACTATGACACCGCGTTCTACCAGCCCATGCTGTCCGACTGGCGCAATTTCGAAACCTGGCAAGAGGACGGCGCCAGGAACGCCACCTGCCGGGCCAACCGGATCTGGAAGGAACTGTTGCGGCGCTTCGAGGCGCCGCCGCTCGATCCTGCGCGCGCCGAGGAACTCGAGGCATTCGTTCGTCGGCGCAAGGAAGAGGAGGCACCATGAACGACAACCTGTTCGACCCGCATCGCTACGAGGCCACCAGGCGGCCCCTGCTGGAGGCCGAGACACTCCCCGGGGAGTGCTACACCTCCGAGGACTTCTTCCGCCGCGAGGTGAAGACGATTTTCATGAAGTGCTGGAACTTCATCGGCCGGGAGGACCGTGTGCCGGAGCCGGGCTGCTATTTTTCACTCGACTTCGTCGGCGTTCCCGTCGTCATCGTCCGCGGCCGGGATTCACGGGTCCGCGCCTTCGCCAACACCTGTCGTCACCGCGGCGCCCGGGTGGTGTCGGGCGAGGGCCGGTGCCACACCTTTTCCTGCCCCTACCATGCATGGACCTATGCCGTCGACGACGGACGTCTCATCGGCGCCATGGACATGGACGAGACGGCCGGATTCGACCGCAAGGATTTCGGTCTCATCGAACTCAACCTGGAGATCTGGGCCGGCTTCATGTTCCTGAACTTCGATTCCGAGGCCGAACCACTGGAGTCCTGGCTCGGCGACCTGCCGCAGATCCTCGCCCCTTACGATCTCGACGCCATGGTGACGACGAGGCGCGTCACTTATGACCTCGACTGCAACTGGAAGGTCTACGTCGAGAACGCGATGGAGAGCTACCATGTACCCACCGTTCACCAACAGACCATCCAGAAACAGAAACGCGATCACAATCCGCCGATTCCGGCCCATGGCCAGTACTGCGGCCTGTTCACGCGCCACAAGGGGAGCCGCGCCCTGCTCGAGGGCATGAAGGGTTTTCCCCATATCCCCACCCTCGAGGGCCGTTCGGCCGAGGGCACCCACTACATCCTTCTCTATCCCTCGACCATGTTCGGTCTGACCTACGACTGCATGTGGTGGCTCGAACTCCATCCGCTCTCTGCCGGGAAGACACGGCTGATCGTCGGATCCTGCTTTCCCGAGTCGACCGCACGGCGAGGCGACTTCGCCGAACTGGCGCCCAACTACTACGAACGCTGGAATCAGTCGATCGTCGAGGACAACGACGTCTCCAATCTCCAGCAGATCGGCCTTGGTTCGCCCTTTGTCGCACCGGGCAGGTTCAGCCACCTCGAACCCCTGGTCCACGCCATCGACAACTGGGTCCTCGACCGTGTGCTCGATCCATGACGCTGAAGGTGCACGTCAGCTTCCTTTCCACCCAGGCGCGTGTCTTCCACGTGACCGAGGAATTGGTGGCGGACGCGGCGGCGCGCCATCCGCACCTCGCACGCCATGTCCGCTTTGACTGGAGTCTGGACCACGACCGCTTTGCCGAAGGCGTGGCTGACGCTGACATCCTGATCGGCTGGCGGTTTCCCATGCGCGAGCTGAAGTCCATGGCGCCAAGGCTCACGTGGATCACGCTCACGGGAGCCGGAACCGAACACCTGCAGCCCTTCGACTGGACCTGGCGGGGCCTCGCCATCACCAACAACAGCGGCGTCCACGGGCCCAAGGCAGCGGAGTTCGCCGCGGCATCGGTGCTCGCCATGGCGCACGGACTGCCGCACTTCGCCGACGCCAAGGCCGGGCGCCGATGGTCGCGACGGTTCACCACCCGGATCGAGGGCGGCACGGCCGTCGTGATTGGCCTGGGCGGCATGGGGGGCCCGACAGCGCGCTGGCTGCGTCAGCGCCTCGCCATGAGGGTGATCGGCGTCACGCGCCGAGGCCAGCCGTTCCGCTGGGCCGATCGCGTGGTCGCCGTCGATGCCATCGACACGGTACTGGGCGAGGCGGATACCGTCGTCGTGATGGCGCCGCTCACGCCTGAAACCCGCAATCTTCTGGACCGCCGCCGACTCTCGTCGATGAAACCGGGGGCGACACTCCTCAACATGGGGCGGGCTGCGATCGTCGACGTCGATGCGCTCGGCGACCTCCTCGAGAGCGGGCATCTTGCAGCGGCCCATCTCGATGTCTTCGACCCCGAACCGCTGCCGCCCGACTCGCGCCTGTGGACGATCCCCGATCTCTTCATATCGCCCCACTGCTCGTCCGACGACGCCCGGACATACATTCCCGACACGCTGGATCTCTTCTTCGACAACCTCTCCCGCCGGCTTCGCGGCGCCCGGCTGCGCAACCGGGTCAGCACCCTCCACCGGTATTGACGAATGCCAGGGTCATGACGGCACACGAACGCTTCCGGGTCTTCGACACCGACCAGTGGTACCGCGGTCAGCAGAAGCTTGGATCGCGCCTTGCCATGGTGGTGCGGGCCGGTCGCTGGCTGGCGATACGCGGCCAGACCGGGCACGATCTTGACGGCACGTTCCATGGTCCAGGCGACGTCGCCCGCCAGACCGGGCAGGCGATGAAGAACCTCAAGACTCTGCTCGCGGAAGCGGGCGGCAGCCTGGATGACGTCTGCAAGGTCCGGCTGTGGGTGAGGGACCGCGCCTTCATCGCGCCGGCATCAAGGGTGCTTGGCGAGCACTTCCGCGGCATCCCCATCATCCTCGATACGGCCGTCATCAGTGCCTTTGCCCGCCCCTGGCTCGACATGGAAATCGACGTCTGGGCCGTGCTGCAGGACCGGGAACGCTGAGGACCGCGGTTCCCCGGAGCGTGGTGAAGCCGTGAGTGCCTGCGAATGGAGATGCGCTGCCCGCCCGGAGCGGTTGTTGATGGCGTCGTGCCGGACCACCCGGTTGTCCATGACGCAGTGCGACCATCGGTACGGCAGGTGAACTCCGGCCGGACAGCGTGGTTCGACAGGCCTTCGGGAAGCGGCAGACTCTTCGCCGTTTACCCTGTGGGTGAACGGTACGTCGGGCGTCGACGCACCATCAGGAAGAAGACGTAGCCGAAGAGCGCCATCGATCCCATCGCCAGGAAGGCAAGACCCCACGCGGTCGTCCCGCCCAGCGGTGCGGCAACGTCGAGCACCACGCCAACCAGCGCCGGCGCGAACAGCGATCCGCCGAAGCCCAGCGTCGAATGCACCGCCAGCGTCGCGCCACGGTGGCCCACCGGCGAGGTGGCGACGGCGCCGGCCGTGAGTGCCGCCGAATCAGCCTGGATTGCGGCAGAATAGATCAGGCAAAGCACCACCACCGCAGCAAAGGGCAATGGTGAGGAAAAGCCGACCGCAACGCTGATTGCAAAGGTCACCAGCATCACCCAGGTGAGCAGGCGCACCCGCCCGATGCGCAGGGCCACTTCCGCTCCGCCGATGCTGGACACCACTGCGACGAGAGCGATCGCGGTGGCAAGGAGCGTGGCGTCAAACTCGCGTCCGCTGCCGCTGCCGAGGCAGAACACCAGGAAGGGAACGATCCAGGAGCGCATGGCGAAGAGCTCCGCCCCGTGGCCGGCGTAGGCCATGATGTAGGCCATCGTCTCCCGCGAGCGCAGGACCGGGCGGAAGTCGAGCACATGGCCGCGTTCCTCGGTGGCCGCTTCCGGCTTCCTCGGCGCGACCACCGTCGCAAGAGCGACAAGGCTGAGGATCGGGCCGGCGGCGGTGACCAGCAGGGCGCCGCTCCAGCCGAACCACCCCAGCGCGCCGCCGGTGAGTGAATAGGACACCGCGGTGCCAATGCTGAAGGAGGACGTGTAGAAGGCCACGGCGCGCGGCTGTCGTGCCTCAGGCAGGCGGTCGGTGAGCACCTTGAGACCCGGCATGTAGGTGCCGGCGAGGCCGGCGCCGGCGATCACGCGCCAGGGCAACGCCGACCAGAATCCCGTTGCCAGGAGCGCCAGCCCGACCAGACCCGCTGCGGAGAGCGCCGCACCCAGGATGAAGACGTACCGGGCATCGACCCGATCAGTCATCGCCGTCAGGTATGCGACCACGAGCACATAGCCGCCGAAGAACGCGCCCGAAAGCCAGCCGGCCAGGGCGTTGTTCATGTGCCACTCCGCCTGCAACACCGGCAGCAGCGACCAGTAGGCCGCGAAGCCGGTCATCGCGAGCACCTCGGCGAGGCACATCACGGCGATCAGCGCCGGCGGCCGGTGCAGTATGCCCTGAACGATCACGTTATCCGGTCCGTCGTATGCCTCGCGCCCGTCAAGGCGCTTGCAGCGACGATCCTTCGAATGTCTGGTGCGCCGGTCAAATCATGGAGTCCTGCAGATTGCGGTCCGTTCCCGGAAGATCGGTGACGACGGGGATCCCTTGGTGGCGCAGTGCGCCGGCCGAACCGACTCCAGGAAGCATCAGGAGTCGGCCGGCCCCGGTCCTGTTCTCCCGGGTGTTTCCGAATTCTCGTCCCGCGGCGAACGCTGCCGGTGCGGCCGGCTGTCGTCAAGACAAGGCTGATTTCGCGTGGAACGGGCCGGTGGTGCTCGGGACACACCCGCTGCGCTCCTGATCGCGCACGGCCTTGCTGGCACGTTCCACGTTCCATGGTGCAGGCGACGTCGCCTTCCAGACCGGACAGGCGATGAAGAATCTCGGGATACCGCTCGCGGAAACGGGCGGCAGCCTCGAGGATGTCTGCAAGGTCCGGCCGCGGGTGACGGACCGCGCCTGCATCGAACCGGCATCAAGGGCGCCGGGCCAGCACTTTCGCGGCATTTGCATCATCTGCTGCCTGGCGGGGAGACCGTGGTGTTCAGCCTGCATCACCTGGTCGGTGCGTCGCCACCGCACTGTCGACGCGACCCGCCGACTCGCAGGGATGTACGATGTCAATCCTGCGCGCCGTGCGCTCCGTGGTACCGGCGCCGGCCCAGACGCTCCTGGTAGTCATGCGTGCGCCAGTCCGCACGGAACAGCCACTGCTCTTCCGGCTGCCGTTCGGCGAGAGCCGGGTCGATCTCCACTTCGTCGAAACCGCTTCGCCGGGCCATGGCGTATTGATCCGCGAGGATGCGGCCTGCCGCACGCAGCCGGCCCCGGTAGCCCAGCAGCCGCAGGTGGCGAGCGAGCGAGAACCCTCGACCGTCCATGTGCGACGGGAAGGCAATGCGGATGAGGGCGATGCGCCCGAAGAACGGCACGATGTCTTCGGCCGGCGCGGTGTTCTCGACATCCAGGGCCGCGCCATCAGGCAAGGCGCAGTGGCCGTCTTCTCCGCTCCACCGGACAAAGTCGGCGCGCCAGTCGTCGTCCTGGAACCCGGTGTCGCGGACGAGGATCCCGCAGTTGCCGCGTCCCATGGCTAGCGTCCTGCGGCCGCGGCGGTGTCGGGGTAGAGCGCCGCCTTGAAGGGCCGCATGCCGACGCGCCGGTAGGTTGCGAGAAAGGCTTCGTCATCGTCCGAGCGGAGTTCGAGGTAGGTGTCGATCAGCCGCTCCACGGCAGGAACGACGTCGTCTGCCGCAAAACCGGGGCCGGCGCGTTCGCCGAGCGCGGCCGTTTCCGTTCCGTCGCCGCCGAGAGTGATCTGGTAGTTCTCGACGCCGGCGCGATCGAGGCCGAGAATGCCGATGTGCCCGACATGGTGGTGCCCGCAGGCGTTGATACAGCCGGATATCTTGATCTTGAGATCGCCGATGTGGCGCTCGTCTCCGCGTTCCTTCATGCGTGTGGCAATGTCCTGGGCGATCGGGATGGAGCGCGCGGTGGCCAGGTTGCAGTAGTCCATTCCCGGGCAGGCGATGATGTCGGATGCCAGCCCGACATTGGCGGTGGCAAGCCCCGCCTCCCGCAATGCCGCATGCACCGCCGGCACGTCGCGCTTGTGCACGTGGGGCAGGATGCAGTTCTGCTCATGACTGATGCGGATCTCGTCATGGCCATATCGCTCCGCCAGGCCGGCGATGACGCGCATCTGCTCCGCGGTGGCGTCGCCCGGGGTGGCGCCGTGGGCCTTGAGCGAGATGGTGACGATCGCGTAGTCGGGATTCCGGTGCGGGTGGAGGTTGGTATCGACGAACGACCGGAAGACCGGATCGCGCGCGAGCGCCGCGTCGAATGCTCCGGTGGGCGCCTCGATCCAGACTGGCGCGGCAAACATCGCGCCGATACGCGCGAGAAGAGCCTGGTGCTCGCCTGCGAATGTCTCGCGTTGAATCCGGAAGCGTTGCTCGACGCTCTCGCGAAATGCCTCGATCCCGTGCTCGCTTACCGTGATCTTGATGCGCGCCTTGTAGATGTTGTCGCGGCGTCCGATGGCGTTGTAGACCTGCAGGATGGACTCGATGTAGGGCAGCAGGTCCGCCTCGGGCAGGAAGTCGCGAATGACCGAGCCGATCATCGGGGTGCGCCCGAGCCCGCCGCCCACGCAGACCTCGTATCCGGGCTCGCCCACCACATTGCGGATCATGCGGAGTCCGATGTCGTGCGCGCGGGTCACGGCGCGGTCGATCGGGGAGCCGCTCACCGCGATCTTGAACTTCCGCGGCAGGAACGCGAATTCCGGGTGGTCCGTCGACCACTGCCGAAGCAGTTCAGCGGTCGGGCGGGGATCGGCGATCTCGTCGTCGGCCGCGCCGGCGAAGTGGTCGGCTGTGACGTTGCGCACACAGTTGCCGGACGTCTGGATCGCATGCATCTCCACGTCCGCGAGAGCGTCGAGAATGTCCGGCACGTCCTTCAGCCTGGGCCAGTTGAACTGGATGTTCTGACGTGTCGTGAAATGTCCGTAGCCCTTGTCCCAGCGCTCCGCGATGTAGGCCAGCTGACGCATCTGGCGGCTCTGGAGCGTTCCGTAGGGGATGGCCACACGCAGCATGTAGGCGTGCAGCTGAAGGTAGAGTCCGTTCATCAGCCGCAGAGGCTTGAACTCCTCCTCGGTCAGGGAGCCCTTGATGCGGCGCTCCACCTGCTGGCGGAACTGTGCCACCCGGGCGTGCACGAATTCCCGGTCGAAGCCGTCGTATCTGTACATGCGTCAGCGTCCCGTCTGCTTGCCGTGGCAATAGTTGGTGGGCCCCGTTGCGCGAAGAGCTTCCCGGATGTGGACCGGCTCCGGTCCCAGCTGACCTCCGGGCACGGCCGCCGCCAGATAGGGGCCGACGACGGCATCCTCCTGCGACTCGGCCGCCGCAAGGCTTCGGTTCGCCTCGTCCTCGTCCTCGAAGAGGCGTGCCTCGGCCGAACGACGCGTCCATGCGCCATCGCGCGCGAGGTAGACGACGTCGCCATCAAGGAGATCGTTTGCGGTCAGAATGCTGGGCCTGAAGGCGCGGGCCATCAAACGGCCTCGCGGCGGACATCGAAGCCGGCTTCAGCCTTTCGCATGGCGGCGCGTGGAAGGAGGCCCAGCATCAGCACCACCGGTCCCGCAGGGTGTGTTCCGTCCAGCATGTCGGGCAAGTCGAGCAGCGTTGTCGCGACGATCCGCCTGTCCTGGCGCGAGGCGTTCTCGACGATCGTGATCGGCGTTGATGGCGCAGCTCCGCGCATCAGCAGTCGCCCGCGCAGGAAGGCAGCCGCCCGTTTGCCCATGTAGATCGCGGCAACGGATCCGGGCCGGGCAAGGGTGGCCCAGTCATGCTCGGCGAACCCGTCGACGTCACGGGCCGTGACAAGGCGAATCTCCGAGTTGCGCCCGCGTCGCGTGAGCGAGACTCCCATGTCCGCGGCCGCACCGGCGGCCGCCGTAATTCCTGGAACAACCTCCCAGGGAATCTCCGCGGCCTCCAGGGCCTCGATCTCTTCGTCCAGCCTGCCGAGCACCGCCGGGTCGCCGGACTTGAGGCGGATCACGTGATTTCCTTCCCGGGCACGACGTACCAGCAGCGTGTTGATGCGCGTCTGTGACCACGACGGACCGTATCCGGACTTGCCTGCGCAGACGCGCTCCGCCTCCCGCCGCGCGAGTTCAAGCACCTGCGTGGAGACCAGCCGGTCATGCACCACTATGTCCGCCTCGTGCAGAAGGTTGCGCGCCTTGAGGGTGAGCAGTTCCGGGTCTCCCGGCCCGGCGCCCACGAAGGAGACGAGGCCGGAGGGGCGCGTCACGGTTGCGGCCTCGTCGAGCAATGAACGGAGCGCTTCTCGGGCACCGTTCCTGCCCTCCCTGGCATAGCCCCGGGGGCCGCGCCGGAAGAAGTACTCGGACCAGAACGCCCGTCGCATCCGGCCCGAAGGCACGCTCTCGCAGCTGTGCCGGAATACCCGTGCGATGCGCGCAAGCGGACCCAGGGAAATCGGCAGCTGCGCCTCGAATGCCGCCTTGAGGTTCCGGGCAAGCACGGGAGCTGTCCCTTCCGTTCCGATGGCCACCGTGACCGGATCGCGATCCACGATGGCGGGGGTGGTGAAGTCGCTTCCCTCGAGATTGTCGACGATGTTGACGGGGATCCCGCGCCGCCGCGCCAGCTCGGCAGCGCGCGCGTCCTGCGAGGGATCCTCGTTCGCGCAGTAAAGGAGCGCCGCACCGGCGAGATCGCCGGTCTGAAGGCGGCGCCCGTCGTGGCGCAACGCGCCGTCACGGTGCCACGCCAGGATCTCCGGATCCGGTTCGGGGCCGAACACGGAGATTCGGGCATCGCTCTTGAGAAGCAGGCGCAGCTTGGCCACCGCAACCTGCCCGGCGCCGGAGACGAGGACGCGCCGGTCCGCGAGGCGGAGGAAGATCGGGAAGTACTGCACGCCGACTGTCCGTTACCGTTTTCGCTTTGTGTCCGCGAATTGTACGCATTTTCCAATATACTGACAGTAGATCGGAAAAATAAGGACAAACTATAGAAGAACTGGTAGATTATGGAAATTTCTTCCGATTGGTGATGGAGGCGGTGATGGCTGTCCAGTTCGATGGCGTTGATCGGAACATTCTTGTGGCGATGCAGGAGGACGCTTCGCGCTCCCTCGATGACATCGCGCAGATGGCCGGCGCTTCGCGGACGTCGGTGTGGCACCGAATACGAAAGCTCCGGGCTGCCGGGATCATTCGGCAGAACACTGTTCTCCTCGACCCCGACAAGCTGGGACTGGAGGCATGCTTCTTCGTGCTCATCCGAACCTCCGAACACCAGAAGGACTGGCAGGACCGGTTTCTGGAGACGCTGAAGGGGCGCCCGGAGGTGCTGGAGGCCCACCGCCTGGCCGGTGACGTCGACTACATCCTGAAGGTCCGCGTGAAGAACGCCCGGGCCTATGACGATTTCTACCAGGCGCTCATTTCCCAGGTGAAGGTCTTCAACATCACGTCCCTGCTCTCCATGGAGGAGATCAAGTCGACGACCGAACTGCCCTTGCGAATGCAGGATGATTGAGGACGAACCCAGGCTCGCGGATTGCTCGCATGCCGGAGCTCCCGACGAGTTCGGCGAGCATGACGAGATACTGCAAGCGGCTGCCGTGCGGCCAGGCGAGTGGAACGAGGCAGGCCTCTTCAACCTGGTTGCCCCGGCACGGTAATCCTTCCACCATGGCCGGATGGATCGAAACATACCGTGAGCAAAGGCATGGACCCATGATGCACGCTTCCCCGCTGTCGAAGGCCCGGTCCGTGAACCGTCCTGACTTGTCTGACATCAGCCGTCGTTCGTTCCTTGCCGGTCTCGGCGGGGCGCTGGTTGCACCTCGCATTGCACGTGCCCAGTTCCCGTCCAATCCCGACGTCGTCGTGATCGGTGCGGGGGCTGCGGGACTGGCGGCAACTGGCGTGCTCATGGAACGTGGCCTTGAGGTTCTGCTGATCGAGGCTTCCGGCAGGATAGGCGGACGCGCCTACACCGAGACGACGACCTTCGGCGTGCCGTACGACCACGGCGCGCACTGGCTCCATGTTGCTGCAAGCAACCCATTCGTGGCCTACGGTCGCAAGCATGGCTTCGACGTCTACCCGGCTCCGGAGATCTACCGTGTGTTCGACGGCGATCGTGAACTGGGCACTGAGGAGCACGACACGCTTTGGAACGCCTGGGGTGAACTCTATGGAGCCATCGGCGCTCAGGGCGAAAGAGGCAACGACATCTCCGCCGCCGAGGCTGCGGCCGGAATCGAGGGCCCCTGGACGGCGACGGCGGCCTTTGGCATCGGACCCTGGAGCATGGGCAAGGATCTCGAGAACTTCTCCGTCGTCGACTGGTGGAGCGGCGCCGACGGTGCCGACTGGTTCTGCCGGGAGGGATTCGGCACCCTGATCGCCCACTGGGCCGGTGATATCCCGGTGTCGCTCAACACCAGCGCCACGCACATCGACTGGAGCGCAGATGGGGTCATCGTCGAGACGGATCAGGGTTCGATTCGCGCCCGCGCCGTCATCGTCACGGTATCGACCGGTGTCCTGGCATCCGGAGCCATCGTCTTTTCCCCGGTGCTTCCGGCGCGCAAGATCGAATCCTTCGAGAGAATCTCCATGGGGCTCTACAACCACATCACGCTGCAGTTCTCCGAGGATGTCTTCGGCATGGGCCCCGACGGCTACCTGTTGTACCGCATGAGCCACGACCGCAGGGGCATCGGCGTGCTCACGAACGCCGGCGGGCACGGGCTTGCCTACTGCGATGTCGGCGGCAGCTGGGCCCGTGACCTCGAACAGGAATCGGCCGAAGCCCGCATCGACTACGCCATGGGCGAATTGCGCGGCATGCTGGGAAGCAGCATCGACAGCCGCTTCGTGAAGGGGGCGGTCACCTCCTGGGGCCAAGACCCGCTGACCCTGGGCTCCTACGCCTCGGCGGAACCGGGCGCTCATGCCTTGCGGTCCGCGCTGAGGCAGCCGATCGGCGAGCGGATCTTCTTCGCGGGCGAGGCCTGCCACCGGTCCCTGTGGGCGACGGCCGCGGGCGCGCGACTCTCGGGCGAGGAGGTTGCTCGCGATGTCGCCCGCAACCTTACCTAGACATCATGCAGTGACCTGTCCTCCGTGATTCCGCGGGTTCCTGACACCAGGCATGGCTGACGGCACTCAAGGTCAATACCCGGTGCCCGGGACTGCACGGCATTCTCTGGTCCGACAGGAAGGTAACCCGGATCGCCCGGGAGATTCCGGCTGCGTTCCGGTGATTGCCTTGCCGGCCCCGGCACAGTAATCCTTCCGTCATGAACGGATGGATCGAGACGCATCGTTCGATGGTGACGGCCTGGGACTGTGACCACCAGGGGCACATGAACGCCGTCCAGTACTATGCCAAGTTCGACATGGCGGGCTGGCACATGATCCAGCGCTCGGGCGTCACGCGGGAAAGGCTGGAGGCGGACAGCCTGGGATTTGTCGACGTCCGCGTGGAGATCGATTTCGTCGGCGAGATGGTTGTCAACGACCCCCTGGTCATCGAATCCGGTGTCGAGAAACTCGGCAATTCCTCACTCACCTTCCGTTCGACGATGCGCCATGCAACCACCGGTGTGGTAACGGCACGCCTGCGGTGCACGACGCTGTGTTTCGATCTCGTGGAACGGGTCAAGAAGACCATTCCCGACGACATACGCGCCCGTCTCGAACCCCTGGTCATCGGGGATGACTGATACCGGGCGCCTCGCCCCGGTGTTGGCCGCCTGCTGTGCTCTCTTTCTGACGGCGGCGGGGTGCACGAACAATCCCGCCACAGGTGGATCGATGTTCTCGCTGGTCAGCGAAAACGAGGAACGGGCGATCGGCGCCGAACACCACCCGGAGATCCTCAACGAGCACGGTCTCTACGAGGAACATCCCCGGATCAACGCCTACGTGGCCATGGTGTCCGCCAGGATGCTGGCGGCATCGGACATCTCCTCCCAGGTGCTCACGGTGACCGTCCTCGACACGGACGTGGTCAATGCCTTTGCCCTGCCGGGCGGCTACATCTACGTGACGCGCGGGCTACTGGCACTTGCCAACAACGAGGCCGAACTTGCCGGCGTGATCGGCCACGAGATCGGCCATGTGGCCGCCCGCCATACGGCTCAGCGTCTCACCTGGGCCCGGGTTGCCGAAATCGCCGTCACGGTGGTCGATGCATCGACGTCCAGTCTCGAGTATGGCGGGGTGGCTACCGACCTCAGCGGACTGGCGGCCCACGCGGTGATCGCGGGCTACAGCCGGGAGCAGGAGATTGAGTCCGACACTCTCGGGGTCCGCTACCTTGCCCGTGCCGGATACGATCCATACGCCATGGCGACCTTTCTCAGGCAGCTGGAACGGCACTCGGAGCTGCAGGTTGCGCTGTCGCCTCTCGATCACGACCCGTCATTCCTGACACGCTGGTTTGCGACCCATCCCCGGACAGCCGATCGCGTCGTCCGTGCCGCACGCGAGGCCCGGTCCGAGGCCGACACGCGCATCCTCAACCGGGAGTCCTATCTGCAGATGATCGACGGCATCGCCTACGGCGAGCGCGCGGACCAGGGGCGCATCCTCGAACGCCGCTTCGTGCATCCCGCATGGCGATTTGCCTTTGATGTACCGGAACGCCTGGCGATGTTCCGGGTCAACGGCCAGGTGCGCGCCTATGACGATGCCGGCGCCCTTGTCGCATTCGATGGCGTCGAGGAGATCCACCGCGGCGCGATACCCCACCTCCTGCACTGGGCGGACGAACTTCGCGTGAGGATCGATGACCCCGAGGTCTTCGAGGTTGCGGGATTCCAGGCGGCCGGCGGACGTTTCCGCGCTTCCCCCGATGGCACCGACAGGCTCTACCGGATGGTGGCGATTGCCCTCAATCCGGGCCGGGTGGCGAGGTTCCTGTTCGCCGTGCCGGCGGGCGATGCCGGCGGTCTCGACGATCTGGCCGAGCAGACGCTGGCGACCTTCAGGCGGTTGTCGGCGGATGAGGCTGAAGCGACCGGCCGATTGCGTGTCAGGGTCGTCGAGGTCGCTCCGGGCGACACCATCGGTTCACTGAGCCGGATGATGGCATTCGAGGACCACCGCCGCGAGCGGTTCATGGTCCTCAACGGTTTCAACGAAGGCGCCGACCTTGCTCCCGGCATGCTGGTCAAGGTGGTCCGTCTCGAGTGACCGGCCCGGCGCGGTCGAGCATGGCATGGAGCAGGACGTTGCACCCCGCTGCAAGATCACCGGGTGTGGCATGTTCGATCTCGTTGTGACTGATGCCCCCCTCGCAGGGAACAAAGATCATGGCTGTTGGCGCTACCCGGCTGACGTAGACGGAGTCGTGACCGGCACCCGATACCATGTCCATGGAGTCGCAGCCCGCCAGCGAGGCGGCGCGGCGTATTGCGTCGACACACCCCGCATCGAAAGCGACGGGAGGTGACGACCAGATCTTCTCCACCTCGATCGTAACGCCGGTGGCCGACGCCGTGCGTTCCGCGATCTCGGGGAGAGTTCCGGCCATGCGTTCGTAGGCCGCCTTGTCCGGATGCCTGAGATCGACGGTCAGGGCCACCTCTCCGGCGATGGTGTTCCGGGTGCCGGACGGCTTGCAGCTCTCGATCTTGCACGTGGCGCGGCCGTGAGGCGCTTCCTCGAGGGCAAGCCCGTTGATCTCCCCGATCAGTCTAGCCGCCGCGACGACGGCGTCGCGGCGCATCTCCATCGGAGTGGGCCCTGCATGTGCTTCCATGCCGGCAAGGCGAACGTCGAACCAGTGCAATCCCTGAACACCCGTCACGACACCGACGGTCTTGCCCGTTGCCTCGAGGATGGGGCCCTGCTCGATGTGGGCCTCGAAATGGGCCCCCAGCTGATGACCGCCTGGTTCCTCGTCCCCGAGGTAGCCGATGCGTTCGAGTTCCCCGCCGAGGGTGTTGCCGTCGGCGTCGGTGCGCGAATGACCGTATTCGAGACTGAATTCCCCGGAGAACACGGCCGAACCGATCATCGCGGGCGCAAACCGCGCCCCTTCCTCGTTGGTCCAGCAAATCACCTCGATGGGCGCCTGCGTTTCGATTTCGGCATCGTTGAGCGTCCGCACGACCTCGAGTCCGGCGAGCACGCCATAGACACCGTCGAACTTGCCGCCGGTGGGCTGGGTATCGAGATGGCTGCCGGTGGAGACAGGAAGGGCTTGCGGGTTCACGCCCGGGCGGCGGGCAAAGATGTTCCCCATGCGGTCGACGCTGCATGTCATGCCGGCGGCCTCGCACCAGCGAACGAAGAGATCGCGCCCTTCGCGGTCGTCGTCGGTCAGTGCGAGGCGGCAGTTGCCGCCCTTCGCCGTGGCCGC
The DNA here is from genome assembly GCA_028821455.1 of bacterium. GTDB lineage: Bacteria > Pseudomonadota > Alphaproteobacteria > SP197 > SP197 > SP197. Next base: position 38,614 of record JAPPGE010000023.1, on the reverse strand, counting down.
GATCCGGGCCATGTCCATGATGGCATCCCACAGGCGGTCGCCATCGATCCTCAGATTGCCGGTCATGTTCCTTGTCCTTGCCGGTCACATGTCGATTCGGTCAACGAGGCGCGCCTGACTGTCGAAACAGCCTGCCACCAGGCTGCGTTGCGTTCCGCCATCGAGCGACGCCCGGTAGTCGCCGATGTCGACGCCACGCTGGTCGGGATCGAAGCCGCGGACCACGTAGCGGATGTTGCCGTAGGGCTTGCTCAAGGCATGGAATCCTCCCGGATTCCACCAGAAGGCATCGGACTGGATCTCGAGAGGCCGCCCGGGATCGAGTCCGGCGTGCACGAACAACAGCGTTCGGTCGGCGGTCAGGCAGGCCCGCTTGAGATGACTCATCAGCGCGTCATGCCCCGGTCGACGGTGCATGGCTTCTCTCAGCCTGGTGGTCCAGGTCATCAGGGCCTGGGTTCCGCGACTGGCAGCCTGCAGCCCCTGATCGGCAGAGTGCCCGTAGGATTCGATGGCGCCCGAGATTCCATGATCCAGCATCCAGGCAAGCACGCCGGGAGCGTCGACCGCCAGGTGAAGTTGCTGGAGCCTGTGCCACATTTCTTCCTGACTGCCGCGAAGAAACACGATGTCCCCGGGCGCCATGCCGCGCATGGCGAGAATTGCCCGGCGAAAGGCAATCAGTTCATCAAGCGTGCCGGCGGGATCCTCGCCATCTCCAAGGTAGTTGCCCAGATAGACGAGACGATCACCGAACCGGAACCGATCGACGAGGATGTCATGCAGGGCAACGAGATCCTTGCGCCGGCCGTTGATCGATGCGACGGCCCAGATGCGCCGCCAGCTTCCGAAGACGGCGAACCGGTCGGGATCGAGTGCAAAAGCCGCCTCTCTCTTGCGTGGCGTGTTCATGAGATCCTCCGATGAGGACCGAAGGCACACAAAGAGAAGAGGTAATCAGGCGGCCCGCAGGGATTTCTCGATCTTGCCTTCCGCCTGATCCTGCTTGACGCCCTCGACTGCCGCCAACTCGCGCGACAGTCGATCGAGCGCGGCTTCGTAGAGTTGCCGTTCACTGTAGGATTGCTCGGGCTCGCCAACCCTGACGTAGAGGTCGCGTACGACCTCGGCGATGGAGACAGGGTCACCAGAATTGATCTTGGCCTCGTACTCCTGGGCACGTCTGCTCCACATGGATCGCTGTTTGCGGGCCCGTCCCTTCAAGGTGGTGAGCGCGCTCTTCATGATATCCCTTGAAGAGAGCTTGCGCATGCCCGAAGAGGAGAGCTTGGCGATGGGGACGTGCAGGATCATCTTGTCCTGCTCGAAGTTGACGACCACCATTTCGAGGCAGGCCCCGCCGATCGTCTGGGTTTCCACCTTTTCGACCTTGCCGAGACCATGTGTCGGATAAACAACGTGATCACCGGGTTTGAGATTGAGCTGTTCACTTGTCATTGTCGGGTAACCTGCTGACCCTTTCTTCTTGCTTGATCATTGCCCCGGGGACCGCGCACGACATCACGGCGCCGACACCGCACTCTGTCATCAGTGATCCCGACTGCCGGGACGACACCAAGGCCTTGCCACCGGTCCCGGGGTGTGGGAGCCGCGAATCTAGCAGAATGACGGCCTGAAGGGAAGACCCTTCATGAGACGTTTGCGTTGAAGCGAGCGGCTGCAGGCTCACTCGCAGCATGCGGTCGCGAGCGGATCAGGAACCGCTCATCATGCCGGACTCGGCAGCAAACCGGGACGATGGCGTGCGCGTTGACATGCCCGCAATCCGACTTTCCGTGCCAGATGCCGACCCGGGAACGGCCCCGGAAGCGGAGAACGACTGAGGCGTGACCAGTCGGCTCTTACGCTTCCGCACGTTCAGGTTGGCGCCGAGACGGGTCGCAAGGCGCTCCCCGAGGAAGCTTCCGTCCTCGTCATGCGTGCCGAGTTGCCCCCAGCGTATCCGGGACCAGACACGTTCATAGATGACGTAGGTGACAAAGCCGCAGAGCGTTCCCGTGACGGCGATCGCACCGCCTTGAGTCGCGGAACCAGTGAACATCCAGCCGGTCAACGTCATGGTAGCGAAGCCCAGCAGCTGCCAGACCGCCGCCTTGACCAGCGTTCGCCGCCTCGTATCCAACCTCGTGCTCCCTTCGCACCCGATACATTGCAAAGATAGGAAAGCGAAAACGCATGTTGAATTAGGCAAATTACCTACATAAAACTATTGTCTAGAGAATTTAATACATCATGGATAATATAATGGACAAACGTGAACGCGCCGTGCAGATTCGGCAACGAATGCTGGCCGCCATGGAGAGCGCCGGCATGAATCGAAGTGCCCTTGCCACCGCCACCGGCGCCCAGCGATCGACCATCGGAAAGATCCTGGCCGAAGGTAGTGTGCAGCTGCCCAGCGTCCACCTCGCGGCGAATTGCGCATCGGCACTCGGTGTCAGTCTGGATTGGCTCTCCGCGCTGACCGAACGCATGGAACGGCCGGGCGACGTCGTGGAAGACGGGATACGGGTGGAAGCCGCCGCTCGCACATCATCCGATGATAGGCTTCTTGAATGGCACCGGGAAGCAGCGGGATACAAGATTCGGCACGTTCCCACATCGTTGCCCGAGCTGCTCAAGACCCGCGAGGTGCTTCAGTGGGAGTATCACGCCCATCTTGGCAAGACGCCGGGGCAGGCCATTGCGGCGATGGAGGCCAGGATGGACTGGATGCGACAGAACATGTCCGACTATGAAATTGCGTTGCCGCGTCACGAAATCGAGAGCTTTGCGCGTGGCGAGGGCTACTGGTCCGGGCTTGAGGCTGCGGTGCGCAGATCGCAACTCGAGCGCATGGCGCACGTCTGCGAGCACCTTTACCCCACCTTGCGCATTTTCATTCATGACGCGCACCAGATTTTCTCTGCACCGATGACCGTATTCGGCCCGCTGCTCGGCGTGGTCTACGTTGGCTCCGTGACGCTCGCCTTTCGCCAGGCGGAACGCGTGCGCAGCCTGGCTCGGCACTTCGATGGCTTGGTGCGGGTTGCCGACGGCGACCCGCGGAATGTTCCGGAGTGGTTCGAGGACCTTGCGCGCAATGTGCCTTGACGCACGTTCGAGAGCTTTGCCGCAAACCTCCCCCCGGAATGGTGTGAAACCCGAAGTTGCAGCAAACGCATGACTGCCCGTGTTGATCTGTTCATGGATCACGGGACGTGACGGGCTCAGGTGCCGACGCCCATCAGGCGACGCGAGGCGCGCCCGGTACCGGGCGCACACCCGGGTGACACAACCTGCACATGAGTGAACCGGAGTCGAGAGAACCCTCAACCGTCACCCGGGTTGGGGCTGAAGAACTTCTTCTTGTCCTTCACGTCGCGCCATTCGTCGGAATCCGCAGGGTGATCCTTCTGGCGGGTGATGTTGGGCCAGACTTCCGCGTACTCCCTGTTGATCTCCAGCCACTCCTCGAGACCGGGGTCGGTGTCCGGCTTGATCGCGTCGACAGGGCATTCGGGCTCACACACCCCGCAGTCGATGCACTCGTCCGGGTGGATCACCAGCATGTTCTCGCCTTCGTAGAAGCAGTCCACGGGACAGACCTCGACGCAGTCGGTCAGTTTGCACCGTATGCAGGACTCAACAACGATGTAGGTCATGAAGGTCTCCACGCCCTGAAGAGATGTGAAGGTGTCGGTCGGGTCGTCATGGTTATCTGGGACTTCCAGGTCGACCGTCAAGTGGGAGGAGATGGCTCCATTCGCGCCAGGCATGCCTGGGCGCGTTTCTTTGCCAGCGCCCGGTCGCCATCATCGATGTGCAGCAGACCGGCGATTCTGCGCACCAGCGAATCCTCATACGCGTGGAGTTCGCCGTCGGCGAGAACCACCTGCCACAGCCGCTGCATCATGCTCAACCGCTCCGCGGCATCGAACTCTGCCTTGAGAACCCTCGTGAACCGGTGCCAGCACACCGCATCTCCGGCAATCCGCGTGGCCTCGTCGACAAGGATCTGCACTTCACCGGTGTCGAGACCGAAGTGATCTTGGAGCACGTCGTGAATGTGCTGCATCTCGCGTTCATCGACGTGGCCGTCGACCAGTGCCGCCTCGACGAGGATGCAGGCCGATGCCATGCGCAGCTCTTCTTCAGGTGACGGCGACGGGGACGTGTCGGACGCACCCATATCGAGGAGTTTTCTGATCCGGGCGAACATCTTGAGGATGCGTCATGGCAGAAAGACTCCACCGCGGTCAAGTTGGACAATCGGTCGGTGTCAGGTCCTCGTAAAGGCCCGCGGCCTCCCGGGCGGGTCCCCGCCGGGTCGACATGGCGATAACCCGAATGACACGCACGCGGCGATTCTGCGGGAAGGTGAGGATGTCACCCGGATGGAGTGTGCCGTGGGACTTGGTGACCCGCCGCCGGTTGAGCCGCAGGCGGCCGCTCGCCACGAGTTGCGTTGCCATGGACCTGGTCTTGAAGAACCGGGCATGCCACAGCCACCTGTCGATGCGCATGGCGACGGTGTTCATCGGGCGACCTTCATCTTTGCAAGGCCGACGAAGGGCGAGGAGGGATCGGGCAGGTCCGGCCTGTTCGGCCGCCGTCGCACCTGGGCGAGGAGTACGTCGCCGTCAACGATGCGCACACGAAACCCCAGGGCTTCGGCAATGCCGGCGAACGCCTCGCGGCTCGATCCCGACAAGGAGACGAGGTCGCCGGGCGCCGGGGCCCATCCGCGTCGTGTCAGCTTGCGCATCCGGGCGGCCAGTCTCTCGGCCATGTCGACACGCAGGGCGCGGGTGCCGAGTTGCGTATAGCCGATCGCGTGCCAGAAGGAATCGGGAAGGGATGGATCTGCCGTGAGTGCGACCTCGCCCTTCGACGGGACGCCCGGTGCCGTGCCGTGGTCGTGGGCGACGGCCCACAGAATGGATCGCAAGGCGAGATCCGGTGACGACATCATGGGCCTGACGAAGACCGCACGGGTGCCGAAACGGACCCCGAAGGTGGTCAGCCGGCGCCGGTCGGCGTCATCGAGACCGCGGACCAGGTCAAGACAGGTGCGTTCCGTCGAGACCCCGAGACCCTCGACGAGCTGGAAGGCGATGCCCCGCGCGGCTCCCTCGAACCCGGCATGCGCGAGGGCGAGAAGCGGCTCCAGGCTTCCGGAGAGCCGTCGGGCAAACCATCGATCGATCACTGCCCTGACCCTCCGGGCGCCAGTGTCGCTCAGGATGTCCGAGGCAAGGACCGTGAACCCCGGCTCGACAATCGAGCGGCCTGTCGCAAGACGGGCGACAGGATCGCCGCGCCAGCGCACCAGCAGAGCGCTGTCCACCTCAAGGTTCTCTCCGTCCTCCGACACCAGCATCTCCACGCGGCCTGCCACTTCGCGGGCGGCGATGCGGCGCGTCTCGCCGGCGAGCACCCGATCGAGCGCGCGGCCCGTGCGTGCCGGACGCATCAGGCGGAATCCCTGCAGGCGATCCGTCGTTTCTCCCTCGACCATGATGCGACCGTCGCCATCGACATGGATGTCTAGTGCCTCGCCCTGTCCCAGCCGCATGGCAACCAAGGCCATGCGGCGGTCGACAAAGCGCTGGATGAGCTGTTCGTGAAGGGCATCGGAGAGGCGGTTCTCGATGGCGCGGGCTTCTTCCCGCAGACTGGCGTGGTCCTCCACCCAGTCCGAGCGATGGGAGATGTAGGTCCAGGTGCGGATGTGGGCGATGCGGCTCATCAACAGGTCGATATCGCCGCCGGTCCGGTCGAGGCGGGTGATGCTGCGATGTACCCAGTCCTCGGGCAGCCGCATCTTCGGCCCGGCCAGATGGCGATAGATGTGGGCGAGGAGTCGCACGTGGTGGTCGTGCATGACCTTGCGGTAGTCAGGTACCCGGCAGACCTCCCACAGCAGGCGGACCGCCTCGGGGTGCGAGGCGAGGCGCGTGATGTCGGCATCGCGGACGAGACTAGCCAGTGCCCGGTGATCATCCGCTTCGCCGGCACGCACGAGAAAGGCGCTGCGCGGGCGCTCTTCCAGGCTCTTCAGGAGCGCGAGACAGCTGCGGAAATCGAGATCCGGATTGCGCCACATGAGTGAGCCGACGTCGTCGAACCTGTGGTTTTCGATGGCCTGGACGAGAGACGGTTCCATGCCCGCCAGCGTGGCGGTCACACCGAAGGTGCCGTCGTTGGTGTGGCGCCCGGCGCGTCCGGCGATCTGTGCCAGTTCGTGTGCCGCCAGGGTCTTGACCCTTCTGCCGTCGAACTTGCGCAGCGCGGCGAAGGCGACATGGTTGACATCCATGTTGAGGCCCATGCCGATGGCATCGGTGGCGACGATGTGCTCGACGTCGCCGGCTTGGTACATGGCGACCTGAGCATTGCGCGCCCTGGGGGAGAGAGCGCCGAGAACCACGGCACATCCGCCGCGCTGGCGGCGCAGGATGTCCGCGATTTCGTAGACATCGGGAATCGAGAAGGCGACTACGGCGCTGCGCGGCGGCAGACGTGCCAGGCGGGTGGATCCTGCATAGGAGAGGTCCGAGAACCGCGGCCTGACCACCGGTCGCACATCGGGAAGGAGTTCCCGAATGGCGGGACGCATGGTGGCAGCGCCCATCAGGATGGTTTCCTCCCGTCCCCTTGCTCTCAGGAGGCGGTCGGTGAACACGTGACCACGCTCTGCATCGGCAGCGAGCTGGATCTCGTCCACCGCGAGAAACTCGACGTCCATGTCGAGCGGCATGGATTCCGTGGTGCAGACGAAGTAGCGGGCCCGTTCGGGCACGATGCGCTCCTCGCCGGTGACGAGCGCAGTTGCACCTCTGCCCTTGCTGGCGACCACGCGATCGTAGATTTCCCTGGCCAGCAGCCGCAACGGCAGGCCGATCATGCCGCTGCGGTACGCCAGCATGCGTTCGACGGCGAGGTGTGTCTTGCCCGTGTTGGTCGGACCGAGAACGGCGGAAAGGCGCATTTCGGAACGAGGCATGGCGGCACCTTCACCGTGAAGCGGATCAGTTGCAAGGAGTCTCTCGGCCCTTGCCGCACCATGCGCCCGCGTCTATGTCAATGGTGCTGCCTCTCTGCAAGGGAAAGGGCCATGAATCTCCGTACCGACTTCACCGGCAGGGGCCAGCCGGCGTCACCGGATGGCGCCATGACCCGCCATCGGGAACCGGGTGCTGCGTACGGATGCACCGGACCCGGTCGGGTGCTATCGTGAGGCAGGCAGGCAAAGGGATGTGCATGGTTGCGGCAAGAGGGATTCTGGCTCTCGTCATCATGGCGACTCTGGCTGCCTGCGGTACGGATGACCCGGACACGTACGTGGAGAGACCGGTCGAGGAGATCTACAACAATGCGGTCAATCTGCTCGAGGCTGGAGAACGCAGCCTCGCGGTGGCCGAATTCGAGGAAGTCGAGCGACAGCACCCCTACTCGCAATGGGCGAAGCATGCCCAGGTCATGTCCGCGTATGCCAGTTATCTGCAAGGCGATTTCGAGGCGGCAGTCGCCTCCGCTTCCCGCTTCATCGAATCCCATCCGGGCAACGAGAACGCGGTCTACGCCTATTATCTCATTGCCCAGAGCTACTATGAACGCATCTCGGACGTGGAACGCGACCAGCGCATGGCTGAAAAGTCGCGGGATGCCTTTCTCGAGCTGCTGCGACTCTTCCCGGATTCGCCCTACAGCCGCGATGCCACCCTCAAGCTGGAGCTGACCCTCGACCACCTCGCGGGCAAGGAGATGGACATCGGCCGCTGGTACCAGCGTCGCGGCGCCTACATCGCGTCTGTCAATCGGTTCAGCACGGTCATCGACCACTACCAGACGACATCCCATGTCCCCGAGGCGCTGTTCCGCCTCGTGGAGACATACCTGGCGCTCGGACTCATTCTCCAAGCGCGTGAATCAGCGGCGGTCCTTGCCCATAACTATCCCGGCAGCGTCTGGTACGAGGATGCCTGGTCATTGCTGGCGCAGCACCAGTTGCTTCCCTGAGGCGGCGATGTCCGGCCCCGCACAGCTGCATGAGGTGAGCCGGTCACCGTCATGCTGACTTCGCTCAGCGTCCGCAACCTGGCGGTCATCGAACGCATCGATCTCGAGTTCGGCGATGGGCTGACGGTTCTCACCGGTGAAACCGGAGCCGGCAAGTCGATTCTTCTCGATGCACTGGGGCTTGTCATCGGCCGCCGTGCCGATGTTTCCATGATCCGGCCCGGTGCCGAGAAGGCGTCGGTCACGGCCACCTTCCGCATCTGCCGGGAGAGCGCCATCATCGGCATGCTCGAAGAGCGGGGCATCGAATGCGACGAGGAACTCGTCGTACGTCGGCAGGTCAGGGTGGATGGTCGCAGCCTGGCCCATGCCAACGACGAGGTCATCGGCGTGACCCTTTTGAGGGAGATTGGCGATCACATCGTCGAGTGCCATGGTCAGCAGGACCAGCGCGGATTGTTGAGGCCTGCGACCCACCGGATGCTGCTCGATGCCTTCGCCGACAACCGGGAGGCCGTCGACGGGGTCGGGCAGGCCTTTGCGGCATGGCAGCAGGCGAAACAGAAGCTGGAGCGACTCGAATCCGACCAGACCGGACGATGGGAGACAGCGGACATCTTTGCCGGCGACCTCCGTGACCTCGAGATGCTTGATCCCGGCGAGGACGAGGAGGATGTTCTCACAGCCACGCGAACCAGGCTCGCCAACAGCCGCAACGTGGCCGAAGCGATGGACATCGCCGCAGAGGCGCTTGCCGGAGAGCGAAGTGTCGATGAAGGACTCGCCACCGCCAGCGCTGCTCTGGTGCGGGTCAGGGACGTCGCCGGCGGCCTCGTCGATGATGCCCTTGGCGCTGTCGACCGCGCCCTGGTCGAGACTGCAGAAGCCTCCTCCGCTCTGGCGCGAGCGGCTGCGGGACTCGAGAATGAAGCCGACCGGCTCGACGAGATCGAGGAACGCCTGTTCGCCCTGAAGAGCGCCGCACGGCGCCACCGGACAACGGTGGCCGGACTCCTTGAAGTGCGGGAGAACCTGGCTCGCGATCTTGCGGCGCTGGAGGATCTTGAGGCGGAGGTGGTTGCCGCCAGGGAAGATGAGGTCCGCCTGCGGGACGTGTTCCGGAGTGCCTGCGATGTTCTTGGACAACGCCGCCGGAAGGCGGCGCATTCCCTCGATGCGGCAGTGACGGCGGAACTGGCGCCGCTGCGGATGGACCATGCGGTCTTTGCCACCCGCCTCGATGCTCGGGAGACCGATGCGTGGGGTGCCGATGGCGCGGAAACCGTGCAGTTCACGGTGGTGACGACACCCGGGGCCGCTCCCGGCCCGCTCGGCAGGATCGCCTCGGGGGGCGAGTTGTCGCGATTCATGCTCGCCCTGAGAGTCGCCGGACAGGGCGACGAGCCGGCGGGCACCCTCATCTTCGACGAGATTGACAGCGGCGTGGGTGGCGCGGTCTCGGATGCAATCGGCGATCGGCTGCGCCGTCTCGGTCAGCGTGCCCAGGTTCTCGTCGTGACCCATGCCCCCCAGGTGGCGGCGCATGCCGACCACCACATTCTTCTTTCCAGGGACGACACGGCCGTTGCACGGGCGCGAACGCTGTCCGGCAACGATCGCCGGGAGGAACTGGCGCGCATGCTGGCCGGAGCCCAGATAACCGAAGAATCCCGCGCCGCCGCCGCAAGCCTCCTCAAGCCATGACAACAGCAACCTGTCGCCAAGGTGTCGGCTCAAAGCGCCGGCCGGCATTCCCGAGATCTGGAGGGGCACCGCGCTTGACGTTCATCGAGGCCTTTCACAGCCCCTGGATGATAACCCCTGAGGTGTCGACCGCAGGGCGCGGGAGCCCTTGTCGAAGTTTCTGGTGGGAAACGACCCGGTTGCCCTGGCCCAGGTCAGTTCATCCGTCAGCGTTCCGTGTCATTTGGCAGAGACCTTTCGTCGTGTTCGCGCAGGTTCATGGCCCCAGCGCGCCAATCGGGATGACGCCCACATTCTGCATGTCCGCGTGGCCGTAACCGTTCGGCAAGATGACCGCAAGCGCCGACGGTTTTTCGTGGTCGCTCTCCTCCATCCGCCTTGCCAGTCTGTTCAGGCTCTTCATGCCCTCCGGCACCCAGCGTTCGCCCAGCTTGATCTCGAATGCTGCCCAGCGCCCGTCTGCCGCTTCAACGATGGCGTCGACCTCCAGCCCTTCCTTCTCCCGGTAGTGAAACACCTGGGCATCCGCCGCCTGCGCATAGATGCGCAAGTCTCGGATGACCATGGACTCGAACAGGAGACCGAGGAACTCCGGATCGGCAGTCAGACGTAGAGGCGTGGCCCGCAGAGCCGCCACGGCCAGCGAAGGGTCAGCGAAGTGTCTCACAGGTGTTGCCCGGAGCGTCGTGCGCGACCTCAAGTGCGGCGACCATGCGGGCTGGTCCTCGATCACCATGAGGCGCTCCAGCGCTTCGAGATACCCGACGATCGTATCCACCTTCATGCCGTCAAAGTCGTTCCCGACATCGCGCGCCAGCTTCGCCATCGCGACAGGAGTTGCGACATTGCGGGCCAACGACCGCAGAAGGCGCGCCACCTTGACGGGGTCTCTCCTTCTTTCACTGACTCTGGAGACGTCGACACGGCAGATCTCGTCGAGGTAGCCCTGGTTCACGCGAAGAACCGACCTCAGAGGTTTGCCGGTGTGTCCCGGCCAGCCGCCGGCGCACACGAGTTCAGCAACGGACGCAATTGAAAGATCGGATCGCTGTGCACGCTGATGCTCGCCGTCAAGGAGCCTTCGCAGTGACATCTCGCCGGAAGAGTGACCCGCCTCGTAGAGCGACAGCGGGCGCATGCGAAGTCGGGTAATGCGTCCGGCGCCGGTATGGCGGGTCGTATCATCTGCGGGAACCGCCGAGCCGGTGAGGATGAACTGGCCGGATCGGGAACGCCGGTCGACCGTCCTGCGAACATGATTCCACAGTGTGGGCTCCAACTGCCATTCATCGATCAGGCGCGGCGTGTCGCCTTCGAGTGCAAGCACAGGATCGACGCCGATCAGGCGTCGGGCATTGTCGTCGATGTCCAGCAATACCTTGCTCGCGGCTGCACGCATGGCGGTTGCCGTCTTCCCGCAAGCCTTTGGGCCTTCGATGAGCACCGCCCCGGAGGCCTCCAGCAGTTCTTCCAACTCGGTATCGACGATTCGTGGCAGGTAGTTCATCCGTCGGCATGCAGTCAGATTGTGACGTGACAGTAGGGCCCGGAACTCCTGATGGCAAGAAGACGAGACCGCTCAACGGGTGATTCGGCGGTTTTTCAGAGGGTGATTCGGCGAAATCGCAGAGGGTGATTTGGCGGACTCGAAAGGCAGCCCATGTGGACGCCGTGTGCAGTCACATCATACCATTCGGCAATTCATCGCTGTGCTCCGTGGGAAGGACCGAGTTGTGACGAACGCAGGCGGTAAGCTCTCTGGCGCCAGTCGCTGATTCGGTTGGGGTGAGTTGATCGGCAATCCGGTTCCGGGATGGAGATGGCATGACGCGAGAAAGGGCCAAGAAGGAGATCGATGACCTCGTACGGGACATCAACCGCCACGACCGGCTCTACCACGGTGACGATGCGCCGGAGATCGACGATGCCGCCTACGATGAGCTGAGGCGCCGTCTCGAGGACCTCGAAGCGAAATTCCCCGAACTCATCCGTGACGACAGTCCGTCACGTCGCGTCGGCGCCGCTCCCGCGGGCGGTTTTGCGACCGTTGCTCACGGGGTGCCGATGCTGTCGCTGGGGAACGCCTTCGACGAAGCCGATGTCGCGGATTTCCTTGCCAGGGTGAGACGGTTTCTCGGCCTTGGCGACGAAGAGGGCGTGGATGTCGTGGCGGAACCGAAGGTCGACGGGCTGGCGGTCTCGCTACGCTATGAGCGTGGCCGTTTCGTTCGCGCAGCCACCCGGGGCGATGGGTACACCGGCGAGGACATCACCGCCAACGTGGCCACGTTGCGTGAGGTGCCACAGTGCCTCGAGGGCGAGGCCCATCCGGACGTCATGGAACTGCGTGGTGAAGTCTATCTGTGCCGCGAGGACTTTCTCCAGCTCAACCGCGACCGGGAGGCGCAGGATGAACGTCCCTTCGCCAACCCGCGCAATGCCGCGGCGGGATCGCTCAGACAGCTCGACGTCGAGGTGACGCGATCGCGGCCGCTTCGACTCTTCATCTATGCCTGGGGTGAGGCGAGCACGCTGCCGGCGGCGACGCACAGCGGCATGCTGGAGACCATCGCCGGCTGGGGGCTGCCTGTATCGCCCGAAGTGCTTGTCGCCCGCGGACTGGAGGATGTTCTCGCCTTTCACCGCCGTATCGGCGACAGGCGTGCGGAACTTCCCTTCGATATCGATGGCGTGGTCTACAAGGTCGACCGTCTCGACTGGCAGTCGAGACTGGGATTCGTCAGCAGGGCGCCGCGCTGGGCCCTGGCCCACAAGTTCCCGGCGGAAAAGGCCACCACGGTTCTTCGCGACATCCACATCCAGGTGGGCCGCACGGGCAGTCTGACGCCTGTTGCCGTCCTCGACCCGGTGAATGTCGGCGGGGTCGTCGTCGAACGGGCGACGCTCCACAACGAGGAGGAGATCCGGCGCAAGGACGTGCGGATCGGCGACACCGTCACCATCCAGCGTGCCGGCGATGTCATTCCGCTGGTGCTCGGTCCGGTGCCGTCGGGACGGCCCGCCGATGCCAAGCCCTTCGTTTTTCCGGAGACCTGTCCCGTCTGCGGCAGCCGGGCCGCGCGCGATATCAACGCGCGGACCGGACAGGTGGACGTGGTGAGACGCTGCACAGGGGGATTGCGCTGCACCGCTCAGATCGTCGAGCGGTTGAGGCACTTCGTGTCCCGCCAGGCCTTCGACATCGAAGGCTTGGGCGACAAGCAGATCGCCCAGTTCCGGGAGAAGGAGTGGATCAGGAGCCCCGTCGACATCTTCGATCTCGAGGAGACGGTCGGCGATGCGCTTGCCGGCGAGGAGGGCTGGGGCGAAACCTCGTCACGCAAACTCTATGCCGCCATCACCGCCCGCCGGACCATTGCCTTCGACCGGTTCATCAACGCGCTGGGCGTACGCCACGTCGGCGAGACCACGGCGAGGCTGCTCGCCCGCCACTGGGGTGAGCCTGCCGCCATGCGCCAGGCCCTCGATTCTTCCTCGGGACTGGAGGACTTGCAGGATATCGACAGTATCGGACCGGCGGTCGTCGATTCCCTTGTCGCCTTCTTCTCCGATGCCGGCAACCGGGACGTGCTTGACGGGCTGCTCGAGCGACTCACGATCGAGCCGGTCGCCCGGGTGGCGGATGAATCGCCGGTCACCGGCAAGAGCGTCGTCTTTACCGGCTCCCTCGAGTCGATGACCCGTCAGGAAGCCAAGGCGCGCGCCGAGGCGCTCGGCGCCAGGGTGGCCGGTTCGGTCTCGGCGAAGACGGACATCGTCGTTGCCGGGGAGGCTGCGGGTTCGAAACTGAAGAAGGCCCGCGAGCTCTCCGTGACCGTCATGACCGAGGAGGAATGGCTGGCCCTTGTCGGCCAGCCATGAAGCGTCAGTCGAACTGCGAGAAGTCGGGGCGGCGCTTCTCGAGGAAGGCGTTGAAGGCCTCGCGAGCCTCCGGCGACCGCACCGCGTTGGCAAACAGCGGGGTCTCCTCGGCGATGACGGCGCCGAGATCGCCGTAGCCGGCCTTCACGCGCGCCTTGGTCAGGCGCAGTGATGAAGAGGGTTTTGCGGTGAGGCGGCGGGTAACGCGAAGGCTCTCCGTTTCGAGATCCTTGTCCTCGAAGACATCGTTGACCATGCCGATGTCACGGGCTGCCGATGCATCGAAGGAGTCAGCGAGCAGCATCAGTTCCATGGCGCGCTGGTGGCCGGCAAGACGCGGCAGCAGAACCGTGGACGCTGCTTCCGGAAAGACGCCGAGATCGACGAAGGGGAAGCGGAATGTCGCGCCGGTGGCGGCGTGAACGATGTCGCAGTGGAGCAGCATCGTCGCACCGACACCCACCGCCAGTCCGTTGACGGCAGCGACCAGCGGCACCTCGAGTGCAGCCAGGGCGTGAAGGAAGCCGCCGGCGCCGGGGAGGCGGTCTCCCGCCTGTTCCTCGAGAAAGGAACCGACGTCGTTGCCGCTTGAGAAGGAATCGCCGCTCCCGGTTATCCAGATGGCCTTGACCCTGGGTTCGTCATTGGCGCGGTTGAATGCCGCCTCGAGCGTCCCGTACATCTCGCGGGTCAGCGCATTCTTCTTCTGCGGCCGGTTGAGACGGATTTGCAGGATGCCGTCGGCCGTCGCCGTCACAATGTCCTGGCTCATAATTCCTGTCTTCCCTCCAGGGTCGATTTGCCGGTGGCGGCCGGCACGCCGGGCTGTTGCAGGTGAATGAAGGTTACCGAGGCCATGACAAGCAGACCACCGGCGATGATCCAGGGCGAGAGGGTCTCGCCGAGAAAGAAGACGCCGCCGACAATGCTTGTTACCGGAACCAGGAGGAGGAACGGCACGATCTGGTTCATCCGGTAGCGGCCGATCAGGCGGAACCACAGGGCGTAGCCCGTCGCTGTCATGAAAATCGCAAGGTAGACGACGGCGAACCAGCCGGACCATGATGCCTGGCGTACGGCCTGCCACTGGCCGTTTTCCACGACAAGGGATGCCACAAGCAATTGCGGACCGGCGAAGGCGGCAAACCAGGCGACCAGGCGCAATCCGCCGACCGGTCCCAGGGTTTTCACCATGGTCTGGCCGGCGGCCCAGGCAACGCCTCCGGCCATCACCATGAGGAAGGCCAGGGGTGCTGCGTGAACCCGTGGTTCGCCGGCGATCAGCGCCACGCCGGCAAAGGCCGTCACCATGGCGCACCATTGCCGGCGCGACAGATGATCGTGAAAGAAGATGCTCGCCATGATGGCGGCGAAGACGACCTCGACCTGCACCACGAGGACGGCGGTGGAGGCATCGAGGTCAACGAGGCCCGTGAATTGCAGTCCGTAGGCAAGGGTGCCGCCGAAGAATGTGACCAGCGCCAGGCGTCCGGCCATGTGCCACAGTGGCCTGACGAACCACACGAGGACCAGGGCCGCCAGGGTGAAGCGCATGCCCATGAGAAAGACCGGCGGGAACTCGTCGAGCGATCCCTTGGCGACGGCGAAGCCTGCGCCCCACAGGACCGGCACGGTGACCGCGATGACGAGATCAACAGGTTTCATCGATGAAGGGGGGCGCCGGGTTGACGGACATTCGTCGCCGGTCTTCGATCCCGATGCAAGTTATAGTGAACGTGGCTGAACATGCGCGGGGGGAAGCAGGCATGCTGAAACTGACCGGGATCGTGGGCATGGCGTCCGAGGCCGGTCTCGGCGGGACACTGCATGACCTCGCCCACGAAGACCGGGTCGAGACCATCGTCCTCGATCGCCGCGACATGCTGCGCAAGAGACTGCGCACCGTCACCGACAAGGGCACCGACTGCGCCATTGCGCTGCCGCGCACCACCACCCTGGTCGACGGCGCCGTGCTGCTGCTGGAGGCGAAACGCGCGATCATCGTCAGGGCGAGTGTCGAGACATGGCTGCACCTGAAGCCAGCGGACGCGGCGGTCGCGCTCGAACTGGGCTACCATGCAGGCAACCTCCACTGGCGCGTCGCCTTCCGTGGCCCTCTCCTTGCGGTTGCTCTCGAGGGGCCCCGGAGGGACTATCTCGCCCGTCTCGAGGCCTTTCTTGCCGACGGACGGATCGCCCTGGTCGATGACTGACATTCGCGCCCTTCTCGCCGCCCTCAGAATGGGCGACAGCGCCTTTCCCTCGGGCGGATTCGCCTTCTCGTGGGGTCTGGAAACCCTGGTGGAGGATGGCAAGGTGAATGACGGCGCCGGGGTGCTGGAGTTCGCCCGGGGCCAGCTGCGGAACCGCTGGGCCACCGCCGACCGGGTCATGGCAAGGCGGGCGGCCGAAACCCGTTGCGACGAGGAGTGGAGTGATCTCGACCGGATGCTCGACGCCATGACCCTTGCCAGCGAGCTGCGTTCCGGATCATGCCAGGCGGGACGCGCGCTGTTGCGCGCCCACGCGGGCCTCGGCAACCCGGCCGCCCTGCGATGGCGCCGCCTTGTCGCGGAAGGCCGCGCCCGCGGCCATCTTCCGGTGGTCCAGGGCGCGGTGTGGGCCGGGTCGGGCATGACGATGGCAGTTCTCGAAACTCTGTCGGCCTGGACTCTGGCGTCCGGCATTGCCCAGGCTGCCATCCGGCTGTCCCTGACGGGACCGTTGGAGGCCCAGGCGATTCTGGCTGAGGTGACGGACGACATTGCCGGCATCCTTGCCGCCCCGCCTCCCGACGAACCCCATGCCTTTACTCCCCTGGCCGACATCGCCGTGATGCGCCACGAAAGGGGGGAGGTGCGGCTCTTCGCCAACTGAAGGGGAGGACGACAAGGTGACGGAACCACTCTCAGCAGCACGTGTCGGGATCGGTGGACCGGTCGGTTCCGGAAAGACAGCGTTGCTTGAACGCCTGATACCCGCCTTCGCCGATCGCGGCACCAGCCTTGCCGTCATCACCAACGATCTTGTGACGCGGGAAGATGCCGAACGGCTGCAGCGCAGTGGACTGATTGAACCCAGCCGCGTGGTTGCCGTCGAGGCGGGTGCCTGCCCGCACACGGTCATCCGCGAGGATCCGACACTCAATCTCGATGCAGCGGAGCGCCTCGAATTGACCTTTCACCCCCTCGACCTCGTGCTGCTCGAGTCGGGGGGCGACAACCTCGCATCGACGTTTTCTCCGGAACTCGTCGACTACTGGATCTTTGTCATCGACGTGTCAGGTGGCGGTGATATCCCGCGCAAGCGGGGCCCGGGTGTCCTGCAGGCGGACCTCCTCGTGATCAACAAGGCGGATCTGGCGCCCCATGTCGGCGTTGATCTTGCCGCGATGACGAAGGAGGCCCGCGACGTCCGCCGCGGCAGGCCCGTCATTGTCACCAATTGTGGGACTGGCGAAGCGGTCGATGATGTCGTCGATCACATTGTCCTGAACGTGCTGTTCGACGGCTGATGACGGGAGATGACAGGCAGCTGGCACTGGATTTCGCGCGAGCGCCGTCCGGCCGGACCTTCCTGAAGCGCCAGTACGTCGCCTTTCCATTTCACCTGACCCGTCCGTTTGACGACGGTCACGGACTGTTCGTGATTCTCCAGTCTCTGGGAGCCGGTCTTCTCCAGGGCGACCGGTTTGCCGCCGGAATCGTCGCTGGCGAGGGGACCAGGGTGACGATCCGGACCCAGGGAGCCACCATCGCCCATGCCATGCCGGCAGACGACGCCTGGCAGCATGTCCGTCTCGATGCGCATCCAGGCAGCCGGCTCGTCTGGCAGCCACGCCCGCTGGTGCTGTTCCCCGGCGCCCGGGTCCGTACATCGCTGGAGGTGGTGGTTCATGACGGTGCGGATGTCATGTGGTGCGATGCCTTCCTGCCTCACGATGCCGGCGACCCCGGGAAGCACTTCACGTCCCTTCAGTCCGAGACGGTCGTGCGGGCCGATGATGGAACCCTCATGGCGCTCGACCGCGCGCGAACGACCGGGAGGGACCTCGCGTGTGCGGGTGTGGCGGTTCACGGCACGATCGGCCTGGTTGGTGGCGGCGCTGCGGCGCCCGGCCTCGCGGATATCCTCAGCGAGGCGGTGATGCTGTCCGGCGCCTATTCCGGTGTGTCGTCGCTTCCAGGCGAGTGCGGCCTCCTCGTGCGTATTCTGGCGGACGACGGCGCCATGCTGGCGCGTGCGGTCGACGACGTCATGACCGCGGTCGCGCAATGTCCCCGGTCGGTGCTATAGGGAGGCCCGCCAGGAGACTTTGAGGTGGAAAGGCATGACACGCTCGATCAACTCGGTGGCCGTGATCGGCGCCGGAACCATGGGAACCGGAATCGCCGGCAAGTGCGCGGACGCGGGATGCAGGGTCCTCCTCCTTGACGTGGACCGCGACACCGTGGATGCGGCGATGCACCGCATGACCGACGGACGTCCTCCGGCCATCGACAATCCCGACAGGGTGAACCTGATCGAGACCGGCACCTTCGACGATCTGGCGAAGATCGCGGACTACGACTGGATCTGCGAGGCCGTCATCGAGGATCTCGCAACCAAGCGCGACATGTTCACGAAACTCGAGCACTGGCGCAGCGACGGTTCGGTGATCTCCACCAACACCTCGGGCATCCCGCTGCGTTCGATCACCGAAGGCATGACCGGGAGATTGCGCCGGGATGTCGTGGTGACCCACTTCTTCAATCCCGTGAAGGTGATGAAGCTGCTGGAAATCGTACCCGGGGAGGAAACGACGCCGGATGTGGTCGAGGCGATGGCGGCGTTCTGCTCGACAAGGCTCGACAAGGGTGTCGTTCATGCCAAGGACACGGTGAACTTCATCGGCAACCGCATCGGCTGTTTCTGGATGCTGTCGGGCCTCCACAAGGCCAGAAAGGCCCGTCGCGAAGGCGGGTTGCAGATGGAGGAGATCGATGCCCTCATGTCGGCTCCTGTGGGGCTGCCGCCGACGGGACTCTACGGACTGATCGATCTCATCGGCCTCGACGTGATGGACCTTGTCGGCAAGAATTTGGCAGCGAATCTCCCCGCAGGCGACACGGGCCATCTCTACACGACATTCCCGGAAGAGGAGCAGGCGATGCTTGCGAGGGGCCAGCTCGGTCGCAAGACGCGCGGCGGCTTCTACCGGGTCACCAGGACCGAAGACGGTGAAAGGTTGCGGGAGACATTTGATCTCGATGACGCTCACTGGCGCCCGTCGACAATGCCGGGCGTTGCCGCAGATGCGTCGACCCCACGGGAACTCATGACCGCCTCAGGCGCTGCGGGGGATTTTGCCCGGGACCTCATGGGCGGCGTTCTCGCCTACGCGGCCGGCCTGGTCGGCGAAATCTCCGATGACATCGTCAACATCGATCGCGCCATGCGCTGGGGGTTCGCCTGGAAGCGAGGCCCCTTCGAACTCATTGACGACATCGGACACGACACGCTGGCCACCATTCTCGAGACATTGGGAGAGCCGTTGCCGGCCATGCTCCGCGTCGCTAGGGATGCCGGGGCATCAACCTTCCATGACGGCGACCGTTTCCTCGGCCTGGACGGTCACTGGCACGATCTCGGCGACTGAGGACGCATCAACGGTGTCGACCTCGGTCGGTATCCCAACCGACAGATGATGGTGGTTCATGGTCACCGGCGAGTTTCTCGGCAGAGTTTGAGGAGACCTGCGAGCGATCCATGCCCGACAACCGATGGCCCTGTGCGTCGACCAACCAGGCCTCGTCGGGTTCCCGGTGGAACGTCGGGACGCACTGCAGCGCTGGAGCATGCACTGCAGCGCTGGAGCATTCAACGATGGACCATGAACTCTGGCGAACCATGCAGGAACCGGATATCGACAGTCGGCTGGCCGCAGGTTTGCGCTCAAACCGGAGCTTCGCGGAGTGGTGGGTCGGGCGGATTCTTCCCACGGTGAAGCTGGGCGAACTGGTGGAGATCAGACCCAACTATGCGCGGGAAGAAGAGTCCTGGTTCGCACAAAGCAAAGCGGGGCGGGAAACGGATCTGCACGTTGTTGCCAAGAATGTTCATGGAGTTCACTACGCCATCCTGACCGAGAGCAAGGTCATCGCACCGCCCAGCGAGAATCAACCCGAAGACTATGCGGCCTACGCCCGGTGGGGCGAGTTACAGGGAAGGTGGAGGCAGGGAACAACGGTTCTCATGGCCCCGAAAGGCTATCTGGATCGGGCGTCGAGCGCAGGAAAGTACGAAGTCAAGCTGAGCTACGAAGAGGTTCGGGACTCGGCCGAGGCCAACGGCCTCAATGACCTGGCATCCTATCTGGACGCCGGCATCGCGCGGCATGGCCATTCCGGACCAGCCAGGAATCCGGATGAATTGATCGGCGGGTTTCGTGTGCGCTATTCCGACCTTCTTCGAGAAGAACACAGACATCTCTATGAGTGTCTTTCGGGAAACAACAAGAAACTGTTTGATTCAAGTCAGCGGTGGTTCGAGTTCCATCCACGACGGTGTCGTCTAGGGAGAGTCACCGTTCCGGGCGTTGAGGTTATCCACAAGATCTGTAACCGGACAAAGGGCGACCAGGATCGTTCCTTTCAGCAGAACATGGCGGTTCATGTTCCGCAGACAGGGTGCTACGAGAATTGTCCGCCGAACTGGAATGGGCGAGATCGATGGCGCAAGAGCAAGGCATTCTGGATTCTGGACATGCCATTGAATGCCGACGATTGGCTGTTCTTCGATGACTTTAGTGCTGATGCCGCACGAAGAGTCTGGGCGAGAATGTCCGAACTGATCATCGAAGAATAAGCGAAGGGAACACCGCAACCGTCACCCGAGGTCGCACAGACTTGACACCACTTCGCAATAGACCTACATCTTGAGCAGTCACCCCTGTGGCTTCGACTGCAGGGCGCGGGGTCGCTTCGGCGGCCCCTGCTTTTTGGCGGCTTGCGATGCGCACATTCGTTTACGTTGACGGGTTCAATCTCTACTACGGGGCGCTCAGGAAAACGCCGTGGAAGTGGTTGGACCTGGTCGCTCTGGCCGGAAGAGTGCTCCGGCCGCATCATCAGATCGTGACGCTTCGATACTTCACAGCGAAGGTCTCGGAAACAGTCCGGGACCCGACGAAGCCGCATCGGCAGGACAGCTATCTGCGTGCGCTGCGTGCCATCCGGCCCGAAGTCGAGGTGCATTTCGGCCACTTTCTCACCCATAGGGTGTGGATGCCGCTGGTTCGGCCGATCGGCGATCAGCGCATGGTTGAGGTTTTCAAAACCGAGGAAAAGGGCACGGATGTCAATCTCGCGGTGCATCTCCTGAACGACGCTGGGCTCGATGCCTATGACTGCGCGGTTATCATGAGCAACGACAGCGACCTGGCGGAGGCCATGCGCCTTGTGCGCCACCGTCACGGGAAACGCATAGGCTTGGTGAAACCGGGCACCGGGCGGCTGTCGCAACAGCTCATGGCGCACGCCGATTTCTTGCGCCCCATCCGATTCAGCCACCTGCAGAACTCGCAGCTTCCGGATCCGATCCCTGGAACGAACATCAGGAAGCCAGCAGCTTGGTAAGGGCCGCCGTTGTACTTTGATCGTTTTCCTCTCATCTCGGCTCTTCCAGGCTCATGCATCCGCATCTGTGTTCATTGCCTACGAGTGCGGGTTCCCCTGTCTGTCTCGCGTTTGGCGATGATGCAGAAAAGTGCCGAGGGCCGCCTGGCGGCCCGACCTGGACGATTGAAGCAGCCTATGTGGACGGGCTGGACGATCGCGTCCACGGCTCTCATGAAGTTCTCCTCAGCCCGCAAGTCTGCCTTCACTCCCGCCTTGATCGGATGCCCGACTTCCTCTTGGCGCGGCTTCTACTCTTCGATCACAGATCGCCGTCCCCGACTCGAGTCCAGTCCCCATCGAAGAGAGAGTTCAGCATTCTCCCGATTGTGTTGGCGTCGGCTCTCGGGAAGGTCAAGGTTTGGCGAGCAGGGCTGCCTGGATGAGATCTGACGACCTGGAGGGCCTACTCCTTGCCGTCGATTTCCGTTCTCAGCGAACAGTGCAGGTCAACAGGGATCTCCATTTCCGTACAACCGGCTTGGCTGAGGGTCGCAGTTTACTCGAAGGATTCCGAATTCGGCCGGATGAACCGACGCTCATGGCCCGCCGGTCAGGACGATGGCGACGTCCACATCCCCGTCCGTGGCCGGGCTGATCGTGATCAGGGCTTCCTCGAGGACGCAGATCCGCGCTTCGCTGAAACAGGCTCCGAAGGTGACGGCGATGGCAGCCGGCTGTCGAAGGCGGCCGCGGTCGAAGGGGAATGTTTCCAGAATCGGGCTATCGAAGTAGTCGGCGTCCGCCGTCACCACCCGTGGCAGTTCATCCGTCCATGGCTGGCTGTCATTCGCCGGGGCGAAGGCGACACCGAGCGTGCCGGAGAGCGTCACGTCGGAAGGCGGCAGAAGGGCGATGGCAAGCGTCCTGCCCTGGTTCACGTAGGCCTCGATCTTGACGTCGGTGGCGGAAAGGAGGCCGGTGACACCGCCGGCCAGCGCCGGTGTCATGGAGATGAGGACCACAAGAATTGCGACGACGCGCTTCATGGGCCGAGGATAGAACATCATCCGGCACCATCAAACGTCCCGTTTCTTGCAACTGGACAAAATGCCGTGATGGCGGCACACATCGGGTCTGACTGCACCACCGGGTCATCATGATGTCTCACGACCACGAGGTCGCCAGGCGGCGCACGTTTGCCATCATCTCCCACCCCGATGCCGGCAAGACGACGCTGACGGAAAAGCTGCTGCTGTTCGGCGGCGCCATTCAGCTTGCCGGGGCGGTCAAGGCCCGAGGTGAACGCCGCCGGGCGCGTTCCGACTGGATGAAGGTGGAACAGGAGCGCGGCATCTCGGTGACCGCTTCGGTGATGAGCTTCACCTACCAGGGGTGCGCCTTCAATCTGCTCGACACCCCCGGCCACGAGGATTTCAGCGAGGACACCTACAGGGTGCTGACGGCCGTCGACAGCGCGGTCATGGTGATCGATGCCGCCCGTGGCATCGAGGCCCAGACCCGCAAGCTGTTCGAGGTGTGCCGTCTGCGGGACATGCCGGTAACGACCTTCATCAACAAGATGGATCGTGACGGACGCGATCCCTTCGACCTGATCGACGAGGTCGAACAGACGCTGCAGATCGAGATGGCGCCGGCGAGCTGGCCCATCGGCATGGGGCGCGATTTCCAGGGGTGCTGGGATCTGGTGCACGACCGCCTCGTTCTCATGAAGCGTGGCAAGGGAGAGACGATCGGAGACGGCATTGCCTGCGAAGGCATCGATTCGCCGGAACTCGACACCCTGCTTCCCGGTCACGCCGTCGCGCAGCTGCGCGATGAGGTTGAGATGACCAGGGAACTGATGGCCCCTTTCAGCCGGCAGGACTACCTCGCAGGCAACCTTTCGCCTCTCTATTTTGGCAGCGCCCTCAACAACTTCGGCGTGCGGGAACTCATCGACGGCCTGGTGGGGAATGCTCCGCCGCCCGGACCGCGGCCGGCGCTCGAGCGCACGGTCGATCCGACCACGCAAGAGGTCACCGGATTTGTTTTCAAGATCCAGGCCAACACGGATCCGCGCCATCGTGACCGGATTGCCTTCGTTCGCCTGGTGTCAGGGCATTTCCGGCGAGGCATGAAACTGAAGCACTCGCGGACCGGCAAGCACATCGTCATGCACAGCCCGCAGGTCTTCATGGCGCAGGATCGCGAACTGGCCGAAGAGGCCCATGCCGGCGATATCGTTGGCGTCCCCAATCACGGCAACCTCCACATCGGCGACACCCTGTCCGAGGAGGGGGATCTCACGTTTACCGGCATTCCGAGTTTCGCGCCCGAGCACCTGAGGAACGTCCGCGCTGCCGATCCCCTCAAGTCCAAGCACCTCGGTCGCGCCCTGCGGCAACTGGCTCAGGAGGGTGCCGCCCACGTCTTCCGTCCGGTGCTGGATTCCGACTGGGTGGTGGGAGTCATGGGGCCCCTGCAGTTCGATGTCCTCGCCGACCGGATTCGCAGCGAATACGAGGTTCCGGTGCGATTCGAGCCCTCCGGCATCCATACGGCACGCTGGCTCGATGCGCCCTCGGAGCGGACGATCCGCACCTTTGCCGACCGCAATCGCGGGGCGATGGCCACCGACCACGTCGGCCGACCGGTGTTCCTGGCGCGCAACGCCTGGCATCTCGACCGGGCCATCAGCGATGCGCCGGATCTCGCCTTCCGGGATGTCCAGGAACACGTTCATGGCGTCTGACGCGGCACTCTTCGGGCTCAGGGGATTCAGTCATGGCGCCTCGCGCCTGATCACCGTCATGAGCCCGTCGGGCATCGCGGCCGTTACTGCCCGCCTGACATTCGATCCAGGCGAAATCCGTGCCGAAGTCTATCCCGGCGTGCTGCCGCAGTATCATGAGAAGGTGCGTGGCGGCGTCGATCGTCTCATCGAGCGCCATGGCATCGTGGTCCTCGATTTCCCCGCCTGGACCCAGAAGAAGGCCCGGTTCGGGGCCTCCATCTATCGCTGAGATCACCAAGGAGCGGCCGACATGACCGACATCCACAGGTCCGAACCGGAGACGGCGGGTCTTTCGTCCATGAGACTTGAACGTATCGGTGACTGGATGAAGCGCTATGTCGACGAGGGCAAGCTTCCCTGGGCCATGACCGCAATCGTCCGTGAAGGTCTCCTCGTCTACCGGGAGGCTGCCGGTCTTGCGGACGTGGAGGCCGGACGGGCCATCTTTCCCGATGCCATCTGCCGCATCTACTCGATGTCCAAGCCGGTGACCGCGGTGGCCGCCCTCACGCTCTATGAACAGGGCCTCTTCGGGCTCGAGGATCCGGTCGAAGCATACATCCCGCAACTGGCCGACATGTCCGTGCGGGTCGGCGAGACCCCCTACGGCATGCATCTCGAACCCGCCAGCCGGCCGATCACCATCCGTGATCTGTTCTGTCACACGTCCGGGTTCACCTACAGTTTCAACGGCAACGACGAACTGGCGAAACTCTATCGGGAAAATCGGGCCGACTTCGGGCCCCGGGCCGGGACGCTCGATGAGGTCGTCACCCGCCTCGGCGATCTGCCGCTCGATCATCACCCGGGAGCACGGTGGACCTACGGTGTTTCCATCGATGTCCTGGGCTACCTCGTGGAGGTCATCTCGGGCAGGCCGTTCGATCGTTACCTTGCCGAGGAGATCTTCGAGCCTTTGGGCATGACCGACACCTTCTTCGGGCTTCCGAAGGATCGTGTCGACCGCTTCGTGCCATGCTACGAGCAGACCCCCGACAACCGCTTCCGGCGTTTCGACGGCACGGCCGACAGCCGTTATGCGTCTGCGGTCACCTGTTGTTCGGGAGGTGGCGGTCTGCTTTCCACCATGCACGACTACCTCAAGTTCGCCGACATGCTCCGGGAGGGAGGACGCGGTATTCTGGGGCGGCGCACCGTCGAGTTCATGGCGACGAATCATCTTCCCGACGACAGCGACCTTGCGGCCATGGGGCAGGAGGTCTTTGCCGAAACGAGCTACGTCGGTGTCGGGTTCGGACTGGGTGTGTCGGTGATGCTCGATCCGGCCGCCGCGGGGGTCATGGCCTCACCGGGTGAATTCGCCTGGGGCGGCATGGCGTCGACCGCGTTCTGGGTTGACCCGCTAGAGGACATGGCTGTGGTGTTCATGACCCAGCTCATCCCCTCGGGATGCTATCCCATTCGCAAGCAGCTCAGGGTGCTGGTCAATCAGGCGCTGACAGCGTGACAACCGGATTGATAGGATCGCGACGCCTTTGGAGGACCGCCTCATGACCGGGACAGCATTCTTCCCTTCGGCACGGGACTTCAGCCCGCAGGCGCTCGAAAGCGTGACCCTCGACTATGGAGCGGCAAGGCCGCTTCCCGCAGAGGCCTACGTGTCGCAGTCGTGGTTCGAGAGCGAGAGGGTCCGCCTGTGGTCGCACAACTGGGTGTGCCTGGTGGCCGCGTCCTACGTGCCTGAACCCGGTGATGTCATGCCGCTGGACCTCGTCGGGGTTCCGCTCTTCGTGGTGCGCGGCCATGACAGCCAGGTCCGCGTCTTCCACAACGTCTGTCCACACCGGGGCATGCGGCTGGTTGGCAAGTCCGGCAAGACGGGTGTGGTCCTCACCTGCCCCTACCACAACTGGACCTTCGGTCTCGAGGGCAGCCTGCGTCTCACGCCCCACATCGGCGGACCGGGCAGGCACGAATGCGAAGGGTTCGATCGGCAGCACTTCCGCCTCAACGAAGTGCCGAGCGCGGTGTGGTTCGACCAGGTCTTCGTCAACCTCTCCGGCGATGCCGCTGACTTTGCCGACTTCATCCGGCCGCTCGCCGAACGCTGGTCCTGCTTCGATGAATCGCTGCTCCGCCATGGCGGAGAGGACTCGATCATGACGTTCGATCTCGCGGCCAACTGGAAGCTGGCCATCGAGAATTTCTGCGAGGCCTACCATCTGCCCATGGTGCACCCCGGACTCAGTTCCTATTCACGCCTCGAGGATCACCTCAACATCGAGGAGGAGACCTTTTCGGGGCAGGTGAGCCTCGTCTACCAGCCCGACCGCAACGGTCATCAGCTGTCGCGTTTTCCGGGCCTGCCCGAGCCCTGGCAGACCCGCGCCGAGTACGTGGCGCTCTATCCCAACGTCATGCTCGGTGTTCACTACGACCACTTCTGGGCGGTCCGCGTGCTGCCCGACGGGCCGGGACGCTGCCGCGAGATCTTCGATGTCTACTACGTCGGCACGGATGCCGCCGGCCCCGGTCGCGCCGACCTGAGGGCGACGGTCCGCGAGACCTGGCGCGAGGTGTTCCAGGAAGACGTGGATGCCGTCCAGGGCATGCAGGAGGGGCGCGCCTCGCCGGGATTTTCAGGTGGTGTCTTCACGCCCGTCCTTGAAGGACCCTCGCACTGCTTCCACCGCTGGGTCGCACGCTCCATGTTGTGAGAACGGAATCCCGTTCCCCGAAGCCACGATACGCAACGCGACGCTGTCTGCCGTTCGATGGAACACGGCATGTCAACGGCGAGGTTTGTTTGCTTGCCGATGTTCCGGAAATTGTATTCAATCGAGTCGTCAGGAGGTTTTCACCATCGACGTCAAGTCGACGGGCCCCTGATTCATACGAGGAGGAACAATGAGTAAACGTGACAGTCAAGCTGATGTCCCGCAGGACGCGACGACACCAACGACAGACGGCACCGGGCTCAGCATAGGCCGGCGGGACTTTCTCGCGGGGAGTGCTGCAGCCGTGTCGGCGGCGACCGTGCTGCCCAATCTCAAGACAGCGAAGGCGCAGGACGGCAGTCCCGTCAAGATCGGCTTCATCGAGGATGAGTCAGGCAACCTGTCCGTCTATGGAATTCAGAAACTGCACGCCGCGCAGCTGGCCGTGAAGGAAATCAACGAAGGCAAGACCCTCAAGGGCGGCGCCAACATCGGTACCGGCGGTTACGGACCGCTGGCATCCTATGCAGCCAACGCGCCGACCATCAGCAAGGAGGGCGTGGCGCTCGATATCGTCAATGCCGGCGGTGAGATGTCCGGTGACGCGACGGTCTTTGTCGAGGACGACGATGTCTTCGTCGACTCGGGCGATCAGGGTATTCTCGGCCGCGAGGTCGACCTGGTGTCGGTTGATGGCCAGAGCAACAATGCGCTGTGGCAGCAGCTGACCCGCCGGCTGATCCAGGAAGACGAGGTCGATGTCCTCGTTGCCGGCTTTGCCAGCGCCGAGCGCGAGGCGATCAGGCCGATCGTCGACCAGTTCAACCAGCTCTACTTCTACACCAACCAGTACGAGGGTGGTGTGGCCGATGCCAATACGTTCTGCACCGGGCCGGTCTGCGAGCAGCAGGTCATTCCCGTCGTGCAGTACATGGTCGAGAAGTTCGGACCACGCTGCTACACGATTGCGGCGGACTACAATTTCGGCCAGCTCACCGCAGCCTGGACCAAGGCCTTCGCTCCGCTTGTCGGTGGCGAGATCATCGGTGAGGAATTCGTTCCCCTGTCCGTGTCCGAGTTCAGCCAGGTGATCGCCCGCATCCAGCAGGCGAAGCCCGACTGGGTCATGACCCTCCTGGTGGGCCAGAACCATCACAACTACTACCCGCAGGCAGCGGCCGCCGGACTGAGCTATCCGATGGCGTCGACGGTCAACATGGCGCAGGGCTATGAACACAAGCGGTTCCCCCCGCCATCCCTGAACCAGATGCACAACGCCATCCAGTACCAGCTCGAGGTGCCGACCGCGCGTAACCGGGCCTTCGTCAAGCGGTGGATGGATATGTTCCCGGACGACGAGTACATCGGCGAAATGGCGCAGAACACCTACTTCACGGTGCACATGTACGCCCAGGCAGCCCGCCTTGCCGGAACCACCGACCAGGAGACGGTCAAGAGGGCGCTGGAACTGGGATGGGCCATCGAGGCGCCGGAAGGTGCGGTCTTCCTCGAACCGGGGACCCATCACTGTGCCCATTACATCCGCCTGGCCGTGTGTGACGAGAATCACGATGTCTTCTTCGTACGCGAATGGCCGATGATCCAGGCATGGTGGCTCCAGCGCCTGGGCGTGAACCTCGTGCGCAATCCGGAGTACAAACAGTACGTTCCCGACGAAGATCCATTCTTCTCGATGTTCGGATGATCCTTTCAGTCAGGTTCCGCCAGGCGACCTCCGGGTCCACCTGGCGGAACCTGTTCATGTATTCGTCACCTGGGTGAGTATTCCGGTGGAGGAATTCAGCCTCGTCATCAGTGTGGCCTATCAGTTCGGGACCAATGCGGCATTCCTGTTGCTGTGCGCGCTCGGACTGATCGTCATTCTGGGGATGATGAACATCATCAACCTCGCCCATGGCGAGCTGATGATGATGGGCGCCTACACGGCGTCGCTCAGCTACCAGGCGGGCCTTCCGTTTCCGCTGTGCGTCGCCGTGTCCTTTCTGGTCGTCGGTTTCGTGGGCGCCGTGTTCGAACGCCTGGTCGTGCGGCGATTCTATGGTCGCGAGCTCAGCGCCCTGGTTGTGACCTGGGGCATCAGCCTGCTGTTGAGTCAGGGCACCCTGATGGTGTTTGGCCCGTTTCTTCCCTCCATCCCCATCCCGGGCGGATCCCTCGATGTCGGCGCCTACTCCCTGTCGGTGTACTGGCTGATCCTCATCGCGGTTTCCATTGCTGTCGTTGTGGCGCTTGCCTGGCTCTACAACCGCACCACCTTCGGCCTTCATGCCCGCGCCACCATGCAGGATGCCGCCATGGCCAGGGCGCTGGGTGTCAACACCGGGCGCATCTACATGCTGACATTCAGCCTTGGCGCCGGACTTGCGGGTTTCAGCGGCGCGTTGCTCGCTCCCACGGCATCGATCATGCCGTTCATGGGACAGCAGTTCGTGGCGCCCGCCTTCATCACCGTCGTGGTTGGCGGTGCGGCCAACGTGATTGCCGGTGCCGTGGGGAGCAGTGTTCTCCTGTCCCTCGTCCGCACTCCGGTCGGGTTCTATCTCGGCGCGTTTCTCGGCCTCGTTGCCCTTCTGCTGGCGGCGCTCATCATCATCCGGCTGATGCCCAACGGGGTTTCCGCCGCCCTGCAGCGCTGGTCTGACCGGCGTGCCCAGTCACACTGAACGAGTCCGGCGATGAAGTATCTTGCCCTGTTGACCGGACCTGAAGACATCGGGCAGTCACGACTGTTCTGGGCAGTCTTCGTGCTCCTCGTCGTCAACTTTCTTGCCGGTCCGTTGTGGATGAGCGAGTTCGAGGCGTCCAACGTCTCCTACTATCTGCTCAATCTGCCCATGGCGCTGGGTCTGTGCCTGTTGTGGGGATACTGTGGCGTTCTGAGTTTCGGCCAGGTCGCCTACTTCGGCATAGCCGGCTATCTCTACGGCATTATCGCCGGGAACATGCGAGGCGATCCCTGGGGCCCATTGCTTGGCGAGGTCGGCGGTCTGGCGGCCTGTGCCGTAGTCTCGGCCATTTTCGGATACTTCATGTTCTATGCCCGGGTCCAGAGGTGGATTGTTCCCATACTGACGCTGGTTCTGGCCCTCCTTCTCGAGACCTTTCTCGGCCAGACGGCCGGATATCAGTGGCGCGTGGGAAGCGTGCAGCTTGGCGGCTACAACGGCATGACAGGCATTCCCTGGTTCCAGCTGGGCGACCTGACCTTCTTTGGCTACTCCTTCTACTACTACGTCGTGCTGGTAGTGCTTGTGAGCTACCTGGGTTGCCGGGCCCTGGTCAATTCGCACCACGGCAAGGTCATGCTGGCCATGCGCGAGGACCCGTTGCGCACCGAACTCCTGGGCTACGACATACGTGCCCGCCAACTCGCGGTCTTCGTCATTGCCGGCGTGCTCGCCGGGCTCTCGGGCCTTCTCTATGTCCAGTGGGGAAACTACATCACACCGTCCCAGCTCGGACTGGTGCAGGCGGCGCTGCCAGTGATCTGGGTTGCGGTGGGAGGACGAAGCAAGCTGCTGGCAGTTGCCATTTCGGCCTACGCCCTCAACTGGATCACGTATTCGCTGTCGTCGGCCGGCAACCAGTATGCCCTGGTGATCATCGGGGGGTTGCTGGTGGCTGTGATGCTCTTTTTCCCTGACGGAATCGTCGTCACCCTGGCCCGCAACATGAACCGCCAGGCTCTTGCCCGCCTTTTCCGGAGGGGCTGAAGCCGTGACCACGCATTCCATCGTCCGCACCTCGGCCCTCGAAAAGAGGTTTGGCGGCATTGTCGCCACGCAAGACGTCGATCTCGACATTCCCGAAGGGGAGTTGCGCTGCATCATCGGACCCAATGGTGCGGGGAAATCGACCCTGTTCGCGTTGCTGTGTGGGATTCATGCGCCGGATTCGGGGAATATCTTCCTCAAGGATCGCGACATCACGGCGCTTCCGAGCTTCCGCCGGGTACGGCTGGGGCTGGGTCTGACCTTCCAGACCAATCGCGCCTTCCACGAACTCACGGTAAGGCAGAATCTCGAAGCGCCGTTCAGGCTTCCCCAGGGCGGCCGCTCTTCCACATCCGAGAAACGCTACCAGTATGCGTTGTCGACCTTCGGTCTGGATATGACAAGCGATGTTCCGGCCCGGGAACTGCCCCACCATCGACTGCAGTGGCTCGAGATCGCGATGGTGCTTGCCGGCGGACCCGACGTCCTCCTTCTTGATGAGCCTACGGCCGGACTGTCGCCCGAGGAGACGTTGCAGACAGCCAGGGTTCTGCGTCATCTCAACGATGATGGACTGACCATCATCGTGGTCGAGCACGACATCGCATTCGTCAGGGAGGTGGCCGAGCGAGTGACGGTGCTGCACCAGGGCGCCATCTTTGCGGAGGGCACCGTTGCAGACATCACGGCGCACGATGACGTGCGGCGCATCTATCTCGGACAGGCATGATGGGAACGGAGCTTCTCACGGCAACGGGGCTTCGGTCGGGCTACTCGATCGGCGATGTGCTCCAGGGATTTGACCTCAGCATCGACCGCGGTGAAGTCGTGAGCGTGCTTGGCCGCAACGGGGTTGGCAAGACAACCCTGATGAAGACGCTGATCGGTCTGTTGCCAACGCGCGCCGGAAACATCCGCTACCAGGGAGAGGATATCTCGGCACTGCCTGCCGACCGTCGGGCGCGCCGGGGGATCGGCTATGTGCCGCAGGGGCGGGGAATATTCCCGCAGATGACGGTGCGGGACAATCTTCGCATGGGCGGATTCATCAATCGCGACCAGCAGACACCCGATCCTGAAGTGGCGTTCTCGTTCTTTCCGTTCCTTCGCGACCGGCAACGCCAGCGCGGCGGCACGCTGAGTGGCGGGCAGCAGGCCATGCTCGCCATTGCGCGCGCGCTGATCAACGCTCCCGATCTGTTGCTGCTTGACGAACCCAGCGACGGCGTCCAGCCCAGCATCGTTCAGGACATCGGCGC
Source organism: bacterium (assembly GCA_028821455.1). Taxonomy (GTDB): domain Bacteria; phylum Pseudomonadota; class Alphaproteobacteria; order SP197; family SP197; genus SP197. The sequence goes on along the minus strand of JAPPGE010000023.1, from coordinate 6,940 downwards.
CTTCGTCCGCGAACTCAACCAGTCCAGGCAGCTGACCGTCCTCATCGTCGAACAGAACATCGACCTGATCCAGACCGTGGCGCAGCGTGCCTATGTTCTGGACAAGGGCAGGGTGGTGGCTGATCTTGACCGCGAGCGCCTTATGGACACGGAACATGTGGCCACCTACCTCGCGGTCTGATGGCGGCATGTCCCTGACCTGCCCGACGGAATGGCCCATGAATTGAAAAAGGGGGAACGACGGCTATGGAAATGATCATGCGATCCTACCCGAACGACTGGGTGACGGAATCCATCATGTACCGGCGCGGTGTCGGCTACGGATCAACAGGGGTCACCCACAATCTCACGGAAGAGGTCCAGGGTGTCTATCACTACACGATTGGCCCATATTCCGAACCGGTCCTCCACATCAATCCGGGTGACAGGGTCATCGTCGAGACTCGCGATGCCTTCGAAGGCAAGATCAGGAGCGAATCCGATGTTCCCTCGGAAATTCTGGAGATGCCCTGGCTCAATCCCCAATGCGGCCCGATCATGGTCGAGGGAGCGGAAAAGGGCGACGTCCTGTGCGTTCATATCGAGAGCATGGCGCCACGGGGACCGAACCCCCGCGGCACCTGTTGCATGATCCGGGAGTTCGGCGCCTTGACCGGCACAACCCTGACAGCGACGCTCAACGAACCGCTCCCCGAGATCGTTCGCAAGATCGACCTCGACGAGGAGAAGGTCTACTGGAGCGACAGGGTGACGCTCCCCTACAAGCCCCATATCGGCACGCTCAGCTGTTCGCCCGAGATCGATTCAATCAATTCCCTGACACCCGACGCCCATGGCGGCAACATGGATCTCCCCGACATGGGACCGGGTACGATCACCTACCTGCCAGTCCGCACCAGGGGTGGCCGTCTCTTCATCGGCGATGCCCATGCCTGCCAGGGCGATGGCGAAGTATGCGGCGTGGCCGTCGAGTACCCGACCACCACCACCATAACGGTCGATCTGATCAAGAACTGGCCGATCGAGTGGCCGCGCCTGGAGGCCGATGACTTCATCATGGGAATAGGCAGCACGCGTCCGCTCGAGGACAGCGCACGCATTGCCTACCGTGAACTGATCCGGTGGATGGCGGCGGACTACGGGTTCGACCAGTGGGACGCCTACATGATGCTCAGTCAGTGCGGCAAGGTGCGCCTGGGCAATTTCGTGGATCCCAAGTACACGATTGGCGCCGCCGTTCCCAAGAAGTACATCCAGGACTGAAACAGGGGCCGCCACCAGGGCGGCCCGGGAACGTTGATTCGGGACGGGGTGACGCATAGGGTTCCCGGCGTTGGAACAACGGAGCTGCGTCATGGTTGAATCGCTGCCGGTGGCGGGGATGACCGGTGACCACCTCACCTCGTTCACCCTGCCTTCGCCGTGGTACTACCGTGAGGATGTTCTGGAGCGTGAGAAGGAGGCGATCTTCTTCCGCTCCTGGCGTTTTGTCTGTCACAGGAGCGCGCTCGGCACTCCCGGCAGCTATGTCACCGTCGACATCCACGGTCAGGGAGTTGTCGCCATCAGGGGACGGGACGGTCGTCTGCGCGCCTTCTACAACGTTTGCCAGCACCGTGCCCACGAGCTGCTGCAGGGGCGCGGCACCGTCAAGGCCGCCATCACCTGCCCCTACCATGGCTGGGCCTATGGCACCGACGGGTCACTGAGGAGCGCACGGCTGTGTGACCGGGTGCCGGATTTCGACAAGTCCGACTTCGGTCTCGTGCCGGTGCGGATCCAGGAATTCGCCGGCTTCATCTTCGTCAACCTCGATGACGATGCGCCGCCGATGAACGAGTGGGCCCCGGGCTTCGAGGAAGAGTGCCGGCGCTGGTTTCCTGATCTCGAAACGGTCACGTTCGGCGGCCAGAAGGACTTTGCCATTGCCTCCAACTGGAAGGTGACCGTCGAGAACGCGATCGAGGGCTACCACTTTCCCAACTCCGGCCCGGCCCACCGCGAACTCACCGACATCATCGACATGGAGACCACTAAGCTTCATGTGCACGACCGCTGGCTGGCCATCATTGCTCCCCCGGGCAGGAACCGGACGGAGGTTTATCCCTTCCCGCGGTCCGGTTCCGGTGGCCAGACGGACCATTTCATCACGCTTTACCTGTGGCCGGACTGGATCATCTATTCCTGGCCCCATGCCGACATGATCTCGACCTTCCTGATGCGGCCCACGGGGACGCAGTCATCAGTCGTGGAAAACGCCTACTACCGCGTTCCTGGCCGTGGCGATGACGAGACCACGCGTGCTTCGGAGGTCTGGTTCAACGAGGCTCTCGGACCTGAAGATGCCGCCCTCAATGAAGGTGTCCAGCGGGGTATCGTGTCGCGAGGCTACTACCAGGGCCGGTTCATTTCCCGGGGCGGTGAACCCGGAGACAGCGAACACTGTGTCCATGCCTTTCAGACCTGGGTGAAAGATGCATTGGAAGGAGACATGACCTGATGAGCGATGCACGCATGTTCCGTGGGAATGACCTCGATCTTTCCGTGGCTGACGGCAGTGGCGGCAATGTGGTGGCAACCATCAACTCGGCGATCAGCACCACGCTGGGAGGCGGCATGGGAGTGTTCGAGAACTGCAGCATTCCCTGGACCGTGACCTACGACGAGATCATCTACGGAATCGACGGTGAACTGGAGATCCACACCGACGAGGGACGGCACCGCATTGGCCCCGGAGACATCATGTGGCTTCCTGCCGGAACCCGGCTCACCTATGTGGCGCGCGAACCGGCGAGATTCTTCTTTGCCGTGGCTCCGGTGACCGAGTCGAAGGCGGGAAGCAGCACCCACCACCACGTACCCGTCCCCCCGGAGCCCCTGGACTGACACCGCGCCATGCGGGTGACCGGCTTCCCGAAGAACGATCATTCGAACGGCTGGTACAACATCCTGGAGGAACACCCTCCGGCGCGTGTCTGGGAAGGCGAGGGTGCGGCGGACTGGGTGGTGATCGGTGGTGGTTTCGCCGGTCTTGCCGCCGCCCGGCGCCTGGGTGAATTGCGGCCCGGGGACCGCGTCGTGCTCCTTGAGGCGGGACGCATCGGGGAGAACGCCTCGGGGCGCAATTCGGGATTCATCATCGACCTTCCCCATGCGCTGTCGCGCGAACAGCCGGAACACGACCGCCGGCAGATCCGCATCAACCGGCAGGCCATCGCCTGGCTCGGCGATCTTGTGGAGCGTCACCAGATTCGCTGTCAGTGGAGCCGTCGCGGCAAGGTACACGTGGCGGCCACGTCTTCGGGACGCCGGAATCTCGACGTCATGCAGACCCGTCTCGACGACCTTGGCGAGGACTGCGAGCGATGGGACCGCGGGCGTCTCACCGCCTTCCTCGGCACGGACAGCTTTGTCGACGGCCTGTTTACCCCCGGGAGCATACTCATGCAGCCGGCAGCGCTTGTGACAGGGCTGGCGCGCTCCATGCCGGACAATGTCGAGATCTTCGAGAATTCCGCCGTGCGCGAGTACCACAACGGCACATCCAAGACTCTTGTGACATCAGCCGGGCGACTGACGGCGCCACGGATCATCCTGGCGACCAACGGCTGGACTTCCGCCTTCGGGTTTCTCAGGCAGAAGCTGCTCACCATCCACACGTTCGCCAGCCTCACCCGGCCGCTTGACGATGCCGAACAGAAGGCCCTGGGAGGCGAAGGCGACTGGGGAACCATTCCAGTCCTTCTGGGCGGGGCGACGATGCGCTACACCCGGGACAAGAGGCTTCTCATCCGGCTGGCCCTGCGTCACCGTCCGGACTTCACGATCACCGAACGCGATCTGGCGCAAGTCCGGCGTCGACACCTCCGTACCCTTGCCAGGCGTTTTCCCATGGTGCCCCGCGTCACCTTCGAACACACCTGGAGCGCACCTTTGGTGCTGAACGAAAATTGTAACAACCGGTAATTGCGACGTTTTCTCTCTCACTATTTCACGCCTGGAACGCGGAATCAAGAGGTTTCCGTGCCCCCGGTGCAACAGGGGAAGGGAGAGCAAACCATGGCGCCAAGCCGTCTCACGCAACATCGCGTCGACACCCTCAAGCCGGGCAGGAAGGCCCGTGACATTCGAGACAGGGACATCAGGGGATTCGGTGTCAGAATCCTGCCTTCGGGCCGCAAGCGGTACTTTCTCCACAGCCAGGTCGACGGTCGTCGCGTCTGGCATGCCATCGGCGATGCCAAGACCATCAGCCTGGAGTGCGCCCGCTCGAAGGCCAACGCCCTGCTGGCGCCGAAGCGCGACGCCGGGCCCGTCGCTCCAATCCAGTTCGAGGCTGTGGCCGAGGAAGTCTTCCGGCGCTACGCTCGCCATTGGAAGCCGCGTACGCTCACGGTCAATCTCGGATACTTCAGGAATCAAATCCTGCCCTGGTTCAGGGGCATGGCGATTGCCGACATCACGCGCTCCGATGTCGAGAGGTGGTTTGCCTCCCTTCATGCGACACCGGTGGCCGCGAATCGATCGGCACCGGTTCTCTCGGTCATTCTCAAACAGGCCGAGGTCTACGGCTATCGCCTCGAGGGGACCAATCCGTGCAGCGGCATCAGGCGCTATCGCCGGCGGGGCCGTGAACGATTCCTGACGACGGATGAGATACGGCGGTTGAGCCGGACACTTGACCGGCATCATGACCGCTTTCCCCTTCTGGCATCGATCATACGTCTGCTTCTCCTGACAGGGTGTCGCAGTTCCGAGATCCTGACACTCAGGTGGCCCGAGTACCGCGAGGCCAACCTCCACCTCTCCGACAGCAAGGTCGGACCGCGCACCGTGTGGCTGTCGTCCGCCGCACGCCGTGTTCTCGACGACCTTCCGCGATCAGGTTCATGGGTGTTTCCATCGTCCCGGGGAAACCGCCACCTGTCGGCTGATACTCTTCACTTGTTCTGGCGGAAAGTGCGGGCCGAGGCGGCCATCGAGGATGTCCGGTGCCATGATCTGAGGCACACCTACGCGTCGGTGGCCCTCGCCCATGGCGAGACGATCCTCGCCATCGGCAGGCTTCTCGGCCATACCGACCCGGCGACCACGCTGAAGTACACGCACCTTGCCGATGCGACCGTCCGCGATGCCGCCGAAGCTCTGGCGCCCATTCTCGGCGGGGAGAGCTGAGCCATGCCCCGAAAAATGCGCCTCAGTGATCGCAATGTCATGCGGCTGCGTGCGGAGGAGTCGGAATACACGGTCTGGGACACGAAGGTCCCAGGCCTTGGCGTGCGTATCCGGCCGTCCGGACATCGGGCATTCATCTGTCTCGACAGTCGTGACGGATCTTCACGGCGTCGCACGCTCGCCCGGGCGACGCTGATGACTGTTGACGAGGCGCGCATCAGGTGCCTCGATATCCAGTCCGGCGGACCGGACGCTCGAAAGCCCACCACGACCGTTCCCTTGTTCCGTGACTTTGTTGCCGCCGTCTGGAAGTCGGAATGCTACGAGCGTCAGAAGCCAACCTCCCGCCGCCATGCCGACTACATGTTGGCAAGTCAACTCATGCCGACATTCGGCAATCTGACACTTGACCGGATCGATCGACGGTCCGTCAGTCTCTGGTTCGACCGCTACAGCGAGACCGCTCCTGGCGGAGCCAACCGTACGCTCGACGTCCTGCGCCAGATCATGAATCACGCCAGGGTCCATGGCCACGTCGAGGTCAATCCTGCGAGTGGCATCCGCCGCAACCCGGGGCGCAAACTCAACCGGTTCCTCTCCCGGGCCGAAATCCGTCGCCTTCATGACGAACTGGACCGTTGCGTTGCAGAAGAGCCGTCACGGGCTCGCCAGGCGGACATCATTCGACTCCTCTCCTGCACGGGCTGCCGTTTCAGCGAAATCCGGACGCTCCAATGGAAGGAAGTTGGCGACGGGACGCTTGACCTCACGGACAGCAAGACGGGTCCGCGAACAGTGTATCTTAGCAGTACGGCACGAGAGATCATAAATCGACAACCACGCATTGACAGCCCGTACGTCTTTCCTTCACCGACCGCACCGTCACGACCACCTTGTCGAAATCTGCCCCTTTGGGACATCGTTCGGCGACGTGCGGGCATAGAGGATATCCGCCTGCATGACTTGCGCCATACCTTTGCCAGCTATGCCGTTATGCAGGGTGTTCCTCTCCCGACAGTGGCGCGGCTTCTTGGTCATCGACAGGTTTCGATGACCATGCGGTATGCCCATGTCTCTGACAGAGACATCGAAGAAGCAGCCGAACGAGTTGGTAGGGCGATTGTCAGTGTGTTCGAGTCTTGATGCAGAAGCTGGAGAAGCCGGGACATCATAGTGCACGTTGTTGCCGGATGGATCGAAAGCCCCTTGCTATGGCGACAAGATCCGGTCAGACCCCTTGTTCTCCTTCCATAGGTCATTGGCGCCCGATGCCACTTCCTCGACAAAGTCCTTTCGCTTCACTCGCCAACAAGGCAAGCTGATCCCGTGTCGTGTGTTTCAGATTCAGATCGATGGGAGAGTATCGCCATAAGGTAAAGCGGTCACTTTGCAACGTCCTTGACGCCGGGCGTCCGCTCGACTGATTCGGCGACGTCGCGGATCGCCGCCGCTTCGCTTTAGGCAATGCGCTGTTGGTGTCATGCGCTCCTTGGCTGGGAAGGTCGGGTGGGCGGGCTTGCGCGTGAGAGCACACTCGGGACCTCTCCGACAGTAACCGCCGGGCGTTGTACTTGCCGCGATTCCCATCGGGTTCCCAGCGAGGCGCACGGCTCAGATTCTGGGCCAGAAGCTACCATTGTCAATTCCTCCTCCGAATTGAAGTGCGTGCCACTAATCGACATAGCATCTCGCGCAGGGACAGGCCTCCGACACAGGGGAATCGCTTTTGAAGAGTTGGTGACGTTTTGGTTTTGAGGATTCAGAC
>JAPPGE010000013.1 GCA_028821455.1 bacterium | reverse complement strand
GCGTCCAGGGCCCACAATCAGGCTGTCACTCCCAGTGGTGACGGATGCGGGTTAGAGCAAGATGTTGACAAATAGTGTGCAACTAAAAGGGAATCGCTATCGAACTGAGCGTGTACGGCTTCCTTGTCGGTGAGATCGACGCGAGCCTGCATGGCATTCGTTGCCAGGTTCCGGACGTGTTGACGCCATGTGCAATACGGTGCTTCTCCAGTTCTCTGACGATGGCCCGGGTTGTGTCCCCGGAGCCGTCTCAGTCGCCTTCGATGGCGTGACCCACGATTGGGCGAACGTGTCGTTTCGGGTGTGTCGTCATACCTGACTCCCGGACTTTGGGATCTCGCCAAACGGCGCCCGGTTGGCTTTCTATTGAAGGCGAAAGCCGAATCCCACGGTCAAGACAGACACCGAAAGCACGAACTTCCAACATCTTACATTCCAGTATGGGGCTTCGCCGAGAATTGATTCCGAAATGGTTCGGGTGACACGGATTGGTGATGCTGCGACGAAGATGCTAGAATCACGCAAATTCGGCACGAACGACAACGTGCCGCAAGGGGAGGATTGGCCATGATGACATCGACACCTTCACGGGTCACCGCCTTGCGGGCGACCGGACCTGTTCTCGTCGCCGTTGCGGTGGCGGCCTTCGCGTTCACCGTTCAGGCGGCGGAGGATCTCAACGTGATCGGCTGGTGCGACATCACGGATCCGGAACTGAACGGTCCGTTCGAGGAGGCCTTCGACGTGCGCATCAACGTCAAGACCCACGAGGATCCGGCAGTCGCGCAGACCATCATCGAGCAGTCGGCGCCCGGGGACTGGGACGTCTTCCACACCGACGCGACGCTCGTGGCGACCCACGTGGAGGCCGGCCTGCTCGCAGAACTCGACCCGGCGGACTTTCCGCTCGACGACATCTTTCCGCAGGTCCTCCGGCGCGATCTTCACTTCGTGGACGGCAAGCTCTACGCGGTACCGGATGTCTTCGGCTGGAATACCGTCGCCTACAACAGCGAGCGTGTCGATGCGGAGGATATCGCAAGCTACGACATCGCCTGGAATCCGAAGTATGAGGGCCGCATCGCGGTCTGGGACTTTTACGTGCAGATCATGCAGAACGTCGGGCTCGCCATGGGACTGGCTCCCGACGAGATCACCATGGACAATCTCGCGGAGGTCGAGGAGCGGCTGCTCGCCATGAAGCGGAATGTCGGAGTGGTCGGCGACGTTGCGACCATCCAGACGGCTCTCGCGACCGGCGATGCGGATATCGTGCTCGGAGGGGGACAGTGGATCGTGACCGGCCTGCAGGAGGAGAATCCGGCGCTCGACTGGACCGTTCCCGAGGAAGGCGGAATCTTCTACCTCGAGAGCGTCGGCGTCGTGGCGTCTTCGGAGAAGAAGGAGCTTGCCAACGAATACGTCAAGTACCTGATCAGCGCCGCGGGGCAGGGGCGGTTCGCCATGAATTCGTGCGGCATGGCGATGCCGGCTAACTCGAAGGCTGAGCTGACCGACGAGGAAAGGGCGCTGCTTCGCTGGGACCGCAAGGACACCTTCCTCGAGGACTCCCACATCAACCACTACTATGACCAGGAACTCGACAAGGCGATGATAGACGCCTGGGCGCGGTTCCTGCAGCACTAGGCGGCCCGGCGCCGGACCGGTCCGCTCCGGTATGCCGCCGACCGTTCGCACCGAACCCGATGCCGGGGCGTGTTCCAGGGGCTGAGCCTACGTTCTCCCGGCCCTGGCATGGACGCTTGCCTTCTTCTTGCTGCCATTCCTTCTGATGGCCTGCTACAGCCTGTGGCGCTTCGAGGAAGGCAAGATTCCGCATGTCTGGACTTTCGAGAACTACAAAGCGTTCATCGCGCGGCCCACTTCCAAGGTCTTCCAGGACTACGCGCTCTTTCCATACATGAACGTTGCCGGCAACATCGCCTTCGGCCTCGAAATGCAGGGACTCGGGCGAACCGAACGCTTCTCCCGCGTATCGGACGTGCTGATCATGGTCGGACTCGCCGGTTTCGAGCGGCGGCCGGTGGCGGAGCTCTCCAGCGGGCAGAGGTAGAGGGTGGCGCTCGCCAGGGCCATCGCGGTGCGGCCCGAAGTGCTGCTCCTCGACGAGCCTCTCGGCGCCCTCGATCTCAACCTGAGGCGCCAGATGCAGGATGAGCTGATCGGCCTGCGGCAAAGCCTGGGCACGACCTTCGTCCATGTCATCCATGACCAGGAAGAGGGCGTGAGCATCGCCGAAAGGATCGTGGTCCTGAACGACGGCCGTGTCGAGGACTCCGGCACCCCGGACCGGATCTACCTCGAGCCAGCGACACTGTTCGCCGGCACGTTCATGGGCGAGACCAACATCATAAAGGGCCGGGTGGAGGATGTTGCCGAGGGGCACCTGAGGCTCTCGACACCGCTGGGCGAAATCCGGGGCCAGGGCGCGGCACCGGTGGGACACGACATCCTCGTCTCGATCCGGCCGGAGCGTGTCCTGTTCGAACCTGCCCGCAATACCGAGAGTCTGGGCGAAGCCGTCTTCGCCGACGGTGTCTTCCAGGGAGCCCACTACCGGTGCCGGGCGAGGAGCGCCGGGCACGACGGCCAGGAGCTCCTCGTGTATGTTCCGCTCGAGCATGGTGCGGCCGTCGGCGAGAGGGCCGGAGTGCATCTCCGTCGCATCGTCCTGCTCGCGAACCAGAAGGGGGACGTCGTATGGTCAGGAGCTACTTTCCGCAGGAAGAATACGAGGAACGCTGGAGGCGTGTTCACCGGGAGATGGAACGGCGCGGCCTCGCTGCCGCGGTGGTATGGAGCCGGTCCATGCAGAGCCAGGACCGGGCCGGCGATGTCCTCTACCTCACCAACTACTACGCCCCCGAAGCATCGCCCGACACCCACGACCGTCATGCCTGGGGATACTACGCCGTCATCCTGCAGCCCGGCGAGACGCCCGAGCTCGTGGCTGAGGCGGGCGACGTGCGCAACGAGTTCCTTGCCACGGACCGCGTGTCGCGTCACCGCGACGTCGTCGACGGCGTGGCGCGGCGGCTCGAGGCCAGGCGGCTCGAAGGAGCTGTCGCCTTCACGGGGACGACCGTGCTGCCCTATCGCTACGGCCGCGAGATGCTCGGGCGGACCGCGGGCATCGACTGGCGCGAGGACGAGGACCTCGTGCTCGCGGTGCGCCGCATCAAGAGTCCGCGAGAACTCGACTGCATGCGCGAGGGCGGGGCCAACGGGGCTGCCGCGCTCGATATCCTCATGAAGGAAATGGTCCGGGGAGCTACCGAGCGAGAGGCGGTGGCGGAGGCAGTTCGCGAACTCTACAGACGCGGTAACGGCGGCTCCTACATTTCGGTCAACCACGGCGACACCATCGGTTACTGGTGCCGCGACCCCCTGCTGGGACGCGGCGGCGATGCTCCTCGGGCGGGCGACCTCGTGCGCGGCTGGATGGACACGACCTTCCAGGGCTACTGGTTCGACCATGGCCGCACGGCCGTGGCAGGATCCACGCCCACGGCGGAACAGCGCCAACTCATCGAGGACTGCGCCTCGATCGTCGAGACCATCCAGGAATCAGTGCGCCCGGGCGCCTCTGGCGAGGAGATCGCGGCGGCGGGCCGAGCCGCGGTCGAGGCGGCGGGAGGCGACGACGGCACCACGAGCCAGATCTACTCCGTGGTTGCCCATGGCACCGGGCTCTACTGGGAGCCCCCGTTCATCAACCTCGCCGGCGACAACACGGACGAGCGGATCGATGCCGGCATGGTGATGGGCGTCGAGTACTTCTTGTCGCGCCCCGGTGTCGGAACGGCGGGAATCGAGGAGAACTTCATCGTCGGCTCCGAGCGTAACGAGAGCCTCACCAACCTTCCCATGCTCGGTTGGTAGCCGTCATCCGCGCCGCAGCGCGGCGACCCGGGAAAGGACGATGAGGCCGCCGACAATCTACGGCGGTGACCGGCGAGGGAATGGCCCGCAGTACCATGGGTGCCACACCCGGCCTGTTGACGCCGGCATGCCGCATCTGGATACCGATGGCAATGGCAAGGACCAGGGACGTTGTAGCCAGGTCCCGAACGTGTTGAGGCCACGCGCAGCACGGTGTCGTCAGCTCGCTGACAGTGGTCCGGGGATACCGGGATTGCTGGTGTCAGGCAGAGAGCGTCCTCGGGGACTTCACTGCCCGGTGTCGACCAGGTGCTGGAAATCCGCTTCGATGGCGAGGGTGTCGAGATCGTGTCCGATGAGGACGAAGCGTGAACCACGCGTGCCCGACGGCCAGGCGGCAAGGCGGGAGAGGGGGTGGAAGACGTGGCCGATGCCATTGATGACGATCGGCACGTCGCTGCCGAGGAGATCGACAAGCCCCTTGAAACGAAGGAGCCGGTCGCCCTGGCGGGCAATGAGCCTCTCGATCCACTCCATGAGTGGCGCCGCCTCGAGCGGCCGCAGGGTGGTGAGCGACAGGCTGGCGATGGAGCCTTCATGATGCGTGGAACTGCGTGCGTGGATCCACGTTGACGGGTCCGGAACATGGCGGACAATCTCGTCAGGCGTCACCGGGGATGCGAGGATGCGCGCTTCTTCGTTGAGGGCTCGCAGGCGCGCCTCGAGGCGATCCGCCCCGGGGGCGAGGTCCGTCTTGGTGAGGATGATCGTGTCGGCGATCACCGTCTGGCGCAGGCACTCGGCCTGTGTTTCGAAGGGCCGTTCACCGGCCAGCGCATCCACGGTGGCAACGATGCCCGCTGGCCTTGCCTGCCGATTGATCCTGTCGTCATGAAGAAGCGTGTGAACCAGGGGTGCGGGATCGGCGAGGCCGCTGGTCTCGATGAGGATGTGGTTGGGGGTGTGCTGACCCGTAAGGCGCATGACGGCCAGCACGACGTCCTCGCGCACCTCGCAGCACAGGCAGCCGGCTCCCACCAGCATGGTCGTCTCGTCGAGGTGTTCGATGAGGAGGTGGTCAACACCGGTCTCCCCGAACTCGTTGACGATGACGGCGCTCCCGGCCATGTCAGGATGCCGGAGGAGGGCGTTGATGAGCGTCGTCTTTCCGCTGCCGAGGAAACCGGTGATGACGGTGACGGGAGTCATCAGGGAGCGATGCCCAGAAGGTCGAGAGGTCGTTCGTGGAGGATCTCTTCGATGAGCGTGTCGGGAATCTTCGGCATGACCAGTCCCTCGCCCCACCGATTGATGGCGCGGAACTCGGCGACGGCGACGGACGGGCGGCGGACCGGAAAGTCGGATCCGAAGAGAAGCCGGCCGGTGACCCCGTACTCCCTGGCGATCATGAGACCATTGTAGAGTTGCCAGGGCCTGTGATAGCGCGCCGAGAGATCGGCAAAGATGTTGTCGTTCTTGCGCATGAGGATGGCCGTCTGCTCCATGTACGGCTGTCCGAAGTGGGCGACGATGATCTTCAGGTGGGGAAAGTCCATGGCGACCCGGTCGAGCAGGCACGGGTCGGCGAACTCGAGACTGCCCGTGTAGGCACCCCCGCAGTGAAACATCACCGGCACGTCATGCCGGCAGGCGATCTCGTAGAGCCGGCCGCAGGCAGGACTTCTGGGGTCCATCGCCTGGTAGGTGGGCGAGAGCTTCAGGCCCTTGAGGCCCAGTGCCAGCGCCGACTCGAATTCATCGCCGGCATCCGCATCGTCGGGATGGACCGAACAGAATCCGATCGCTCGTCCCGGGTGCCGGCCGACCACGTCGGCAATGAACGCGGAGGGCGTGTGATTGCCGGAATGTTTGGGCAGGGCGACGACGACGAAGCGGGCGACTCCGGCCTCGTCGACGGCCTCGGAGAGGAGGTCCGGATCCGCCTTGCCGTCACCGAGGACGTTGCGCAGGGACTGCAAGGCCCTGTCCTCGTCCGTGCGGTGTTCGAGGAGGAAGGCGTGCGTGTGCCAGTCAACGAGTTCACCCATGATCTCATTCCTGCGTGCCTGTGACCGGAGGACACCTTCAATCTCGCCGAATGGCGACCTTGTGAGCGCTCCCCTGTCTCATGTATACTATGCCACGTCTATGAAAGGACCTTCTGGGGTCAGGAGGGGTGCACCGACAGGGCAAGTCATGAGCCATTGGGATCTTGACGATATCGACTGGCAAGCCTTCGATCGGTCCAGTGTCGATCCCGACATGGTTCGTGTCGTCAAGGCTGCATCGCTGGTCGAGTACAACGGCGACCTCTATGGCCGGTATCTTGCGAACGTCTTTGCGGACGATGATGCCTTTGTTGTGGCCGCGGGAATCTGGGCCACGGAAGAGGTGCGCCATGGCATCGCTCTGGGGCGTTGGGCGATGATGGTTGACCCGGCCTGGGATTTCGAGGCGGCCCGGGAGCGATTCAGGTCCGAATACAGCCAGGTCGATCTCAACCTCGATCACTCGGTGCGTGGCTCGCGTTTCAGTGAACTGGTCGCCCGCTGCATCGTCGAAGTCGGGACGTCCTCCTACTACACGGCCCTTGCCGAAGCGACGCGGGAGCCCGTTCTGAGGCAGATCTTCAGGAAGATCGCAGCCGACGAGTTCCGTCACTACAAGCTGTTCTACGACCACATGAAGCGGTACAGGGCGATCGACAATCCCAATCTCCTGACGCGCGTCCGTGTCGCCGTGACCCGACTTGCCGAGTCGGAGGACGATGAACTCGCCTTCGCCTACTACGTCGCCAACGATGTTCCGGAGGCCTACAACCGGAAGGCCTGCGCCGCGGCCTACGGCAGCCGTGCCCTGCCGCACTACCGGCAGAAACACATCCGACTGGCGGTCAACATGACCACCAAGGCCATGGGGCTCAGACCGAAGAGCCGCCTGGCCTCCCTGATTGCATGGGTCGTCTGCCATCTTTTCGACTGGCGCCGACAGCGCCTTGTGCGTCAGGCTCCTGCCTACTGACGTCCGGCCGCGCCGGGAGGCTCAGGAATCGCTCCTGTCGAGGAGGTCGGCGAAGGCGGCGAAGACGTCTCGGTACATCTGACGCTTGAATGCAACGATGCCGTCCTGGATGGTTTCGGCATGCATCCAGCGCCAGGCGCGGAATTCGGGGTGATCGGTGCTTTGGACGTCGATGGTGTCGTCCGTGCCCTCGAACCGCATGGCGAACCACACCTGCCTCTGGCCGCGATAGCGGCCATCCCAGGTCCGGCTGACGAGTTCCGGCGGGAGGTCGTAGGTGAGCGGTCGGGGGGTCGCACGAAGCACCGAGACGGAGTGGATTCCGGTTTCCTCGGCAAGTTCGCGCAAGGCTGCCCTGACGGGCTCCTCACCCTCGTCAATTCCGCCCTGGGGCATCTGCCAGACGCTGGGCCGGTCGATCCTCTCGCCGACAAAGACCAGGCCGGCGTCGTTGAGGAGAACGATACCCACGCCTTCCCGCAACGGCAGGCACGGGTTCGGGGATGTCATCGCGATGCCAGCGCGATGCCTTCGATGAGATCGAGAGCCCGGCTCAACTGGTAGTCCTCCAGCGCCTGCTCGCTGCGCCGGTAGGAGGCATCCTCGCCCTCTTCTTCCAAGGGGAGGGTGTCTCCGGCATCAAGGCTGTTGACGAGATCGGCCTCGACAAGACGTTCCACGCCGCTTGACTGGATGACCGCCTCCTCGACAATGATGTCCGGCGAGATGCCGGTCCCCTGGATCGACATGCCGGAGGGTGTGTAGTAGCGGGCTGTCGTCAGGCGCATGGCGCCGCCGCTGGCCAGCGGCATGAATGACTGGACGGATCCCTTGCCGAACGACTGCGTCCCCATGATGATGGCCCTGCGGTGGTCCTGAAGGGCGCCGGCGACGATTTCGGAGCCGGAGGCGGATCCGCCGTTGATCAGCACGACGATCGGCAGCCCCTCGGCGAGATCGCCGCTCTCGGAATGAAAGCGCTGGGCATCACCTTCCCGCCGGCCCCGGGTCGAGACAATTTCTCCCTGCTCAAGGAAGGAGTCCGCCACGGAGATGGCCTGGTCGAGCAGACCTCCGGGGTTGTTGCGCAGATCCAGAACGATGCCCTGAAGATCGCCGGCCGCGGCATCCTCGATGGCCTCCATGGCGTCGTCGACGCCGCCCTGGGTCTGCTGGGTGAACGACGTGATGCGCACGTAGCCGACCTTCTTTTCGAGACGCCACCGCACCGACTGGATGGTGATGATGGCACGGATGATGGTGAACGTGATGGGCTCGTCGGCGCCCTCGCGGGCGATGGTGAGCGTAATCTCGGAATCCGGCGGGCCGCGCAGCTTGTCCACGGCCTCGTTGAGAGTGAGGCCGAGCAGGGGTTCGTCGTCAAGATGGGTCACGAAATCACCGGCCTTGATGCCGGCGCGCTGCGCCGGAGTGTCATCAATCGGCGCCACGACCTTGACGAAGCCGTTTTCCATGGTGACCTCGATCCCCAATCCGCCAAACTCCCCGGTGGTCTGGACCTGGGCTTCCGCGTAGGCATCGGGCGAATAGTAGCTCGAATGGGGATCGAGAGATCCCAGCATGCCCTCGATGGCGGCTTCGATCAGATCGGAATCAGAGACCTCTTCGACGTAATCCGAGCGCAGACGCTCGAACACGTCGCCAAAGAGATCGAGGGCGCGCCACGTGTCGTCGCCGGCAGCCGCAGCGTGCCCCGGACCCTGTAGGACGAAAAGACCAAGGACGATCGCCAGGGAAATCGTTCGTTTCATTGATCGCTCTCTTCGCTGAAGGCCGCAGTCAGCCAGTCCGGGATGTCCACTGGGATCCCCTTGTGGCGGATTTCTACATAGAGGGTTCGCTCTTCGGTGTCATCCGCCGCCATGACGGCGACGGGCTGCCCGGCCACCAGCCACTCGCCCGCTCCAACGGTGCCTTGGTCAAAGCCGAGAAGAATCGTCTGGTAGTTGTCGCCGTGGTCGATGACCAGAAGCGGGCCGCTTCCGTTGAAGGGACCTGAATGAAGGACGACGCCGTCAAAGGGCGTGATGACCGGTTCCTCCGGCGCCGTGACGATACGGAGCCGGTGGCGCCCGTCGCTGACGCCGTGTGCGGGGTAGGGCAGGGCGCCCTTCCTCGATTCGATATCCGTCACCATCAGGGCCGTGCGGATGTCCGCCGTCAGGATGTTGCCGATAGATGCCTGTGCCATCGATTCTGCCGCGAGGCGATGGAGAAACGACGTCAGTGTGACCGGTGTTTCGATTGCGGGTTTCCGCTCGACCGTCAACGGCGCCAGGATCTCCCGGACACGTTCGCTTGCGGAGTCGATGTCCGCCTCGATCGCACGGAGTTGCCCGAGCGTGTCGAGTCTGGTCGCATCCATGCCCTCCCGGATGCTGGCGAGCGCACTCAACTCATCCAGGCGTCGTGTCATGTCCTTCATGTGCATTTCGATGCCGGTCACCAGCATACGGGCGACGATGGAGGACCGGTGAACAACGGGCAAGGGAGCAGGCATCGCGATGATCACGCCGCGCGGGATGCCGGACATCCGGAGGAGTACGCTGACACGCGTTCCCCACGCCTCGCGATGGGGTTCGATGCCGGCAAGTCCGGTTTCGATCCTGCGATCGATGTCGTCGAGGTCTTTCCGTGTCGACTCGAGGGTGTCGGCAAGGCGGCGCCTTTCGGATTCATCCGCCAGCAGCGCGTCGCGCAGCGAAGCGAGGTCAGCCGTCGAAGAGGAAGGTTCCTGAGCCGGCGCATCACTGCCCGTGGATATCAGCGTCTCAAGCTCGCCTGGTGTCTCGGCACCCGTACCGGGTGTGTGAACAAGTAGACCCGCCGCGAGCAGCAGGATTGCCCGGCAAGAACGATTCATGGATGCGGCGAGAGCAGCGACTGTCCGGACATTTCGTCTGGCTGCGCGAGGTCCAGGAGGTGGAGCATAGTGGGTGCGAGATCCTGCAGGGACCCCTCGCGAAGTCTCCGGTCAGGCGGGCCATGGACCAGGGCAAGGGGTACGGGATTGGTCGTGTGGGCTGTGTGCGGGCCGCCGTTCACCGGATCCAGCATGGTCTCGATGTTGCCATGATCGGCGGTGACCACGAGGCGGCCTCCCATGTCGGCGACGGCATGCGCCATGGCGGCAAGACACCGGTCGACGGCCTCAACCGCCTTGACGGCCGCCGGAAGGACTCCGGTATGGCCGACCATGTCGGGATTGGCGAGGTTGCAGATGATGACATCGAAGGTGTTGTCGCGCACAGCCGACACGAGTCGCTCTGTGACCTCGAATGCAGCCATTTCGGGTTTGAGATCGTAGGTGGCCACGTCTGGCGAGGGAACGAGAATGCGTTCCTCTCCCGGAAAGACATGCTCTCGCCCGCCGTTGAAGAAGTACGTGACATGGGCGTACTTTTCGGTTTCGGCGATACGCAGCTGGCGCATGCCGGCATCGGAAATCAGGCTGCCGAAGCTTCGCCTTGTCTCCAGGGACGGGAACAGCGCCGGAAGGTGTCGATCGAGATGGGCGGCATAGGGAACCATGCCGGCACATCCGGCAAGTTGCGGTTTGCGGTCCCTGTCGAAACCGGCAAAGGCCGGGTCGACGAGGGAACCCGTGATCTGCCGTGCCCTGTCGGCACGAAAGTTCGCCATGATGAGGCCATCGCCATCATTCATGCCGGCGTAGGCGCCGATGACTGCAGGTTTGACGAACTCGTCGGTCAGCGCCGCAGTCCGGGCGCTTGCCATGGCCTCGCCTGTCGTGCCGAACCGTGCACCCTCTCCCTTGACCATGGCCGCCCAGGCCGCCTTCACCCGCTGCCAGCGCCGATCCCGGTCCATGGCATAGTAGCGTCCCATCAGGGTCACGATCCGGGCGCGAGGTGCGGCACCGGCAAACCGCTCGAGAAAGGACTGAGCGCTGGATGGCGGGGTATCGCGGCCATCGAGGAAGGCATGGACGACAACATCGATCCCGTGGTCGTGGAGTATGTTGGCGAGCGCTGCCACATGGTCCTGATGACTGTGGACGCCGCCAGGCGACAGGAGTCCGGCGATGTGACATACGCCTCGGCTGCGCTTGAGCGCCCCGATCAGGTCTCCAAGAACCGGGTTGCCGGCCAGGGATCCATCTCGCACGGCAGCGTCGATTCGAGGCAGGTTCTGCATGACGATGCGGCCCGCACCCATGGTGAGATGACCGACTTCGGAGTTGCCCATCTGGCCGCACGGCAGTCCAACGGCTTCGCCGGAGGTGGCGAGCGTCGTCATGGCGTGGGAGCCGGCGATCGTCATCCATGTGGGTGTAGCCGCCTGGCTGATGGCATTGCCTGGCCCGGCTTCGGCAAGACCCCAGCCGTCAAGGATGCAAAGGACCAGTGGCCGGGGGATGGTTCCAGACATGGTTCGACCCCCGTCAGAGCCGACCAGGGGCGTCAGGCAGTGGCTTCCACGGGAAGCAAGGCGGGCATCGCCCACATCCGTTCCAGGTTGTAGAGACTGCGCAGGTCATTGTGGAAAATGTGGACGATCACGTCCCCCAGATCGATCAGGATCCAGTCGCCGGGATCGTATCCTTCCATGCTGGTGATTCGTCGTCCATGGCCCTTGAGGGCTGTGGCGACCCTGTCGGCCAGGGCCGTAACCTGTCTTCGGGTCTGTCCGCCACACACGATCATTGAGTCGGCGAACGTTGTTTTCCCGGCAAGGTCGATAACGACAACGTCATCTGCCTTGCCATCTTCCAGTACCTTCGTCGTTACGGCGACGAGGTCCAGGTCCTCATCCCTGGAAGCGGTTTCATGAGGAATGGATGAATCTCCCCTTGCTCGTGTCACGGTTGGTGTGGTCGGCGAAGGCGAAACGCGTGTCGCCTGATCTGATGGCCGTTGCCGAGGCGCCGTGTCTGTGGCCGACAATGAGTGCCCAGACAGGCGGCTTTCTCAAAATCAGGGATCTCGCCTGGTGTCCCTGTATGCGGCAACGTCGGTAGCGTATGGCTGCCCTGCCCGTCAGACTCGTCAAAGAATAGGGAGCCCGGTCGAACACTGCAATGGGGATCATGGCAAAGAGTCGCTCCCAGTGTTTCCACAAGTGGATCCCTGCAAGGTTGTCGGCTCCCATGAGCCAGGCGAATCGACAGAACGGAATCCGGCGCTTGAGGCAGGCGACGGTATCGACCGTGAAGTGTGTTCCAAGACCGGCCTCGAGTCCGGTCACCGAGATCTTTGCGCCTTTCGCAAAAGTCCGGGCCCTCGACAGCCGCTCGGGAAAGGACAACATGCCGTGGACGGGTTTCAGGGGATTGTGCGGTGTCACCAGCCACCAGACTTCATCGAGGCCCAGCTGACGCCGGGCGACATGGCTGACGAAAAGATGTCCCTCGTGTGCGGGATTGAAGGAACCACCGAGAAGGCCGATGCGTCGGCCGCGGCCGGCATGGAGAATCGGATGGGTCAGGGCCGGGTCTGTCCGCTGCCGCGCACGATGTACTTCATGGTGGTCAGCTGCTCGACGCCCACCGGTCCCCGTGCATGCAGCCTGTTGGTCGAGATGCCGATCTCCGCTCCCATGCCGAACTCGCCACCATCGGCAAACTGTGTCGACGCGTTCCACACGGCAATGGCGCTGGGCGTACGGGCGAGAAAGTACTCGGCGACGGACTCGTTTTCCGTGACGATGCTGTCGGTATGTTCCGAACCGTGACGCTTGATGTGTTCGAGGGCGCCCACGACCCCATTGACGCAAGCGACCGAAATCACCGCATCGAGGTATTCCGTCGACCAGTCGTTGGCGGAAGCCGGCTTCACCCGGGGATCGAGTGGCTCGGTGGAGCGGTCTCCGCGGACCTCGCATCCATGGTCCAGGAGGGCCTGGACGACGGTCCTTCTCCCGGCGTCGTCAAGAGAACTGTCGAGCAGCAGTGTTTCTGCGGCTCCACAGATGCTGGTGCGCCGCATCTTGGCATTGATGGCGATGTTGCAGGCCATGTCCAGATCGGCGTCGGCGTCCACGTAGACATGGCAAAGCCCGACGAGGTGGGCGAGCACGGGAACGCGGCTTTCCCGTTGCACGCGCTCCACGAGCGAAGGGCCGCCTCGTGGCACGATGATGTCGATCCAGCGGGTCATGGTCAGCATCTCGCCCACCGCCGCCCGGTCGGTGACCGGCACCATCTGGATGGCATCTTCGGGAAGATCGGCGGATGCGAGGCCCTCTCGCAGGCATCTGGCGATCACGTGCGACGTGGCGACACTCTCCGAGCCACCGCGCAGGATGGCGGCATTTCCCGACTTGAGACAGAGCGCTCCGGCGTCCGCCGTGACGTTGGGGCGCGATTCATAGATGATTCCGATAACGCCGAGTGGAACGGAGACCCGTGCGATATCGAGGCCGTTCGGACGACTCCAGCGGGCCTGTTCGCGTCCCACCGGATCGTCCAGCTGCGCGACGGCGTCGAGGGCGGCGGCCATGGACTCGATCCTGGAATGATCGAGAGTGAGACGCTCGAGCATCGGCGCCGGTATGTTCGCCGCCCTGGCGTTTTCGAGATCGATGAGGTTGGCGGCAAGGATGTCGTCGCGATCATCCCGCAGTGAGGTGGCGGCGAAATCGAGGGCACGGCGCTTTTGCGCATCCGGCGCATGGGCCAGAACGCCAGCAGCCTGGCGGGCTGCGTGCCCAAGATCCTCCATCATATCCGCGATGGTACGCGCGTCCTCGCGCCGGACGGTACGGGTCATGACAGCACCAGATCATCCCTGTGGATCAGTTCCTCGCGACCTCGATAGCCCAGGAGCCGCTCGATTTCACTGCTTTTCTGGCCGGCAATGGATTCGGCGTCGTCCCGGGAATAGGCAATGAGCCCGCGGGCGATCTCGACTCCGTCCGGATCCTGGACGATGACGGCATCACCCTTGCGGAAGGCGCCGGCGACGCCCGTCACACCGGCTGGCAAGAGACTGCGGCCGCGATTGAGGGCGGCGTGGGCTCCGGCATCCACCGTGATGGTGCCGGAGGGCTTGAGGGACCCGGCAATCCAGCGCTTGCGGGCGCCGGCCGGGTTGTCCCTGGCGATGAACCACGTGCAGGGTCTGCCTTCGAGAATGGCGCGCAGGGGATGTTGGATGTGACCGTTGGAGATCACCATGTGGCAGCCCGCCGTCATGGCAATTCCGGCGGCGATGAGCTTGGTCTGCATGCCCCCCGACGAGTCGCCGGTCCGGACCCGGCCCGCCATGGCCTCGATGCGGGGTGTGATCGCGTCAACCTGTTCCACCAGCTGCGCCCCGGGATCGTCCTTCGGGTCCCTCTCGTAGAGACCGTCGATATCCGACAGCAGGACGAGGATGTCGGCACTCGCCATCATGGCGACACGGGCCGACAGCCTGTCGTTGTCGCCGAACCGGATTTCGTGGGTGGCGATGGTGTCGTTTTCGTTGATGACCGGGACCACGCCGTACCTCAGCAGACGGTTGAGCGTGTTGAGCGCATTGATGTAGCGTCGCCGATCCTCGGTATCGTCGAGTGTGAGGAGGAGTTGCGCGGTGCCCGTGTCGTGGCGGCTGAGAGCTTCCTGGTAGGCGTGTACCAGCCGTGCCTGACCGGCGGCGGCGGCGGCCTGGCTGTCATCGAGACGCAGGCGTCCCGCGGGGAGGTCGAGATGACGCCGGCCGATGGCGATGGCGCCGGAGGTGACGATCACCACCTCACAGCCGCCGTTGCGCATCAGGGTGATGTCGTCGGCCAGGGATTGGAGCCAGGATCGGCGAATTCGCCCGTCATGCTCGTCCACGAGCAGTGACGATCCGATCTTGATGACGATCCTCTTCGCCTGGTCCAGCTGGGGCACGGAACGTCAGTCCTCAGCCGTTGCGGCGCTGCCGGACGAGTCCCGCCAGCAACCGCAGGAGTTCCGGCACACCCTCTCCGGTGACCGCCGAAATGGCATGAGCATGAGAGCCTGCGGAATCGGAGAGCTGCCGCACGGCCTGCTGTCTGTCGCGGTCGCCGATGGCGTCGATCTTTGTGAGAACCGGTACGACGGTACGCGCCGCGAGGTCATGGCCATAGGATTCGATCTCGTGGCGCACCGTCAGGAAGTCGGCGGCCGGATCGCCGGTTGTCCCGTCTACGAGGTGGAGCAGAGCCGCACAGCGCTCCGCATGCCCGAGGAAACGGTCTCCGAGACCCGTGCCCTTGTGCGCTCCCTTGATGAGACCGGGGAGATCGGCGAGGACGAAGCCGTCCTCGTCCCGCTCGACCTTGCCGAGATGGGGATGGAGCGTGGTAAAGGGATAGTCGGCGATCTTCGGATGGGCTCGCGTGACCACCGAGAGCAGGGTTGACTTGCCGGCATTGGGGAGACCGACCATGCCGATGTCGGCGATGAGCTTGAGGCGCAGCCACACCCACATCTCCTCACCGGGACGCCCCGACTCGGCAATCCGCGGGGTGCGGTTGGTCGACGACTTGAAGCGGGCGTTGCCGCGGCCGCCGATGCCGCCAGGGAGCAGGATCATTCGTTCGCCTGGACGTGTCAGGTCGGCGAGGACCGTTTTCCTGTCCTCGGCAAGAACCTCGGTGCCCGGTGGCAGATTGATGACGATGTCGCTGGCGCTGGCGCCGGAGCGCCGGCTTCCGCCACCGGGCATGCCGGTGCGTGCCCGGAAGTGCTGGCGATAGCGAAAATCGATCAGGGTGTTGAGACCTTCGACACAGGCAAGGACAATGGCGCCGCCCCGTCCGCCATCACCGCCGTCAGGTCCACCAAACTCGACATGTTTCTCGCGGCGGAAGCTCACGGCACCGCTGCCGCCGTCACCGCTCTTCAGGCAGATTTTCGCTTCATCGAGAAACTTCATGCCGGCAGTCCGGGCCAGGCATCGAAGCCTTACTCCGCGGCAAGTGCCGCTGGAACGACGTCGATGTAGGTCCGGGTGCGCCCCGCACGGCGGAACTGCACGGTGCCGGTCGACGTGGCAAAGAGCGTGTGGTCCTTACCTATTCCGACGTTGGAACCAGGATGGAACCTGGTGCCGCGCTGACGAACGATGATGTTGCCGGGAATCACGTTTTCGCCGCCGAACTTCTTGACGCCGAGCCTCTGTCCCGGGGAATCACGCCCGTTGCGTGAACTGCCGCCTGCCTTCTTGTGGGCCATGGATCAATCCTCCCTCGTCAGGCGCTGTCGCCGGAGGCACTGTCGAGGATCTCCCTCACCCGGACGACGGTCTGTTGCTGGCGGTGGCCGGCGCGCCGGCGGTACTTCTTCCGGCGCTTCTTCTTGAAGACGAGTATCTTGGCCAGACGCTTGTGTTCCAGGATCTCGGCCTTCACGCTGGCGCCGGTGGCCTTGGTGTCGATTGAATCCTCGCCACCAACCATCAGGACTTTCGTGAACTCGACGATATCGCCCGGGTTGCCATCGAGGCGCTCCACGCTGAGCACGCCTTCGGGCTCCACCCGGTACTGCTTGCCGCCGGTCTGGATGACTGCATACATTGTCGGTTCCGTCAGTCTTCGCCCTGCCGCCATGGCAGGGATGCGTTATAGTGCGGGCCCGCGCAAAGTCAACATCCGCTGAAGAACCTGGCCTTGACCGGTCAGGTCTCCGGTCACCATCAGCGGTAGAGCTCGTCCCACAGGAAGATGGTGCACACCATGAAGGCGAGGAGTGAATAGAGCAGGGTGGTGAGCACCTCGTGAGGAGTGCAGGCAAAAATGGCCACCCGGCCCTGCTTGTCATGGCCGAAGATCGGTGGTGCGTGATCGGGGGTGGTCCGCTGCGCCATGATGACGGCCAGAGGAATGAAGCCGAGAAGATAGGCAAAGGGCGCCAGGTCACTCAAGTCCAGGAAGGGAAAGTAGCCGCTGGCCCCAAAGATGCCCACGGGAAGAATCGACCAGAAGAACCCCATGTTTGCCAGGAACTCGGTGTTCATTTCCGTGGCCTTGCCAAACCCGCGGCACAGCATCGCCAGGATGGAGGCGAGCAGAAAGCCGCAGAACATCCAGATGGCCAATCCGGCGCCAATCAGTTCCATGGATCGTTTCCCCGGGCGGTTGTGAAGACCCGCGAGCCGCGATTATAGGGAGATCGCCCGGGCCGGCGCAACCGTCACCCCCTGCCGATGTACGGCATGGCGTTGGCCATGACGGTCACGAAGGGAACATTGGCGTTGAGCGGCATGTTGGCGATCACGAGAATGGTATTGACGACATTGGCGACATCCATCACCGGTTCCGGCACGATGCGCCCGTCGGACTGTTCCAGTCCATCGCCCGCGCCCGCGGTCATGTCGGTCAGGGCGTTGCCGATATCGATCTGGCTGCAGCAGATGTCATGGGACCTGCCATCGAGGCAGATGGAGCGGGTGAGGCCGGTCACGGCGTGCTTGGTCGCCGTGTAGGGTGCGGAGAACGGGCGTGGCACGTGGGCTGATACCGAGCCGTTGTTGATGATCCGCCCGCCTTTGGGGGCTTGAGCCTTCATGAGGCGCATCGCCTGGCGTGCCATCAGGAAGGATCCTGTCAGGTTGGTATCGACGACGGCCTGCCACTCGTCGACCTCCAGTTCTTCGAGAGGCACGGCCCTGGCACCGACGCCGGCGTTGTTGAACAGGAGATCGAGGCGGGAGAAACGCTGTTTGAAGCCGGCAAAGAGGTCGCTGACCGATTCGGGTTGCGTGACGTCGCACTGGATCGCGACAAGGCGTCCCTCGAGGTCCGGGCGTTCCGCCACCACACTGTCGAGACGCTCCTTGCGGCGTCCGGCAAGCACGACGTGAAAGCCGTCATCGGCGAGTCCGAGCGCGGTTGCGCGCCCGATGCCTGCGCTGGCGCCCGTCACAATTGCAACCCGCTGGTTGCCGTCACCCATGGCTTCTTCCCTTCAGTGTTGCACAGGCAGGATGTCGTTTCGTCAAGCCTCACGATAGGGTCTCGTGACGTAGTGGTCATCCCTTTCGTCACGCGACCGAGGACAGCCCCATGAAGATCACCCGCATATCCTTCCACGGCCTGGAGCTCCCCTTTCGGGAGGGTTCATACCGCTGCCGCAATCATACGGAGTACGGACAGACGACGACCATCGTGAGGGTCGACTCCGATGAGGGGATCACCGGCTGGGGAGAGATCGCACCGCTTGGCGCCTTCTATTCCGAGGCCTTCACCGGCGGCGTGCGCGCCGGACTGGAGCGCCTTGCGCCCGAGTTGATGGGTGCCGACCCAAGGGAAACAGGCAAGCTTGCGCGTATCATGGATGCGGCGATGCATGGTCAGATGGACGCCAAGTCACCCCTTGACATCGCGTTCTGGGACATCGCTGCGAGGGCGGCCGGCCTCCCGCTGGCGGAGTATCTCGGGGGACGTGACGGCATGTCCGTCGCCCTCTACCGTTCGGTATCGCAGGCATCGCCGGAGATCATGCTGGATTCGGCCCGCCGTCATGTGGCCGAGGGGTACCGCCGTCTCCAGGTGAAGGTGGGAGACGACCCCGTCCTGGATGCCGGTCGTCTCCAGGCCATTGCCGACGACATCGGGAGCGGTGTCGTCATCTTCTGCGACGCCAACGGCGCCTGGACCAGCCACGATGCCCTGCGATTCGTCGAGATGACGCGGGGAATTGACTATGTCCTCGAACAACCCTGCCGGACTCTGGACGAGAACCTGGTGGTAAGGCGTCACGCGGCGGTTCCGATGGTCCTTGACGAGAGTGCCGACAGCCTTGATGCCCTGCTGCGCATTCACCGAGACGGCATGGCTGACGGCATCACCATCAAGATATCCAGGTTCGGCGGCATCACCCGCGCCAGGAGAATCCGCGATCTCGCCGTCGATCTCGGACTCATGGTCACGGTCGAATGTGTTGGCGGGGCCGATATCGCGAGTGCGGCCATTGCCCACATGTCGCTCTCCACACCCGAATCGATGCGGCTCCACACGGTCGACTTCCACAACTGGGTGACGGTGTCGAACGCCACCGGGATGCCGGAGGTTGCCGGAGGTGTCATGCGCGCGCCTGTGGGCCCGGGCCTCGGCGTGACACCACGCGAAGACGTCATCGGCGAGGCCCTGTTCTCATGTCAGGCTGCCTGATTCCCGCACCCGACGAGCCTGGTGACTGGCCCGCCTGGCGTGAGCGCCTGGAGGTGCGGCGCCTCTCACGCGGTCACGCTCGCGCCAAACCCGTCCACGACTGGGTGCACCGCTGCTTCACGGCACACAAGATCCTGCTGTGGGACGAGCGGATCCATGATCGCGGCTCGGGGACATGGCTCGTCGAGGACTACGTCGATGCATTCGAGGCGCGCTTCGGCCCCCTTGATGGCGTCATCCTCTGGCACGCCTATCCCAACCTCGGCTTCGACCGGCGCAACCAGTTCGACTTCTGGCGCTCCATGCCCGGCGGCACGCGAGGTCTCGCCGATGTGATCGTCCGCCTGCACGCCCGCGACATCCGTGTCCTCCTCGCCTACAACCCCTGGGATGTGGCGACCCGCCGGGAGGACCGCGACGATGCGGCCTGCCTCGCGGATCTCGTGACGGAACTCGATGCGGATGGCCTCTACCTTGACACCTTGTCGTCTGCAGGACGCGATCTCGCCGCCGCACTCAACGATGCCAGGCCCGGCATCGTCCTGCAGTCCCAGGCCCCTGTTCCGCCAGAACGGCTTGCCGATCATCACATGGGCTGGGCGGAATCGTGGGACGATTCATGGGCGCCGGGTGTGTTCGCCAACAGGGTTCTGGATCGCCATCACATGATCCATGTCGTGCGCCGCTGGATGGCGGACCACACGCCGGAAATCCAGCTGGCGTGGATGAACGGCGCCGGCATGGTGGTGTGGGAGAACATCTTCGGATCATGGAACGGCTGGCGCGACCGGGACGCCGTTCAATGGAACCTGGCGAGTCGGGTTCTTCGCCGGTGGTCCCGTCACTTCTACGAAGGGCTGTGGACACCGCTCGCGTGCATGCCGGCGCCAGGGGTGTTCGCCTCAAGCTGGGACCTTGACGGCG
This sequence comes from bacterium, assembly GCA_028821455.1. Classification (GTDB taxonomy): domain Bacteria; phylum Pseudomonadota; class Alphaproteobacteria; order SP197; family SP197; genus SP197. Next base: position 3,501 of record JAPPGE010000013.1, on the reverse strand, counting down.
TGCGGCTGTGGACACTGGTCAATCGCAATCGCCAGGCGGTGACGGACGTGCGTCTTCCGGTCGGCACCATGACTGCCTGCGACCCCGTGGCCGGACGCCGGCTCGCCGTCAACGACCGCCAGGTCGCAATCGGCATCCCCGCAGCCGGTCTCGGTGCTGTTGTCGAGGAAGCGGTGGACCGCGCTTTCCTGGAAGGCCAGGCCGACCGGTACCGGCAGCTCGATCGTGCCCGACACGAACGGCCACGTCTCGAGCCGCGGGCCCGAACGCTTCCCGCGGTCCCGGGCTCAAGCGAAGCGCCGGACGGGATGGTCTGCGTGGCAGGGGGCGTGCATGTGCATCGCACCCGTTTCAGACTGCGTGAGTGCGGCATGTACGAGAGCGCCCGTGCCGGCGAGAGTGCCGGCCCGGTTCTCCCCGGGCTCCATACCGTGGTGTCCCGGGAGTTCCGCGAGGATCTCTTGCCGTTTGCCATCGACAGGCATTCCGTCACCGTGGCCGCCTACCGGCGATTTGTGGAGGAAACGGGGTACTCTCCCGAGTCTCCCGGGTTCCTTCCCGAACCCGGGGCCGGGCCTCAAGAACCGGTCACGCGGGTTGATCCCGAGGATGCCCGCGCCTATGCATCCTGGCTCGGACGGCGTCTGCCTACGGAAGCGGAGTGGCAACGGGCCGCCGAGGGCGGATTGCTGGGCGACGACCCGGTGCGTGTCTGGAACTGGACCGAGCCTGAAATGAGTGACGGACGAACACGGTTCTGCATTGTGAAGGGCGGCAGCCACCACCACTGCGCGACCTCCGACTGGTATGCGGATGGAGGGGTGCACGATGCGGCGTTTGCGGCCAAGTACCTGCTCATGTGGCCTGGTCTCGACCGCTGTGCCACCATCGGATTCCGGACCGCCGTCGATCTCCGGGTCCCGATTCAATCCGGGTGACAAGCCATGGCGCGGGTGATCAGACCGGACAACATCACAACCTCACGCCTGGTTCTCGAGCCGCTTGAGTTGCATCACGCTCCCCAGGTGACGCGTTTCTGCCGCCTGTGGGAGGTGGCCCGGTACACGGCGAACATGCCTCACCCCTATCCCGCGGGCTGCGCCGAGGCGTTCGCGAAGGATGCCGTCAGCAAGAGGGAAACCGGAGGGGGCTGGGTCTATGCGGTTACCGTGGCGGACGGGGGTGAGGTGATCGGCGTCATCGACATCACGCTCAGTGATGAGGATCGTTCAGGCGAACTGGGCTACGCCTTTGCCCCCTGGAGCTGGGGCAATGGCTATGCCAGCGAAGCTGCGCGGGCCCTGATCGAGTTCGCCTTCCAGGTCCTGCGTCTCGACAAGGTCGAGGCCTTTGCCATGGTGGAGAACGAGGCTTCCGAGCGTCTGCTCACCCGGATCGGCATGCGCCGGATCGGCGAACGCATGATGCCGGCGCCGGCGAGGGAGCGGGACGTCCTGTGCGGGGTCTTCCAGGTGTTCTGGTCACAGATTCGCACATGACGCGGCCATCTCGCCTGCTGCTCGTGGTGGCCTGTGCCCTGGTGGATGCCGACAACCGCGTTCTCCTTGCCAGACGGCCCGAGGGGAAGTCCATGGCGGGGCTGTGGGAGTTTCCAGGGGGGAAGGTGCGTGCGGGCGAGACCCCGGAACATGCCCTGATCCGGGAGTTGCGCGAGGAACTCGGTATCGATGTCAGCGAGGCCTGCCTGGCGCCCTTCACCTTCGCCAGTCACGCCTATCGCGACTTTCATCTCCTCATGCCGCTCTACGTCTGTCGCCAGTGGAACGGCGTGATCGCACCCCGGGAACACGCCGACCTTGCCTGGGTCCGTCCCCGGCGCATGGGATCCTGGCCCATGCCGCCGGCCGACGCCCCCCTCGTCGCCATGCTCTGCGACCTGCTGTAGCGCCGGATCACCGTCCCCCAGGTGGCTCCGGGTGCCGGAACTTCGGATGAGTCACTGGGGCAGGCCACAGTCTCTATGCACGGATCAAGCGTCGGTTTCGATGGAGTTTGCTCATGCTGGAAGTGTTCGCAAACAACATCTACCACGTGGTTGCGCGGAAGGAGTTTGGATCTCTCATGGAAACGTTTATCGGTATTGATCGCTCGGTGGACAACTTTCGTCGTTGGGTGCTCTCCGATTGGAAGAGCCCCACGACGCGAGCGTTGCTGGCGGAATACTACGTGCGCATCGCCACTGGCACCGACAGCGAGGGGGCGGACGACTTCAACTACGTAGACATAGTCCTTGAGGACGGCAGCACAATCGAAGTCAAGGCCACAGCGCTTCTGCAGCCTGCCCGAAACAACAAGCTCGAGCGATCCAGCGCCAAGTTTGCGATCGGAAAAAAGTCATGGGCATGGAACGATCGGTCGTGGGATTGGCTGCCAAGTCCTGATGCTCCAAAGCGATGGGCGGATTGCTATGTGCTTTGCCTGGAGAACATGGATGACCCCACACGCTACGACCCCCTGGACCTTGCACAATGGGAGTTCTTCGTGATTCCCACATTCACGATCGACGAGGTATTCGGAGATCAAAAAAGCGTGACTGTCGGCAGATTGAAGCAGGAGGGGTTCTGCTCTGTTGGGTTTGTCGATCTGGCTGAAGAAATCTCCGACAAACTGGAGATGTAACGATTGCCGTTGCCCTCAGAGACAGAAGGCACTCCCTCTTTTTTCAGTGGATCAGCGGGCTGGATTACCAAACAGCGTTGAGTGCGGAAGCGTGTTTTCGCTCGATCGGTGCGTGGCGAATGGTTGTCCGACAGGCGGCGGAGTCCAGTGCAGACCAATGGCCGACACGCGGCCCATCGTGGTCCCCCGCCTACGTGAACCGGAGTTACGCATCAATTCGCATAGTGCGACTACCGAGACCACACCAACGTGGGATCATGCAGGCAGCGACGGACCAGCGGCATTGTCATCGCATGGGATAGTAGCGGAAAGGCGATCCTGGAATGCCGGCGCCTTCTTTCTTCACCATGCTCATGCCCAGCAGTTCACCGCATGCCTGGCTGACAGCAACCTCGTAGTTGGCCACTTCATAGGGCGACGCAGAAGGCCCTAGAATGCACTTCGCGAGTTCCCGTGCAGACCGCCCCTCTCCCTTCTCGATGAGGAACATGACGACCGGCCTGAGTGTCAGTTTGACCACGATCTCTGCCATCCCGACATATCCTTTGCGGTCATCTCGGCAGTGTTCCGAATGCCGACGAACCGGTCAATCCCAAACCAATTCGACACTGCACAGCCAAATCATATCGGTATGTCATCTGCCGGATCTCCACCGGACGCGCCGACTGTTTTGGCCGCGTGTCAGCAGCCTTCTTCTGCGTCTTTGCGCTCATGCCGATCCTGAACTTCGACGAGTCGTGGCCCCATCGAAACAGACGTGTCTCGAACATCGGCTTCTCGGTTTGACTTTCCAGGTCATTGGACGAGGGTTGCGTCAGGGCAAGCCCTGGAAGGGAGGAAGTCATGAGTTAGAGTGACGGA
>JAPPGE010000100.1 GCA_028821455.1 bacterium | reverse complement strand
AAGCGACAACTGTTGGGCGGGGTTCGCACCCGCAAGGAAAACGCGCCTTTCCACGGCGCACGTTGCGGCTGATCTACTATCCGCCGCAGGACGAGCCCATCGATCCCCGCCGCATCGGTATCGGCGCCCACACCGACTACGAGTGCTTCACGCTGCTTCTCCAGGATGATGTCGGCGGCCTGCAGGTCGGCCATCGCAACGGCGAGTGGATCCAGGCAACGCCGATCCCCGGCAGCATCGTCGTCAACATCGGTGACATGCTGATGCGCTGGACGAACGGCGAATTCGTCTCCACGCCTCACCGGGTCGTCAACAGGTCGGGACGCGAGCGGGTGTCGTTCCCGTTCTTCTTCGGCGCCAACCATGACTGCGTCGTCACACCCATCAACCGGTTCGTGAACGACAAACGGCCGGCACGCTATCCGCCGACCCGTTGCGGCTGGTGGACGGAGATGATGATCACGGACGTCTACGAGTACCGCAAGGCCTGGCGCGGACGGATACCCGACCCCGAACTCGATCCCGGCTGACAAGGCTGGCCTTTCTGCTGACGACGCGTCTTGACGAAGCCTGACGGCCCATGCCGCGGGGCTGTCCATTGCCGTCTTGCGGAACGTCAGACCGGTCGAGGCAGGAACTCTTGACGTTCGGCCCAGCGACCACGTCAGGTTCGACGCCTTGACAACGCCTGACCGGTCATCAATACTGGTCATATGACGACAATCAACGCATCCGACTTCAAGGCGCGGTGTCTCGCCATCCTCGACCGGGTCCATGAGACCGGCGAGCGGGTGGTCATTCTGAAACGCGGCCGGCCTGTCGCTGCGCTCACGCGTGCTACCGGAGAGAGCGAGGGGTATCCTCAGGACGAGCTGGAGGGAACGGTCGTCATCGTTGGCGATGTTCTGGAACCGGTGATTCCGGAAGACTACTGGGACAGCCTGAAGCGATGAAAGCACTGCTCGATACCCACATCCTGCTGTGGTGGCACGGAGACCGCAGTCAGTTGTCTCCGCAACAACAGAACGTCCTTGCCGCCGCTGACGCGGACTCGCCCTTACGCGTCAGCGACATCACACTTTGGGAAGTCGCCATGCTGCAGGGCCTGGGCCGCATTCGTCTCGCGATACCCCTGCGAGAGTGGCTGGAGAAGGCGGTAGCACCGCCGCTGGCGCAGCGGCACGGCATTTCTCCAGCAGTAGCAGCGGAGCTGGTCTCGTTGCCGGACTCCTTTCATCGCGACCCGGCCGACCGCATCCTGGTCGCAACCGCCCGCGTGCTCGGCGCGACCCTTCTGACCCGCGACCGCAGGATCATCAACGCGCAACTGGTCAACACGCTGGGCTGATCCCGGCGCAGGCGCTAAGCCAGTGATTCTCGATTGAACCTCAACCTTTCCCGTCAAGCCGGGACAAAGCCATGACAGCACCGGAATTCCTCGACCTGCTCGGGGAAACCGCATCCTGAACGTACCCGGCGCGCCCGATCTTCATCGACGACGCCTGGGGCAAGACCGACATGGCCCGCACCTATGCCGCGCACCCGGGCGGCGAGTGGGGCAGCCGCACAACCGCTGAAAGAGTGGACCCGAGGGGAGTTTGTCCACAGCCCGTCATCCATCGAGACAACGTGACGGGCATCGACAGGGAGGTGACCTTGAGAGTACTGACCGCAGCACTGGTGTTGACGCTTCTGTTTCTGGCCTCCGCGTTCGGTGACGATACGGAGCAGTTAACGTTGAGAATTGGCATCGCTCCCGACTATCCGCCCTTTAGTCACATCGATGATGAGGGGCAGTTCAACGGCTTCGATGTCGACATTGCCCTGGCGCTTTGCGCCAGGCTGGAGGCCACGTGCGCCTTCGTCCGTCAGGACTGGGAGGAACTGATTCCCGGACTGCGGAACGGCAAGTTCGACGCCATCGTTTCCAGCATGTCGATCACCGAAAAGCGCAGGCAACTGGTGTCCTTCACTGACCGGTACTACAGCAATGTCGTTCGTTTCGTGACCCGCAAGGACTCGGGCTTTGACCCGGAAGCGCCGACGGGAAGAACCATCGGCGCGTCGCGTGCAACGGTCTCGTCGGACTGGCTGGAAGCCAATCTCTCGGGCATTGCCGACATCAGGCTGTTCACGGACTCCGGCGCACCCCTGCAGGCGCTTGTCGAGGGACGCGTTGACGCGGTTCTCGGCGACGGACTCGGTTTCTGGGACTGGCTGCAAAGTCCGCAAGGCGCCGAATTCGAGTTTGCCGGCGACGGATATCGCCTCGACGAGGGTATCGGAATCGCCGTCCGCAAAGATGACGACACATTGCGCCTGCGGCTCAATCAAGCGATCGGGGAGATCCTGGCCGACGGCACCTACCAAACGATCAACGCCCGCTATTTCCCTTTCAGCATTTACTAGCCGATCCCTTTCTCCGGGCTATCCGGCATTCCGAGGGGCGGGTTGGCGAACCTCCTCACTCCGCCTCCACCACCAGTCGCTGGGAGAAGGCGTCGCCACTGTCGAAACCGCCGAAGCGCGCGATCTCGTCCTCCGGCGGCGGCTCGCAGGACCACATCCGGCTCGGCACCCAGCCACACTGGCGCTTGAGATTGGCGGCATATTCGGCCCGCTTCATCGCGGCGATGGAGGGATCGATAACCGGCACGCCCACGGCCTTCTCGACCTCCTTGTAGAAGCCGATCTCCAGCGTACAACCAAGAATGAGCGCTTCGGCGTAGTCCTCCTCCACCGCCTTGCGCCCCGCCGCCACCAGGCGGCGTCTGGTCTCCGCATGGTCGGTCTGGAAGTCGTTCACGCCGAGCTCCACGTGATAGAAGCCGCTGAGGCGCTCGCCGTAGCCGTGTTCGCGGGCAACAGCGTTCATCTGGTTTACCCACTTCCGCCTGCCGACGATGATGCCGAAGCGGTTGGCGAGGCTCGACGCAATCTCGCAGGAAGCAAGGCAGGGGGCGGTCACCACCATTTCGCCCGAAATCTCGCGCGCATCGTGCAGGCCCGTGTCGTAGAAGCAGCCGATGGCGAGCGCGTCGAAGCCTTCCTGCGCCGCCTGGCGAGTCGCCTGGATGATGCCGCGCGAGACGATGGTCTCGTAGGAGCGGTACTCGATATGGGTGAAGTCTCCGCCCGGGTCGGCGAGGCAGGTGACGTGCACTTCGGTGCCCGGCAACTTGTAGCTGCGCGCCATCTCGGCGAAGACCGCACTGTGAAGATTAATGCCGATCGGGTCGAGATACATGAGCTTGAGGGGGGCATTGGCCTTCATGCGGTCCTCACGTTGTCTGAATCGGTTGCCTCGGATGATTCGACCGCCACGCCGTAGACCTCCTGGGCCCGTTCGGCGCTGATGAGGCCGTTCTTCACGTCGCGGCGCACCCTCTCGGGGTCGCGCTTCTTCGGATCGCCGAAGCCGCCGCCATTGCCGGTGACGACGCGGATCACGTCGTCCCGCCGTGTCCTGAGGCCCGAGACGAAGGCGAAGCGCTGCCGCTCGCCCTCGCGCGGAATGAACTCGACGTAGTTGGGCGAGCCCTCGCTGCCGCCGTCGAGAGCCCAGGCAGGATGCCTCGATCGCGTGTACCCGACGGTGAGGAAGCCGTCGTCCGCGCGCACGCGGTAGTCCATGACGATACCGCGCCCGCCGGTGAACTGGCCTTCGCCGCCGGGTTCGAGGTTGAGCGCCATCTGATCGACGTAGAGCCCGTTGCGCGCCTCGTTCACCTCGGCAGGACAGTTGAAGGTCTCGCCGTGGGCGCCGGAGAACATGGCGCTGTTGCCGTCCATGCCCTCGCGGCCGCCCCAACCGCCGACCTGAGGTTCGATGATGGTGTACTGGCGGCCGGTGTCGGGATGGGTGCCGCCGATGAAGGTGCCGCAGACGGAGGCGAAGTGCCCCGCCGCCAGACGTTCCGGCATGTGTCGGGCGAGGCAGCGCCACATAAGGTCGTAGGCGCGCAGGTCGATCTCGTAGTAGAAGCCGACGGGCGCGGGCTCCCTGGCATGGAACACGGAGCCCTCCCGCGTCAGCAGTCGGATGGGGCGGAACGAACCGGCATTCGAGGGTGAATGGGGGTCGGTCAGCGACTTGAAGATCATCTGGGCCGACACGATCACGCTGTCCCGGCTGGTGTTGACCGGGCTGGTGGCCTGATCCGGATTGTCCCGCAGGTCGACGACGAACTCGTCATCCGCAATGGTGATGGTGACGTTGAAGATCTGACCGTCGTCCTGTTCTTCCGCGAGGGTGAAGGTGCCCTTGGGCAGCGCCTTCAGCGCCGACCGCGAGACCTGCTCGCCATAGTCCATGAACGCGGTCATCGCGTGCTCGAAGGTGGCGGCTCCGTACTTTCCGGCGATCTCCGCAAGCCGGGCGGCGCCGATGCGCGCGGACGCGACAGCCGCCCACACGTCGCCTTCGAGCACGTCGGGCATGCGCGAGTTGACCTTGATGATCTCCATCACCGGTTGAATGGGCTCGCCCCTGGAGATCATCTTGATGGCAGGCAGGCGGAGCCCTTCCTGAAAGATCTCCGTCGCGTCGCCGGTGAGCGAGCCCGGCGCCATGCCGCCCACGTCGGAGTTGTGCGCAATGTTCGCGGTCCAGGCGATGATGCGGCCTTCGGCAAAGACCGGCATCGCGACCACGATGTCATTGAGGTGCGTCACCCCGCCGTAATAGGGATCGTTGGTGACGAAGACATCGCCGGCCTCCACGGCGCCGGGGGCGCCGAACTTCCCGGCGATCACATTCACGGCCTTGTCGAGCACGCCGACGAAACCCGGAATACCAGCGCCGGAGCAGGCGATCTCTCCCTTCGCGTCGGTGATCCCTGTACCCATGTCGAGCACCTCGTAGATGATCGAGCTCATCGCCGTCTTCTTCATGGCGGCGAACATCTCGTCGGCCGCGCTCTGCAGCGAGTTCTGGATGATCTCCAGGGTGATCGGGTCGTTCGTGATAGCGTTCGTCGTCGTCATGGTGCTGCCACCATCTCGCTCAGTTGCGGATATGAATGCGGATGTTTCCGAAGTCGTCCACCTCGGCGTGATTGCCCGGGTGGATGACGACCGTGGTGCCGGAGTCCTCCACGATGGCCGGGCCGTCGAAGCCCATGCCGGGCTCCAGCCGCTCGCCGTCATAGAGCGCCGCCTCGTGCAGGCCTTCGAGCGCATAGTCGACACGGCGCGTGCCCTTCTGCGCATCTGCGAGCACCCGCCCTGTCGTCTCTCGCGGAATCATGGTGAGCTTGCCGATGTCGACCGTGGCGACGACGTGGAGGCCCACCATCTCGACCGGGGCGTCGAGCCTGTAGGTGTACTCGCGCTCGTAGACCTCGTGGAAGTCGGCTTCGATGGCGGCGATACCGCCGGCGGTCACCGGGTCGCTCACCAGCGGCACCTCGGTGGTGTGCTCCTGGTTCTGGTAGCGGAATCTGCCGAGGCGCACGAGCTTGACTGCCGATCTTGCGATACCCTCGGCCGCGAAGCGGCTCCGCGCGCGCTCCTCGGCCTCGCGATACGCCGCCTCGATGACAGCAGCGTTGTCACGCGTGAGATCGACGAGGAGGGTGACCACGTCGTCCCGGCGGAGGTCCGACATCAGCATGCCCCAGGCGGAGAAGACCGAGGCGTCCGCCGGCACCACCACCCTGGTAACGCCAAGCTCCTGGGCCAGCGCTACCGCGTGCATCGCACCGCCCCCGCCAAAGGCGATCAGCGTGAAGTCGCGCGGATCGAATCCGCGGTTGACCGAGACCAGCTTGAGCGCATTCACCATGTTGTTGTTGGCGATGCGCACGATGCCGCGGGCGGCCGCTTCGGCGTCGACGCCGAGACGCGCTCCCACTGCTTCCATGGCCTCTTGCACGGCATCCATGTCGGCTGTCACCGTGCCACCGCAAAAATAGTCGCGGTTGATTCGGCCGAGCCATAGATTGGCGTCGGTGGTGGTGGCCTCGGTGCCGCCCCGCCCGTAGGCGGCAGGACCCGGCAAGGCGCCGGCGGACCGCGGCCCGACGCGCAGCTTGCCGAAGTCGTCGACCCAGGCGATGGAGCCGCCGCCGTTGCCGATCTCCACCAGATCGACCACGGGCACCATGATCGGATAGCCTGCGGTCGCGCCACTGCGCCCGATCCAGTAGTCGGTCCTGATCCTGACCTCTGCGTCCTCAATCAGAGAGCACTTGGCGGTGGTGCCACCGATATCCAGGGCCAGCACGTTGGGCTCGCCGATAAGCCGTCCGAGCTCGGCGGCACCCCAGACGCCTGACGCCGGCCCCGACTCGACCATGGTAATCGGGATGCGCGAGACGGTGTCGACGGAATCGACGCCGCAGTTGGACTGCATGATGTAGAGGCCGCCACGGAAATCCTGCTCTGCGAGGCCGGCGGCGAGGCGCTGGAGATATCGCTCCGCCACAGGTTGTACATAAGCCGACAGCACGGCGGTGCTGGTGCGCTCGTATTCTCGCCACTCCCGCGTGATCTGGTGAGACGCGATGGCCGAAACCCCGGGCCAGAGGCGGACCAGCTCCGCCAGCGCCCGCTCTTCGTGCGAGGGGTTCGCATAGGAATGGATGAAGCAGATGGCGACAGCCTCCACGCCTTCGGCCTGAAAATCCGCGACGATCTCCGGCAGCGGCGCGAGGTCGAGGGGCTGCATCTCGTTGCCGTGGTAGTCGATTCGACCGGGCACGTCGCGGCGGAGCCGGCGCGGCACGAAGGGCTCGGGCTTCTGGTAGTGCAGGTTGAAGAAGTCGGGCCGGTTGCCGCGCGCGATCTCCAGCGTGTCGCGAAACCCCTGCGTCGTGATGAGGCCGACCTTGACGCCGGTGCGCTCGGTCAGCGCGTTGATGACCACCGTCGTGCCGTGGGCAAGGAAGTTCACCGAGTCCGCCTCGACGCCCGCCTTTTCCATGACGTCGAACACGCCTTCCTCGTAGCCGCCGGGCGTGGTGTCCGATTTGGCACTGCGAACGCGAGTCTCCCCTGTCTCGTCGTCGGATTCGAAGACCAGCAGGTCGGTGAAGGTTCCGCCAACGTCGGTTGCGACGCGGAAAGGTCTTGTAGCCATCGGCGACCTCCCATTGTGAAACGGATCGCAACCACACGCCTCAAGCAAGGGCGGCATCCTGCAGGCATGTCAAGTCTCGGCTTCGGCTTGAAGCCCCTTTTTCCTCGTATCGGGCGGCGGCAAGGCCTCTGCGCGACGCGCCAGCCTTTGTTCCAACCCACTTGCCTGTTCGCGATTCGTGTACCGCGCGCCGGCCTCCTCGACGTAAGATGCCGATGAGGCCGGATACAGGAGCCGGGTGTGAGCCGCTCTACGCGAAAGCCCACCATGCTGACGGTGCGCGAGCTGGAGTCGCGGCTGGGCGGCTGGGCCATCGAGTTGCGGTGGCCGATTATCGGCGTCGCTCTGGTCCTGGTCGCGATCGCCGCCAGCGGAACGGCGTTTCTCGAATTCTCGGCCGACGACCGGATCTACTTCTCCAGGGACAACCCCCAGCTCCTGGCAAGCGAGGCAATGGACAACACCTACGGCGAGACCAGCAACGTGTTCTTCGCCGTCGTGCCCGGAGACCGCGACGCCACCTCCGCCCTGGCGCTGGAGGCCGCACTCTGGCTCACCGAACGGTCATGGCAGATTCCCCACGCGACCCGCGTCGACTCCCTGACCAACTACCAGCACACCACGGCCCTGGAAGACGACATTCTGGTCCGCGACCTCGTGGACGACGCCGCTCTCGGCGACGGCGACGAGCGGTCCCGTATTCGTGCGATCGCCCTGGCCGAACCGCTGCTCTCGGGACGCCTGATGGCACCCGACGGCGGGGCCAGCGGTGTCAACGTCACCGTGGTGCTGCCGGACGGGGACCAGATGCGCGAAGGGTCCCGGGTAGCCGAGTTCTCGTACGGGCTCGCCGACCAGGTTCGTGAGCGATTCCCCGGAATCGACGTACGCGTGACCGGCCTGGTGATCTTCAACCAAGCCTTCATGGAGGTCTCGTTACGTGATCTCAAGATCCTGGTCCCGGCGAGCTTCGCGGCCATGATCCTGATGCTGGTGCTCCTGACGGGGGGATTGGGCGGGACGCTCGCGATCATGATCGTGGTTTCGCTCTCTGTCATGACCGCAGTGGGGCTCGGCGGCTGGGTGGGGCTGCCGATGACGGCGCCTTCCGCCGTCGCGCCGGTCGTCGTGCTCACGGTCGCGATTGCGAGCTGCGTCCACATTTTCTCGAGCCTCGTCCATCACTTGCGGAACGATTCGTCGCGCCCGCCGGCGGACGCGCCTTCGCTCCTCGCCGACGGCGGGAGCAAGCGGAACGCGATTGTCGAGTCGATGCGGATCAATCTCCAGCCGGTCTTCCTGGCCTGCCTGACCACCGCGTTCGGCTTCCTCAGCATGAACTTCTCCGAGTCTCCGCCTCTGCGTCATCTGGGCACCTTCGTGGCGTTCGGGGTCGGCGCCGCGTTCCTGCTGTCCGTGACGCTTCTGCCGGCACTGCTCTCGCTGCTGCCGATTCGGGTAAGCGCGACCAGGGACCGTCGCGATGCGGCGATGGCCGCGCTTGGAGAATTCGTGATCCGCAGACGTCGTGTGCTGGGGTGGGGTTTCTGTGCGATCGTGCTGGCGCTCGTCGTCTCGATACCCCGCAATGAACTGAACGACGTCTTCCTCCACTACTTCGACGAGAGCGTCGAGTTCCGCCGCGACGCGGATTTCACCGTCGAGAACCTCACGGGCCTCTACACCATGGAACGCACCAGAGGTGCTATCTAACTGAAATAACGTCAACAATTCCCTCTCGCAATTGCAACTACGGGACGTTTCCGCCACGGAATCCCCCGCAACTGCAACTCAAGGCAAGGGGGAATCCATGGCCAAGACACGATTTACCGAGGCGCGCATCAAGGCGCTTCGACCACGAAGGACTGTCCGGGACATCCGCGACGCCGATCTCAGAGGCTTCGGCGTCCGCCTCTATCCAACTGGGCGCAAGTGCTTCTTCATCCACAGCCAGCACGAGGGAAAGAGGGTCTGGAAGATCGTCGGCAATGCCGCCTCCCTGAGCGTGGAGGATGCCAGGACCAAGGCCCGGTCCATACTGGCCGCCGACAGGAACGGCCGTTCGGCAGCATTGGAGCACAACCTCTTCGAGGAGGTGGCTGAAGAGGTCTTCCGCCGTTACGGGAGGAACTGGAAGCCCGGGACCCTCAAGGTCAACCGGTACTACCTCGCCAGGCAGATTCTGCCGTGGTTCCGGGGACGCCTGATTGCGGACATCGCGGCCGCGGATGTCAGGGAGTGGTTTGCCTCTCTCCATGACACGCCGGTGGCGGCCGACCGCTCCATGCCAGTCCTTTCCGTCATCATGACCTGTGCCGAGACGTACGGGTACCGGCCTGCAGACAGCAATCCCTGCCGTGGCATCCGGCGCTACAGGCGCCAAGGACGGGAGCGCTTCTTGTCGCAAGAGGAGATTCGTCGGCTCGGAAGAGTTCTGGAACAACACGAGGGCAACCATGCGATTTACGTCGCGATCGTCCGCCTCCTGCTGCTGACCGGGTGCCGCCGGCGGGAGATCGTGACGTTGCGGTGGAAGGAGTACCGGGACGGTCACCTCCACCTCGAGGATTCCAAGACAGGGCCGCGCATGGTCTGGCTGAGCAGCCCGGCACGGACGATTCTGGACCAGCAACCCCGAACGTCTCCCTGGGTCTTTCCGTCAACCCGGTACGGCAAGCCTGTCGACGTGTCCTCTGTCGGTGATTTCTGGCGCGATCTCCGCTCCGAGGTTGGTCTACAGGATGTCAGGCTTCACGATCTCAGACACACATACGCGAGCATTGCCGTCATGACGGGAGAGAACATTCTCACCGTCGGCCGGCTTCTCGGGCACAACGATCCCGGCACAACCCTGAAGTACACGCACCTCAACGATGACACGGCTGCCGCGGCAGCCGAAGCCGTGGGATCGCTTCTGGCCGGGGCCAGATTATGAATCGCCGGACGAGGTTGACCGATGCCCTGATCCGGCGTCTCAAGCCCGATCGTCGCGAATACACGGTCCGCGATACCGTGGTGCCATCACTGGGCGTTCGGGTGCATCCCTCCGGCGGCCGCGCCTATGTCCACTTCGTGGACGGACGGAAGGTGTCGCTGGGGCCGGCGATGCTCATGGCGGTCGAGGACGCCCGCACCGAGAGTCGTGTGCGACTGTCGAACGGCGTCACGGAGAAGAGGAGTGTCCCACTCTTCCGGGACTTCGTCGCCGGCCCGTGGCGGGACTCCTGGGTCCACCGCTGCAAGCCGACGACGATCAGCTTGCGCGACAGGCTCGTTCAGGGCCGGCTGCTTCCCGCGTTTGGCGACCTGCGCCTTGACCGTATCACGCCGATGATGATTCACCGGTGGTTCGACGACTGCAGCAGAACTGCACCGGGTACCGCCAACCTCTCTCTGCAAACCCTTCGCCATATCCTCAATCACGCGATCGCCTGCGGACATGTCCCCTCCAATCCGGCCAGACGCATCAAGTTGAACCCGGGAAAGAAGATCACCCGCTTCCTTTCCCGGGAAGAACTCGAGAGACTGCACAGGGTGCTCGACCGCCACGAACGCTCCGCATCGATGCGGGCATCCCAACGCCCGCAAATCGACATCATCCGTCTTCTCTTGCTGACAGGTTGCCGCAAAGGCGAGATTGTTCGCTTGCGTCGGGACGAGGTGGCCGGAACCTGTCTCCGGCTTCATGACAGCAAGACTGGCCCCAGAACTGTGTTCCTGAACGGTGAGGCCCAGGCCATCATCGAACGCAGGATGACAGGAGGAACGGAGTTTCTGTTTCCTTCGCCGAAGGGTGGCAATCGACCGATCCACGACAACCTTCCGATATGGTATCGGCTTCGCAAGGAGGCCGGTCTGGACGATGTCCGTCTCCACGATCTCAGACACACATATGCCAGCCATGCCGTCATGCAGGGAACGCCTCTTCCCGTCGTGGCTCGCCTTCTCGGTCACAGTCAGACAACCACGACCCTGCGCTATGCCCACACCGGTGATCGTGAGACCGAGGCCGCTGCTGAGCGGATTGGTGGAGTGATTTCAGGGTTGCTTGGAAAGCCAGCAACCGATTTTCGGCGGAGCCGATGGCCATCCGAAGCTCTGAATTCTCCGCTCTAGACACTCGCGTTCGATTGCCACTACAGTCCTTCCTGCAAGCAGCACATGGGCCCCGCTTTGTCGGGTCACCCGTCGAATAGAATAGTCCTTTGATCCGACATTGGGGTAGCTCCCCAAGTCCGGCGGATAGGCGGAGCTTCCAGAACCTGTGTGTTGCATGCGACTGCCCGGCACCCACTTGCCGGGTGGCAAACCACAGGAGGAAATTCCATGAACCCTTTGAAGCTTGTTCTCGTCGCCACCATCGGAGCACTGCTCGCCGCTTGTGCCGCCGCGATTCCAGACACAGCAAGACCATTTACGGCCGCGGAGTTGCACTCTTATCTCTCCGGCTATACCGAGGTTTGGAGTGAGGGCGCCGGCTACTACGCCGAGGACGGCACATTCGTAGCCGTATGGGAGGGCGAGCCCGCCGAAGGTACTTGGACCACCAGCGATGAAGGTAAGCTATGCTGGCACTCCGAGGCGTGGGGCGAAACCCCTTGCTCGACCTATCTGTTTGATGGCGACTCCATCATCATCATCTACGAAGGCGAGACATCGCCTGAAAATGAACGTTATGAAGGTAACGTCGTCGATAACTACATGTGAGCCAAAACCACCGGCCTCGCCCCGCGCGAGGCGAGGCCGGTGGAACCTTTAGGTGCAACCTTGGAGACATCGGTTGCGCTATTGGAGTCCGGGACCGCGTACGACGGTTGCGCTCTTCGCCCTCTTGGCGCTGGCCGGTTTGCTGGTTCTGCGTCTCGCGGATCCGCAGCCGATGAACCTGGTCCGCATGGCGATTTTCGACGGATATCAACGGATATCGCCGCGACCATCTGTTCCCGCCCCGGTTCGCGTCGTCGACATCGACAACGAGTCGCTCGACCGCATCGGCCAGTGGCCATGGCCGCGTACGATTCTGGCAAGCATGATCACGACGATCCGGAACGCCGGGGCGGCCGTGATCGCCTTCGACATGCTGTTCGCCGAACCCGACCAGACCTCGCCGAGGATGATCGTGCGAACATGGCCGCAAACCCCGGATTTCGAGGCACTCAAGAACACTCTTCTTGAGTTGCCGGATCATGACGACTCCCTGGCGGATGCAATCGGTCGAGCGCATGTTGTGCTCGGCATGGCTCCGGGTTTTGGAAAGGCCTCTGCCACGCCGCCTCCGCGCAAGTTCGGTTTCGCGTTCACCGGCGCCGATCCGGCGGACTACCTGCCGCGCTATCCTTCCGTGACCGGCAATCTGCCAGTGCTGCAACAGGCAGCCAGCGGCCTCGGCTTTCTGACAGTGCCCGTGGACGATGACGGTGTCGCAAGACGCATGGCCCTTGTGATCGGAATGGATGGCGTCGTCTATCCATCGCTGGTCGTCGAAGCGTTGCGCGTCGCCCAGGGCGCCCGCTCGATCGTCGCTCGCGGCGCCGATGCTCATTCGGGGTCCGAAACGGGCGCTGATGGTCTCGACGGACTGAAAGTCGGACACCTGACCGTTCCCACCGATTCCCGCGGCGAGATGTGGCTGTACTATGCGAAAGACACGCCTGATCGGAGCATCCCGGCATGGCGCATACTGCAGAATGACGCAGAGGCAATCGCAGAGCTTGCCGGACGCATCGCGCTGATCGGCGCCACCGCTTCGGGCCTGGGCGATGTCAGGGCGACTCCTCTCAGTCCCGTCGAGCCGGGCGTCATGATCCATGCCGAGGCCCTGGAGCAGATTCTGCTCGGGCAGTTCCTGGAACGCCCCGATTGGGTTGCGGGCGCTGAAATCATGAGCCTGCTGGCGATCGGAACAGTCCTCATTGTCGTGCTTGCATTCAGACCCGGCATTGTCGTCGGCACATTGTCAGGTATCGCAGGAGCTGGAGCCAGCATTGGCGCATCCTGGTTCGCGTACGACCTTGCTGGCCTGCTTCTCGATCCTCTGTACCCGGCACTCTCGGCTGTCGTCATCTGCGTGGTGTCGGTCACGGTCCGGTACGTGCTGGCGGAGCGCGAACGGCGCACGGTGCGCTCCGCCTTCAGCCGCTATGTGGCGCCGGAGGTGGTCGACCAGCTCGCCGAAAGACCGGAGACACTTCGTCTGGGCGGCGAGATGCGCGAGCTCACCGTCATGTTCTGCGATATCCGGGGCTTTACCGGGATCACCGAAGCCATGACGGCAGAGGAACTCAATGGCTTCGTGAACCGTTGCCTGAGCCCGATGACCGACGCGATCCTGGACGCGGGCGGCACGATCGACAAGTACATGGGCGATGCCATCATGGCGTTCTGGAATGCACCGCTCAGCAACGATCTGCACCCGCTCATGGCCTGCCGTGGGGCGCTGGATCTCCACCGGTGCGTCGCCAGGCCATGGCCGACGGGAACGGACGACGCCGATGCATCGAAGGTCGCGACGCCACCGCTTCGGATCGGGATCGGTTTGAGCAGTGGCCCCTGTTGCGTCGGCAACTTCGGCTCGGACCATCGGTTCGACTATTCCGCCCTCGGGGATACGGTCAACCTCGCCTCCCGCCTGGAGCAGCAATGCAAGGTCTACGGCGTCGACACCATCATGGCCGAAAGTACATGGCTGCAAGTCGGCGAACTGGCCAGCCTGGAACTCGATCTCGTTCAGGTCGTCGGAAAAACTCAAGCGGTGCGAATCCATGCGCTGCTTGGAGATGAACGCCTTGCCGCCGAACCCTGGTTCGGTGCCTTGAAATCGCGCCACGACAAGTCCCTTGCGGCCTACCGCCGCCGTGAATGGGATACGGCGGAACGCGAGTTCACCCGTTGCCGACACGAGGCAAACGGTCGTCTGGACCGACTCTACGACTTGTACTTCAGCCGCCTCGCCGAGTTCAGGAGCTCCCCTCCGGACGCGGGCTGGGACGCCGTTTATCGGCCGACCCGGAAATGACGCTCCGGTGCAGCATCGTCAACGGTCACTGCGATGTGGCTGCAAACGCTCCGACTGCGCTGTAGGCGCCATCCAGTGTCTGCACTTCGAATCTGCCACCCGCATCCACCACCGGATTACCTGCTTCGGCGAAGAACGATCCATTGAGGTTGCCGCTGGCTGCTGCACCGCCGGTATTAGCCAGGACACCGGAGAAATCCCGCGGGTTCGCCGCTGCCGCGCTGACAGGGGCCTCGTAGCTGCGGTTGTCGAGACGGTTGATTTCGACCTCGCCCGTCCGTGTGGCGAAACTCCAGTCCATGGTGAAATGGCCGACAGCGGCATAGGCCGCGCCTGCGTTGCGAATGGCGGCGGCGGCGTGGCCCGTATAGGAGGCGGTGCCCTCGCTCGGAATTTCGTGGATTCCGGGCAGGTCGCCCACGATGAAGGTGCCGGGGAACAGGGCATCGGCCCGCGAACCTTCCGGACCGTGGATGATGCCGATCTGACCGCCCCACCAACCGAACCGTGCCGCATCGCAGTCGCAGTACCGCACGCCGTCAGGCAACAGCCCCGCCGCGGGCGCCGCATCGTTGGAAACCATCCACACTCTCGTATTCGCCGGCCATCGGTTATTGGGCACCAGTTGTCCGTTGACGTAGACTAGTCGTTGTCCTGAATAGTCCACATCGCCGAAGACTCGGGACGAAATGGCGGCGAACGCCGTGTCATCAACGTATACACCTCTCAAACCCGAAACACCCGCTACGTCCGAATCCAGTTTTTGTTCCTGTTCCTGTCCTCTTCCGAAATTGACCTCCATGGTCGCGACATCGAAATTGGAGGTTAACCCTTCTCTGCTATCCGGATGATCTTCGCGGACAAAACTAGGCCTGAGGTTGAACTGCACGCCGAGACCGTTGATACCTTCCGTCACGAAGCGGACATCGGTGGGATCCGTGTTGCTCAGGCTATAGGCACCTTCGAAGGAGTGTATGTCGTCGATACTGGTTCGCGCTTCCAGGAGTCCGCTGGCGTAGCCATTCCAGTTGCGGGAACCTCGGTCCGGAACTTCGTCCAGCGATATGGCTTCCAGCAGTTGCGCCTCAATCGAAAGAGTGCCTTCTTCGTACGTGTCGTCCGGATTCAGATGTGCAAAGGCCCAGTTGGGTTCAGGATAGAATGGTTCATCAACACTCTCCCAATAGCCTGAGGCGATGCGGAAGGTCTGCGGAGGCGTCGGTCCGTCGAATGCCGGGGCGGGATGTCGTGCATCGTATTCCTGGATGGGTCCGCTGATAATCCACGTGTTTCGACGGGTATCGCGGGACGATCCTCCCAGAATGCCGAACAATCGATAGTCGGAAGCAGGGTCAGCCAAGTTGGATCCCTGGCCCATGTAGACGCGAATCTCGCCTACCTGTCCGGCACCCGTGCCAGCAAAACTGTTGGCCGTGTAGAGGAAACGGGAGCTACCCGTCTCCCATGCATTGCCGAACGGACCCTCCGGTTTGACGAACGTGAGCGGATATACCGCGATGACCGCGTCGGCTCTCCTGAACACGTCGCCCCTGAAACCCCTGATGCCATCAAGGTCGTAGACCAACAGCGCCGCTGGAGACGATTGATCCAGTGACTCCAGATTTCTGTGATCCTGCTCGGCCAAAGCGGACGATAGGGATGCGGTGTCCTCGACCCTCACGGGATCGACCGAGACGGTCTGGCCCAGTGAATCCGATGACTCGACATCCAGGTCCTGCACGTCGCCGGACGAGTCGGTATCGCCTTCGACGGCAGCCAGCACCGTGTCCAGGTCTTCCGGCTCCACCGGGACCACCGGTCCCGGAGCGCCGTCGGCGCCGACCGAAACGGAGAATCCCGGCCGCGAGACTCTCACCGATTCCGCCGTTTCACCGATTCCCTGCACCGTCATTGCGGCGCCGAACAGAAACACGGCATTGGTTCCGGCGATTGGATCATGTTCGACCACCGCAATTCCGCCGCGCACGCCGATCACGGCCACGGGCGTCGCCAGCGTCACGGTGCCGTCCTTGCTCAACTGGCCGCCGACAAAGCGCAGGACGCCACGGCCAAGGCTGATCGCCATCTCGCCCGTGGACGTGTCGGGATCGAAGATGAACCGGTCGATCACGAGGTCGCTGTTGGGCCCGATCGTCATGTGGCTGCCATCCCGGAACAGGATCTGGGTGACGCCCCCGGCATCGGTCTCGATGCGCTCGTCGGCAAAAACGTCCAGTGCCGGCACCAGAACCCGGGTCACCTGCCCGGGCGGCGTGCCGAAAGACGCAGGATTGACCGCAGATGTGGTTCCGATGTCTGCGAGTGCATGGTCCTGCGGCGCCGTTGCCACCCCGATGATGGCCACGACTCCCAACACCACGAGTGCCATTCGGGATGCCGGTTTCGCGTGTCTGGATGAGCTGTCGTTCAAGGCGAATCTCCCTCAGCAGTCAGAACCCGAACCTCATGCCTCCCGAAACCGACAGGTCATCCCAGGTATAGTTCGGAAGGTTCGATTGTTGCCATTGCCGGCGGAGTTCGACGATCCAGGTCGTGCCGTTCGCAAACGGGACCGTGGCTGAAAGCCCCGCCGTGTACTGCCGGTCCCGGCGTGCGCGGCCGGCATCGACAGTCGCGTCCGGAGAACCATAGCTCCGCAGGCCCGCCACGCCGGTCACGCCGACATGGATGGAAGAATCGCCTCCCGGCAAGGGCAGGACCTGCAGCAGACCAAGCCTGATCTCACCCTGTCGCCACCTCTCGTACCCCCGACGACTGGCCTGCAGCTCGAATCCCGGCGATGCAGTGAACAGCAGATCGGAAGAGAGTTGAGTGAGCAGCTCCCCGCCGACGCGGTAGTTTGCGCCGTCGCGGTCGTCCAGTGCCGGAAACCGGCTGTTTGCACGGTGGTCCCGGTAGAGCGCCCGAGCTTCCAGTGACCATCGCCACGATGAATTGGCGTCGTGGGTCAGTTCGCCGCCGAACCCGAACGACCGGTAATAAGGGGCGCCGTCGAGCGTCACTGTATCGGCCATGAGGAACGGCCTCACGGCACCTCCGTCACGCAGGCGAAATTGCGGTCCGGTGTCGACAGAGACAAGCACGAGATCAAGGCTCTGCAGGTCGCGCTGGCGTGAGCCGTAGCCCTGGACGCTGCTGAGCCAGAACACCGCGGGATCCTTCCCGAAGTCGTAAAGGTGGTCGAGCGATGCCGTGACGAGCAGGCTCGTGTCGGAGCGCTCCCCTGAACCGGCATCCAGTCGCGCATCGATCCCGCCCACCAGAACCCTGCCCCCGTCCGGCGCGACATTGGCGTTGTCCTGCCAGCGCACCCCGGCGAAAACGGCGCCGGACCAGCGGTGGGCCGCGACGGCGCGTTCGATGCTCGCCAGGGCCACTTCGATCTCCTCGCGAATCTCTTCCGGCGGCGCCAGGTCGAGGGCCGAGAGATAGTAGCGCCGCGCCGTGGCATGAGAACCCAGCACCGCATAGAGCCGGGCGAGTTCGTAGTGCACGACCGGCAGGTTTGGATTGAAGACCAGCATGCGCTCGAGAGCGCCGATCGCACCTTCGTAGTTGCCGACCCGGCGCGCGATGGCCGCATACTCGAAGATACGGTCAAGGTCGGTCGGATCGTCGTACATTGCCTCGAATGCGGCATCATATTCCGGGCCATACGGCGACGACTGAGCTAGGACCGTGACCCCCGCCATCGCGATGACGAGACCGCAAGCGATGCAGGCTGCGGTGTGCCGGTAGCCTCTGACCTTCATGCCACCGACGAGGACGGCATGACGACGCGCTGCAGGATCTTTCTGCAGCGGTAACCGGTCTTGAGCCTCCCGGTAAGTTGCTGCAATCCAGCCCCGTAGAGATAGGCATCGCGGCATGCTTACCGGTCGCCCCGGCAGCACTTAACGTTCCGTGCGCTCTTGTGCCATTGTCAGGGTAGCTCCTGAGGCGCTTCCAACTCGCCTCCAAAAATGCCTGCAATGATTTGGTCCGGTGTGGTGGTGGTCGCTTCCCGAAAACCGTTGATGACACCGGCGACTTCCTCTCCAGCCGGCCCATAGAACTCCCCGAGCAGATTGCCTTGGAATCCGCGCAGACTGTACGCATCGGAAGTTGTGGAGGACGTATCCTCGCCCGACCAACTGGCGACAAAGCGACCGTCAACGACACGACCGTTTGCGAATTCCATGGAGATGGTATCCGACCATTCCTCCCACTCTTCGCCATCGTCGCGGGAGGTCTTCACCCAGATTTCGTCAACACCTCCTGAAATCGTGTTGTTACCGAGGTCCGCGTCCAGTGCCAGCACACCCCAGACTTCACGGCGGTGGGAACGGTACGAAGGATTGTTGTCGTCGCTGTTCCAAAGATCGCCAACCATGAACCCCGCATAGCTGGCGGTGCCCATGGGGAGGTTCTCGGATTGGGTTGACACGCCATAGACCGAGAATCCATTGAACTCTTCGTCCCAATCGTCACCCGCTGGCCATGCAAACCACTGGGCGAGCTCATAGTAGTTCTTGCTCAAATTCGGGTTTGTGCCGTCACCCAATTCCCACGTCCCAAACTGGTAGAAATTGACATCATCCGTAACGTCATCCCAATTGGCGATGTTGTCTGCGGTGAACTCTATCCGTCCGGTCTGCCCTTCCATCACGAATTCAACCACGGCTCCACCCGCTTCATCCGGTGTGATGGAGGTCACGTAGGTCCTTGCAAGCACATCCAGCGCTACGGTGTCTTCGGTATAGTTTATGACCAAAGGGCCCGTCACGGGGCCGAACACTGTGCCGCTCATGCTGTCCAGCGTATCGGCGTCAGTTTCTGCGTACTGGCGTTCCAGTGAGCTCACTGCCATAGTCGCCGGAATGGCGAGCGGTTCGGGCGGCGGCGTCATCTCCTGATCATCCATGGTCATCTGCTTCGCACTGTCGCTGCTCGAACAGGCAGCGATCGCGAGCGAAGCGAACGCGCAGACCGTCAGATTCCTGGCGGAACAGAAGCCAACAGTTAACTTCATGTGTCTTCCTCCCTGTCTGTTGCCGGCCGGCAGGGTGCCGGGCCGTTGCAAGCAACACACAGGTTCGTGGAAGCCCCGCCTGTTCGCCGGGCTTGGGGAGCTACCCCATGCCGGATCAAGGGCTGTTCTATTCAGCGGGCGACCCGACAGAGCGGGGCCCATGTGCTGCTTGCAGGAGGAACCTTATGGAGAAAGTGTCGAGATTGTCCAGTCTCAAATGTTGGGTGTCAGATTGCCATGGGCTCTACCGCTAATGTCACCGAGTTTGGCTGTCGTCGTCAGAGAGATGTGCCCGGACAGGCGCCGCCATCGCTGGCGAACGCATCTGTTCTTCGAGTTTAGCGAGTGCCTGCGGATGGCTGTCAAAACGCGAGCTTCGTGTTCGTCAATCCGGCTTCTCCCTATCTCCTCCACGGTGGTAAGGAAGATTTACCCCGGATGGAAATCGAGCCACTCGCGAGGCGTTGAACACCCAGGAAGCTCTACAAGGACGTCTCCGCGTTCGGCATTGAAGCCAAGTCTAGGCTCGCGAACCCCGGTGAAAGCGGAGCGCTCGAGGATCAGTTGCGTACGCCGCTGGTCATTCTCGTCGAGGATCTTGCCGTGCTTGCGGGACTCCTTCCTCGCTCCGTTGTTATGGTCGGGGAGTCGCGGCTCGACGACATCAAGACACGGCCCGACTACGCTGTCATCCGCGGAGTGCATTGGCTTCATCGAGGTGAAGGCGCCAGGGGAGGGAGCTGCCCCCCACCGTTTCCGC
Organism: bacterium; assembly: GCA_028821455.1. GTDB lineage: Bacteria > Pseudomonadota > Alphaproteobacteria > SP197 > SP197 > SP197. The sequence continues at coordinate 4,054 of JAPPGE010000100.1, read as the reverse complement.
GACCCACACGACCGGGCGCAGCGGGCGACGGCGCTCCGGCCGTCATTAGCCATGATCTTGTCGTGCCGTAGACACGCGCGCGGACAGAGCTATTCGAGCAGACTGATCAATCGTTGGATGTGTTCATTGCGGCGATGTGATATCAGCCCATTGGGTTTGAACTTTATGAACGTTATCGTGTTCTCTGCCAGAACCTCGGAATGGTTGCCACTGTTACCCGCCTGAGTGAGGCCGCCTCGACGGTCCACTACTTCGAGGCCGATGGCTACTATGCCAAGAACGATCCCGAGCACAGGAAGGCGAGCGGCTGGCATGGCGGCGGCGTGACGGCCCTAGGCCTCCACGGCCCCGTCAAACCCCTCCGTTTCGAGCAGATCCTCTCCGGCCACGTCCCCGGCACGAAGACCCGCCTGGGACGCCTGCGCGACGGCAAACACGAGCACCGCCCCGGCCTCGACGTTACCTTCTCGGCCCCGAAGTCGGTTTCCCTTGAGGCTCTCGTCCACGCCAGACCCAAGACCGGCGCCAAGATCGTCCGGGCTCACGACGAGGCGGTGAAATCCACGCTGGACTTCATCGAGAACGAGCTCCTCGACACCCGGGGCTGGGATCCGGTGACGCGCAGGCGCCCCAGGGTGAAGGGTCACGGCCTGGTGGCGGCGACCTTCCGGCACTATGCCAGCCGCAATCTCGACCCGCAGCTTCACACGCACTCGGTCATCGCCAACATGACGCAGAACGAAGAGGGCGCATGGCGAAGTGCGGACTTCATCAAGATCGAACGCTCGAAGCTGCTGATAGGCGCCTTCTACCGCCACGAACTCAAGAGGCGGATTGAGGCCCTGGGCTACGCGACGACGCAGACGATGGTGGGGAGCGTGCCGGGTTTCGAGATCGCCGGCTACTCGAAGCAGCACCTGAAGGCGTTCTCGACACGCCGCGAGGAGGCCCTCAAATGGGCGAAGGAGAAGAATCTCGATGCCAACGCCTCGGTGATGCAGCAGGCGGTGCTCTACACGAGGAAGCGCAAGGAGGAGCCATCGCGCCGGGAGCTGGCGCGCCTGTGGAAGGCGCGCACCGGCGAGATGGGCCTGGAGCGCGACTGGACGACGGCGCGGGGACGGAGCCATGCGACGGCTGAGGATGCGCGCCGGGAGCGGCTGCCGTTCCGCCTCGACCGCGCGCGATGGAACCGGCGGCGGGATGGTGCGCCGGCGGGAGAGCCGCAGCAGCTTTCCGTCCTCTTCGCGGTGCGCCGGGCGGTGGAACACCTCGAGGAACGCAAGACCGTCTTCACGGCGGCCATGCTGCGCGCCCTGGTCCTGGGCTCGGGTCCGTGGTCCTTGCCCGAGATCGACCGTGCCATCGCGAAGCTCGTCGCCGACGGCCACCTCGTCGAGGCGCGGGCTCACCGTTCGGATCTTGCCTTCGTCACCGACCGCGCGGTGAAGGCCGAGAAGGCGGTGCTGGCCTGGATGAAAGACTACCGCACGGACTACGGGCTCGAGATTCCTCCCGAAGCCGTCGACATCGCGCTTGACGCCAGCCCCCTCAACACCGGCCAGCGTGCCGCGGTGAGAATGCTGCTTCTCCCGGGCAGCCGTCTCGTCGGCGTGCAGGGCCATGCCGGCACGGGCAAGACGGCGATGCTGTCAGAGGTGGTAGCGCTGGCGGGCGAGGAGAACGTGATCGGCCTTGCGCCGTCGAGCAGCGCGGCGCTGACGCTGGGCCGGGAAACGGGGCTTTGCACGCGGACCCTGCAGTGGCTGCTGACGCGCTATCGGGACGTCGGCGACGGCACCGCGGACGACGACGCCATCGAAGGGGCCCGGGCCGCCTTAAGCGGCCGCCTCCTCGTCGTCGACGAGGCGTCGCTGGTGAGCATGGGCCAGATGGACGCGCTTCTGCGCATCGCTGACGCCTCAAGTGTCGCCCGGGTGGCGCTGGTGGGCGACAGGAGACAGCTGCGGGCGGTGGAGGCGGGCCAGCCTTTCAGGGTGCTGCAGGACGCCGGCATGGAGACGGCGGTCATGGACGAGGTGCTGCGCCAGCGCGACTCAGGATTGAAGCAGGCGGTCATGCGCATGATCGAGGGCAAGCCCGGTCTCGCCCTCGAGACGCTGGGCCCGGGCGTCCTCGAGATGCCGGCGGACGAACTCGGCGATCACGCCGCCGCCCTGTGGCTCGATCTCGATGAAGATGCCCGGGAGGGGACCCGGATCCTCGCTCCCACCCATGCCAGACGCCGGGAGATCAACCACGGGGTCCGCGCCGGCTTGAAGGCGGAAGGGAGCCTCACGGGGAGGACTCTGAACGTCGAGCGCTATGTCAACCTTCATCTCACCCGCTCCCAGAAGGGCGACATCGGCAACTGGCATGAAGGCGACATGGTGGTCTTCCATCACGACGTCTACGGGGCGAGGGCCCGGAAGGGCGACGCCTGCCGCATCACCGGCCACGAGGACGGTCACGTGCTCTTCGATCATCCGGACGGCAAGCCGCGCAAGGGCGATCCGTCGGGCTACCTTCGCTACCACGTCGATCTCTTCGAGACCGACGAGATCGAACTCCAGGCGGGCGAGCGAATCCGCTGGACCCGCAACGACCGGGAGCGGTCCCTGCTGAACGGCGAGGAAGCACGGGTTCTCTCTATCGGACACAAGAACGTCAAGATCGCCACCGCCGACGGCCGTGAACTGCTGCTGGCCCATGACGATCCCCAGCTTCACTTCATCGATCATGCGTATTCCAGCACGGTCCATGCGGCCCAGGGGATCACCTGCGATGCCGTGATCGCGGTCCTCGACGCCGACCACGGGTCCATCGGCGGCCAGGCGGCGTTCTACGTGGAGCTGACCCGCGCCCGCGATCATGCGGTGCTGCTGACCGACGACCGGGACGGTCTGGTGGAGGCCCTGGAGACGGCGCAAGGCGACGAGCTCTCGGCTCTCGAGGCGATCGGCGGGCAATTCCGCGACGAGAAGCCACGGGTGGACGTCGAGCCCAGGCCCGATCTCGCCGACGACGCCCTGGAGAAGATCCGGACACGGTCCCTGGGCGTGGAGACCATGGATGCCGTCGACGGCCATCTCCTGCGGCGTCTCGATGAGCGGCGCGGTCTCCAGGACGCCGCCGGCGGCGGCGCTCTCGCGAGCGTCGCAGGTTACGCGGCATGGCGGGAGAAGACGGCGGCCGCTCTCGACGCCATGCGCGAGGCGTCGGGGCGCATCGACGGCACGGCGGCCGCCGAGGAGTTGCGGCTTCTCCTCGACTTCGATGATGGCGTCCGGATCGTCGAGGAGAGACTCTACAGGCTCGTCGCCGAGACCGGCGACGCGGGCGAGACGCTGGCCCTCCATCCGGACTTCAAGGACCTGGCGCAGCTGGCGGTGGTGATGGAGGCCGAGGCTCCGCTCTCGGCGCGCCTGACGGCGGACCTGGCGGCACTCCCCGGGCTCTACGAAGAGGTCACGGGCGCGCCGCTGCCGGATCCCTTCATCGCCGATGACGGAGGCGTGGTCATCGAGGAGGGGCTTCGGATCGCGGCAACGGACGTGACGCCCGTGACCATGGCGGCGGAGGACCCATCCGCCGCCGCCGTGGCGGAGAGTACTGCGGAAGCGGCAGAGATGCACGATGACGCCGGACTTTCGCCGGATGCGTCCGACGAGGCTCCGGCCGCGCCTGCAGAGCCGTCGCCCGATGTGGCCGCCGAAAGGCTCGGCGCCCTCATCACGGAGCGCCGGGCGATGATCGCCGAGGCCGACGGCAGGCTGCTCTCCTCCCTCGCAACCCATGCCGGGTGGCGCGAGAGGGCCCTGGCGGCGGTCGACGACTGGCGCCGCGCCGCCGGCGACGATGGCGAGGACCATGACGATGCGGCGCGGCTCGGCCGGGCCGTCGAGCGCGACGGGCGCATGGCCGACCTTGCCCGCCGCCTGGCAGCGCACGAGGCCGCCGCGAAGGAGGCAGGCGACGATCCCATGGCTGGAGTCGACACCAGTTTCCTGGCTCTGGACTGCATCGATCTCGCGTTGCAGGCACGTCTCGACGG
>JAPPGE010000042.1 GCA_028821455.1 bacterium | reverse complement strand
TTCCGTCACTCTAACTCATGACTTCCTCCCTTCCAGGGCTTGCCCTGACGCAACCATGGTTCAACCTCCTCGGTTCATCGTTCCGGGCCCAGAATACCGCCCCCGGACCGCGCATGGCCACCAAGCGCGGCAGGCCGGAATTCTCCCGTGCCACCTCCGAGGAGATGGCCTTGAGCATCGCGTCAGGGCACGATCTCGAAGTGAGCCTCGGTCGGCTGCCGGTTCAGCCCGTTGACCGGCAGCACGTCCTGAGGGCAGGCCGACATGGCTACCACGCAATCCATGAGGGCGCGCAGCAGGACATGGTCGCCGGGGGCCGACAGCGGTGTCTCGAATGCGAGTCCGCCATCGTCCTGCCAGGGGATGTTCATGAAGAGATTGAGCGGTGACGGCGTGTGTGTCTCGCGCAATCCCAGTTCGCTCATCGCCTGCGAGAGATTGTCGGCACAGTTGTCGTGGTACTCCCTGATACCCAGCAGTTCGTATCGCCAGCGGTCGCAGGCCGCCATCAGGGTGTCGTGGCGGCCGGGGGACGTGTCCTCTTCGAGGATGAGAATCGGGTGCCGGCGGTTCGTGACAAGACGGTCGCCGACACACGGGGTGAGGCGCTGGTTGAAGACGCGGGTGGCATCCATCGCCATGTATTCGGAAACATCGTCACCGTTGAAGGCCCAGGTGTCGACAACCTGCGAACCATGGGTGTTGATGATGCGGATCGCCGCGCCGCGTGCCACGCGCACGGCCTTGCCGCCACGCGCCGGGATGGTTGATGACATGGATCTCTCTTTTGGAAATTCAGGCCGGTTGCACGACATCTTCGGCTGTCCGACGATCCCGTGCAAGCAACTGGAGGGAGCGAGTCGCATGATCATTGCTACCCGGGCGGATCTCGAGGAGGGAATCACGGCGCTCATCGGTCTCGAATCGCGGTTCGGTCCCGTTGTCGAACGGCTCGGAACCATCCCCCTCAGGGTCGAGCCGGCAGGTCTGGCATCGCTGCTCGCCATCATCACCGAACAGTCGATTTCCCTCAAGGCCGCCGCCAGCATCGGCCAACGCCTTGACGCGGCGTTCGATGTCGGCGACGCGAATGCCGTCCTCGGGGTTCCGGTGGAACGCCTGCGTGCGCTGGGACTCACCCGCTCCAAGGGTCGCGCCTTCCATGCCGCGGCACGGGCAGCGCGCGACGGCGTGCTGGAGTCCCTCGTGACCCTGGGAGACGACGACGCGAAGAAGGCGCTCACCGAGCTGCACGGCATCGGAGAGTGGACCGCCCAGACCTATCTCTTGTCGTGCCTTGGACGTTCCGACGCCTGGCCGGCGGGAGACGTGGCCTTGCAGGCTGCCGTCGCGGGACTGCTTGCCATCGATCCGCGTCCCGATGTGCGGCAGATGGTGGCGCTCGCCGAGCCCTGGCGGCCCTGGCGCGCCGTGGCCGCGCGCATCCTGTGGACCTGGTACCGGTCCTGATCAGCTATCGGCGCCAACGGCCTCCGCCAGGCTTTCCAGGCCGTCCGCGGCCAGGCGCTCCTCGAGACCATCGAGAATGAGCCCGACAACGGCGAGGCCGTGCCAGACCAGAGCCGTGTAGATCTGGATCAGCGAGGCGCCTGCCCGGATCTTTCGGTAGGCGTCCTCGGCCGACATGATGCCGCCCGTTCCGATGACCGGCAGGGCGCCGTTGCCCGCGCGGTGGAGCGTGCGCACCATGCTGGTTGAAAGCTCGAAGAGCGGTGCCCCCGAAAGGCCGCCGGCCTCTCCGGCATGGCGATGGCGCAGTCCGGCGGGCCGGCTGATCGTCGTGTTGGACACCACCAGACCGGCGATGCCGTGATCGGCCGCCACCCGGGCCGCCTCCCCGGCATCCTCGGTTGCCAGGTCCGGGGCGAGCTTGAGCAGCAGGGCCACGTCCGGGACTTCCGGGCGCACGCCCTGAAGTGACTCCAGGAGTCTCGCGAGCTGGCGCACGGCCTGGAGATCCCGCAAGCCAGGCGTGTTGGGCGACGACACGTTGATCACGACGTAGTCGGCGAGAGGGGCAAGCCGGATGAAGGCGCGCCGGTAATCATCGGCCGCATCGGCGCTGTCGCGGTTCATGCCGATGTTGACGCCGACGATTCCGGCCTCCGGCCGGCGCGCTTCAAGGCGCGCCGCCACCCGGTCCATGCCTTCGTTGTTGAAACCAAGGCGATTGATCACCGCCCTGTCTGCCGGCAGCCGGAAGATCCGCGGCCGCCGATTGCCGGCCTGAGCCCGGGGCGTCACGGTGCCGGCTTCGACGAATCCGAACCCTGCGGCCAGCATCTGGGACGTGACCCTTGCATTCTTGTCGAATCCCGCCGCCAGGCCCAGGGGATTGGGAAAGCGGAGCCCGAACAGCGTGGTCGCCAGTCGGGGGCGTTCCCTCGACGCTCGCCGCCCCGCCACCCCTGCCTCCAGGGCCCTGAGGGCAAGGTCGTGGGCGCGCTCGGGTTCGATAAGGCCCATCACGGGACCGAGCAGGCGCCAGGTGTCGAACATGCGGTGACGCTTCCTCCTCTCCTTGGACCGTGCACACGCGGACCGGACCGTGCTAGAAGTGCGTGGCTCTGGCCCAGGACAACCGATCAACCATGAAACAGCTTACCTATTTCGACGGCGCCTTCCATGAAGGCAATCCCATGATCATGGGGCCCCTCGACCAGTCATTCTGGTTCGCCACGCAGGTCTTCGACGGCGCCCGCGCCTTCGACGGTGTGATGCCGGACATCGATCGTCACTGCGAACGGTGCCTCAGGTCGGCGAGGGTCATGGGCATGGAGCCGCAGCAGTCGGTCGACGATCTGGTCGAACTCGCCGGAGACATGGCGCGCCGCTTCCCGGCTGACGCCCACCTCTACATCCGGCCGACCTTCTGGAGTGGCGTCAGCGATTCCCTGTGGGCGGTCCCTGAACTCACCAGGTTCCTGATGGTCCTGGAGGTGGCGCCCATGGCGGAGCCGAAGGGCTTTTCGGCGTGCCTTTCCGAAATCAGGCGGCCGGCGCCCGACATGGCTCCCACCCTCGCCAAGGCTTCGTGCCTCTATCCGGCGACCGGCGATGCGGTGCGCCGCGCCAACGCGCGGGGGTTCGACAATCCGGTGATGCTCGACCATGAAGGCCACGTCGCCGAGTTTGCCACGGCGAACCTTTTCATCGTCAGGGATGGCCAGGTGCACACCCCCGTCGAGAACGGCACCTTCCTTGCCGGCATCACGCGCCGCAGGGTGATGTCGCTGCTGCGTGACTCCGGCTGGGAGGTCTTCGAGCGTTCCATCTCCTGGGAGGAAGTCCGGACCGCCGACGAGGTGTTCTCCACTGGCAACTACAACAAGGTCATGCCGGCTACCCGCATCGACGACCGCGACCTCCAGCCCGGACCGGCCTACCGCGAGGCCCGCGAACTTTACTTTGCCTATGCCCGCGACAGCGGCCACCGCCTGTAGCGCCAGACTCCGCTTCCAGATCGATCGAGGTGAACGCCATGAACAGCGACGCAGCCATCAATCGCGGCTGGTGGGACGAGGTGACACCCGTTCACGAGGCCAGCGCATTCTACGATGTCGCTGGCTTCCTCGACGGCCGCAACACCCTGGGTACGATCGAGCGGCAGGCTGTCGGCGACGTCACCGGCAGGAAACTCCTCCACCTGCAGTGCCATTTCGGCCTCGACACCCTGTCCTGGGCCAGGCTCGGGGCCGATGTCGTTGGCGTCGACTTTTCGCCTGTCGCCCTCGCCACCGCAGAGCGCCTGACCAGGGAGTGCGGCCTGGAGTCACGGGCCCGCTTCGTCGAGGCTGACGTCACGACCGCCGGCCGGCTCGCCGGAGCGCCGTTCGATATCGTCTTCACCTCGCTCGGCGTCCTCGTGTGGATCGGCGATCTCGACGGCTGGGCCGCCACCATTGATGCCAACCTGGCGGACAACGGGTTCTTCTACTTTCTCGATGCCCACCCCTTGTCAATGGTCTTTGATGAGTCATCGCCCGTCCCCGTCGTGCGCTATGACTACTTCCAGGGCAAGGAACCGATTCACGAGCCTGCCGGCAGCCCCGACTACGCCGACCCAAGCTACAGGATCGGCTCCGAGGCGCGCGAGCACAATTGGCCGCTTTCCGGTATCTTTGCCGCTCTCGAGAACCGGGGACTCCGGATCCACGAAGTGCTGGAGTATCCCTTCGGCGCCTGGCCGCAGTTTCCCGACATGACAAGGGGAGAAGACGGCTACTGGCACCGTGCCGCACACCTTTTGCCTCTGCCGCTCCTGATCGGATTCAAGGCCCGGCGGGTTTGAGGGTCATTCCCGGGCGGCATCCTGGCCGACGCGCTGCGCCAGGGCTGCCTGGATGAAGCCGTCGAGATCGCCGTCAAGGACGGCATCGGTATTGCTGGTTTCGTGTCCGGTCCGCAGATCCTTGACCATGCGGTAGGGCTGCAGGACATAGGAGCGTATCTGGTGGCCCCAGCCTATGTCGCTCTTTTCGGCATGAAGCGCCTGGGCCTCTTCCTCGCGCAGGCGCAATTCCCGGTCATAGAGCCTCGACTTGAGGACGGTCATCGCCTCGGCCCGGTTGCGGTGCTGGGAGCGGTCGTTCTGGCACTGCACGACGATGCCCGTGGGAAGGTGTGTCAGGCGCACGGCGCTGTCGGTCTTGTTGACGTGCTGGCCACCGGCACCGGAGGCACGGTAGGTGTCGACGCGCAATTCGCTGTCGTCGATTGTGATCTCGATGCTGTCATCGACGACCGGCGACACCGAGACGCTGGCAAAGCTGGTGTGGCGGCGCATCTGAGAATCGAAGGGCGAAATCCGCACCAGGCGATGGACACCTGATTCCGTCTTGGCCCAGCCATAGGCGCCGTCACCGACAAACTTCAGAGTTGCCGACTTGATGCCTGCCTCCTCTCCCGGAGTTTCGCCGAGTTCCTCGACGCGGTAGTCCCTGCGTTGCGCCCACCGGCGGTACATGCGCACTAGCATGTTGGCCCAGTCCTGGCTTTCCGTACCACCGGCGCCGGCGTGAACCTCGATGTAGCAGTCGTTGCCGTCCGCCTCACCGGAAAGGAGGCTGGCAATGCGCAGCTTCCCGGTGCGCAGGGAGAGCGCCTCGAGCGCCTCCACGCACTGCCCGACAAGGTCCTCCTCGCCTTCCGCTTCGGCCAGTTCGGCGAACTCCAGGTGTTCGGCAAGCTCGTCCTGAAGGGCGTGCACACTGCCGATGGCGGCGGCAAGCCGCGTACGCTCCCGCAGCAGCGCCTGCGCCTTGTCTGAGTCGTTCCAGAGTTCCGGATCCTGGGTCAGGTGCTCAAGTTCATCGAGCCGGGCGTTGGCATGTTCCCAGTCAAAGATGCCTCCGCACGAGGTCAAGACCGGATTCGATGCTGTCCTTCAGTTCGGCAATGGCGGGGCGCATGGTTCCCTGTCTCCTCCGGCCACAACGCAACGGGTCAGTAGACGCCCGATGACCTGTCTTCGCCCAGCGATAGCACGACATGCCGGTCCGCCTCAACCGTCGGTTCGCTGCCCGGCCGGAAGGCTTCGGTGATGATCCGGGTGGTGGCCTCGCCCGGCAACAGGCCGTGGTCGGCATCGATGCGGACGAGACGGACTCCCGAAGGGATGCGGAACGGGATGACGGGTTCGGCGGCGAGGGCTTCGGCCATGAAGAGCTGCCACACCGGCACCGCCACGGACGATCCGGTCTCCCGGTCACCGAGCGTCTCGGGCTGGTCGAAACCGACATAGACACCGACAGCGAGATCCGGCGAGAACCCGAGAAACCAGGCATCGCGGTTGTCATTGGTGGTGCCGGTCTTGCCGGCAAGCGGCCTTTCCAGCGCACGCAGCCGGGCGCCGGTGCCCCGCTCCACCACCCCCTCGAGCATGTGCACCATCTGGTATGCGGTCACCGGGTCCACGAGTCTGGGCCGGACGTCGGGAAGCGCCGGAACCGGCAGATGACGATCCCAGGCTGCTGCCCGGCATTCATCACATTCACGCGTGTCACGCCGCCAGATTGTCCTGCCGTGGCGATCCTGGATGCGTTCGATCAGTTCGGGGCCCACCTCCCTGCCACCGTTGACGATTGCTGCATAGGCTGCCGTCAGGCGCATCAGGGTGGTCTCGGCGGAGCCCAGGGCGACCGGCAGGTAGTAGGGTTGGGACTCGTCCAGAATGCCGAACTTGCGAATGTAACCGTCGACAACCTCGGGGCCCAGCGTGTTGGCCAGGCGCACGGTCATCAGATTGCGCGACTTCTCGATGCCAATCCTGAGTGGAACCAGGCCGTAAAATTCCTGCGTGTAGTTGGCCGGACGCCAGAGTTCCTGTCCGGCGCCCGGATCGTAGACGAAGGGCGCATCCTCGATCAGCGCCGCGGGGGTATAGCCGTGGTCGAGGGCAGCCATGTAGACGAAGGGCTTGAAGGCTGAACCGGGCTGGCGCAGGGCCTGTGTCACCCGGTTGAACTCGCTCGTGGCGTAACTGAATCCGCCCTGCATGGCGAGCACGCGGCCGGTATGGGGATCCAGGGCAACGAGGCCGCCGGACACCAGGGGAATCTGGCGCAAGGCATGGAAGCGAGCGCCATCCGGGGCGTCCTTCGCGAGCCTCTCCACCACAACGACATCACCATGGGCCAGCACATCGACGGGCTGGCCGGGAACCGGGCCGAGCCTGCCGTTCTCGAGCCGCCTTCTCGCCCATGCCATGTCCTCCATGAGGACAAGGCCGTGGCTGCCGTCGGCAAACCCGACAACGGCCGCCGCATCGTTCATGCCGAGGACGACGGCAGTCTGCCATGGAGCAATGTCCAGCGTCCCGGCAATGGTCCGGAGGACATCGGTCCAGGAGTCGTCGAGGTCCACCCTGGCCACCGCACCACGCCAGCCGCGCCGGCGGTCATAGAGTCCAAGACCGTTCCTGAGGGCGCGGCTGGCGGCCTCCTGGAGTCCCGGATCGATGGTCGACCTGACATAGAGGCCTCCGGTGTAGAGCGCATCGGATCCATACCGGCTGGCAATGGCGCGACGGATCTCCTCGACCGCATAGGCGGCCTCGACGAAGACACGGGAACCGGACCTGCTGACGCCCAGGGGCTGGCGCTGCGCCAACACGGCCTCCCGGCGCGTGATATGCCCATCCTCCGCCATGCGCGAGAGGACCCAGTTGCGTCGTGCGACTGCTGCCCGCGGCTTGCGTTCCGGATGATAGTTGTTGGGGGCCTTGGGCAGGGCCGCCAGATAGGCGGCCTCGGCGACCGACAGGGAGTCGAGTGACTTGTCGAAGTAGTTGAGTGCCGCCGCCGCAACACCGTAGCTCCCCAGTCCGAGGTAGATCTCGTTGAGATAGAGTTCGAGAATTCTCTCCTTGCTCAGGGCCTCCTCGATGCGGAACGCGAGGATCGCCTCCCTGATCTTGCGGCGGTAGGACATCTCGTTTGTCAGCAGGAAGTTCTTGGCGACCTGCTGGGTGATCGTCGATGCTCCCTGCAGCCGGCGGCCCTCGATGGTCGCTTCGACATTGGCAATCATGGCCCGCACGATGCCGAGTGGATCGATGCCCCGATGCGCGAAGAAGGTCTTGTCCTCTGCCGAGATGAAGGCCTGCCTGACCTTCAGCGGAATCGCCTGAAGCGGCACGAAGACCCGGTTTTCGACGGCGAACTGCGCCATCAGGCTGCCATCTCCGGCATAGACACGAGTGGCGACCGGAGGCTCGTAACCGGCGAGCATGCGGTGATCCGGCAGGCCCTGGCTGAAACTGGTCCAGGCAGCCATCGCCAGGATGCCAGCAGCGATCAGGACGACGACAAGCAACGACACGCACGCAGTAAGCCATCGCAACCAGCGTCGTGGCCTTCGCACCGGTCTGTCGTTGTGTGCTGCGGTCATGCCGCTCTCTTCGATCGCTCCGGCCAGACCACCCTCACATGTCCATGTGTCATGCCGGTGGCAACGGTCACTGTCGACGCGACGCCATGAAGGTGTCGATGGCCCTTGCAACTCCGGCGAGGAATGTCCGCCGCCAGGAGCGATCCATCATCAGACGTTCCTCGACCGGGTTCGACATGAAACCCATCTCTATCAGAATCGAAGGGACGTCGGGCGCCTTCAGCACCCGAAATCCGGCAAACCTGTGGACGTTTCGACGCAGCTCGGTCACCCGGGTCAGCTCGCCGGCCAGGATTCCGGCGAACTCCGACGACGCGTTCTTGGTTTCCCTCTGTGCCAGGTCGATCAGGATGTTGGTGGTGACCGGATCGTAGTCGATGCTGACGAAGTCGACTCCCTCGATGAGGTCGGACCGGTTCTCGTTCCGCGCGAGGGCCTCCGCCTCCTTGTCCGAAGCGGTTTCGGAAAGTGTGTAGACACCCATGCCCCTGACATCGGGGTTGTCGATCGAATCGGCGTGAATGGAGATGAAGAGATCCGCGCCCGCGGCACGGGCAAACAGGACCCGGTCGGCAAGACGCAGGATCGAGTCACCTTCACGGGTCATGACGACATGATAGCGCCCGGTCTCATCCAGCATCGCCTTGAGTTCACGTGCAGCGGCCAGAACGATGTCCTTCTCGTGGGCACCGCTGGCGCCGACAGCGCCCGGGTCAGGACCACCGTGACCTGGATCGAGAACGATGATCGGGAGCGGCGGGGGAGGCTTGACGCCGGGCCTGAGGAAACCGTCATCCTCCACCGCGTTCTCGGGAGACAGCGTGGCGGCGCTGACGAGTGGCGCGATATCGAGCACGATCCGGTGACCGTAGTCACCCTCCGGTCCAAGGACCAGCGTGTCCTGCACGACTCCGGGCTCGACAAGGTCGAGCACGACACGCGTCACGTCGACCGTCGGCGTGCCGAAGCGGGCACGCACGATGAGACCGGTGTCGATGCCGCGTTCCCTTTCGAACATCCCCCGCGACACCTGCGCGAGGTCAACGACGATTCTCGCAGGGTCGTCGAGCGTGAAGGTGCGGAAGTCCGCCGGCCCATCGAGGTCGATGACAAATCGCGTGAGGTCGCCCGAAACACCGGCCCTGATATTGACGAGAGCGGAATCGCCGGCAAGGGCGGGCCCATGCACCCCGGACACCATCAGGGTCAGCATGATCACGGTCATCGCCGCCTTGATGTATCCGGGACTTGTCGGACTCATGGAAGGCGTTGTAGGATATTGATGTCGCCTGGTCACTGCCAAAGGATGGCAGGAGGAGGTAGCGGGCAATCCGCGACCTTGGACAGTGCGACGGGAGGTGCCGGTTCCGGCACCGGAATTGGAACAACCGTGACCCTTGCACCAGATCATTCCCGTGGCATGAACCGGAACATGATTCCGGTCCTGCAAGCCTTGCGTGCTGCCCGTACCGCGGATGAATCATGGTGGAGGCGTCACTCAACCGGGACGGCGGCGTGGCGACGACACAACAACGTCACTCCGCCTGCCGACAGGATTATCTGGACCAACCATGACCACACGCATGCTAATCGACGCGGGCCACCCCGAAGAAACCCGCGTTGTCGTTTCCGACGGACATGAACTGCAGGAATTCGACGTCGAATCATCTGTCAAGACACAGATCAAGGCCAACATCTATCTCGCCAAGGTCGTCCGTATCGAGCCTTCGCTGCAATCCGCCTTTGTCGAGTACGGAGGCAACCGCCACGGGTTCCTTCCGTTCAGCGAAATTCACACTGACTATTTCCAGCTTCCCGTGTCCGACCGTGACGAGATCACCGCGGAACAGGCGAGACTGGTCGAGGAAGCGAGCCTCGACGACATCAATGAGGACGACGCGGCAGACTCCGCCGACGGCGAAGCCGCTCCCGCCGAGTCAGGCTCTTCCCCGGCCCGGGGTCGAGGACGCCGCCAGCAGGATGATCGCGAGGATCATCCGGAATCGATCCTTCACGCGGCCATCCTCAAGCGCGGCTACCGCATTCAGGAAGTGATCAGGAAGAACCAGATCCTGCTGGTTCAGGTCACCAAGGAGGAGCGCGGCACCAAGGGGGCCGCGCTCAGCACCTATCTGTCGATCGCCGGACGCTACTGTGTGCTGATGCCCAACACACCCCGTGGCGGCGGCATCTCGCGCAAGATCACGGACCATGCACAACGCCGCCGCCTCAAGGAGGTTGCTGCTGGCTTCGACATTCCCGAAGGCATGGGCCTCATCATCCGCACCGCAGGTCAGAACCGCTCGCGCCCCGAGATCCGCCGCGACTACAACAGTCTCCTCAAGCAATGGGAGGACCTCCGGGACAAGACGCTGAAGAGCACGGCGCCGTGCCTCATCAGGGAGGAGGCCAGCATCATCAAGCGGGCAATTCGCGACCTCTACACGAAGAACGTGGACGAGGTGCTCGTCGAGGGAGCCGAGGGTTACCGTACCGCCAAGGCCTACATGAGATTTCTCATGCCAAGCCATGCCTCGAGAGTAAAGCTTCATCGGGAACCGGTCTCGCTTTTCCACGCCTATGACGTGGAGAAGGAAATCGACGCCATGCACAGTCCCGTGGTGCCGCTGGCTTCAGGTGGCTCGCTCGTCATCAATCCGACCGAGGCGCTCGTGGTCATCGACGTCAACTCCGGACGTTCCACACGGGAACGTTCCATCGAGGACACCGCACTGAAAACCAATCTCGAGGCGACACAGGAGATCGCGCGCCAGATGCGGTTGCGGGACCTTGCCGGGCTGGTCGTCATCGATTTCATCGACATGGATGACCGCCGCAACGATGCCACCGTGGAGCGCCGCATGAAGGAGGCGGTGAAGGGCGACCGTGCCCGCATCCAGGTTGGCCGAATCAGCCACTTCGGCCTCATGGAACTTTCCCGCCAGCGTCTGCGTCCCAGTCTTGAGGAAGCCATCTCGGCGCCATGCCCGACGTGCAATGGTTCGGGTTACATGCGGTCGATCGAGTCGACGACGCTGCACGTGTTGCGCGGTATCGAAAGTGCGGCAGCTGGCAAGACCGGCCGAACGCTCCTTGTGACCGTGCCGACGGCCATCGCCTTCCAGCTGCTCAACCACAAGCGGCTCATGCTGACGGGGATCGAGGAACGCTACAAGGTCACGGTGACCATCGAGGCCGATGACCGGCTGGTGGCACCCGACTTCCGCATCGATGCCGGCGAACCCGGAACGGCGGACCATGCTCCGCGAGACGACGCGGCACCAGCTCCCGACGAGCCGTCGGCGTCTCGACGCCGCAAGCGTTAGCGGCGCCGCCCCCCCCACGCCGGCCAGGAGGCGGATCCGGATCCGGTGAAGGTCGAGGCTCAGGAAAGCGAGGACGAGGCTGCCGAACAGGGAGAGCGCAGGCGCAGGCGGCGGGGCAGGCGCGGTGGTCGTCGGCGCAAGGCCAACGGGGAAAATGCCCCGCAAACCGCTGGCGAGAACCGTCAAGGACAGCAGGATGACACGGTTCAGGCGCCCGCCGGGGAGACTGCGCCTGCGGATGGCGAGGCGGAGGCCGTGGCCGGATAGGGAATCAGCGGCGTATGCCGATTCCCTGTCCGGAGAGCGACGGACGTCCGAGACTGTCGTGCGCCGCACGCACGTCGGCCAGGCGGCGGGCGATGGCCTCCGGAAAGCGGCGCGGCCGGCGGGTTTCATGGTCCATGAGGATCTCGATCAGTTCGAAGGACGCCGCGACATAGTTCTGGCGCTCCTGGATCATGGTCAGGAAGCTCACGATCTTGTTGTGGTCGTGATCGACAAGCTGGGCGGTGATGAGGAGCGGATCATCGAGAAGGACCTCCCTGATGTACCAGGAGGTGTCCTGGAGGGCAAAGACGGTCGCGCCTTGTCGGGAGAGGGCTTCCCGCGACAATCCGAGGGCAGCGTAGAACGGACCGGTGGCCCGGTCGAAGAGCCTCGTGTACGAACGGATGCCCATGTGACCGTTGTGATCGACGAGATCATGGGTCACGGCAAGGCGCAGCGCCTTGAAGGGAGCCTCGATCTCCACCGTCATGCCGTCAATCGGGAACCCGCGGATCGGTGACCGCCACGCAGCTCGCCGGGGCATTGCGCAGACCATCGGGGCAGTGAATGGCCAGCACGCGGCCAAGTTCGGCGACCCCTTCCACCGCATGACCGCGATTGGCGAGCACCTCCCCGGCTTCGCCCTCCGGCGCTCCCTCGACGAGGACCACGTGGGGGACGCCGGGATGATGAACCCTCGTGCGGCGGACGGCATCATCCAGCGACACGCTGCCATCAAGGGTGTCCATCAGGACCTGAGACATGACGACAGGCGATGCCGAACCTCCTGTCGCCGTGCCGGCAAGGACTACCGAACGCAACACGTTGTTGACCACGATCACGGGGAGCAGGGTTTCGTCGGCGCCGGATGACGCCGGGATGACGATGCCGGTCCCGGGCAGCACGGAACCGTCGCCAAAGAGACCGTTCATCGTGAAAACACAGGCGACCGCGTTGCCCATGCGATCGGCGGTGACGACTCCCGTGGCACGTGGCGATTCGCTGAGCGGCTTCGGTGGTCCCGGCAGCACCGCAGGGTCCGTTGCGCGGGTAGCGCTGTAGCCTTCCATCAGGTTCACCGTTCCGGGCGATCCGCGCGCCACCGCCAGGCGCAGGGCCACTTCGGCAAGCAGGTGGTGCCTCTCCGCGTCACCATCCATCGAACCGGCGTCATCCAGCAGGGTGAGAGCCGTCAGGATCGAGGCCCCCGCATCGATGGTCTCGTCAGGCACCTGCACGGCCAGGTCGGAGGCCATCAATCCGCGCTCGTAAGCGAATGTTGCGGGATCGGACCACGCCACCGCGTAGGCGCCGAGTTCTTCAATCGTGATGACGCGGCCTGCCTCGTGAGCCGCCTCGATGATGCTCCTCGCCGTCCGGCCACGATAGAAGTCGCTGGCTCCACGGGTCCTGATTCCAGACAGCACGTCCGACAGTTCGAACTGCACCAGGGGGTCGCCGACACCGGGCATGCCGCCTGCCGGAGAAGCGAAGAGACGCCTGGCTTCGGCGTTCCCGAGGAGGGTGCCGGAGGCGTGTGCGAGATCGCGTGCAAGAGCAGGCGACACCGGCACACCGAACCGTGCTGCGCGTTCCGCAGGAACCAGCAGATCATGCCATGCGAGACTGCCAAGGACGGCCTGCAGGGCCGACATGCCGCGAACGGCTCCCGGGATCGGCAGACCGTTCCCCTCCGTGGAGGCTGGACGGTTGCGGAAATCCAGAAGTCTTGTCTGGTTTTCCGCTTCCTCGTATGACAGGCAGAGACCGCCGGAAGCGAGCGAAACCCGCGAGGGATAGCTGACCGCCGCCATGAAGAAATATGCCACCGCGGCATCCGCTGCGGTTCCTTCCCGGGCCAGCACCTCCCTGGCAACCCGGCGGGCGAGCGCGTCTTCGCCCGCCACCAGTCCGATCTCGCCACCGCCCACGACCCGACCGACGGGCGGACCTTCCCCGCCCGAGGTACCGCAGGCGGCCGTCGCGAGGGCCAAAGCCAGAACCAGCGCACGCAACGCGGGACTGTCTGTTCGCGCAATTGTGTTCAGCATGACTGTCCTTGCGGCCTTGTTCTGCGGAGCAGACAGCACCCGGGCTCAGACAGGTCAGACCCTGTCGCTTTTCCGTGATGCCGAGATCGAGAGTATCATCAGCAGCTATGCCGAACCACTGTTCCGCGTCAACGGCCTCGACTTCGACAGGTTCGCCATTCATCTCGTGGCCGATGACGGTCTCAATGCTTTCGTCGCCAACGGCAAGCACATGTTCCTGTTCAGTGGTCTGCTGCGGCGCAGCGACGACCCGGGCATGGTGACCGGCGTCATCGCCCACGAAGTCGGTCATCTGGCCGCGGGTCATCTGACCATGGTCCGGGGCGCCGTCGAGGACGCCTCGGCGATGGTCATTCTCTCGACGCTGCTCGGCGTCGGTGTCGGCCTCATTGGCGGCGGCGAGGCGGGCGTGGCGGTCGCCGCTGCCGGGCAGCAGATCGGGACCCGCACCTTTACCCGCTTCAGCCGCATACAGGAATCGGCTGCCGACCAGGCAGCACTCAGGTCCCTCGAACTGACCGGCCAGTCGGCGGAAGGGCTTCGCGACCTGATGGAGGAACTCGCGGAATCGGAACTGCTGCTGTCATCGTCTTCCGAGATTCCCTGGTTCCTGACGCACCCCCTCAGCACGGAACGCGTGCACACGATGAATGCACACATTGAGCGTTCCGCCTTCAGCGGCGTCGCCTTCGACGCGGACGTGATCGACCGCCACAGGCGCATGATCGCCAAGATCACCGGTTTCATTCTCGATCCCTCCGTCACATACCGCACATATCCGGATCCTCAAGAATCGGTCTATTCCCGCTACGCCTGGTCCATCGCCCGTTACAGGGAACGCCTGATGGACGAGGCGCTGGCCCTCATCGACGGACTGATCGCGGACGAACCGGAGAATCCCTGGTTTCACGAGCTGCGCGGCCAGATGCTCTATGAGACCGGCGACATTGCCTCCTCTGTCCCGTCCTTCGCACAATCGGTCAAGCTGGCTCCCGGGCAACCGCTGCTGAGGATCAATCTGGCACGCAGCCTGCTGCAGCTCGAGGAGGAAGCCGGCTGGCGCGAGGCGATCCGCCATCTCGACGAGGCGCGCGTCCACGAAAGCGACATGCCGGTGACATGGAGCCTGCTTGGCCATGCCTTCGAGAAGCTGGGCGATGAGGCGCGGTCCAGGGTCGCCCGCGCCGAAATGCACTACATGAGGGGTGAACTCCGGCGTGCCCGCAAACTCGCCGGAGACGCGATTGACGGCCTCGAAACCGGGACCACCGACTGGTTCCGCGCCACCGATATCCTGGCCGCTACCGACTTCCTGGGAGGGGGGTGACGCGCGGCAGCGGTTGCACCTGCCGGCGGGGCAGTGTGAAATGGACGATCGATTCATGCCGCGATGGGATCCCCGGGCAAGGGCGGCCGTGGCACTGGGGATGACATGCCCGACGATATCCGAATCCTGGTTCTCAACGGACCCAATCTCAATCTTCTCGGCACGAGGGAACCGGGCATCTACGGCCTGGAGACCCTGCCCGACATCGAGAGTGCCGTGCGCCGGCGGGCCGGTGAGCTTTCCATGGTGGTGGACTTCCTGCAGAGCAACCATGAAGGCAAATTGATCGATGCCGTCCAGAACGCCGGTGGCCAGGCGGCGGCACTGGTCGTCAACGCCGGCGGACTGACCCACACGTCAGTGGCCCTCGCCGATGCCCTGAGAGCATTCGATGGTGTCATCGTCGAGGTCCATCTCTCCAACATCCACGCCAGGGAGCCCTTCCGGCACCATTCCCATGTGGCGGGTGTCGCCACCGGTTCGATTTGCGGATTCGGGGGCCACGGCTACATACTGGCCATCGAGGCCATTCACACCATTGTCGGATCTCCGTCACCATGAGCCATGAACCCTTCCCGCTCGACGCGGAGGCGATCCGCGAGCTGGCGCGCCTGCTCGAGGAAACCGGCCTTGCGGAAATCGAGGTGGAAAACGCCGGACGCAAGCTGCGCGTGGTGCGCGGAAACTCCTCTGTCACCGCCTTCCCCTTGCCCCAGGCCGCCGTGCATCCTCCGGAAACCACACAGGAATCCGTCAGCGAGGGCACCGTTCGCTCGCCGATGGTCGGCACCGCCTACCTGGCGCCTGAGCCCGGTGCGGCCTCATTCGTGAACGTGGGAGACGACATCGCAGAAGGTGACACCCTGCTGATCGTCGAAGCGATGAAGGTCATGAATCCGATCCGAGCGCCTCTCGGCGGCACCGTGACCCAGATTCTCGTCTCCGACGGCAGGCCGGTCGAGTACGGCCAGGTGCTCATGGTCATCGACCCGGCGCATGTTTGACAAGGTTCTCATTGCCAATCGCGGGGAAGTGGCCCTTCGCATCCACCGGGCCTGCCGGGAAATGGGTATCCGCACCGTCGCCGTCCACTCCGAAGTGGACACCAACGCGATGCATGTCCGCCTGGCCGACGAGAGTGTGTGCATTGGACCGGCGCCTGCGCGTGACAGCTATCTCAATGTTCCGGCCATCCTTGCCGCCGCCGAAGTCACCGGCGCCAATGCCATCCATCCGGGATACGGCTTCCTGTCCGAAAACAGCCGGTTTGCCGAGATCGTCGAGGAACATGGCATCACCTTCATCGGACCGGGCAGCGAACATATTCGCCTGATGGGCGACAAGATGGCGGCGCGCAACAAGGCCAGGGACCTCGGCATTCCGGTCCTGCCAGGGTCCGAAGGCGTGGTGCGTGACGCGGCCGAAGCCGCCGCCATCGCCCGGGAGATCGGCTATCCGGTCCTCCTCAAGGCAGCAGCCGGCGGCGGCGGCCGCGGTATCTCCCTGGTGGAGGACGACTCCACCATGGAGGCTGTCTTTGCCCGGTCGAGACGCGAATCAGAGGCCGCGTTCGGCGACGGATCCCTTTATGTGGAGAAGTTCCTGACCAATCCGCGCCACATCGAGATCCAGGTCGCCGGCGATCTGGAGGGGCGCGTCGTTCACCTCGGCGAACGCGACTGCTCGGTGCAGCGCCGTCATCAGAAGATCGTCGAGGAAGCACCAAGTCCGGCGCTCAATGCCGGGCAGCGGCGCGCCATCGGCGAACTCGTCGTCGATGCCATGACCAGACTTGGCTACCGGAATCTCGGAACGGTGGAGTTTCTCTACGAGGACGGTTCGTTTCACTTCATCGAGATGAACACCCGGTTGCAGGTCGAACACCCCGTGACGGAAATGGTGACCGGCATCGACCTCGTGCGCGAACAGATCCGCCTTTCCTCCGGCGCGCCGCTCAGCTTCAGCCAGGAAGACGTGACGATGACCGGTCATGCGATCGAGTGCCGGATCAATGCCGAAAGCCCCTTCTCCTTCATGCCTTCGCCCGGCCAGGTTACGACCTACCACGCTCCGGGAGGCATGAGCGTGCGGATCGATTCGGCCCTCTACTCCGGCTACACGGTACCGCCGACCTATGACAACCTGATTGCCAAGCTCGTTGTGTGCGGGCGCAACCGCAACGAGAGCATGATGCGGTTGAGAAGGGCTCTCGAGGAGTTCGCCATTGACGGTATCGAGACCACCATCCCGCTCCATCAGGCGCTTCTCGGCAACCAGGACTTCGCCAATGGTCACTATGACGTGACATGGCTGGAACGCTTCCTTGGTTCCGCAACCTGAACCGGACGAAGCAGCCGGACTGACCACACCAGTGCTCCTGTCAGCCTATGCCCGGGGTCTCTTCCCCATGGCGAGCCACCGGCTCGACAGGACTCCGGAATGGGTTTTTCCCTACCGTCGCGGCGTCATCCCCCTGAACCGCTTCCACGTTCCGCGCAGCCTGGAAAAGGTGTTGAGACGGGGTGGGTTCGAGATCACCGTCAACCGGGCCTTCGCCAGGGTGATCGCCGCCTGTGCCAGGCCGACGCCCGGGCGCGAGAACACCTGGATCAGTGTCGGCATCGAGAAGGCCTACACCAGACTGCACCATGAGGGGCACGCCCACAGCGTCGAGTGCTGGATGGACGGCGTGCTCGCCGGCGGTCTCTACGGTGTCCAGCTGCGTGGCGCATTCTTCGGTGAAAGCATGTTTTCCGACATTGCCAATGCCAGCAAGGTTGCGTTGGTCCACCTTGTCCGGCGTCTCGTCACGGGTGGCTTCGTTCTTCTCGACATACAGTTCGTCACCGACCATCTGCGCATGTTCGGCGCCATCGAGGTCACCGGAGCGGACTATCTGGACCGCCTCGACCGGGCGCTCTCGATCGAGGGTGCCGACTTCTACTGCCTTCCCCGGTCGATGCAGTCCAGGACCCATATGTCGTAGACCGGGTGCTCGAGCGCCGACACGCCCGGCGTTCCGGCAAACATCCAGCCGCTGAAGACCTCCTCCGGATGACCCGAACGGCTTTCCCGGATCTCGAGAAAGGAGGCACTCTCGGGCGTCTGCCAGGGCGGCGTCTTGCGGCAGGCCCTGACAGTCACCTGCAGTGTCCCGAATGTTCCCGTCTCGCCGACACCGATGGCAAAGGCAAAGGCATGGCCGGTCACCTTCTCCATGCCGCCCAGGAGCACCGTGTCGTGGTCCTCGAACACCTGTTCGGCCCCGGCGCCATGGCCGACGATCATGGCCATAACGATGCAGGCGATCAGGCGAAAGGCTTCTCGAGCGTTGCCACCAGATCCGCGAGAACCTTCCGCATCTGCTGCTCGTCGCATCCCATCACCACCGCATCTTCGAGCGCGTCCTGTGCCATGTCGCGAAGTTCGTCAAGATTGTCCCTCAGAACGGCGAGCTTGTCGTGGCAACCAACGGGCTCGCCGTCGGGAGAGAGCCATGTCTCGGGCAGCCAGACCGGTCGCTGATCCATGAGCCCCTGCGCTACTCTTCAAGACCGCCGAAAATCGACCGCGACACGGCGTCGATCAGATTGATCGCCCCCTGGGTGTCGGTGAAGAGATAACCGTCGCCGGCAACCTCGCCCGTGCCCGGGTGAAGGGACACATAGTGGCCACCAAGCAGGCTCGCCGAGGCAATCGTCACAATCGTATCGCGCGGCAGACTGACGCCGGGATCGATGGTCATGGCAACCTTCGCCAGGTACCAGTCGGGATCGAGGTCCAGTCTCGTCACCTGACCGACCCTGATGCCGGCAATCCGCACATCGTCGCCGGTCTGCAGACTGCCGATGTCTTCAAACTCCGCGTGAAAGACAGTGCCGGCCCCGTCGGCAACGTCCACCCTGTCATAGACGAAGATCACGAAGGCCACGGCAACGACGATGACGGCGGCGCCGACGAGGGTTTCGAGTGCGCGTCCGCCCATTTCAGGAGGTTCCGGATTCCTCTTCCGGGCGCCATGCCTCGTAGTCACCGCGTGCCGGCGCCCGCCTGCCACCGCGCAGAAGGTGACCCTTCGGCAACCAGGCCTGACCGGTACCGGTGAGATTGGGCTGGTGCTCCCTTTCCCACTTCCTGGTCTCGAGGGGGGCACGGCTCGGCGGTTCGTCGATGGTGCGATGCAGCCAGGCATTCCAGCCGGGCGGCACCCTCGAGGCCTCGGCTGCGCCCCGGTAGTACACCCAGCGCCGCCGCCACCGGCCCTCAGCCACACCCCGCTCCTGATAGTAGCGGTTGCCGAACTCGTCCTCACCCACGGCCTCGCCCTTCAGCGTTGTGAAAAGCCACGTGCCGATCCTCGACATGCACAACTCCCGTCCGCGTCTGGTCGGCGCCATCATGCGCTTCCGGTTACGAAGAATCCAGAGACCGGAGGCACGGACGACAGGTTGCAAGATACGGATCGCCTGGGTTAGGTTTCACCCGCCATCGACGAGATCCGGGATGACGACACATGATTATTTCCTCCGACAGCCAGAACGGCGTCACAATCGTTTCGATCAACGGTCGCGTGGATGGTGCATCCGCCCCTGAACTGGAAGGCGAACTGTCCTCCAGGATTCGCGATGGATCCGTTCGTATCCTGCTCGACTGCAACGAGATGAACTACATCTCCAGTGCCGGGCTGCGTGTCTTTCTCCTGGCGGCCAAGCGGTGCAAGCAGGCTGGTGGCCTGCTGTCCATCGCGGCCCTGCAGCCATCCTGCAGGTCGGTCATCGAAATGGGTGGATTCCACACGATCATCGATTGCTACGACTCCCGCGACGAGGCGCTCGCGGCCAACGCCTGAGCCATACAGACATGCTGACATTCATCGAGGAAATCCTCCTTCTCACACTGGATGACGAGAACGGTTCGTTCCTGCCCATCCGAGACAACACGATGGACTACGTGCTGGCCGGTGCCGCGCTGCTCGACCTCGCCTTCACCTACCGCATCGACACCGATCCCGAGCGCCTCATGCTCATCGACAGGAAGCCGCCGGGAATTCCGATGCTCGATCGTGTCCTGGAACGCATTGCCGGTTCTGCCGAGGACAGGACCACGCGCGACTGGGTCGAAACCCTGGCCCGTGAAGAAGCCGAGAACCTGCGCGAATCCGCACTCGCCCGGCTTGTCGACCAGGGAATCCTCGAGGTCCAGGACAAGAAGTTCCTGTGGGTCTTCCGGGCCCGCCGCTACCCGGCTATCGACGGCACTGTCCAGCGTGAAGTGAAGCACCGCATCGCCGGTGTCCTGCTGTCCGACGAAGTGCCCGATCCCCGGGATGTGGCGATCATCTCGCTCGCCGACTCCTGCGCCATCCTGCGCAGCATTTTCTCGGACCACGGCATGGATTCCCTGCGGCCGCGTATCGACCAGGTCCGGAAACTCGATCTCATCGGCCGCGAGGTGGCCGGCACCATCGAGGAAATCGAACGCACCATGGCGATGGCCATGGCCCGCATACCGCACTAGAGCGGCCTGACGGGTGGAGTTGCGGGCACTCCATTGCGTGTTGTCTGGACGAACCCCGCGCAAGCAGGGCGAGATCATGTTGTTGAACGTCCTGTCGGATGCTAGAGATTCCCCTGCCCGGCAAAACGGAGCCAACAAGCCAATCCACACGTGTCCAGGGAGCAGGTGATGAGCGATGACGTCAAGATGTGGGGTGACGAGGAATTCTGGGGTATCGGCTACGAGTACGACCCGCAGTTTTTCCTGACCGAACGGCAGCGGGAGATCCAGCAGGACCTCATCGATCTGTGCCGGACCACACTCAGGGTGAACGCCGTCGAATCGGATCGCGGCTTCATCTTCCCGCGCAAGAACTTCGAGGCCCTCGCGTCCAAAGGCCTTCTCGGCCTTTTCGTTCCCGAGGAGCTCGGCGGCATGGGCGAGAACCACGTCGCCATGTGCATGGTCGTGGAGGCGGTGGCCCGCTACGGCTGTCCGTCGACAGCGATGTGCCTCACCATGCACTATGGTGCCTGTTCGGCTGCTCTCTTCCGCCACCACGACAACGACGCTCTGAGGGACATCATGTCGCGTCTCGACCGCGACGTGCTGGTCGGAACCCTGTCCTACTCCGATCCCGAGACGGGCTCCCATTTCTGGTACCCGGTCTCGTCGGGCGCCGAGGCAACCGAGGACGGCTGGAAGGTCACCAAGAAGGCCTCCTGGACGACGTCGGGCGGTTTTGCCGACTGGTACATCGTGCAGACCACGTCGCCGGACTTCGGCGGTGACTATTCGGATCTCTCCGTGTGGCTGATCCTGGCCGACGAGGTCGATGCCGATGTTGCCGGCTGGGACGGCATGGGTATGCGTGGCAACCAGTCTGGAGCGCTCCTGGTGGACGGCGTCACCATCCCGAAGAACCGAATGGTGGGCCCCAAGGGGGACGGCGCGGTCTCCAACGACGAGACCGTGGACCCGTTCTTCCTTCTGAACTCTTCGTGCGCCTGGAACGGCATTGCCATGGGCATGATCGATATCGCCAAGCGGCACACGACGCGCAAGCGGCATGTCGACGTCGGCTTGCGCGTGTGCGACTACCCCACCATCCAGGACTACGTCGGCGAAGCGATCATCGGCACCAACGCCAGCCGGATGATGACATTCGGCCTTGCCAAGGCTCTCGATGAGCTCACCGGCAACTGCGACTGGTCGATTCACCGGGATCTGGAGGCCGTGCCCCGCGCCGACCTCCTGAACCAGCTCTGGCAGGTCAAGTTCCAGGCGGCCAAGAACGTGCACGAGGTCTCGGACAAGATGCTCCACGCCTGCGGCGGCACCGCCTACAAGGCGGGCCTCGGCATGGAACGCCTCCTGCGCGACGCCAAGGCCGGCTGGGTCATGGGTCCGACCAACGAGGTTCTCCGGCAGTTTGTCGGCAAGCACGCGCTTCTCGGATTCGATTCCCTCGACTACTGGAACACGTCCATCAATCACCGGTCCATCGACAACGAGGTGAAGAAGATGTCCGCCGAGGAAAAGAAAGCCCTGGCGGATCGCCTGCTCGAGGAAGCCGGCACCGCTGCCGAGTAGTCCATCTCCGCATATCGCCGACACAGGCGCGCCTCGTGTCGACGATGTCCTCCGCCGGTACGATGACGGAGCGAAGCTGCTTGGTTGCCGCCCTCTCGAGGGCGGCAGTTCCACCACCATGTCCCTGCTCGAGATCGTCTGCTCGGACGGCCGTCCGGCACGTATCGTGCTGCGCCGGTGCGGCAGGGCGAATCTGCTCGCCAATCCCGATACCGCCGACACCGAGTTCCGCCTGCTGACGCATCTGGCGGCCCTTGGATACCCGGTACCGCGGACGCTGGTTCACGATCCGTCCTGCGCGGCACCATGGCTGCTTCTGGATTACAGTGACGGCGAACCGCTCTGGCATCCGCCTGAGGAGCACGCCCTGGCGATGGCTGGTTTCCTGGTGGATCTGCACGGAATCGCACCCGGCGAAGCACTCTCATTCGTACCGTGCCAGACCATGCCCGACACTCCGGCATCCACCCTTCTCGACCTGCCGGCGGATCTCGACTGGCCACCTGGCGCACCAGGTGCCCGCCGGCTTCTCCACGGCGACTTCTGGACCGGCAACGTGCTGTGGCGCAATGGCGGTCTGGCGGCGGTGATCGACTGGGAAGATGCCGTGATCGGCGATCCCCTTACCGATCTGGCGATTGCCCGTTCGAATCTCGTGTGGACACACGGCATCAGGGCCTGCCGTACCTTCACAGCGCACTACCGCGACGCCATGGGCCTCGACCCGTACCGCCTGCGGCTTTGGGACATCCATGCCGCCGTGACCATGGCGCCACACGCAGGGGACTATGCTGCCGACTGGCAGGATCTCGGCCGCATGGACCTCAGCGAGGCGGTGATCCTCGAGCGGCTCCAGGAGCTCGTCGACGGTGCCGTGATGCCGTGATCAGGATCGCGGGCGTTCCTTCTTCGGATCATAGAAGGGGAAGGGCACCACAGTGGCCGGAATGCGCTTCTGGTGTCCGTCCATCTTGCCCACCTCGACCTCGTCACCGATCGAAGCATGGTTCACATCCATGCGGGCCAGCGCGATGTTGCGATTGAGCAACGGTGACCGCATGCCGCTCGTGACGACACCCACCTGCGCCCGTCCAACGCGCACGCAATCACCGTGGGCCGCAGCCTCATTGCCCTCGAGATCGAGTCCGACAAGCTTGCGCTGGGGGTGGGCCTTGCGGCGTTCGAGGGCCTGGCGGCCGACGAAGTCCTCCTCCGTCGTCTTCAGCCCCACCGTGAAGCCGATCCCGGCCTCGAATGGATCCGTCTGGTCATCGAATTCCTGACCGGCGAAGATCAGCCCCGCCTCGATGCGTAGGAGATCGAGGCCATCGAGACCCAGGGGCACGATGCCGTGGGGCTCACCGGCCTCGAACACGGCATCCCAGACCTCTTCGGCATGCCGGGGATGGCACCACACCTCGTAACCCAACTCACCGGTGTATCCAGTCCGTGACACGACCACGGGCACACCGTTGTGGTCACCGATGCGGCCGACGGTGAACCTGAACCAGTTGATCTCGTCGACACGCGGGTTTGCCGGCGCCGTCCAGATGATGTCGCCCAGAAGATCGCGGCTGCGCGGTCCCTGGATGGCAAGATTGTGCAACTGATCGGTGGAGCTGCGCACCAGCGCCCGCAAACCCCACTCCTTCGCCCTGGCACGCAGCCATTCGCCGCCGAAGTCCGTGCCGCCGATCCAGCGATAGCCGGTCTCCGACAGGCGGAACAGTGTCCCGTCGTCAATCATGCCGCCGTGTTCGTAGCACATCGCCGAGTAGACGACATGGTGATCAGCCATACGCCTGACATTGCGTGTCAGGGTTCTCTGCATGAGTTCACCGGCATCGGGTCCGGTGACCTCGAACTTGCGCAAGGGAGAAAGATCCATGGCGGTGACACGTTCCCGGCAGGCCCAGTACTCGTCGATCGCGCCATGGTTGGTGTAGTGGGTGGGCAGCCAGAAGCCGTTGTACTCGGTGAAGTTGCGAGTCCGCGCTGCCGTGCGTCCATGGAACCCTGTATCGCGGGTCATCTGGGGGTCGGAATCGGGCATGGGTCTGTTGGCGATCGCTTTCCTGAAGAGATTGTCCCCGGGATAGATGCGGACGAGGATATCCGTGGGATTCCACCCGTTGGCGGCGCTGATTGCATCCGGACACGAGGTGTTCACGCACACGACGTCCTGAAGGGCGCGGCACAGCACGTAGTCGCCGGGGCGTGACCACGGCTCGTCGAGATAGATCTGATAGTTGTCGTCGACCAGCGAGTTGTAGAAGAAGTTCATCGCCTGCCAGCCGCTGCGCGGGCGCACGTCGTAAGGCTTGAGCGCGCCGTTCATGTTGTCGGTGCAGTTCGCGTGGCCGGGATAGCCGACGTCGTCGTAGTACTTCGCCGTGCAGGCGAAATTGAAGCTGTCGTGACGGCCCACCGTGTCCTGGATGATCTCGATCGAGGGCTGGAGGTCGGCATCGAAGAGCTTGGAGAAGAGGCCCGGAGCAGGATAGGCGGCGCCATTGAGAACACGGGTGGCGGTCGGATCGATATCACGTTCCAGTCCCCGGTCGAGCGCGGCAAGTGACAGGGTCTGGAAATCGGAACACTGGCGTCCCTCGACATCGAGGACCTGGATGTATTCGCCCTCCTTCACCTCGTAGGCCCGGGCGGTGCCGGGCCCAATACGAAATTCGTCACGCGGCTCGGCAAGGGGATCGGGCAGGTTCCGCTCCGCCGCCACGGCGGCATCCTTGCGGTGGACGAAAAGTTCGAGAGGCGTCGGCGGCCACTGCGCCGAGACCTCCATGGGTTCCCCGGGCGCGGCGACGATGATGAATCCGTCCTCTTCCACGGCGATGTCCTCATTCGCCCCGGCATGTGTCCCGGGGCCGAAGAGTCGCACCGCGTGATCGAAGCGTGAGGTCCAGCCCTTGCGTGCGAGCGTGTCGAGCAGTGAACGGGCCGCCTCGCCGCCGCCGGTCAACATGGCCGCGAGACCGGCAGCCGGACCGGAATCGGGACGGCCGAGAATGCCGGGAACCTGTCGAGCCGCGTTGTCGAACGCGACGATTTCACAAGTCTGGCCACCTTCGGTGTTGACAATCCTCAGGGTGTCACCGGCAAGGACCGTGACCAACACGGAGCCGGCGGCCGGCACCACGTAGCGTTCAACACCTGGCGGCAGTCTCCTGATGCCGGGAAGCAGTATGCGCGGACGTTCACGTGCCTCGGCCACCATCATCGCCATGGTCAACTCCGTCGTGCAGCATGAATCACAACGATAGCAACCGGGCCCTGTCATCGCAACTCCACGGCGCTGCAGACCAGGGCAATCGCTTTTGGATTTTTCATGCAGCGGCACGGATGAGATTGAGC
>JAPPGE010000004.1:67143-119988 GCA_028821455.1 bacterium | reverse complement strand
AACCTCTTGCAAAACAGCACACTGGGCCCGTATCAGGCTTCGAACTTCAGTTTAGGGCCAACCACGAGACAGTTCCGCGTAAGGAAGATGGCGGAATAAGCACGGAACAGGTGACAGCAATCACGATTCTCGACGTGATCGACTATCATTGACGGAGGATGGACAGATGGCGACAGCAGCCAACCAATACAGCCCCGACTATTCGGTCCCGCCCGGGTGGGTCCTCGAGGAACGTCTCGAGGTCGAGGGGATGTCACATGCAGAATTCGCACGTCGATGTGGGCGCTCGCCGAAGCTGATCAGCGAGATTATCTCGGGCAAGGCACCGCTCGAGCCGGGAACCGCATTGCAGTTTGAAAAGGTACTTGGCGTCGATGCCAGCCTCTGGCTCGGGATCGAGGCCGACTATCGGCTTCACCGGGCTCGGGAGACCGAAGCCGGTGAAGCCGTTGCCTTTGCAGAGTGGGTCAAGGCCTTCCCCGTCCGGGACTTGGTGAAGCGAGGCTGCTTTCAGCGTCCAGAATCTGATGTCGACGCCGTATCGAAGTTGCTTGCGTTCTTCCGCGTGGGTTCGGTGGGTGCCTGGAATGCTCGCTACGGTTTCGCCAATGTTGCCTATCGCCACTCCCCGACCTTCAAGAGCAATGAGGCCGCACTGGCCACCTGGCTCCGACTCGGTGAAATCGAGGCCGAACGGCAGGAGTGCGCGGACTACCACGAGAGTCGATTCAGGCACGCGATTCGGACTATCCGCGGCCTGACACGTGAGGAGATCGGTGAGGCTTTGCAGCAGACCACGACACTGTGCAATGAGGCAGGCGTTGCGCTGGCGCTGGTGCAACCATTGCCAAGGACGGCGCTCAGCGGTGCAGCCTGGTGGCTATCCCCCAGGAAGGCTGTCATCCAGCTGACTGCCCGACATAAGACTGATGACCATCTGTGGTTCAGCTTCTTCCATGAAGCGGCGCACGTTCTGCTTCACAGCAAAAGAGGGATTTTTGTCGACGAAACCAGCGCAAACGGAGCCGGACTTGAAGCAGAGGCCAATGAGTGGGCATCCAACACGCTGGTTTCCCGGAGCGCGTGGCAACAGTTTGCCGCTACGTCACCACGTAGCGCGCGTGTCGTCAGGGCGTTCGCCGAGGAACAGGGCATTGCCCCTGGCATTGTCGTCGGCATGCTCCAACACAACGGGCTCCTTCCCTGGACACACTTGAATGCTCTCAAAGTCCGCTTGGCCTGGGAATCATAGCTGTTTGTGGCCGCAAAGCGATGTGCGAGAGAAAGCCCCTTGTTGGACAGCTTGGGGAATCCTGCACTTCGGCACGATCAACCTGATCGGTCAGTCGAGCCGCAATCAGCTCACCCAACTGGACGCCGAGGCAACAAGCGGCATCCAGCGCGAAGCCAGAGAGCCCGGACCCGCAGCTCGACCCAGCCACAGTGAGAGATTTTCGATCGGCGAAAGTGTGCAATTTTCAGTCGGCATTGACACGCAAAGACCGCAGGGCCTCGTCCCGGAGTTCATGGACTTCGTGGCAAGGATGTCGCTTCGGAAGGTGCCGTGTTGGTCCCCGCAAGGGATGGGCCGGGCAAGTGCCCCCGTCCGATCGGATGATCGTGCCGCCAGCCCCGTTGGTCGCATGCGCGGGAAGCTGGCTGCGGCCACCTCCTCGACTACGTGCGTCTCCGGGGTTCAGAGTCCTCAGATGAGGCCTGGGGTGTGGCGGGGGACTTCCGTGTCGCGATGCACGTGGACGCTGGCGAGAAGTCCGAAGGCCATCATCAGGGTCAACATCGCCGTGCCGCCAAACGACATCAGGGGCAGCGGCAGGCCGACGACGGGAATCAGTCCGGTCACCATGGCGATGTTGGAGAAGACGTAGAGAAAGAAGGTCGACACAATTCCAAGCGCCAGCAATCTGCCGAACTGGCTGCCGCTTCTCGAAGCGACACTGACGCCGTAGAGCACGATGAAGCAGTAGAGGAGGATGAGACCGAGAGCACCGATGAGCCCCAACTCCTCGGCGAGCATGGTGAAGATGAAATCGGTGTGCTTTTCGGGCAGGAAGTTCAGCTGGCTCTGGGTTCCGTTGAACAGTCCCTTGCCCCACACGGCCCCCGAACCGAGAGCGATCTTCGACTGCTGGATGTGGTAACCCGCGCCCAGGGGATCGAGATTCGGATTGAGGAACGTCAGCACACGGTCCCTCTGATAGGGCAGGAGGACATACCAGACCACCGGCGCCATACCCAGCACGGCCGAAAATCCGGCGATGAACCAGCGCTTGCGGACACCGGCAAGGAACATCAGCAGGATGCCGCCGGCGACCATCAGGAGACCGGTCCCGAGGTCCGGCTGGCGGACCACCAGGACAGAGGGCAAGAGGATGAGGATCAGCGGAACCGGCAGACTGGTCCAGCGCCGGGCAACGTTGAGCGCCAGGCTGTGATAGTAGCGGGCGAGCGCCAGGATGACGGCAAACTTCATGAGTTCCGATGGCTGGAACTGGAACTTCATGCCACCGAGCGTGACCTGGATCCAGCGATGCACGCCGACGCCGCTGACTCCCGGTATCTCCATGGCAAGAAGCAGGGCCAGCGCTCCGGCGTAGATCACGTAGGCCCAGCGATGCACGTGACGGATGTTGATCATGGCGATGACAAGAAAGAGAACAACACCTGCGCCGAAACGCATGATTTGGGGCAGTGCCCATGGCCTCCAGTCACCCCCTGCCGCCGAGTAGAGCATCAGGAACCCGAAGCCGGCGACCAGAACCAGCAGGAAGAGCAGACCCCAGGCCATGTTGACGAGCTTGCCGCCAATGAGACGGGTGCCGGTGGCAAGGGGACTGGAGGTCAGCGCCACCATCACGCGGATCCTTCCGCCTCGTCGCCGGTATTCCAGCGGATCGACTGCCGCCTCTGTGCCTCACGCAACACGTCACGCACCACCGGCGCCGCAGAGCCGGACCCGGCTCCCCCGTGATCGACGATCGCGGCGGCGACGTAACGAGGTTCGTCAAGCGGGGCATAGCCGACGAAGAGGCCGTGGTCCCGTTCAGCCCAGGGTATGTCCTCCTCGCTCAACCGCCCTTCCCTTTCTTCCTTCCTGAGACGCCGCACCTGGGAGGTACCGGTCTTGCCAGCCATCTCCATACCCTCGTCCTGGATCCGAGCGCTGTAGGCCGTTCCTCCGTCGGCGTTGTTCACCACCTCGACCATGCCCCGTCGCACGGACTGCAAGTGGGCCGCGTCGACATCAAGAGATTCGAACCCGGGCACCTCAGCCCCGGTGGGGTGACGCACCAGGCGCGGCACCACGCGAAACTGCCCGTTGACGAGACGCGCCGTCATGACCGCGAGCTGGAGGGGTGTGGTGAGGACATCGCCCTGCCCGATTCCAACATTGATCGTGTCGCCGCCGTACCACGGCTCACCATAGACGGCCCGTTTCCAGGCCGCGGTGGGAACCAGCCCGGCCCGTTCCCCGGTGAGCTCGATCCCCGTCGTTTCGCCAAAGCCGAAACGCCTGGCCATGGCGGCGATCCGGTCCACACCGACGAGATGGGCCACCTCGTAGAAATACACGTCGCACGACGCCTTCAGGGCATCGACCAGACTGACCTCACCATGGCCCCAATGCCGCCAGCATCGGAAAGTCCGGTCGCCCAGGGTGAAGCTGCCGGGACAGTGGATTTTCGTCTCAGGGGTCACGGCTCCGGCTTCCAGTGCCGCCAGCGCCACCATCATCTTGAACGTCGAGGCCGGAGGATACTGGCCGGCAACGGGTTTGTTGAGCAAGGGCGAACGGGGGTCGTTGAGCAGAGCCTGCCAGGCATCCCCGGTCAGTCCGAAGTTGAACACATTGGGATCAAAACTCGGGACCGACGCCAGCGTAAGCACATCGCCGTTGAGGGCATCGAGAACGACCACGGACCCCGTCTGGTTCTCCATTCTGCGCACGGCGAACTCCTGGAGCGCCATGTCGATCGTGAGGCGGATGTCCGAACCCGGATCGTCCTCGCGGCGTTCGATCTCCCGAATGACGCGCCCTACGGCATTGACCTCGACCTGGCGCGTGCCCGGCGTTCCCCGCAACTGATGCTCGTAGACCTTCTCTATTCCCGTCTTGCCCGTGCGGAAACCGGGGAATCGCAGCACCTTGTCGCCCTCGAGTTCGGATTGCGACACTTCGCCGACATAACCTGAAACGTGGGCCACGAGGCCGGCAAAGGGATAGTGGCGATGCGGGACCGTCTCGATGACGATGCCCGGCAGTACCGGCAGGTTCACCTCGATGCGCGCCACCTCCTGCCAGGACAGGTTCTGGCGCACGGTGACGGGGATGAATCCCTCCTGGATTTCAGTCTTGCGCAACACCTTCGCGATGGTGCCTGCATCAAGATCGATGAGAGCGGCAATACGCTCGAGAGTTGTCTCGACGTCGCCGGTCTGCTCGGGAGTCATGATCAGCTGATAGGTGGGCCGGTTGACCGCCAGGCCCTTGCCAAACCGGTCGACAATCAGTCCGCGGCGGGGCGGCAGCAGGCGGATGCTGATTCGGTTGTCATTGGAAAGACGCTGGTAGCGCGCCGCATCGACAACCTGGAACTCATAAAGACGCCCGGCCACCGCGGCCACCAGGAGTCCCTTCACACCGAAGAGGACGAACGAGCGCCGGTTCACCAGGGTTCGTTGCTCGAAGTCCTCACGCATGTCAGCCCGAGCCGGCAGCCTCCCGCCCGGCAACGGATACCAGATCCTGACACCGCGCAAGGAGCCAGTAGACCCCCGGGAACAGGGCCACTGTCAGCAGGACCTGGAACACATGGACCAGCAGTCCGGGATAGGACCACAGGTAGAGAGCCGCCAGCATCCAGTCAATGACCACCGCAGCGATGACCACGAGCGCATACTCGGCCCAGACGATGTGGAAGGACTTGCGCAGGAAGTAACGGCGTCGCGTGAAGACACCATAGCGGACCATGACGAGGACGAGAGCCGTGATGCCGAGCGGCAGCCCGGTCATGAGATCCGCAACGATGCCGAGAAAGAAGGCGGAGGCGTAGCCAAAGAGATCGGGGCGGTAGATGGTCCAGAAAATGACGGCAGTCACTCCGAAGCGCGGGGCGACATCGCCGACATGGCCGAAATAGAGTGGCGTCGCCGTCACGAGCACGAGAGCAACGCCCGACACCAGGGGCAGGAACGATACCGCCCGGCGCTTCAGACTTGCGCCCCAGTCCTCGATCACCACAGCGGTTCCAGCATTCCGGCCTCGCGCGTCGTCTGCATGAGACCGGGCAGCGTGTAGTCGAGTACGCGCACGTGCTCGATGCGGGCAGGATCAACGAAGGGCGTCACCCGGGGAAGGCCGCCTTGTGAACCGGTGACAATTCCTACCGGAATCCCGGGGGGCAGCATTCCCCCCTCGCCCGACGTCACGAGTCGTTCGCCGGAATCGATGGTGCCGGCCAACTCGGTGAACAACAGCGACAGGACACGCGAATTGTCACCACTGACGATGGCCGGCCTGCGATTCGATTCGAAGACAACGGGAATTCGGCTGTTGAGATCGGTCAGCAGCAGAACCCTGCTGCTGTGCCGCGCCGTCTCCGTGATCCTGCCCACGAGGCCATGGGTCGCGACCACCGCCTGACCCACCCTGACACCTTCACGGCTTCCGGCATTGAGAACTGCCGTCCTGACAAACGTTCCGCTTGAATGGCCGATGATCCGCGCCGTGACAAAGGCCGCGCGAGGCTCGGCGACGCTGGAGAGGAGTTCTCGGAACTCGCGATTCTCGGCCAGCAGCTGGCGGGCCGCCGCCTGCCAGTGCATCAGGCGCGCATTTTCGCGGCGCAGGTTTTCGTTCTCGGCCGCAACGGCGAGCCAGCTGTTGACCGAGTCCACCGCCGCATTGACCGCCGACACCGGACGGGAGGCCACATCGATGACGGGGGCCAGCACATCAAGGGTGCGCGTTCGGGCGTCGATGACCCAGGGATTGTCCGTGCGGCTCATGAGAATGAAGGCGAGGGCAGCGACGACGAAAAAGGGCAGTGCGAAGCGTTGGGTAGTCTGGCGGGTGAGCAGGACAAGCTTCAGCATGCTTCAGTCACAACCCCTCACTGCGGAATGACCGTCATCCCGGATGTCCGTCCAGGACCTGCTTGAGCGTCCTGGGCTCCTCCAGCACCCTGCCGGTCCCCTGAACGACGCATGTCAGCGGATCGTCGGCGATGGTCACCGGAAGCCCGGTCGCCTTGCGCAGGACCTCGTCGAGCCTGTGGAGCATGGCGCCACCGCCGGTCAGGAATATTCCCGTGTCGACGATATCCGCGGCGAGCTCAGGCGCCGTCTGTTCGAGTGTCGTCTTCACCATCTCGACGATCTGACCGACGGGCTCGATGAGTCCTTCGGCGACCTGGCGCTGGCTGATGACGATTTCCTTGGGCACACCGTTGAGAAGATCGCGTCCCTTGATGGCAATCGTCGGCCCGTCTCCATCCTCCGGCAGAGCGGCAGAGCCAACGGTCTGCTTGAGATTCTCGGCGCTCGACTCGCCAATCAGAAGATTGAAGGTGTTGCGGATGTGGCGGATGGTTGCCTCGTCCATATGGTGCCCGCCGACCCTCAGGGACCTGGAATAGACGATACCGCCAAGCGACAGGACACCGACCTCGGTGGTGCCGCCGCCGACATCGACAACCAGGGATCCGCTTGGCTCAGTGACCGGCAGGCCGGCACCGATCGCCGCCGCCATCGGTTCCTCGATGAGACCGACCTTGCGCGCGCCGGCACGCAGACCGGCCTCCTCGATGGCGCGCCTCTCGACCGGCGTCGATCCCGATGGCACACAGATGATGACCTCGGGCCTGGAAAAGAAGATGCGCCGGTTCACCTTGCGGATGAAGTACTTGATCATCTCCTCGGCGATCTCGAAGTCCGCGATCACGCCGTCGCGCAAGGGATGAATGGCTTCGATGTGCGCCGGAGTGCGGCCGACCATTCTCTTGGCCTCCACACCGACGGCGAGCACGCGCACCTTGGAGTGGTTCTTGTTGATCGCGACCACGGACGGTTCGTTGAGCGCAACTCCCTCGCCCTTCACATAGACCAGGGTATTGGCCGTCCCAAGATCGATCGCCATACCGGAAGACAACAGTCGACTGATCATCGCGGTCTGCAAACTCCCGTAATCACATGCCCTTGCATGGCGTTTCCCGGATGCCAGCGAGGCACAGACCCCTGCTCAACTCCGGTAGATCAACCGGATTCGCCTTCATATCATGATTGCCCCGCACATTCGAATGCAATCGCATGAAAGCGTGTCAGTTTCGTGACTTGTCCACGAGGCGATCCTCGGAGATCCACGGCATCATGGCACGCAGCTTCTCGCCGACTTCCTCGATGGGATGTTCGGCGGCGCGGCGGCGCATCGCCTTGAAGCTGGTCTGCCCGACCTCGTTCTCCAGCATCCAGTCCCTGGCGAAGCGTCCCGACTGGATCTCCCCGAGGATCGTCTTCATCCTCAGCCTCGTCTCGTCATCGATGACGCGGGGCCCGCGGGTGTAGTCGCCGTACTCCGCCGTGTTGGACACCGAATAGCGCATGTTTGCGATACCGCCCTCGTAGATCAGATCGACGATGAGTTTCACCTCGTGGAGCGTCTCGAAATAGGCCATTTCGGGGGCGTAGCCGGCATCGATCAGGGTCTCGTAGGCGGCCATGATGAGCGCCGTCAGGCCACCGCACAACACCACCTGTTCGCCGAAGAGATCGGTCTCGCATTCCTCCCGGAACGTGGTTTCGATGACGCCTGCCCTCCCGCCACCGATGGCGCAGGCATAGCTCAGGCCGGTCTCGTGGGAAAGGCTGCCAGGATCCTGGGCCACAGCCAGCAGGCAGGGGACGCCCGCTCCCCGTGCAAACTCGCCACGCACCGTGTGCCCGGGCCCCTTGGGCGCCACCATGATCACGTTGAGATCGGCACGGGGCTCGATGAGATTGAAGTGAATGTTGAGTCCATGGGCAAAGGCAAGGGTCGCGCCCTCGCGAAGGTTGGGGGCAAGATCCTCGTTGTAGAGGCGTCTCTGTCCCTCGTCGGGAGTGACAACCATGACAAAGTCGGCCCACCTGGCTGCCTCGGCGCTGTCCATGACCCGGAGACCCTCGGCCTCGGCCTTGGGCGCGCTTGCCGAACCCGGTCTCAACCCGATCGCCAGATCCTTCACACCACTGTCCCTCAGATTCAGCGCATGGGCGTGCCCCTGGCTTCCATAGCCAATGATCGCGACCTTGCTGGCCTTGATGAGGTTGAGATCAGCGTCGTGATCGTAATAGACGCGCATGGCAATGCTCCGGACAGGTGGTGAAATCAGATCGGATCGGGACCGCGGGAAATGGCAGCGACGCCGGTGCGGGAGACGTCGACCAGCCCCAGCGGGCGCATGAGATCGACAAAGGCCG
The DNA here is from genome assembly GCA_028821455.1 of bacterium. Lineage (GTDB taxonomy): Bacteria > Pseudomonadota > Alphaproteobacteria > SP197 > SP197 > SP197. The sequence continues at coordinate 111,513 of JAPPGE010000004.1, read as the reverse complement.
AGATCTTGTCGAGCGATCCGGTGATCTCGAACACGAACGATCCGATGGTGCTGTCGACAACCCTGGCGCGAAAGATGTCGGCGATCCGCAGGGCTTCGACCCGCTTGTCGCCGCTGCTCGCCACCTTCACGAGAGCCAGCTCGCGTTCGACGTGCAGGCCTTGCGTCACGAGATCGCAGACCCTGTGCACCGGCACGATGCGCTGCAGCTGCGCCATGATCTGGGCAATCACCATTTCGGTTCCGTAGGTGACGATGGTGATGCGCGACAGCCCGGCGGCCTCGTCGACCTCGTTGACGGTCAGCGAATCGATGTTGTAGCCACGCCCGGAAAAGAGCCCGACGACGCGCGCCAGCACGCCCGGTTCATTGTCGACCAGGACGGCAATCGTCGCTTTCCTTGCGGAAACGGTCTTCTTCTCGGCGGCAGGCATGCGTTCGGATCCTAGACCAGGACCATGCCCTCTTCCTTGTGGACCTGATCGAGCACCACTTCCTCATCGGGACTCATGGTGACCTGATTGTGGGCGGCGCCGGCCGGGATCATCGGATAGACGTTCTCGTCGGGGTCGACGACGATATCGGCGATCACCGCGCTGGGCGTGGCGATCATCTCGTCGACGACATCGTCGAGTTCGTCTGGCGTGGAGGCCCGCAGCCCGACAGCACCATAGGCCTCGGCGAGTTTCACGAAGTCCGGCAGGGAATCCATGTAGCTCTCGGAATAGCGTCCGCCAAAGAAGAATTCCTGCCACTGGCGCACCATTCCCATCCATCTGTTGTTGAGAATGAACGCCTTGACCGGCAGGCGGTACTGCGCAAGCGTCGACATCTCCTGCATGTTCATGAGGACTGACGCCTCGCCCGCCACGTCGATGACAAGCGCGTCGGGGTGGGCAATCTGGACGCCGAGCGCCGCCGGCAGCCCGTAGCCCATGGTGCCGAGTCCGCCCGAGGTCATCCAGTGATTCGGCTTCTCGAAGTGCAGGAACTGGGCCGCCCACATCTGGTGCTGGCCGACTTCGGTGGTGATGTAGACATCGTCCCTGCCTGAGATGCGCCTGTTGAGAACCTCGAGGGCGTGCTGCGGCTTGATCAGGGTGTCGGAGCGCTTGTAGCTGAATGACTTGCGCTGGCGCCACCCGTCGATCTGCGTCCACCACCGGTCAAGAGCGTCACCGTCACAGCGCGCCTGACGCGACTTCCAGAGCTTGATGAAGTGTTCGAGCACGTAGCCGCAGTCGCCGATGATGGGCACATCGACATGGATGTTCTTGTTGATCGACGAGGCGTCGATATCGATGTGGATCTTGCGTGATTCGGGAGAGAACGCATCGGTCCGGCCCGTCACGCGATCATCGAACCGTGCGCCAACGCACAGCATGACATCGCAGTCGTGCATGCACATGTTGGCTTCCAGCGACCCGTGCATGCCGACCATGCCGATGAAGTTCCTGTTGGACGCCGGCAAGGCGCCCAGCCCCATGAGAGTGAGCGTGGTAGGGATGCCGGTCATGTTGACGAGATTGGTCAACAGCTGCGACGCCGCAGGGCCGGAATTGACGACGCCGCCTCCGGCATAGATCAGGGGCTGCCTGGCGCCCGCCAGCAGATCGACAGCCTCGGAAATCCGATCGTGGTCCCCCTTGAGGCGGGGACTGTAGCTTGGATGCTGAATCGGCGCCGACGGCCGCGCATAGGCGGTGGAGGCCGTCACCACGTCCTTGGGCAGGTCCACCACCACCGGACCGGGCCGACCGCTGGCGGCAACCAGGAACGCCTCCCTGACGACACGCGCGAGATCATCGACATCCTTCACGAGGTAATTGTGCTTTGTACAGGGCCGCGTGATGCCGAGGGTATCCGCCTCCTGGAAGGCATCGTTGCCGATCAGGTGCGTGGGAACCTGGCCCGTGAGACAGACCACGGGCACCGAATCCATCAAGGCATCGGCAAGGCCGGTCACGCAGTTCGTCGCTCCCGGACCGGACGTCACCAGGACGACGCCGACCTTGCCGGTCGAGCGGGCATATCCTTCGGCGGCATGCACCGCCGCGCCCTCCTGGCGCACCAGGATGTGCCGCAGGCTGTTCTGCTGGCACAGCGCATCATAGATCGGCAGCACGGCGCCACCCGGATAACCGAAGATGACATCTACGCCGAGATCCTGGAGGACCTTGACGAGAATCTCTGAACCTGTCATCTGCTTGTCGGTCACGAGTGTATCTCTCCGCAACAGGCGCCAACGGCGCTGACATGTCTCTTGACGGAAGTCCCCGCGCGCGTCCGGCGCCGCGTCGCAAGTGCCGGAACCTATGCGGATGACCGTCCGCGGTCAATGGAAAACCGCCTCCGGCCAGGCCCTGGGGTCCTCAAGCGGGCTCCGGACGCGGATGGTCCAGACCACCTCGCCAACAACACTGGCCCCACAGCCGTTCCCCCACTCACAGGAAAGACGGCACCGACTCAGCCGAATCCCAGGTTCTACATCGCCGAGCCGTCACCTGCCGCCTCGGTCCGTGATGCCAGTTCCTCGGTCACCCGAATCACCGCCGCTACCAAGGCTTCATTGACTTCAATCGCCCCTTCGTACTCGGCAAGGTTCCTTCTGCGATGCGCTTCGTCCAGCACGCGCCATTTCTCAACCGGCTGGTGCTATGCGTCGATGAGAGTGAGCATGCGAACCAGAGTCAGGCGCTGGATCGCTCCCAGCCGCTGCTGCCCATGTGCGGCCGGGCCAGATCGAGCGGCGCACCCACGATGGCACGCGCCACGGCACCACCACGCTGTTCGCGGCCCTGAACATCGCGACCGGCGAGATCATCGGACAGTGTTTTGCATGCCACCGCAGCCGGGAGTTCCTCAACTTCCTGCGTACCCTCGAAGTGCGGGTTCCCGACGCTCGCGATGTCCATCCGGTGATGGACAACTTCGCAACCCACAAGACGGCCGCTGTCCAGCGTTGGCTGGCCCGACATCAGCGCTGGCATGTCCACTTCACGCCGACCAGCGCCTCCTGGCTCAACCAGGTCGAGCGCTTCTTCTTCGCGCTCTTGGCCGAGAAACAGCTCAGGCGCGGAGCCCGTCGATTGACCCGGCAACTCGAACGGCCCATCCGCGATTACACCGACACGGTCAACGTCAACCCGCGACCCTTCCGTTGGACCACGTCCGCCGACGACATCCTCGCAACCATAAAGCGTCTTTATCTGCGCACGCTCGAAACCGCCGAATGACAGAAGGAATTCATCAGAACTTCAGGATCGGATCCAGCGTCCATCCCGCGCTCAGAACTCCGCGCCAAGCGCCAGGAAGAACGTCCGCCCCCATCCAGCTGCGGTGGGGCCGTCCACGCTCGCCGGGTTCGCGGTGTCGACCGTGTAACCCTCGTCGGTCAGGTTGAAGATGCCGCCCGTGATCCTGACCCCGTCAAGCCCCACCGGGTTCGTCCAGTCCACCCTCAAATCATGGCCGGTCCAGGAACTGAAGCGGCCCGTGCCTTGCTGGTTCGTGAAGCCCGAGCGGTGACTCACCGTCCAGACGACGCGCGCGTCACCGCGCCACGCCGAAAGCCTGGCGCGCATCATGTCCTTCGGACGCACGACGCGCGTCGGGACGCCGTCGACGGTAAGTTCGGTGTCCGTCTCCCGCCGCCACGTCCCGTAAGCGCCATACCCGCCCCAGGACGTTTCGAAGCTTGCGCCAAACCGAGCCATGATGCCCTCGGTCTTCGCATTGACGACATTGGCGAACCTGTCGTGGATCACGGCGGCGCCGGCCCACCGGACGCAACCGGACATCACGCCCTCGGCGCACTCCGGCAGGTTGCGAAGCGCCCAATCGGCGGTTTGGTTTCCCGGTGCCTCGCTAAGCGACTCCCGAAACAACTCCACGCTGAATCGGTAGGGCGCTTTCTTGAACGCGGCCTCCACGGCAAGCCGCTCGGCGGTCGCCGGATCCAGATCGGCGTTCCCTTCCGTATTGCGCTGGACCTGGAGTTCGTTCGCCCCGGAGCATGTGCGGGGCGCCGGGCCGGGTCCGGGGTCGCACTCGACATAGGGATAGCTCTGGAGCGCGGTGCCGTAGAGCGTGGCAAACCCTGGAGCAAGCTGCCCTTCGCTCCAGGAACCCCGTACGGTCAGCACCTCGACGGGCCGGTACTCGGCCCCGGCGCGCAAGGAGCGCAATGTGCCCACGTCGTCGTACTCGTCCGCGCGGCCCGCGAACCGCAGGTCGAACCGCTCCGCCACCGGCAGGAGCGCTTCGGCGAACGCACCCAGAACTTCGCGCCTCCCGGCGTAGCTCACGCCTCCTGAGCCCAGAACCTCCGAAACGTCGTACGCCGCGCCTTCACGATCGACAAACCGAAGGAATGTATGCGCTTCCACCCGGTCCATCTCGACGCCCACGGTCCATGCCGCCTTTCGCCAGCCGATCGGAAAGCCCGATCCCTCCAGCGCCGCGCGAAGCCTTTGGGACTCGGCGCCGGCGTCGGTTTCGTGGCGCAAGCTGGTGTCCAGAATCGCCTGCCGGTGCGCCTCGTCCTGGGAAAACGGACTCCTGAGGTCGTAGCGGCCCGCCAGAATCTCCGCCGCCATCTTGCCTTCGTGAACAAAGGTATTGCCCCTTACGGTCGCATCCTGCCGGAAGAGGCTCAACTCGGTGTCGTAGCCGAGCCATGAGTTAAGCCGGCCCTCGACGCCTACCGCGATGTCGTAGGCTTCGCTTTCCGTCTGCCAGTTCCGGTTGCCGTGGCCCACGAAGCGGTGACTGGCGTAGAAGAGGTCATTGCCATCGGCGACGGTCTCGCCGGCGTCCTGGTTGATGGCCGCGAGCAGGCCCGCGTCGGGAACGAATCTGAACGTTCCCACGGACGGTGCGTAAAGAAAGTCCGTGTCGAACTGGGAAAGGTTCGCCACGACACCGATCTCCGCACTGTCGCCGAGCGGGTGCCTGGCGTTCAGAAGAAGATTCTGCTGATCGACCTCGATCGTCTCCCACATGATGCTGCTGTAGTCGAAGCCGCAGCCCAGGTCTGTGTCGGGCACGGGCAGGCCGGGCGGGCCGGACAGTGGGCCGGTATAGCCGTCCGCCGGATCGCAATCGCCCAGCGCGACAGATCGAAAACCGGTAATGGACTTGTCAGCGGCGCGTTTCACGATGAACACGGTGTTGCCGCCCCTGCTGATGTTCGATGCGTCGGCAAACGAGCCGCCCGGCGTCCATGTCCCGCGGCTGTAACCCCGGTCGGCGGAAGCGATATGCTGGCGGCTGAAGGTGTCCGCCGTCACGCTCAGGTGCCCCTTGCCGACTTTTCCGCCCCACGAGACGTTGCCCTGCCGACCACCGCCGCCCTTGCGGCTCGGCTGTCGCGCGAGCGCGCGCGCCGCCACGCCGTTCAAATCCTGCCTGAGCACGACATTGAGGGCATTGCGAACGGTACTGCCGCCAAACGTGCCAAGGCTCTCGCCGCCCAGCAACTCGATGCGCTCGATGGCGGCGAGCGGTAGCGCGTCGAGGTCGCCTGCCGTCGAGGAGTAGGGCGTGCCGTTCACCAGCACGAGCAGTGACTGCCCGCCCGTCAGCAGATAGCGGATGATCCCGGTGTCCAGAAGCTCCTGAAGGTTCTGTGAGCCGGACCCCTCGAGAAAGTCGCGCTCCAGCGTGACGACGACCCGCGGAACGGGCGCGAAGGAGCCGGCGTTGACGGTGGCGGCAGTCAGAGCAACTAGAGAAATGAGGACAAGTCTGCTCCACAGGCGCATTACAAGCGTCTCCGTTTCCTGGTCACCTGCCCCGGCGACTGGTCCGGTTGGTACGCTAGCACATTGACGATTGCTCCGCCAAGCTGGCCGTTCGGCGGGACGCAGCGGAGCCAGGCGGCCAGCTCGGCAAGACAACCCTTCCCGGGGCCGGCGGTCGGTATTCGAGGCTGCCGTGCGGTCGTACAGTGTTGTAGCAACGCCGCCAGAATTCGATTAGGACGCCTCTTCCCTGGTATCGAATTCCACCACGCGCATCTGCCCTGTTTTCTTGTCGATGTCAGTCGACCATCCTCCGCCCGGCATTTGGTGCGGACCGGGTATGTCGATCCTGCGCTCTTCGCTCACGGTGACTACCCCTACTCCCGGTTCCAGCGGACCAACCATAGCGGCAGTTGGCTGATCACGAGCGCCTTCACGGCGGCCCGCCGCCTCTGGAACCCTTACCGGAGGTTCGGCCCTTCGTCGGCCTGCTGGTCCTGCACCTCGGCGATCAGGCGTAACGTGCGGCGCCCGCCTGCGGACAGGTCTCGCTTCGCGCCCGTCATCGTCGTTGTCTCGACAGGTTGATCGGCTCGGCAAACCCCTCAAGGCCGTCCTGGAATGACCGGTTACGTCGCCTCGCCATCAGGCATTTGGGCGGGAACATGACGACAATCTCATTCCCGCTGCCATCGTAGGCAACTCTCAGCAGGTTGCGCTCTGCTCATGACCAATCCGCGGCCTTTTCGGCTGCTTGCTCGATGCTGTTCTTGTCCATGTCCCAGAGGGTGAACGGATGGCCCATGAGCCACTTGACGAGATCGCCAGGCTCCGTTGCGACCAGCCGAATTGTTCATGGGAACTATCGGCCGTAACTGCCTTTTCGAACTCGCGCTTGGTGAAGTCGGCACCTTCGATGTGTGCGGCGCCGGCAAGCTCACGCTTCAATTCCAGTTCTTGCAAGTTATCAGCCAAGGATCGTTGAAATGGAATTCCTGCAAAGGACAGAATGACTGCCTTCGGCTTCTGTCCACCCCGACGATGACCATCGGGATAAACCGCATTCAATGATCGGGGATGGAGCATTGTATCGGGTGTTTTCCGCCTGAATGTGGTTTGCATCATGCGTTCGTTTGCTGATCCGCCAGGATGCTCGTTCCGGAATTGCGATCACGGTCCATGGGTGGACGAGGCTGACAGGTAGCACCGGGCCCTGGCGATGATGTCGCCGGCGCCTTCGTCGTCGCCGAAGCCACAGAAGAGCGATGCGTCCCCGGATTGATGGCGGAACCAGGTGAACTGCCTGCGGGCGTAGCGCCGCGTTGCCCGCTTCGCCTCGTCACACGCCTCTTCGAGAGTGAGGCGTCCGGCAAGATGGGCCGTGAGACTGGCAAGTCCGACGCAGCGCGTGGCCGGCAGGGATGGATCGAGACGGCGTGCTGCAAAGGCCGCGGCTTCTTCGAGGGCGCCTGCCGCCATCATCCGGTCAAAGCGGGCAACCGTGCGCTCGAAGAGGAGCGATCGGTCCGGAAGCAGGCTGATCTGCCACAGTGTTCCCTCCCATCCTCCTTCGCGGGATCGAGTCATCCATTCCGAGAGCCGCGTTCCCGTTGCCTCGTAGACCTCGTGGGTCCGGGCGATGCGCTGGCTGTCTGCGGGCGAAAGAACCGCCGCCAGGGAGGGATCGATCCGGCCAAGATCGGCGTGAAGCGCCTCAGGTCCCTCTCTCGCCAGACGTTGGCGGATTCTGTCGCGGACGTCCCCGGGAATGTCCGGGATCGGCGCCAGTCCCTCGCGGAACGTCCGGAGATAAAGACCGGTCCCGCCGACAATGATCGGCACCCGACCGGACGAGGAAATCTCCCGGCAGATGCCGTGCGCGCGACGGTGCCACAGCCCGGCCGAACAGGGTGTGGCGGCATCGAGAAAACCGAAGAGGCGATGCCGGCAGCGCGCCTCGTCCTCAGGAGTCGGCCGGGCCGTCAGTATAGCGAGGTCGGCATAGACCTGCATGCTGTCGGCGTTGACGATGACGCCACCCACCTCTTCGGCAAGGCGCATGGCAAGCCGAGACTTGCCCGACGCCGTCGGCCCGCCTATGAGGATGACCGGGCCGGTATCCACTCCCTTTCCCGCACAGTCAGCGCAGAAGGGACGTCAATCACCGATTTCCAGGGCCAGGTATCTGGGATCGCCCTCGCGTTCGATGAGGACGACCACCGACTGGGCATCTCTTCCCTTGGCCGCCTCGAGGAGGTCCCTCACCTGCTGAACGGACTCCACGGCCTCGCGCCCGACATGGAGCAGGATGTCGCCGGCCTGCACACCGCCACGGTTCGCCGGACCACCTGGCTCGACCCGAGTGACAACGAGACCCGTAGCATCGTCATCAAGCCCGAACTCGCGGGCCAGTTCAGCGTTGACCGGGCGGATCTCCATCCCGAGCAGAACCTCCTCCTGGACATCTTCGACGCCTTCGACGCTGTCACCTGACTGGTCCGTAGCGTCGGCGAGGCTGGCTTCGTAGGCCTCGAGTTCTCCGAGCACCACGTCAATGGCGTGTTCTTCGCCGTCGCGGATGACGACGACCTCGACCTCAAGGCCCACTTCCGTGCGCACCACGGCGCGCGGCAACTCGCGCATGTCGTCAATCGGAATGCCGTTGAAGCGGACGATGGTGTCGCCGATCTGAAACCCGGCGGCTTCAGCGGGGCTGTCAGGCGTGACACTCGCCACGAGTGCGCCGCTCGCATCGGGGAGACCGAGGCCCTCGGCGATTTCCGGGGTTACCGGCTGGATGCGCACGCCGAGCCAGCCGCGGCGTGTCCTGCCAAACTCCTTGAGCTGATAGACAACGTGCGCCACCACATTGGAAGGAACGGCAAAGCCGATGCCCACCGAGCCACCCGACGGCGAATAGATGAGCGTGTTCACGCCAATGACCTCGCCGTCGATATTGAACAGAGGCCCGCCCGAATTGCCGCGGTTGATGGGCGCGTCCGTCTGCAGGAACTGATCATAGGGACCTGCGTTGATGTCCCGCTGGCGCGCCGAGATGACGCCGGCCGTCACGGAGTTGCCGAATCCGAAGGGGTTGCCGATGGCAAGGGCGACATCGCCGATGCGCACGACGTCCGAATCGCCAAAGGCCACTGCCGGCAACGCACCGTCTGCCTCGACCCTGAGCAGGGCAATGTCGGTCTTGGAGTCCGTCGCCACCACTTCTGCTTCGTACTCGGTTCCGTCATCAAGGCGCACGAGGATCTTCGAAGCCTTGTCGATGACATGGGCGTTGGTCACGATGTCGCCGTCTTCGTGGATGATGAACCCGGATCCAAGGGCCCATGGGGCCGAACGCGGCTCGCTGTCCTCCCTGTCAGGATTCTGCCGGTTGAAGAAGCGCTCGAAGAACTCCTCGAATGGCGTTCCCGAATAGGGATTGGTTCCTGAACGGCCACTTCCGGCGACTTCGGTTTCGGTGAAGATCGACACCACCGAGGGAAGCAGGCGCTCTGCCAGGTCGGCATGACCTTCGCCACTCCCGTGCGCATGGCCCTCGTTGCCGGAGAACCCGGCGAGAAGGAAAGTCAGAACAAGAACAGGGAAGAAACCGGTCCGGTTCATCGACATGTCACGACCTCTGTATCGACTTCGCATTCAGCCGCGCAGCAACCATACGGCTGTCACGCCGGCCAGGGCTACCAGCAGACCGACCGTTCGCACCGTGGAGAGGGGCTGGGCCAGAACATGCACCATGGCCCTCTTCATGGCGCCCGGGAACAGCGCCCAGGCGACACCTTCGAGAAACATGGCAATGGCAAGCGCCACGGCCAGATCTGTCATCGGCGCCCGGTCAGGCGGTACTCCACCACTTACTCGGCGAATGTGTCAGAACGAGGGCTCATCTGGAGGCCCTCGAAACTCGTCAGGAAGCGCAGGAAGTCTCCGTCCGGAGACAGCACCAGCGTGGTGTCCGTGGCGTTGAGCGCCTCGCGGTAGGCCTGCATGGTGCGATAGAAGGTGAAGAAGTCGACATCCCGGCCGAAGGCTTCGGCAAAGATGCGCACCACTTCTCCGTCTCCCTCACCGCGCAGGATTTCGGAATCGCGCCTTGCTTCCGACAAGAGCACGGTGCGGGTCCGATCGGCCTCTGCGCGGATGCGCAATGACTGCTCCTCGCCCTCGGCTCGGATCTCGCTTGCCTCGCGCTCGCGCTCGGTCTGCATGCGCCGGTAGATGGCCTGGCTGTTTTCCTGGGGAAGGTCGGTGCGCTTGATGCGCACGTCCGTCACCTCGATGCCGTACTGCTCGGTCTCCCTGACCAGGGACTTCTGGATGGCGCTCATCAACGCCTCGCGCTCGCCGGAAACGACATCGACCAGCGGCACGCGACCGATGTGCTGGCGCAGCGTGCCGGTCAGCGTTCTCAGCATGAACCCTTCGAATCGGTCGATGGTGATCGCCGAGTTCTTGAACCTCAGCGGATCCGTGATTCGGTAGAGGGCAAAGGCGTCGACAACCAGGCGCTTCTGGTCCGACGCGGTCACCTGTTCGGGCTCTCCATCGACCTGGATGATGCGCTTCTCGTAGTAGATGACGTCCTGCCAGGGGAGCTTGAAGTTGAGACCGGGCTCGCTCACCACCCGCTTGGGGTCGCCGAACTGGACAACGATTCCCTGCTCGTATTCGGCGACGGTGAACACCGACATGGAACCGACCACCAGGACAGCGGCGAGGCCGATGACCGAGAGAATGACCTTGATGTTCACGGCTCAGCCCTCCTGGTCGCTGCTTCGCCGCAGCTGGTCGAGCGGCAGGTAGGGTACGACTCCCCCGCCATCCATGGCCCCGGTGTCGATGACGATCTTCTCCATGTCCCGCAGCACCGTTTCCATGGTCTCGAGGTAGATGCGTCGTTCTGTCACGTCCTCGGCCAGGACGTATTCGTTGTAGACCGACATGAAGCGGGCCGCATCGCCCTCGGCGGTATTGATCACCTGTTCCTTGTAGGCCTCCGCCTCCTGGAGCATGCGCTGCGCATCGCCGCGGGCGACCGGCACGATCTGGTTCTGGTAGGCCTGGGCCTCGTTGATCGAGCGTTCCTGGTCCGCCCGGGCCGCCTGGACATCGCGGAAGGCATCGATCACCGCCGCCGGCGGATCGACGCTCTGCAGCTCGACCTGGCGAATCTCGACTCCGGCACCGTACTCATCAAGCATCGCCTGCATCAATTCCAGCGTCTTCTGTTCGACTTCCGCCCGGCCTTCGGCAAGGGCCGTCGCCAGGGGGGTGCGACCGATGGCCTGGCGCATGGCGCTCTCGGCCACGTTGCGTGTCGTGCCCTCCGGATCGGAGATGTTGAACAGGAACTTTCCGGCGTCGTCGATCTTCCACTTCACGACGAACTTGACGTCGATGATGTTCTCGTCACCCGTCAACATCAGGCTCTGGTTGGGCGTCGTGCCGATCGTGAACTGCTGGATCTCCGTCACCGTCGGCGTGAAAACCTGTCCGACCGGTGCCGGCCAGTTGTAGTCGAGACCGGGCGTCGTCGTGTTGACCCAGCGCCCGAAGACAACCTCGACACCCTGCTCGTTGGTGTCGACGCGGTAGATTCCGCTCGCCAGCCATACGGCAACGAGCACGACAAGGATGATCAGGATACCCCTGATTCCGCCGAACCCGCCGGGCAGGAATCGCCGGCCCTTCTTTTGCATGTTGCGGACGAGTTCCTCGAATTCGCGGCCGCCGCCGCCCGAGGGACGCCGTCCCCAGGGGCCGCCGCCGGAGCCGCCCCATCCACCTCCACCACCGTCGTTCCAGGACATGGGTCTGTTGCCTTCCTGGCGGATCCTGGTGTGCCGGGTTCCGCACTTTATGGGTTGTTGCCAAGGGTCCCCGCGTTATATGTCACCTGCGTGTTGCCTGCAACGCGGGAAGGACGACGAACGATGGCGCGAGTCACGCAAGAGGCAGTTGAGGCAGCCCTTCGCGAGATCATCGATCCCGGGAGCGGCCGACCGATCAGCGACGAGGGTCTCGTCTCCAATCTCGTCGTCAAGGACGGCAACGTCGGGTTTGTCATGGAGGTACCGGCTGACCGCGGCCACACGTACGAGCCGGTGCGCAAGGCGGCTGAAGACGCCATTCGCGCCCTGCCCGGCGTGCTCTCGTCCAGCGTCGTCATGACCGCTCACCGCGATCAGGCCGCGCCGGCGCAACCCGCCGGAGGCATCGATGGCGTCAAGGCCATCGTGGCGGTGGCCAGCGGCAAGGGCGGAGTCGGCAAGTCGACGACCGCGGCCAACCTGGCGCTCGCCCTGGCCGCCGGGGGCCGCAAGGTCGTTTTCCTTGATGCCGACATCTACGGTCCTTCGGCGCCCCGCCTCTTCGGACTGACCGGCAAGCCCGAGACCGACGGGACACTGCTCTATCCGAAGCTGGCCCACGGCATCGCGACGATGTCGATCGGCCTCCTGATCGGCGAGGACCAGCCCATGGTGTGGCGCGGCCCGATGGTGCAGAGCGCCCTGGAACAGATGTTGCGTCAGGTGGCGTGGGGCGAGGCCGACATCATGATCGTCGATCTGCCGCCAGGGACCGGAGACGTCCAGCTTTCGCTCACCCAGAGGACGCCGCTCGCCGGCGCCGTGATCGTCTCCACACCGCAGGATCTGTCGCTCATCGACGCCCGCAAGGGACTCAACATGTTCCGCAAGGTGGACGTTCCCATTCTCGGCATCGTCGAGAACATGAGCTACTTCGCCTGTCCGGCCTGCGGTCACCGCACGGAAGTCTTCGCCCATGGCGGTGCGAGGCACGAGGCCGCCAGGCTGGGGGTTCCCTTCCTGGGCGAGATTCCTCTCGACATCAGGATTCGCGAGACATCGGACAGCGGTCTTCCCATCGTCGCCGCCGAACCCGGAGGCGCCATTGCCAACGCCTATCAGGAGGTGGCCTCGGCGGTTCTGGAAAGCCTGCCGGGAGCCCGCCCGGAAGGCCCACGTATCGTCATCGAGTAGACGGCCGGTCCGGCTCGCCGTTTGTCAGGGACGGCCCTCCAGCACGGCTTGCAATTCGTCCCACATCCGGCGCGACAGCCCGCTTGTTTCCTGGGTCACCGCGTCGCCCTTCAGCATGCGGCGCACCACCGCCAGCTGTTTCGCTGTCAGTTCCGCTCCCTCGAGCCGGCAGTCGACAAAGGCCTCGTGGGCCAGCGGGACCCAGGCCTTCACCGTTTCCAGCATCGCTTCGGCATAGACCCTGATCTCGTGCTGGGCATGGGGGTCGGACCGCAGGGCGAGGAAGTGAAGCAGGTTGTGAAGATTGGTCTTCCAGTACCACTGGGTGTAGATGCCGAGCGGCAGGTTGATGCGCGCCAGTTCGCGGGCAAGTCCGGGCCCTTCGTCGTCGAGCAACTCTTCGTAGTGCCCGTAGGCGCGGCTGGCGTCGTCCTTCAGAATCTCCAGCACCCTCACCGCCTCGTCGCCCTCGAGAATGTCGCTTCGGCCCTGCCGGTTCTGCGTCGACTGGCGCGCCAGGTTGCCGGGCGCGGGAATGTGGAACTCGCGGTCGAGAATCGAGTACCGCGCCGAAACCTCGTTGACGCTGGCCGTGCGGTGGCGAATCCACTGGCGGGCCACGAACACCGGCAGCTTGACGTGGTACTTGATCTCGCACATCTCGAAGGGCGTAGTGTGGCGGTGGCGCATGAGGTAGGCGATGAGCGCCGCATCGCCGCGCACCGACCGTGTGCCCGTGCCGTAGGACACCCGCGCCGCCTGGACGATGGCGCTGTCGTCTCCCAGGTAGTCGATGACGCGCACGAACCCGTGATCGAGCACCTCGATTGGCTGGTAGAGCAGGGCCTCGAGCCCCGGCGACACCACCCGTCTCGTCGTTTCGGAACGCGACCGCTGTTCGCTGATCTCCCGAGCCTGTTCCTGCGTGATGCTCATGCCAAGGGCATACACGAGCAGGCCGGCGAACTCCACAGACAACAGCGCTCCATGGCGGCAATCCTTGTTCGACAACACCCCGTCAATTCAGCCCCTCGACGCTCCACCCTCGTTGTCCATGGCGGCGACCACAGTCGGCGCCGGAGAACGGGCAAACTGCTCCCCTGGAAGGACTTCTACGCTTTCGACCGGGGCAAACCGGATTGTATCGAGCCCGTCGGGACCACAGGCTGAGCCCGACGATGCCGACCACCTCCTCGCAGCACAAGGACTGTCTCAACACGGTCAGGCGGTCCGGCGCGAACCCTTCTTGAGACCCAGGTGCTCGATCTCCAGATCGCCCCAGTTTTCCTTCAGATACTCGGCGACGAGCCGTCGGTGACAATGGTGCGGCTGGTCTTCGCTGCACAGTAGACAGCCATCGTTCACGACGTCCCTGGGCAGAACGGATTCGATCCGGCGGGCCTTCATCAGGTCGACAAACCGCTCTTCGTAGGCGTCCCAGGAGATTCGTCCCTGTCGATAGCCGAGCAACAACTCCTTCGTGGGCGCGAGGTGCGGCACATGGACGTATTCGATGTTGCACAGTTCGCGGGCAAACCAGGCAAGGTCACCCTTCTTGGCGAACCCGGCGAGCTGGGAATTGTTGCGGAGTCTCACGTCCACGATGCGCTTGGCGCCTGACTCGCGCAGAAGTTCGAAGAACCGCTGCGCGGATTTCCTCGTGAAGCCAATCGTCGATACCTTCATGGGCCCTTCTGCCTTGCCAGGTCGCTCTCTCGTTCAACGAAGTGTCCAACGTACTTCGCGTGCTGTGCAATCGGTTCCTCAGTGAGCTGGCTGCGCGTCCGGTGCCGGTTGGACAGAACGGTCCCTGGCCCACCCCGATCGAGGCGTCGTCGCCGTCGAACCTGCAGACGAGCAGGCGCGGCGTCTTGCTCAGGCGCCCAGGCCAGCCGAGCCTCTCGTAGTCGGTGCACCCGACGAAGCGATGTTCGACCGGGGCCGCTGCCGCCTACCAGTGTCCGCCGCCGGAGATCTGGATGTCCTCGCCCGTGATGCCGCGGGCGCCTTCGCTGCACAGGAAGGCTGCGAAGGCGCCGATTTCCTCGGCTTCGATCCAGCGGTTCTGCGGCACCGTCTTCATGGTGTCGTCGAGGTAGTCCTCGAGAGAGCGGTCGATGCCCAGCATCGCGATCTTGTTGGGCAACGCCACACGCACGACATGCGGCGTCTTCACGCTTCCCGGGTTGATCGCGTTGCAGGTCACGCCATGGCGCGCGCCCTCGAGTGCGACGCAGCGGGTCAGGCCGAGCAGGCCGGTCTTCGACGAGCACATCGCCGCATGTCCTTCGTGTCCGACCCGCGCGCCGGTTGTCGCCAGGTTCACGATACGGCCCCAGCGCCGCTCAACCATGCCCGGAAAGCAGAGCTTGGTGGTCCGGTAGGGGCCGTTGAGGTTGACGTCGAGGGTGCGCAGCCAGAGTTCGTCGGGATGGTCGATCATCGGGTGGTGGGCCGAGCCGCCCGCCGCGTTGACCAGGATGTCGACCTTGCCGAAAGCCTTGACCGTGGCCTCGAAGAACATGGCGCAGGACTCGTCCGAACAGACGTTGAGCGGCAGGGCGAGTGCCTTCACGTTCCGGGATTCGATCTCGCGGCCCGTCGCTTCCAGCTCGCCGTCGTCCAGCACCAAGGCGGCCTCACCCCTGACGTCGGGGTTGCGCACCCTGGCCGTCAGCGAGCCAATGGCGACATCGGCACCGGCCTCCGCAAGCGCCAGGGCGCAGGCTCGTCCCATACCGGTGGCACCACCCGTGATCCAGGCGCTGCGTCCCTGCAGATACTTGCCTTCCATGCCGTCCTCCCTCACGCCTGCTTCGTGAGCTCCTGTTCGTTTTGCCAGGTCGCCATGCGCCTCATGGCCGCGCCGTGCGCCGCGACCGCGTCGTCGTCGAGGTCGGCCCTGGGCCGCGGCTCGAGCTCGAAATTTCCGTGGCGGTCGGTGCCGCGCACCAGCATCGCGGATTCGCGCAACGTCAGGTTCTTCACGTGTGGCGGTATGAAGACCATGGCGCAGCCTACGCGATAGTCGTCGCTGCCATTGGGGCCCGAGGCATGGGGCGTGAAGACGCCGTGGAACGAGGCCTCGCCCGAAGCGAGCTTGAGTGCCACCGCACGCCCAGGCTCGGGCAGCTCGTCGATCTGCTGGCCTCGCGGCAGCATGATGTCGGCAGCGAAGGTGTTGGTATGGGCAAGCTGGCCGCGCGCATGGGCGCCGGGGATGAAGCTCATGCCGCCGTTGTGCTGGCCCACGTCGCCCAGCGCCAGCCAGACTGTCAGTCCCACCGGAGGCGTCATGCCCCAGTAGGTGGCGTCCTGGTGCCAGGAATAGCGGCCCGGCGAGCGCGGATCCTTGCAGACGAAAGAGCAGCTCCACAACAGCAGGTCCGGTCCCAACACTGCCGCCACGACGTCCAGCAGGGCGGGCCTGTGCACCAACAGGTCGACCCAGCGGTAGGCCACGTTGGCCTTGTAGTCGAGGTAGTCGGCGATGCGGGGGTCGCGCTCGGCCTGCCGCCGCGTCTTCAGGAAGCGGTGGCGCGCCTCGTCGGCCGCCTCGCGCGAAAGCACAGGGACCGGGAACACGAACCCGTCCCGCTCGAAGCGCTCGGCGATCTGCCCCGGGTCGGCCATGGGCAGCTCTTCACACCTTGCCCGGATCGCCCTTCACCCAGGGCGGGACCATGCGGAACAGGCTGTCGACCACGGCATACTGCGCATAGCCGAGCCGTGCGATGGGGCGAATTCGCGACAGATCGACACGCCCGTTCGCCATGATCGTCTCGCTGATGTGCACGCCGACCACCTCGCCCAGCACCAGTCCGGTGTCTCCGGGTGCATAGCCGTCGTTCTGCGGCACGATCACCGTCTTCAGCCAGCGGCACTCCAGGTGCACGGGGGACCGTGCAACCCTGGGGGGCTTGACCAGCCGCGACGGAATCATGTCGAGGCCAGCCAGAGCCGCCTCGTCGACGTCGCTGGGCACGTGGTCGGAAGTCTGGTTGACCTCCTCACGCAGCTCCCAGGTCGCGAGGTTGAAGACGAACTCGCCCGTCGCCTCGACGTTGCGCCAGGAGTCCTTCTTGCGGTCGGATGCTTCGCCTGCCGACGAGGAGAACATCACGGCGGGCGGATCGTCGGCCACGGCGTTGAAATAGCTGTATGGCGCAAGGTTCACCCGCCCCTCGGAATCGAGCGTGGTGATCCAGCCGATCGGACGGGGTACGACCAGGCTCTTGAAGGGGTCTTGCTCCAGGCCGTGACCCTGTGCCGGCTCGTAGAACATCACACCAGGTCGCGCGGCACCGAGGCGTCCCAGGAACGGGTGAAGGACTTCTCCCCGTCCTCGAATGCCTCGATCTCGGAATGGATGTGGAAGGCCTCCTTGTCCGAGGTCATCAGCGTCCTGGTCTCCAACCTCAGACGCCAGTCGCCACGACCGATCAGTACGAGCTGCTCGGTCTCGCCGGTTGCGCTCGAGGTGTCGCTTCGATGCACGCTGTAGCGCTCTGTGCCCTCGCTGCTCATCTCAAGACCATGGCTCTCGATGCGGAACCAGCCGCGGTGCTTGTGCGCCTCAAGCGTCGTGATGCCGGTCACCACGTCGTGGTGCACACTGCGCGCCCGGCTCGCGTCGACCAGCATGGTGCGCGCTTCCGGCTCCGACGACTCCGGCTCCTCGAACGGGCGCAATCCGGCGTCCTCGGGACGCGGCTTGCGGACCGGCACCTCCAGGGTGCTCTCGCCCGTGTGGAGCGTGAGCATGGCTTTCTCGGGTGTCGGCCACGCCACCGGCCAGTAGCCCGTGGCGACGGCAAGCCGCATGCGGTGGCCGGGCAGGAAGGCGTAGGCCATGTTGTCGAGCGCCAGCCGGATGCGGGTACGCCGGCCGGACTCCATCGGCCGCGGATCGGTGTGCCCGTCCCGATGGGTCAGGTTGAGCAGGCCGAAGGTGACCCGGGTCGAGGTGCCGTCGGGCGCGACGTCGTTGAGCCTGACCGAGATTTGCGCCACCGGCCGGTCGACCGACAGATCCAGCTCCACGACCGGCGCGCCGAAGAATTCGACGCGTTCGCCAAGCGGTGGCGTGTCGAAGCACAGCGACTTGCCGTCGTCAACGCGCTGGTCGGTCTGCAGTTCGTGGCCGATCGAGCCCAGACCGTAGGGGCAGAGGCAGCCGCTCGCGGTGCCGATATCAAGGGGCGAGCTCAGCGTCAGCGCCGCGTCGTCCCCCGGCCTGTCGGCGAGGCGCCCCGGTGCGAGGTGCCAGGTCCGGACATGGCCGTCGGGACGCGGCCATAAGGGCTCGGCGATCCAGCGGCCCCGGGTCTCGGGCAGGCCAGGATCGGGAGGCATCGCCTCCGCCATCCAGGCGCGGTACATGGGCTCATTCATGATCCCGGTGTCGATGCCCCTGAGCCAGTGGTCCCACCAGCGCAGGGCCTCCTGCAGAAAGCCGAACCAGGGACCAGGTGGCGCCATGTCCTGCGGGTACTGGTGGCCCCAGGGTCCGATCAGCCCCTTGCGCGGCACCTGCAGCCTCGCAAGCAGGCTCGGCACCGAGTTGATGTAGCTGTCGGCCCAGCCGCCCACCAGGTAGACAGGGCACTGGATGGCGCCGTAGTTCTCGCACACCGAGCCGTGGCGCCAGAAGTCATCGCGCCGCTGGTGCGGCAGCCATTCCTGGATGGGGTTGATCAGATTCTCCAGGCGATCGAACCACATCTCGCGCCAGCGCTGCTGACCCACGATCATAGGGTCGGGCGGCCGCGACAGCAGCGAGAAGAAGAGCGAGTGCCAGTACATGTTGTCGTTCAGCAGGCAGCCGCCCTTGAAGTGCATGTCGTCGGCGTAGCGGTCGTCGACCGAACCCACCGAGATCACGGCCTTCAGCGCCGGCGGCCGGCGCGCGGCGACCTGCAGCGCCTCGAAGCCGCCCCAGCTCAGCCCCATCATCCCGATCTTGCCGTCGCACCAGGGTTGCGCGGCGATCCAGGCGAGCGCCTCGAGCGCGTCGTCGTGGTCCTGCTTCAGGTACTCGCCCAGCAGCAGCCCCTCGGAGTCGCCCGAGCCCCGGATGTCGATGCGCACCGCTGCATAGCCGTGGCCGGCGAAGTAGGGATGGATGGTCTCGTCGCGCTCGCTGATCGCGTCGCGCTTGCGGTAGGGGATGTACTCCAGGATCGCCGGCACCGGTCTGGCCTCGGCATCTTCGGGCAGCCAGATGCGCGCGGCCAGCCGCACGCCGTCCGACATCGGGATCCAGCAGTGCTCGATCTGGCGTATCTTCACGGGCAGCGACGACACGGGCCTCATCGACACGATCTCTTCTCCCTTGCCGGCCGTCGCGCCGATCTGCCACCATGTCCCCCCCTTGAACGGCGAGGCGATCATGACCGCTGATGGCGCGGCGACTTCATCCCCGGCGGCCCGCGTCGAGCGCCTGATCGCGGCCGTGGTCGCTGCATGGCGTGCGGGGGCAACACGCGGCGACGAAGCCAGCGACTACCTTGAGGCCGCTGCGGCCGTTGTCTTGGACTCGCCAGAAAGACGCCTGTCCGTGCCAAGCGACCAGCCGCCGTGCGCACACCTCGACGACCTGCCGAAACCCTCTGCGGTCGATCCCGCCGCCGTGACAGGGGCGTTGCTCGCGGCGCGCGACGCGCTTGCCTGGGGCGCTGCCTATCCTGAACTCGCCGGCGATTCACGCTATGACACGTTCCGCGCCGCTTATGCCTACACGGAGCTTGTCGGGCCACGCGGTCCGGTCGTCACGGGCCGTCTCTCGGCATTCTTCACGATTCAGGGGCCGGGGGTGCTCTATCCGCCTCACGCCCATCCGGCGCCCGAGGTCTACTGGGTCGTGGCCGGTACCGCCCGGTGGCGGCGCGGCCACGAGGACTGGGTGGCGCGCCCGCCCGGCAGTTTCATCTTTCACCGTTCTGGTCTGCCGCACTCCACGCAGACGGAGAACGAGCCGCTGCTCGCGCTGGCCTTCTGGACCGATCACCTCGACGGCGCATCGGTCATGGTCGGGGACGCAGCGCCACGCAGGTGATCTCGACCTTGAGGCCCTCGAGCAAGCGGGCCTCGGTGCTGACCCGGGCCGGCACCGCCGCGGGGTCGATCCATGCCAGCCAGGCCCGGTTCATGTCCTCCCAGGTTCCGATATCGGCGAGATAGACGTTGACGAACAGCACCGACGATTTCGACGTGCCGCAGGCCTCGAGGCAGCGGTCGATCTTGCCGAGGATGAAACGGGTCTGGTTCTCCACGTCGCCGTCGCTGGGACCGTCCCAGGCGGTGGTGCCGCCGACGAAGACGAAACGGTCGGCCGCCGTCGCCGCGCTGAACAATGCGCCGTACTCTGCGCCAGGCGAGACGCGTTCGATGGTCATGTCCTCTCCTCCCTCAAGGCGGCGTCCTGCAGTGCGCGCCAGATACGTTGCGGTGTCGCCGCCATGTCGATGGCCGTGACACCACGTTCGGCGAGCGCGTCGAGCAGCGCATTGATCACGGCGGGCGGGGCGGCGATGGTCCCCGCCTCGCCGCAGCCCTTCACGCCCATGGCGTTGTTGCTGTTGGGCACGCCCTCCAGCGTCACGTCCCAGGCGGGAAGGTCGTCGGCCCGCGGCAGGGTGTAGTCGAGCAGGCTGCCGGTCATTGGCTGGCCGCTCTCGGGATCGTAGGCGTAGTGTTCCAGAAGGGCCTGGCCGATGCCCTGCGCGAGCCCGCCGTGAACCTGGCCCTCGACCAGCAGCGGATTGAGCACGTTGCCGAAGTCGTCGACCACGACGTAGCGTCGGATCGTCGCCATGCCGGTGTCGGGGTCGACCGCAATCTCGCAGACATGGCAGCCCGTGGGATAGGCCGCGCCTTTCTGGCGGTAGTAGGCGGTCTCGTCGAGCCCGGGCTCGATGTCGGCGGGCAGGCTCGCGGCATCGTGGGCCGCGCGCGCCGCCTCGCGGAACGTGACCGAGCGGTCCGTTCCGGCGACGCACAGTCGCTGCTCGTCGACCTTGAATTCGATGTCGGCCTCGGCGGCTTCCAGCAGGTGCGACGCGACGCGCCGCAGCTTGTCGCGCACCCGTTCGGCGACCACCTGCAGTCCCGGTCCCGCCACCTGCAGGAAGTGCGAGCTGCTCGATCCGCCGCTGCCCGCCGCCACGACGTCGCTGTCGCCGCTCACCACGCGCACCTCGCCGGGCGCCACGCCGAGTTCGGCCGACAGCATCTGGGCATAGGCCGTCTCGTGGCCCTGGCCGTTGGAGATGCTGCCGACCACCAGCGTGACGTGCCCGGAGGGCTCCACCCGCAGCCGGATCGTGTCGCCGACTTCGCCGCGGCCTGTCGCCTCCAGGTAGTGCACCAGGGCACGGCCCAACAGCATTCCCTCGGCGCGTGCTGCCTCGCGCGGCACCAGGTTTCGCCGGCGCAGTTCATCGCCTGGCACGCCGAGCCGGCGCGCCGCGGCCTCGATCACGCGCTCGCGCGCATAGGTTCCCTCGGGCTGGCCCGCGCCACGCATGGCGTCGACCGGCACGCTGTTGGAGAAGGCTCCGCGCACCCGCGCGTGCACCTCGGGCAA
Organism: bacterium; assembly: GCA_028821455.1. Taxonomy (GTDB): domain Bacteria; phylum Pseudomonadota; class Alphaproteobacteria; order SP197; family SP197; genus SP197. Next base: position 90,161 of record JAPPGE010000004.1, on the reverse strand, counting down.
CAGGTAGGGACCCGGCAGGGTGATGGTGGCGCCGCTGGTCGGAATCCGTGTGGCGTGCTGCGTCAGATAGGCTCCGAGGTCGGCTACCGTGTCGCTGCGCAGGGCCAGGAAGCGGCCCTCGCCATCGAGCGCCAGGGCGATGCGGGTCCGGTGGTCGCGTGCCTGGGCATCACTGATGAAGGCCTCGCTGCGGCTGGAAATCCAGCGCACCGGCCGCCCTGTGCGGCGCGCCAGCCAGAGCACCAGCGCCTGCTCGGGGTAGGGCGTGTATTTCATGCCGAAACCGCCGCCTATGTCGGGCGTCAGGATGCGCAGCCGCGCCGGGGCAATGCCCAGGACATGGGCGAGGTCGTCGAGCAGGAAGTGGACACCTTGATGGCAGGCCGTCAGCGTCATCCGCCTGCTCGCGGCGTCGTACTCGCCCACTGCGCCGCGCGGCTCTATGGGTGCAGGCGCCATCCGGTTGTTGACGATCTCGATCTCGACCGTGGCGGCCGCGCCCGCGAACGCACGCTCGACCGCGTCACGGTCGCCGGTCTCCCAGTCGAAGCAGAGGTTGCTGGGCGCCTCGTCATGAAGCTGCGGCCCTTCGGGTCCGAGTGCCGCCTCCGCCCCGGGAGCGGCAGGCAGAGGCTCGAAATCGACCTCGATCAGCTCGCTCGCATCGGCCGCCTGCTCGACCGTCTCGGCCACCACCGCGGCGACCGGCTGGCCAACGAAGCGCACCCTGTCGCCGGCGAGGATGGGGTAGTGCGGCCGGACCTGCGGCCTGCCGTCCGTGCTGATCACGGTGCCGATCGTCGGCATGCCGCGCAGTCCGTCGGCGCGGAGCTCGTCACGGCAAACCACGTCGACCACCTCGGGTGCCATGCGCGCTGCCGCGGTGTCGAGCGAGGCAATCCTGGCATGGGCGTGGGGCGAGCGCAGCACGACCATGTGGAGTTGGCGCGCCGCGTCGATGTCCGCGACATAGCGGCCGCGGCCGGTCAGGAAGCGGCCGTCCTCGATTCTGCGGAAGGGCGCACCGAAGCGTACGATCGCCATTGTCTGTTCCCAGGCCGTTCGTGATAGGTACCACGGCTGCCGGCGACGCGGTCAAGCTTGCCGAACGAGGCTGGCGCGACTGGGGCCCTGCTTGGCGCAGGCGTAGTCTCCCCTGGCGCGTGAGGCCTGTTACGCTTGCGGCCACCTTGCGACGGAGGGCCCTCACGACATGACCCAGGCGTCCCTCGCCCAGCGATTCGCCGATCATGGGTTGTTCTCCCCGATCCATGCCGCGAGCCGCGCGGCATGAGCGATCCGGATCTCTGCTTCACCCCGGCACTCGACCTCGCCCGGCTCGTTGCGCGCCGCAGGCTTTCGCCTGTCGATCTGGTGACGAACGCTCTTGCCCGCATCGACGAGATCAATCCGATGATCAACGCCTTCTGCTCGGTCTTTCCCGAGAGCGCGCTCGAACGGGCGCGAGTGCTCGAGGACGAAGCGCGGCGCGGCATTCTGCGTGGACCGCTCCACGGCGTGCCGGTCGCGATCAAGGACCTGACGCCGACCGCGGGCTATCCCACCACCTTCGGCTCCCGCGCCTTCGCCGGCCACGTCGGCGAACACGACGCCGTGGTCGTCCGCCGTCTGCTCGAGGCCGGTGCGATCATGGTCGGCAAGACCAATACGCCGGAGTTCGCCTACTCCGGTTTCACGCGGAATGAACTTCACGGCGAGACCCGCAACCCCTGGTCGCTCGAGCGCAGTCCGGGCGGTTCCTCAGGCGGCTCGGCGGCAGCCGTCGCGGCGGGCTGCGTGCCGCTGGCCGAAGGTTCAGACGGCGGCGGCTCAGTGCGCGACCCCGCTGCCTGCTGCGGCATTACGGGCCTCAAGCCGAGTTTCGGGCGCATTCCCTTCGACATCTTTCCGACCCAGTTCTCGACCGTCTTTCACTTCGGGCCACTCGCCCGCACCGTGGCCGACGCGGCCCTCTTCCTCGCGGTCGCCAACGGGCCCGACGATGCCGACATCCAGTCTCTGACGCCGCGTCTCGACGTGCCGGTGCCACCATCCGGGAACGTCCGGGGGCTGAAGATCGCGCTCAACATCGACTTCGGCTTCTTCCACGTCGACGCCGAGGTCGAACACCGCCTGCGCGCTGCTGCTGCCGCGCTCGCGGAGCGTGGCGCGATCATCGAGGAGGTCGATCTCGTCTTCGACCGCCAGGCGATCTACGCCTGTGAAGCCGATGTCGGCTCTCTCGCTGCCCTGCTGCAGGGTGATATTGTCCGGCGCCATCCCGACCGCGTGACGCCGCGGGTCGCGGCCATGGTCGAGCGCGGCGCGGACTACAGCGGCATGGACGTGAAGCGTTTCGAGTTCGCCCGCACGAAGACCTGGCAGGCGCTGGCGCCGGTGCTCGCACGCCACGACGCGCTGCTCTGCCCGACCCAGGGCGGTCCGGCACCGCTCAACAGCCAATCCGAGGCAGATTTCGACTGGACCGACGACGAGGGGCGCTATCACGGCCACTTCATGTCGCAGTTCTTCAACTTCACAAGCCACGTGCCGGCATTCTCCGTGCCCTCGGGATTCACCAGCAACGGCCTGCCCACGGCGGTCCAGATCGTCGGCCGGCGCCACGACGACAACATGGTGCTGCGCATCGGTCAGGCGCTCGAGACGGCATTGGGCTGGCCTGAACACCGCCCGCCGCTGTGACGCGGCCATGACCGATCCCGCCTTCACCCATGTCGCCGACGATCACCCGCGCACGGAAGTCGAGACATGCGACGCCGAACACCGCGCGGGCCACCTGCGCGGCCCGCCCCGAAGGGTCTGTGACAGCACTGCGGCGGGGGACGCATTCCTGGCGCGTGCGGACGCTTGCTCGCCGCGACCCGGCCGCAAGGTCCGCGGCGTTCGGCGCGCCTTCGCGCACAGTGAACGACCTGGACAGGGAATTGGACATGCCTTACCGCATCGACCCGGACCGCGACCTGCCGCTTGTCGACGAGTTCATGGCCGCGCCCAACGGTTTCCACAGCCCCGACCTTCAGCGTCTGCTGCGCGCCATGCGCGGCGGCCCCGTGCCCGGCAAGTATGCGCTCCACAAGAGCAGTCCCGGCTGCGAATGGACGCTCATGCAACTGAGCGGCAGCCGCGATGTGCCACCGACCATGCACGAGGACGTCGTCTTTTCCGATCTTGTTGAAGCCGAGAGACACGTCTTCCGCCTGCGCTGGAAGCAGATGACGGGACGCGACCTGGAATGGCCGTCGTCATGAAGAAGAAGTCCATCGTCGGCTACGCCGACCGCTTCAGCGTCGCGCCAGGTGAAACGATCTCCGTCAAGGTGAGCGAGGAAGGCACTGCCGAGAGCTACTCGGCAACCATCGTGCGCCTGACCAGCACCGACGCCCATGCCCTGGGTCCCGGCATCGTCGAGCACCCGATCGGGGCATCCTGCAACGGCAGCTACCCGGCACGGTGTCAGCCGATCCACGCCGGCTCCTACGCCGTGGTCGACGACCTGCCGCTCGGCCCGTCCTTCACGCTCCTGGCTTTCGTCTGGCCGACCCTGCTTCACGGCCGCTGGCAGACGGTGATGGGTCGCGTCACCGACACGGGCCCCGACATCCTGCTTGGTCTCGACGAAACCGGCGCCCTCGCGCTCAGGGTGGGCGGCGCGCTGGTCTCGACCGGGCGTCCCCTTCAGGTCCGGCAATGGGCGCAGATTGTCGCCGCCTGCGACAACGGCAGGGTCACGCTGCGCCAGACGCCGCTGTCGTCGCAGTCCGGCGGCGACAACCCCGTCGTCGTCGAGGCCAACGTGCCGGTCGATCTCCCGGCCGCCGACGGCCGCTTCACCATCGCCGCCCATGGTCCCGCAGCCGACGCCATGACCGGCCACTTCAACGGCAAGATCGACCGGCCCCGCGTCGCCGCCCGCGCCCTTTCGCCCGATGAGGCCGCAGCACTCGCCGGCGCCGAGGTGCCGACCGCGCTGGCGACCGCCGTCACCGCCGCCTGGGATTTCGCCCGCGATATGGCGGGTGACCGCATCACCGACGTCTCCGGCCACGGCCGCCACGGGCGCACGGTCAACGCGCCGGGCCGCGCCATGACCGGCCACAACTGGGCTGCCGACATCTTCGACTGGCGGCATGCACCGGAGCAGTACGGCGCCATCCACTTCCACGACGACGACATCTTCGACGCCGGCTGGCAGACCGACGTCTCCTGGGTCGTGCCCGAGGGCACGCCGTCGGGCGTCTATGCCGCGAAGCTCGACGACGGCGGCATTGCCGACCATGTCGTCTTCTGGGTCCGCCCGCGACGCGGGACGGCGACCTCGGACGTCTGCTTCCTGGCCTCCACCGCGACCTACCTGGCCTATGGCAACTACCGCGTCATGGAGTGCTCGGAGACCTACGAGGCCTTCCAGGGCGCGCTGCTCGTCGCGGGACCGGAAGACATCTTCCTCGCCGAACATCCCGAGTACGGCGGCTCGCTCTACGAGAGTCATACCGACGGCAGCGGCGTCGCGCTCTCCTCGCGATTGCGTCCTCTGGTCTCCATGCGCCCCAACACACCGCTCTGGCAGTTTGCCGGCGACGGTTTTCTCACGTGGTGGCTCGATCACCTCGGCATCGAGGTTGATGTCGTCACCGACGAGGACCTCCACCACGAAGGCGCGGAGCTGCTCGCGCCCTACAGGGTCGTCCTTACCGGCAACCATCCGGAGTACTGGTCGACGCAGATGTGGGACGGCCTGCAGCGCTGGCTCGGTGACGGCGGGCGCCTCATGTACCTGGGCGGCAACGGCTTCTACTGGCGCATCGGCATGAGCGACAGCTTGCCCGGCGCCATCGAGGTGCGGCGCGCCGAGGACGGCTGCCGTCCCTGGGAGGCCGAACCCGGCGAGTATCACCTGGCCTCGACCGGCGAACTCTCCGGAATGTGGCGCCGGGTCGGGCGAACGCCCAACTCGCTGGTCGGCGTCGGCATGGCGGCCCAGGGATTCGACCGCGGCACCTACTACGTGCGCCGGCCGGGTAGCGAGGATCCGCGGGCGGCGTGGATCTTCGACGGTGTTCGTGACGAGCGAATCGGCGATTTCGGCTATGCCGGCAACGGCGCCTCGGGCCAGGAGATTGACCGCCACGATCTCGCGCTTGGCAGCCCGCCGCACGCGCTCGTGCTGGCCAGTTCGGAAGGCCACAGCGACAACATGCTGCTGGTGTCCGAAGACTACCGCTCCACCCACCTGATGCTGGGCGGCACGGAGAACGACAAGGTGCGCTCGGACCTCGTCTTCTTCGAGACCGAAGGCGGCGGCGCCGTGTTCTCGACCGGCTCGATCTCGTGGATCTCGAGCCTGCCTTGGAACGGGGGCGAGAACAACGTCTCGCGCATCACCCGCAACGTGCTCGAGCGCTTCCGCAACCCCACGCCATTCACCATGCCTGAGGGCTGACGCCAGGGACCAGCCGTCGTCGCCACGCGATGGCTCCTGAAGCGCCTGTCGGTGGCGATCAACCGTTGATCCATGTGCCCTGGCACGGCCAGGGGCGCCTTTCCCTTTCAGGATCGCAACCACGACTTCGGTCCTCGAGCCGATCGAGGGTCTTTGCACACGTGCATTGGGATACAATGCGAGCGTTGCGGAAACCCGGTGGAGGGCGCCGCCGGATCTTCTCGACTCACGGCGGTGCGGAAGGAGGACAATGGCGGCAATGGATGCCACAGACACGCTCTGCGGCCGGGTCGCCTGGGTGCCCGGCGGCGCGACAGGGATTGGCCGCGCGGCTGCACTCTCGCTCGCACGGCGGGGCGCGGACGTCGCCGTGGGTTCGCTGACCCGCGCCCTGATGGGCGAGCGCGTCGGCCCCGAATCGACTCTCGACATCAGCGAGGAGACCCTTGACGAGGCACGGCGTCTGATCGAGGCCGCGGGCGTGCGGGCCCTGGCGCTGCCGCTCGACACCGGCAACGAGGAAAGCGTCGCGAGCCATCACGCCGCGGTCGTCAAGGCACTGGGCCCGGTCGACATCCTGGTCCACACCGCCGGCATGGGCGGGCGCATGGCGATGATCAGTCACACCACCGCGTTCTGGGACCGGGTGATCAACGTCAATCTCTCCGGCCCGTTCCGCACCGTGCGCGCCGTGTTTCCCGGGATGGTCGCACGCGGCTGGGGGCGCATCGTCATCGTCGCCTCGACCGCCGCGAGCGTCGGCGAGAGGGATGGCGGCGCGGCGCGCGGCGCTTCGAAGGCCGGTCTGCTGGGCCTCATGCGCTGTATCGCACTGGAAGGCGCGGCCTGCGGCGTGACCTGCAATGCCGTGAGCCCCGGTCACGTCGACACGCAGCAATCGCGGCGGGCGGTGGAGAGCCTGATCCTTCAGCGCGGACTCGACACGGGAGTCGAGGAGTTCCTCAATGAGAGCGCCGCGCGGCTGCCGCAGCAGCGACACATCACCGCCGAGGAGATCGGCGCCGCCATTGCCTTCCTGTGCGGTGACGGCGCGCGCGGCATCACGGGCGAGAACCTCACGATTGCCGGCGGTTCGCTCTGGTAGCGGCGGAGCGGCCGTGGACAGGAGTCTCACCGTACTGTGGATGACCGACCTGCACCTGCTGTCGGACGCGTGCGACGGGCCCGACGAGGCCGACGGCGTACGCCACGGCGTGCTCAACATGTGGCGCGGCCCACGCCGGCTGGCCGCCTTCGTCGAGCGTGTGAACGCCGAACGCCCCCACCTCGCACTGTGCACAGGCGACATCATCGACAGCCAGACCCTGTGGCGCCGCCATGTGCTGGCCCATCACCGCGAACTTGCGGCCTATGCCGAGCGCCTGCCCCATCCCTGGCCCTACGAGGATTACGATGCCCGGCGCCACCTGGCGCATTTCATGGAGGGCTGGCGCGCTCTCGACACCGGCGTGCGGCGGGAGCTGACGGTCGGAAACCACGACGTCATGGCGCTGCCACGAGACGAACTCGCCCGTCTGCTCGAGGCGGACGACCGACCCTGGCAGGCGGGCAGCCCGTTCAACCGCAGCGTCGTCCTCGAGGACGGCAGGGCAAAGGCTCGCTTCGTCCTGGTCGACAGCAGCCTCGGCGCCGATCCGTTGCACTGGTGCTACACGGGAACCCTGCTGCCCGAGACCCTTGCCTGGATCGAGGCGGAGCTTGCCGCTGCAACCGAGCCCGTGGTCTTCCTCGCCATGCACCACGGTCCACACCGCGCATTCGCGCGTGATCCCCACGGCGGTGACGGCATGACCACCCAGTTCGAGCCCGCGGGGGCCCGAGCGCTGGCCGCCATTGCGGATACGGCCGCGGCGCGGCGGCCGGATCAGAGGCTCGCCGTGCTCTTCGGACACCAGCACGGCAACCGCGTCCTGACCCGCTTCGACGACCTGGGCCCCGCCCTGCCCGGCTACCTGTGCCCATGCCTGATCGACTATCGCATTGGCAAGGGCTGCCGCATCACGGTCGAGGCGGACGGGCACTACACCATCGAGGAGGTCGTGCTCGACGAGGCCGAAAGCGCTGCCCGGAGGTGACCGGGCGGCGCCCTCAGGGCAGCAGCGGCCTGCGCATGCCCATGCGGATGCGGTCGTCGCGCGGCGACCGACCGTAGGCCGACCGATAGCAACGGGCGAAGTGCGAGGCCGAGACGAAGCCCGTGGCGAGCGCCACGTCGAGGATCGATTCCGAGCCGTGCAGCAGCATGCGGCGTGCGGTCTTCAGACGCAGGTCGCGATAGTAGGCGCTTGGCGCGCAGCCCAGGTGCATCTTGAACAGACGTTCCAGGCTGCGCATGGGAACCTTGCAGACGCGGCTGATCTGCTGCAGCGACAGGGGATCCTCGATGTGCTGCTCCATGGCCAGCACGGCGGCAAGCAGCCGGCCGTCGTCGATGCCCATGCGCTTGTCGAGACTGACGCGCTGGTGGCGGTCGCCGTCCCGCACCTGATCGTGGAGAAACGCCTCGGCGATCGCCCCGGCCAGGTCCTGGCCATGGTCGTTCGCAACCAGATGAAGCATCAGGTCGAGCGCCGCGGAGCCGCCCGAGCAGGTGACGCGACGCCTGTCGATCTCGTAGAGGCTATCCGTGACCTCGATGTCGGGAAAGCTCTCCCGGAAGTTCGCAATGTCCTCCCAGTGGACCGTGCAGCGATGGCCATGCAGCACGCCCGCGCGCGCGAGCAGCCAACTGCCGGTCTCGAAGGCGCCGATCACGGCGCCGCGGCGGCCGAGGTCGCGCAGCCAGGCGAAGGTTCGCGCATCCTGGTAGGACCAGCCGCCGATGCCGGCGCCGATCAGGACCAGCGCAGGAGGCTCGACGTCGTCGATCGCGGCGTCGGCCATCAACGTGAGCCCGGTGCCCGCGGTCACCGGCCCGCCGTCGGACGTCAACACGATCCAGTCATAGAGTGTGCGTCCACTGATCCAGTTGGCCGTACGCAGCACCGCCACGACCGAGGAGAAGGACATCAGGGGAAAATCGGGGACCAGAAGGAACGCATAGCGTCGCGGGCTGGTCGCGGGCCTCGTGTCCCTGGACGACATGACGCTCGTTGTCGCCGCCACCAAACGCATTCCCTTCGCTCGACCGACGCGGTGGAGCGCCGTCCCGCCGAGGCTCCCGCATTTTTTCATTTCCGTCAACGCGGCCACGGCAGGGCTGGCGTCTGTGGCCGGAAATCGGGCGTTTCCGGACGCACGTCGCAAGACCGCTGTGCCAGCCTCGCTCCAGGTGGTGACCCACAATGAGAGGCCCGGGATGGACCTGCCCGACTGCATGCTCGTCGTCCGCGCCCAGGTGGCGGTCGAGGTCGAGAGCGCATGGAACCGCTGGTACAACGACGTGCACCTGCCCGAAATCACGGCCTGCCCGGGCTTCATCGCGAGCCGCCGCTACAAGGCCGAGAGTGCCGAGGGGCGCCGCTACATCGCGCTCTACGCTCTCGAGCGGCCTGAAGCGCTCGAGGGCGCGGAATTCGCTGCCCGACGTGGCTGGGCGGAGTTCAAGCCGCACGTCAGCGCCACCGTCGAGGTCTACGGCGCAATTCCGGGAGGCTGCCAGCCATGAGCGAGCCCGACGCCAGAACCTGGTACTGGGAAAAGACCTGGAGCGATTTCCGCAGCGGCACGACTCGCGTGCGTCTGGTCTACGAAGGCGGTGCGGCCACCGCGACGCTCTACGATCAGGGCGCGCCGCGCACCGTCGCCGAGGTCTTGGCGCACCTTCCCTTCGAGATCCCGATCGTCCACGTCGCCTGGAGTGGCGACATGGTGATGTCGACCCGGGCCTACACCTTCGATGCCCCACAAATGGAGAACGCGGTCCACCTGCCGCGGCCCGGCGATTTGGGCTGGGATCCCAAGTTCGGCGAGTTGACCGTGACCTACGGCACGGCGCAATGCCGTCTGCCCTCGGGCGACAACACGCTCGTCATCTTCGGGCAGGTCGGCGAGGGGCTCGAGGGGCTCGCCGACTGGTGCCGAGCACGCCGCTTCGAAGGAGCGGGCGTCATCCGTCTCGATCGGGCCTGAGCCGGCCGCCCGAGCCCGGCGGCCGATCCCGCATCACCGACCGGTGATTGCAGAGCTGCGTCAGTGAACACGTTCTTGAGAACCGGAAAGCCGTCTTCCTCGACGCGACGGATCTGCCGTGCAGAGATCGGTGGTATCGTCGCTGCACGCTTCTCGATTCACGGAGTGCCGGCCGCGGACGTGCAGGCAGCGATGAACGCGGCGGACGTCGTGCTGACACCAAGCGAATACTCGGCCAACACAATCAACCGCTTGGTGAAGCGCAGTTCATCGAGATCTTCAGGCATCTCCTGCGCGAGCGTGGCGTCGCGAACCAGCACGATTTCGTAGTTGAGGCTCATGGCATCGACCATCGTGGAGTGCAGGCAGACGTCGAGCGAGAAGCCGACGCACACCAGCGTCTTGATCCCGAGATTGCGCAACAGGCCATCGAGGCGCGTTTCGAAAAAGCCGCTGTAGGAATGCTTGCGGACGAAGTAGTCGCCATCCTCCGGTTCAAGCCGGGTGGGAAACTTGAGCGCATCCGGCTCGCCCAGCGCGTACTCGCGCGGGTCGACGTTCGCCTCCTGGCCCCACTCTTCCCATTCGAGTTCGAAACTCCGTCTGGCGATTCGTCCCAGCTCAGAGCGATGGATCGCGATGCGCGGCGCTGAGTTGTTCGTGTAGATGATCGGCAGACCGATCGTCCGTGCAGCGGCAATGGCCGGCGCGATGTGCCGGACGATGACGTCATTCTCCTTGTCGGCCATGCTCTCCAGACCCATGCCGCCCACGTCGACCGCAAGCAGCGCGGTGGCGGCCGTGTCAATCTCCAGTGAACGCTCGGCGTGGCCCAGGTGTTTCTCCTGCGGGTACATCCGGTAGTGCCGGGTCGGAAGGCTCAGCGTTGCCATGGATCGATCATTCGTCAGATGTGTCGCGTCAGTCCGCCATCGACGTCGATCGAGGCGCCTGTCAGATAGCTCGCCCGCTTGCCGGCCAGAAAAGCGACCACCGCGGCGATCTCGTGCGCTTCCGCCACGCGTCGCAGCGGTGTGATACTGGCGAGCTCCCGGTACCAGTTCTCGAGCTCGGAACCAGGTGCAAAGTAGTCGAGCGTGCTGTCCCACGCTTCGCTCTTGACGTTGCCCGGGTTGACGCTGTTGACGAGTATTCCGTACCTGGCGAGATTGTCGGAGAGCACCTTGTTGAAGCCGAGGCAGGCGGCACGATCGGCGCTGTTGGCGATGTAGTCCGGCGTCGACTGTTTGCCGACGATCGAGTTGATGTTGATGATGCGGGCTTGATCGCTTTGCTTGAGAAACGGCAGTGCCGCACGGATACAGTAGACCGGGGCAAACAGCTTCACGTCCAGGTCCGCACGCCAGTCCTCCAGGCTGACCTCTTCGAAAGTCCCGGTGACGGGACTGCCGGCATTGTTCACCAGGATGTCAATTCCCCCGTGCGCCGCGGCCGTCGTTTCGACGAAGTGGCTCACCGCCGACTGATCGGTCACGTCCGCCGCAATGGCCAGAATTGGCCGGCCGGTTTGCGCGCGAAGCTGCTCCGCGGCGGCTTCCAGGGCCTCGGCACCGCGTGCGCAGATCGCCACGCTGGCGCCCTCCCTTGCCAGTTCGAGGGCAATGGCCAGTCCGATACCCTTGCTGGCGCCGGTGACGATGGCGATGCGATTGTCGAGACCCAGATCCATCAGACGTTGCCTTCCCTCACTAGAACGCCGCTCCCGTGGTGATCGCAATATCCTCCCCGTTGATGGCGGCGGCACGTGTGTCGCAGAGGAAGCAAACCAGATCGGCGATCTCCTGGGGCGCTATGAAACGCTTCGCCGGATAGTTCTGAATGAACCGCTCACGCAGTTCCGTTGTCGGGAGCTGCTCGCGCTCCGCCCACTTTCTGAGATGCAGGGCACCGGAAGGCGTCTCGACGATGCCGGGACTGATGGTGTTGGCGGTGATGCCATGGTCGGCTATCTCCAGCGCCAGCGAGCGGTTGAACCCGAGCAGGCCGTGTTTCGATGCCGCGTAGGCGCTGTACTCCGGGGTGCCGACGTGAGCATTGGTCGATGCAATCGAAATGACGCGCCCCCACTTCGCACGCAGCATGAAGGGCAATGTTGCTCTGGTGCACAGATAGGCGCCGTAGAGGTTGACGTCGATGATCCGTTTCCACGCCTGATTGTCGTGCTCATGAACCGGGTGAACACAGTTGGTCGCGGCGTTGTTGACCAGCACGTCGATACCGCCGAACGCCTCGGCGGTACCCTCGACCGTTCGTGCGACGTCCTCCTCGCTGGCGACGTCACCATCGAAGCTCAGGCATTCGCCGCCAAGCGCGCAAATGTCCGTCCGCGTCGTCTCGAGTTCCCTGGCCGACGCGAAGTGCTTGAGTTCGGCGGGCAACCTGCGCGGACTGCCGCCGCTCATCGACATGAGCGCGATGTTGGCGCCGCGCCTCGCCAGTCCGAGCGCGATCGACCGGCCAATTCCCGATGCCCCGCCGGTGACGAGCGCAGTCCGATCTGACAATTCGCCGGTCGTCATCTACCTCGAGTTCACTCGACACGCAGTCACTTCTGCAGTGCGCCACGATTGATGTCAATGCCGGGACCAGGGCGATCGACGGGTACTTCGGGCCTGCCGTCGGTGCCGTTCACCGGGTCCACCGTGACATTGCCAAACCGGGCGAGGATCACCCGGTCGGTGTCGGATCCGTGTCGTGCGCGTGGAGGAATCGGGCGATTTCCGCATTCATGAACGACACCTCGGCCGCGTGCAGCGACGATGCTGCCTGGTGGCCCTGCCGCGACGGAATCTCGCGATAGACACAATCGGCGATGTGCCCTGATGCCCACTGCGCGCCGGACTCCGGATTCATCAGATCGCCGGGCGCCGCCATGACCAGTGTCGGTACCCGGATTTTCTGCAGGGCCGTGTGCGTGTCACCGTCGCAGCCTGGCGTAGCACCGAGATCGTGATCGTCGTAGGCGCGGATTTGCCAGATCCAGTCCCTTGGATCGGGCGGGGCGGCCCTGATGGCCTGCAATTCGCGATCGAGCAGTGCCTCGATTTCGTCATCGGAACAATCGTGCGCGATCGCCGCCGGCGTCCTTCCGGCGATGATCTGCAGCAGGGCTGCCCACGCGCGCCAGGTCTCCGCCGACGCATGTCCGCCACGCCAACCGGGATCCGCCAGCAACAGCTGACGGGAAATCAGCGTCACGGCCTTCGACCACGCAGACGTGCGGGCCATCGGCGTCAAGGCGACAATGCAGTCCATGTGGCGAGGATGGCTGACGGCCCACTGGAGCGCCTGCATGCCACCCATCGAGGCGCCAATCACGCAGAACAGACGCTCCACACCCAGGTGCTCCAGCAGTCGCCGTTGCGATTCCACCATGTCGCGCAGGCTGAAGTGGGGGAACGAGTCGCCAGGCTGTGTCCGGCTGTTGCTCGGCGACGACGACAGTCCGTTGCCGAGCGCGCTGGTCGCGACAACGCAGTAGCGCCGGGTATCGAGCGCGCGTCCCGGCCCGATCAGGAACTCGAGCCGTCGATGATCGCCACCCAGCGACGCCGCAACGAGGACCACGTTGTTGCGTTCCGGCGATGGCCTGCCGTGAACGCATGCCGACACCCTGCAGTCCTCGATGATGCACCCGGATTCGAGCGGCAGATTGCCAACCGCATACTCACGCAGCGTTCGGTCCATCGCCGGTACCTCTTGCCAGGTTCACCGCGGCCGCGACAAGAACGTCGTCGATCCCGGTTGCGTAGGGTGCCGGCAGCATCGTGTTGTAGAAGGATTCCGCCTCGTAACCGCCTTCGAGGACTGCGGCACCCGTGGGCACGTAACCGCGATATTCGTTGGCATGCCCGATCATGAGGCAGGGAAGCGGCGACAGCTCAGCCTTGATGCGCAATCCGATGCTGGCGAAGACTTCGCCGCCGAGCGCGACAACGCACAGGCGATCCGCGATTCGCCACACCTGCATCGGATAGGAAACGCTCCGCGGAATCTGCTCACCGGCCAGGAGCTTCGCGCGCATGCGCCCGGCCCAGTTTGCGTGGAGATGATTGAACGGCAGCGACTCGACGGCCTCAACCTGCGCCAGCGAGAGCGGCGGGCCCAAGGCGAGGTCCACGGCTGCAACATCGGCGGTGAGCGGACCGGCGAAGGGCTCCCCGCTGCCTTCCTTCACCAGCTCGATGGCCTTGCCCGCGAGTTCCTTGCCGGCGACCTCCATCATGTTCTTGAACGTCGGCTCCGGCAACAGGCGGCGTCCGGCACCGGTGTGCGGATTGCCGATTTCGTAGTCGGTGCCATCCCAGCGCATGCGCGGCGACACATCGCCGGCGCAACCCAACGCATGGAAGCCCATGGAATTGGGGAACGCCATCTCCAGCTCGTCGCGCAGGAAGCCAGTGAGGTCGCTGCTGATCTCGCTGCGCAGGTGGCCGATCGGATGGCTCGCATAGCAGCACAGCACCGCGACCGGATTCCCGGCGGCTCTTTCCGCGATCAGCACACCCACCTCGGGATCGTAGGCGCCAGCCGGATTGGCGCGCATGAACACGCCCCAGGGTGTGCTCACGCGCTTGTTGACACCGAGATCCGAATGCCCCCGCTCGTACCGCAGACTGACCGGCTCGAGCTTCCCGGCGGCCTGCAGCGCCGATGCGATCATTCCGGCCGCGGCCTCTTCCGCGAACCCCTTGTCGAACATACCCGGCACGGCATCGTCCTCGATCGTGTGCGGCGCCGAGTGGGTGTGGGACGCTGCGATCATGATCGCAGCGCCGGGCAGGTCAAGCTCCTCGCCGAGCCTCGTCACGACCGTCTTGAGCATCGCAGCGCTGACCTTGCAGACGTCGACGGTGATCAGGACAAGCCGGGTTTTTCGGTCCGTCAGAAACAGACTCTGCGCGTAGAGGTCCTGGTGTACGCGCCGCACTTCGGCGTCGGTGTCGAGCACGTCGCCCGCGAGATAGCCGGCCCCGCCCGGCGTGATCAGCTCCCTTCCAACACCGGCATAGAGTTGCGTCACGACGTCCTCCCCTGGATGTCAAGCGCGTTGACTGGCGGGGCGCTTGTCAATCTTTGTGGCGAGCGAAAGCTGCAAGGCAGCCGTCGTCCGATCGATGTCGAATCGCTCGCGAGCCGCCGGCGCCCCCACCAGATGATAGATCTCGACGCCGGTCTTCGATTGCTCCAGCAATTGCAGACATGCTCTTCCCACGTCGTAGCGATCGATCCAGCTGTCGGTCGCCATGGACGCATTCCAGGAGTGTTCGCCGTGTTTGGCGCGGCCCTGAGCCGTATCGACGATATCGCCCAGACGCAACAATGTGATGTCGAGTTCATAGTGGTGCGCAAACCACTGGCAGATCTGCTCCTGCAGGCACTTGGTCAAGTCATAGTAACTGGGTCGACCGAAGTAGGTGGCACCGTCATCAAGGAATGTTCCTGACGGGTGCGCCACGTGCGTTTCCGCCGACGCGATCTGAATGAAGCGCGCCACGCCGCGGCGCCGCATGGCTTCCAGCACGTTGCAGGTGCCTCTAAGGTTGACGTCGAACGGCACCGTATCGGTGACGTCGACATACTGGCCACGGGTAACGGTGCTCGCCACCGCCGCATGGATAACGGCGTCCTGTCCCTCGACAGCCGCCTCAACGTCCGAATACTCCGTCACCGAGCCGTAACGCACATCGCCCTCGAATTCGCTGCGCTCGCGCTCGACATCCGGACGTTCCAGGTCGAACGCGCAGACCCGGTGCCGGGTGCTGACCTGCTCCGACAACGCTTTCCCCAGCCAGCCGAGGCCACCGGTAATGAGAACCTTCATCGATCATGACCCCGCTCTAGCGTGTGTGAGACAAAGGGCACGTCGGGCGGAAAGCCCTCCGCTCCCCAGATTTCGCGGCGCTCCGGCGCCACGATCATGGCGTAAACGGTGTGCATGCCGTGCTCGCCGTTCTGGCTGATGGCGCCGGAGGGCGAGCGATCCTGCAGCAGCGACTGCATGCTCTCGAGCGATCGTGGCGCGTGCGGAACCTTGTCGCGCAGGTTGTCGAGGCGCAAGCGACTGTTCTCCATCAGCCCGGGATAGCCGGGCACCATATCGATTTCGGCGTCCTGCCTGTCGAGCAGGCAGTGATTCGTGTGAACGAGATAGTCGCCGCTGGCCCGCTCGGAGCACTGGCTGCCGGGCACAACTTCCACGAACGCCAGATCGCCGGACGAGTCGGCGAGCGTGAGGTTGAATCCCCAGTTCATCACGTCGTGCTGCCGCAACCAGCCCAGCGCATCCCGGACATCCCGGCAGTGCTGCAGCACGCCGCGCGTGAGCGCCATCGTCGGCACGCTTGCACCGCCGGCGCCGCGACCGGCCAACCCGTTCAGGACCATGCCGAGCCCGGACTCGTTGAGGCCTCCCTCACACCACAGCGTCCCCGCGCAGCCATAGTGAAAGAACGCGTGGCCCTCACCCGGGACGGGCCGGTAACGCTGCGACAGCGCAAATGCCGCAACGTCCGGGATTGTCCAATCGGCCGTCTTTCCAAGCAGCACGCCGCGGTCGGAATCCCGGAATGCGATACTCGAACACTGCCGCCGTTGCATGCTGTGCGAGCGGTACTCGTCGAGGCAGTTGAGCGCGACGATCTCCTCGAACGTGAGCCCGGCGCCGTCGGCGATGCCCTGCATTTCGTCAAGCAGCGCCGGAAAGGTCCCGCCGAGCGATGCCGCAACCCTGTGGAAACCGTCGCTGAACTCACGCCGGTCGAAGGTGTCTGCCGGTCCCCAGGCCCGGTAGGCGGCATGCACGGCGGATGCGCAGTCCCGACCGTGCTGCCTGCCGATCTCATAGGCCGTGCCGGTGCTGTCAAGGTGGATCATGGCTGTGCTTCCTGTTCTACAGCCTGCCACATGCGCTCCAAAGTCGCGAGTTCCCTGTCAGCCAACAATTCAATCCCGGCATGCCTGCCGGCGCGGCAGTCGACCGCGCACGGACACCGGCAGCCCGGGAAGCGGGGCCGACGCTGCCAGGGGTGCGCAATCCGTGCAGGCCGTGTCCGTGAGCCAGCAGCTCCACAGGGTGTCGCAAGGAAGCGCGCCGCGGACCCGACTCGACGGGCGGCGCCTGAACGGTTGGCACCCCTTTTCGACATGATGTGGCACCTGCCCATCGCCGCAAGGCGGGTCAGACGCATGCGCCCTCTTCGGGGCCGCTACGCACGCACGGAAACACATTTGATACACGGGCACTGCCCGCTTCGGCTGCAATCCACTCGGCACCTTCGCTGGCGGCGGTTCCGTTGTGGCACCCTTGTGCCACGTTCGCGCCAACGCCGGCGCCGAGCAGGACAAACCGTACCCCCCGCCCCCGTTGGTGCCCCCGTCGTCAAGCTCCCGGCGATATGCGTCCGGTTGCGTGTTCACGAGTCCGCGTACTAGTCTAGAGCGCTCGCTGATACTGTGAAAAACCATTCCGCCATGCCGTGCCAAGCGTTCTTGCGCGTTTCGAATGGGGTGCGTTTCTCGTTCTCGACGGGCGGGCCGGATCTTGCCCGTTCGGGATTCGGAGCGTTCGCCGACTACGGTGATGCCGGCTCGCCAGCGCCATACCTGAAACAGGCCCGAACGCAGGTCACGACCTGTCCCAAGCCGGTCGTTGACAGGCGTTGCGGCACCGGCCCCGAGCACATCCGGGTGTTGCGCGACGGTCTGCCAGCCGAGGCCGGACTCACCACGGACGGCAGCCGCGCATGATTCTTTACATGGTGAAACGAACCGCTTTGGGGATCGTGATCATCATGCTGGCCGTCACTCTTCTGTATCTGATGATCCACGCGGTCCCGGGCGATCCGGCGACCGTCATGCTCGGTCCGCGAGCGACACCGGAGCTGATCGCGGCGATGGAGCAGCGCATGGGCCTGGACAAGCCGTTGCCGATGCAAATCGTGTCGTTCTTCGGTCGGGTGCTGTCCGGGGATCTGGGCGTCGATGTGTTCGCTGAACGACCGGTTGCCGAGACGATCGTCGGCGTGCTGCCCTACACGCTTGTACTGGTGGCTGCCGGCATGTCGTGGGCCCTGCTGCTTGGCGTGCCGCTCGGAGTCTACTCGGCGACGCACCCGGACAGCTGGATGGACAAGGCAGCGGGCGTGTCGTCGGTCGCCTTCATCGCGATGCCGCCTTTCGTGGTCGGATTGTACGCGTTGCTGTTGTTCGCCGTCACGCTCGGCTGGTTCCCCGTGATCGGCGGCGGCCAGGAAAAAGGCTGGATCGGTCAGCTGCATCACCTGGTGCTGCCCGCGTTCGCCGTTGGTCTCGGCTGGGTCGGCTACCTGGCAAGGCTGGTGCGCGCGTCGATGCTCGAAGTGCTGGCCGAAAACCACGTGCGGCACGCCCGCGCGCATGGCCTGCCGCACAACGTGATCCTCTACCGCTATGTGCTGCGTATCGCGATCCTGCCGGCGGTCACCATCATCGGCATCGGCATCGGCGCGATGCTGTCCGGGGTGGTGTTCGCAGAAATCATCTTTGCGCGACCGGGTCTGGGCAAGCTCATTTTCGTGGCCGTGCAGCAGCGGAACTTTCCGCTGATCATGGGCACGGTGCTGGTCACGACGACGTTGTTCGTCATCGCTACGACGCTGTCCGACATCCTCAATGCGCTGCTCGATCCGCGCATTCGCTCGCGCTTGTGAGGTCCGGACGTGAACGGCACCGTGACATGGTGGCAGGGCGTGGGCGGTGGGCTCCAGCTGCTGAGCCGCCAGGTGCTGGGGATCTCCGGACTGATCATCGTTGTCACGATTCTGCTGACCGCGTTGTTCGGCGATTTCCTGGCGCCCGCGGATCCGCTGGCATTGTCGATCCGCGACAAGTTCCTGCCGCCGTCGTTTGCGCACCCGTTCGGCACTGATTTCCTGGGCAGGGATGTCTTCTCCCGCGTGGTATCGGGCAGCCGCATCGCGATGACGGCGGCGGTTGTCGCCGTGTCGCTGTCGGCGGGCATCGGTCTGGTGCTGGGCATGCTGGCCGGCATGGGGCCGCGCTGGCTCGACTATTCGCTGCTGCTGCTGTTCGACACGTTGCGTTCGTTTCCGGTGGTGATGTTCGCGTTGGCCGTCGTGACGCTGGTGGGGCCGAGCCTGGAGACCATCATCTTCGTGGTGGTGGTCATTTCGATTCCACTGTTCGGACGCGCCGTGCGCACCCAGACGCTGGCCTTGAAGAGCAGCGAGTTCATCCACGCCGAAATCGCCATGGGCGCGTCGCTCGGCCGCCTGATGGCGGTGCATCTGCTACCGAACGTGCTCGGTCCGATCATGATACTGGCGGCCATGGAAGTGCCGGTCGTGATCACGACCGAGGCGGGATTGAGCTTTCTCGGCTTCGGTGTGCGCCCGCCGGCGCCAAGCTGGGGCAACATTCTCAATGACGGGTTCATCTACGTGCGTAATTCGCCGTGGCCGCTGCTGTTCGGCGGGCTGCCCATCATCCTGACGACCCTGGGCTTCACGTTTCTGGGTGAGGCCCTGCGCGACATTCTCGATCCGCGGCTCAGGAAGGAAGAGTGATGGTCGAGCCGACCGGGAACATTCTGCAGGTCCGCAACCTGAGCGTCGAGTTCAAGGCCCGCAAGCGCGTGATCAAGGCACTGCGCGACGTCAGCCTGGATGTTCCGACAGGAAAGATCGTCGGCGTCGTGGGTGAATCCGGGTGTGGCAAGAGCACGCTCATTCTCGCAATCATGCGGCTGCTCGCTCCGAACGCGGCGATCACCGGGGGCGAAGTGCACTTCGGCGGCCGCGATCTCCTGAAAGTGCCGGAAGCGGACATGCAGTCGCTGCGCGGCACCGACATTTCGATGATCTTCCAGGACCCGTTGACGTCGCTCAACCCGGTGGTGTCGATCGGGCGTCAGCTGATCGACGTGCAGTACCGCGACCGCAGCAGTCTCGACAGCAAGAGGCAGCGCGCAATTCAGGCGCTCTCGCAGGTCGGCATTCCCGATCCCGCCGCGCGCATGGACGCCTACCCGCACGAGTTCTCCGGGGGCATGCGCCAGCGTATCGCCATCGCGATGACGATCATTGAGGAGCCCAGGCTGCTGATCGCCGACGAGCCCACAACGGCGCTCGATGCAACTCTCGAGGTGCAGATCATCCATGAGCTGAAGGAGCTGCAACGTCGCTATCAGTGCTCGATCCTGTTCGTGTCGCATCATCTGGGGGTGGTCGCGGACCTGTGCGACTACGTGATCGTGATGTATGCCGGCGAGGTCGTCGAGCAGGGAAGCGTGCGGGATCTCTTCCACGACGTGCGCCATCCCTACACCGAGAAGCTGATGGAATGTGACCCGGCACGAATCGTGCGCTCGACCGAGCGCTCATTTCCGACCATCCCGGGTGATCTCCCCGATCTCGTGGACCTTCCGTCGGGCTGCATCTTCGGCGCGCGCTGCCATCGCGCCCTGCAACAGTGCGCTGCCGAGGCGCCGGACACGCGAACCGTTGCCCCGGGGCATGCGGTTGCCTGCCATCTCTATTGAGCGATTGCATGCCCGGACTCCTGGAAGTGGACGGCCTCAGGGTACGCTACCGCGTGCTGTCGCCCCTGCGCGCCAGACTGCAACAACGCGAAGCCTATCTGCAGGCAGTGTGCGGCGTGTCGTTCTCGATCAGCGCCGGCGAGTCCTTTGCGCTGGTCGGCGAATCGGGCTCGGGCAAGTCCACGCTCGCCAGGGCCATCGTGGGCATCGAGACCGCGCACGCCGGTTCGATCCGCTTTGACGGCCAGGAACTGTGCGGACTGTCGAAGAATGCCTACAAGCCGTACCGCCGCCAGTTGAGCATGATGTTTCAGGATCCGGCAGGCTCGCTGAGCCCGCGTCTGACCGTGAAACGGCTGGTCACCGAGCCGTTCAAGATCCACGCCATCAAGGATGTCGATCTCGACGTCGAGGCGCGCCGGTTGCTGCAGATGGTCGGGCTGAGTGAGGAGTTCCTCGGCCGCTATCCACACCAGCTGAGCGGAGGACAGGCTCGCCGGGTCGGTGTCGCGCGCGCGCTGGCGCTGTCCCCGCGGCTGCTCATCGCCGATGAGCCCACCGCCGGGCTGGACGTCTCGGTGCAGGGCGAGGTGCTCAACCTGCTGCTCGAACTGCAGGCCCGTCATGGCATTGCGATACTGATCATTACGCACAATCTGAAGGTCGTGCTGCATTTCGCCGATCGCATGGGGATCATGTATCTGGGCCGGTTCGTCGAGCAGGGCCCGGCGAGCGAAATGTTCCAGCGGCCGCGCCATCCCTACACGCGGGCACTCTTGTCGTCGAGCCCGGAACCCGACCCCGACGCCGTGCGCCCGCCGCTCCAGCTCAAGGGCGAGGTGTCAAGCAACATCGAGCGCCCGCGCGGTTGCGAGTTCCATCCGCGTTGCCCGGTGGCGCAGGCGCACTGCTCCACGGTGGCACCACCCGCGACGAGCACTGTCCAGGGACACAGCTTCACCTGTCATTTCCCGATCGAATCCGACGACTAGCGTGTTCGAGGCGCACGGTTGGCGACGTTGTCCCGTCGATGCTATGATCGAATGGAGGATCTGAAGTTGATTACGCGCTGATCTTCGCGGTGTTTTTCTGCCGCGCTCTCGTTTTGTCGGGATCTGAGATCATGCGTGTCGCTAAGCGATGAAATCACGGAGGAAACAACCATGCTGCCACCAATCAGAATGAACCGGCGACAGGTTTTGCAGCAGGCCGGCGCCGCCGGAGTCCTGGCGTTCACTGGTCCCAATTTCTCATGGGCCGCGGACGGCAAGGTCCTGAACATACGAGTTCGCAACGAGTATCACTCATTCGACCCGCTGATCACGATTTCGGAAACCGATACCGTGGTGATGCACGCCTTGTTCGAGCGGCTGGTCGAATACAACAGCGGCGACACGTGGGGCTGGCACCTGGGTGCTGCCGAGATGATCGAGTACGAGACGCCCACCCGACTGCGCTTTCGCCTGCGCCCCGGCATCACGTGGAGCGGCGGATACGGCAACGTATCCGTCGAGGACTTCAAGTATTCCATCGAGCGAATCGCGTTTACCGAAACGGCGACCAACCGCATGGAATGGACCCAGCTCATCGAGGTCGGCGTCGACGGCCCGCAAGATGGCGTGATCATCATGAAGGCGCCCCAGTCGAACCTGTTTTCCAACACGTTGCCGCGCGACATGGCCACCATTGTCTGCAAGGAAGCGATGGAAGAGATCGGCGGCAAGTTCACCTTCGATCCGCCGGCATGGTCGGGGCCGTACAAGATCGGCGAATTCTCCCCCACCACGGGTACCGTGGTGCTCGTTCGCAACGAGGAGCATACGCCGTACCCCGGCGCAACCGGCAAGGAAGGCGTCGACGAGGTGTATTGGGACGAGTTGCGTTTCACGCATGTCGCAAGCCACAAGTCGGCCGAGCTCGCCTACCTGGCGGGTGACCTCGACGCGACCGACATCGCCGAGAGCTCGATTCCCGAGTTCAGGGAAAACGTGCCGGCGAACTCCAATCTGGTCACCGCACAGACGACCGGTTTCACGTGGATGGGCATGAACGTCGATCACGAGCCGTTCGGTGACATTCGCGTGCGCCGTGCGATCCAGGCCGCCATCGATGCCGAAGAAATCAACGACGGCGCCTACTTCGGCGCCGCAACGGTAGGCACCGGTATCATCGCGCCCGGACTGGAAGGCTACTGGGACGTGGAGCGACCCGCGCCCGACCGCGACAAAGCCAGGCAGTTGCTGGCCGAAGCCGGGTTTCCGAACGGCTTCGACACCCACATCACGGTGCTCAACTCCGACGCGCAGGTGGCTGCCTGCCAGATCATCCAGGCACAGCTTGCACAGATCGGGGTCAACGTCGAAGTGCGCAAGTACGAAGGCGGGACCTTCTGGAACCTGGGACTGGAGGTGAAGGGCGATGACTGGAAGGACCTGCAGCTGATCTTTCAGCAGTGGACGTCGTCGCCCGATCCGAATCGCGCAACCCAGTGGTTCACCACCGCCGGCGTCGGCGACTGGAACTGGGAACGCTGGCGCAGCGACGAGTACACACGGCTGAACGAGGAGGCGTTCACGTCGGTCGACGCGGAAGAGCGCGACCAGAAGTACCAGCGCATGATGCAGGTCATGTGGGAGGACGCCGCCTACGTGCCGATCAACCACGTGCAGATCGGCTGGCTGGTGCGCGATCACGTGAACATGAACTTCATTCCCAATGCGCGCCTTCGCCCGCGTCGCATCGGCTCGGCTTAAGCCCCGGGAGTGTGCGCCGCGAAACCTTGACGGACCGCGCGGTGGTCAGAACTTGCCCGGGAAGGGCATGGTCGGTCCGGTCGTGTGATGGTGTTCCACAGCGGCCGGAAGACGTCCTTCGGCTGGGGCTGGGGGCGCGTGAACCTCAACT
>JAPPGE010000004.1:0-67133 GCA_028821455.1 bacterium | reverse complement strand
CGGGGGGTTTCGGGCGCCCCCCCTGGGGGGCCACCGGGGGGGCCGCCGCCCCCCCGGTCCCCCTTTTGTGGGGCGCCGGCGGGGGGGGGCGGCACGTACCTTGCCGGCATCGCCAACCTTGAACCGCCGGAAGTCCAGGGTTTCCGTGATCCAGCCGTCGGAGAGTCGCGTGCGACGGCTGCAGCGAACCGCTCTTCGGCACTGTCGGGCAGGCGATACTGGCTGGGAATGCTCTTCGCATCCGTCTGCTGCGGGATCGCCCGAAAAAGGTTGCATGGCGGCGGCGGTACGCCTATATGACGGGTTGCCCGGTGCGCCGGGCTATGGCGATAAACGTCGTTCGGAATAGACGTTGCGGACGCGGGGGCAGTACCCGCCGCCTCCACCATAAACCTATGGGGGCGAACCAGGATCGACGTGCGTGGTAAAGGTTCGATTTTCGCCCGGTATGATACCGCCGTTATCGGGTCAATCACACAAACGCCAACGACAATGAGGCGTTCGCTGTCGCCGCTTGAGCGACAAGCGCGGTTTGGAGGGCACCGGGCAACAGAAGCCCTCCATCATGTCGGTCCCTGACGGTCCGGTCGAACGATGAGCGATTCCATTCACTATGGACTTCTGGTTGACGGCGCCCTGCGCAGCGTTGTCGCCCGCGCCCTCGAGATTGCCGCGCGAGACGGCCTGCCCGGCGACCACCACTTCTATATCACCTTCCGTACCGACCACCCCGGCGTCAGGATGAACAAGGCCCTGAAGGCCCGCTATCCCGAAGACATCACGATCGTCATCCAGAATCAGTTCTGGAATCTCGAGGTCGACGAAGAGGGTTTTTCCATCGGTCTTTCGTTTGACCGCATGCCCCACGAACTCGGTGTTCCCTGGACCGCCGTCACCTCGTTCGTCGACCCGAGCGTCAGGTTCGGGCTGAACTTCAAGGCTCACGAGGGAGAGCCTCTAGAGGAAGAAGAGCCGGAGCCGCCCGGGAACGACGGCAACATCGTTTCCCTCGATACGTTCCGCAAGAAATAGGGTTGCGAACCACGATTGAGAATCGTTCGCAAGCACGGGGCGCAGTGTGGTAAGGAAGCCCAGCCTCGATGTAGGAACCTTCAAGTCCATGGCCGATCTCCGTACAGAATCCGACTCCCTCGGCGAGGTCAGCGTTCCTGGCGATCGATACTGGGGCGCCCAGACCCAGAGATCCCTTGGCAACTTCCCCATCGGGGGGCCGTCCGAGCGCATGCCCTCGCAGCTGATCGAGGCCTTCGGTTACATCAAGAAGGCGGCCGCCGACATCAACCGGTCCTCGGGCAAGCTTGCGGACCATCTGGCTGCAGCAATCGTCACCGCCGCCGACGAGGTCATCGAAGGACGTCTGCAGGACCACTTTCCTCTCGTGGTCTGGCAGACCGGATCGGGCACCCAGACCAACATGAACGTCAACGAGGTGATTGCCAACCGGGCCATCGAGATCCTTGGCGGCGAACTCGGTTCGAAGAGCCCGGTGCACCCCAACGACCATGTCAACATGGGTCAGTCCTCCAATGACAGCTTCCCGACGGCGATGCACGTCGCCGTCGCCATCGAGGTTGACCGGCGGCTTCTTGGTTCGCTTCAACGGCTTCGCGCCGCACTGGCCTCCAAGGAGGAGGAGTACGCTGAGATCGTCAAGATCGGCCGCACGCATCTTCAGGATGCGACGCCCTTGACCCTGGGCCAGGAGTTTTCCGGATACGCCCGCCAGGTGGAGCTCGGCATCGAGCGTCTCGGGGGAACGATGCCGCGGCTCATGCAGCTTGCCATGGGGGGGACGGCGGTTGGCACGGGCCTCAACAGTCCTGAAGGATTCGACGTCGAATTCGCCGAGCGCATGGCCGCGATGACCGGCCTTCCCTTCGTGACCGCCGCCAACAAGTTCGAGGCCCTGGCGAGCCATGACGCTCTGGTGGAGGTCTCCGGAGCGCTCAACGTCGTCGCCGTCAGCCTCAACAAGATCGCGAACGACATCCGGCTGCTGGGCTCCGGGCCACGCAGCGGCATCGGAGAACTGGTATTGCCGGCCAATGAGCCGGGCAGTTCGATCATGCCTGGCAAGGTCAACCCGACCCAGTGCGAGGCGCTGACCATGGTCTGCGCCGAGGTCATGGGCAACCACACGGCAGTCACGATTGCGGGAGCCCAGGGACACTTCGAACTCAATGTCTTCAAGCCCGTGATGGTCTTCAACGTGCTGCGTTCCGCCCGTCTTCTCGGTGATGCGGCAGCGAGTTTCACGGATCGCTGCGTTGCCGGCATCGCTGTAGACAGGGACCGTATCGAGGAGTTGATGCAGCGCTCGCTCATGCTGGTGACGGCACTCAACCCCCACGTCGGCTATGACAACGCAGCGAGAATTGCCAAGAAGGCGCATGCCGAGGGCACGACCCTGAAGGAAGCGGCCGTTGCGCTCGGCCTTGTCAGCCCCGAGGATTTCGATGCCTGGGTGAAACCCCGTTCGATGGTCGGCCCCTCGAAGACGTGAGGCTGCCGGTCCCACAGATGCGGCCCGCTTCCGGCTGGCGGCCGCTCTTTCCCGCGGCGGCTCTCATCATTGCCGCCATCGTCTCCCTTCCCATCCTTGCCGTGATGTCGAATCTCTTCACCGGCAGCGGTGTCGTGTGGGCCGGTCTCATCGATCGCATTCTCTCGGTCTATGTCGTCAACACCCTGGTGCTGCTGGCCGGAGTGGCGGTGGTTGCCGGGATCATCGGCACCGGAACCGCCTGGCTTGTCACCATGTGCGAGTTTCCGGGCCGGCGCTACATGGAATGGCTGCTGCTGCTGCCCTTCGCCGCTCCGGCCTATGTCATCGCATACGCCTACACCGATTTCCTGGAGTTCGCCGGGCCACTGCAGACCATGCTGCGCGATCTCGCCGGCTGGAGCCGTCATGACTACTGGTTCCCCGAAATCCGCTCCACGCCGGGCGCTGTCGCCATGCTGTCTCTGGTGCTCTATCCGTATGTCTATCTTCTGGGGCGCAACGCGTTCCTGTCACAGTCGGTCCAGGCTCTCGGTGTCGCCCGGTCCCTGGGCCTCGGCCCGTGGGCCGCATTCGCCCGGGTTGCCGTGCCCATGGCCCGCCCCGGAATTGCCGCCGGCCTCGCCCTGGCGCTCATGGAAACACTCGCCGACTTCGGAACTGTCGAGTTCTTCGGGGTCCAGACATTCACCACCGGAATCTACCGGACCTGGTTCATCAGGGGCTCCCCGGAAGGCGCGGCACAGCTCGCCAACATCCTGCTCTTCTTCGCTCTGGCCGTGATTCTTCTCGAGAGAGGTTCCCGGGGCCGGGCCCGGTACGTGACAGGGACAGGCCGCTTCCAGCCCCTGCCGCGTTTCGCCCTTGAGGGGTTGAGGGCCTGGGCCGCATTCCTCGCCACCGCCCTGCCGGTCCTGCTCGGATTCGTGGTTCCGGTCTCCCTGCTCCTCGAACTCTCCGTTACATCGGGCGATACAATGCCCCTTGCGGCGTTCTCGACCTACGCCGGAAACTCGATTCTGGTGGCCGGGCTGGCCGCCGTCCTGGCCGTCGCCGCGGCCCTGACGCTGGGTTACGCGGCACGCCTCGCGACCGGCCCGCTGACGATCGGCGCCGCGCGGGTTGCCTCCATGGGCTATGCCATCCCGGGATCGGTCATCGCGGTCGGGGTCCTGGTCCCCCTAGCCTGGTTCGACAACCGTCTCGATGCCTTCATGGAGGCGGCTTTCGGCGTGTCGACAGGTCTGCTTCTGACCGGCTCGATCGCCGCCCTGCTCCTTGCCTATGTGGTGCGGTTCCTTGCGGTTGCCTACAACAGCACCGATGCGGGACTCGCCAGGGTGACCCCGGCGATGGACGGCGCCTCGAGGTCGCTGGGCCGAAGTCCCTTCTCCACCCTGAGAGAAATCCATGCCCCGCTGTTGCGGGGCAGCCTCTTCACGGGTGGCCTGCTGGTCTTCGTCGACGTTCTCAAGGAACTGCCGGCCACTCTGCTGGTACGTCCCTTCAACTTCGAGACCCTGGCCACCAGGACGTGGAGACTGGCAGCGGACGAACGGCTTGCCGAGGCCTCGACGGCAGCGCTGGCCATTGTTCTGGCGGGGGTTCTCCCGGTGATCCTGCTCTCCGGGAGGATCGCCCGGTCACGGCCGGGATTCCGGCCGTGACCAGTGACGGCCGGGCGTCTACTTCCAGCCGTTCTCTTCCATGATCCCCAGAGCGCGGGCGCGGTTGGCGCCGAACACCGCCACATCGATGTCGTCGGCGACGAAGTCCCCGTAGAGATCATCGAGTACAACGGCATGGGCGATCCCGTCGACCACCGGCCATTCGTTGTTGCTTTCGGCAAAGACCTGCTGCGCTAGGTCGCTCGCCAGAAACTCCAGGAAGGCGATGGCGTTGTCGCGGTTGGGGGCGTGGGCGGCCACACCGGCCCCTGAAATGTTGACGTGGACCCCACGGTCGTCCTGGTTCGGCATGATGACGCGGATGGCATCGGCGATATCGCGATTGGCCTGATCGTCGGACCTCGCAAGGCGTGCCAGGTAATAGGTGTTGGCAACAGCGATCTCGCACTGGCCGGCGGCCACCGCCTTGATTTGTCCGGTATCGTTGGATTCCGGTTCACGCGCCATGTTCGCCACCAGTCCCCTCACCCATCGGGCGGTGTCGTCATCGCCATTGGCGACGATGAGCGAGGCCACGAGAGACTGGTTGTAGATGTTGCCGGACGAGCGGATGCAGATGGTATCGTCAAACCGCGGATCCGCGAGGTCCTCGTAGCGTTCGAGGCCCGCCGAATCGAAGTCCCTGCTCACCATGATCACGCGGGCGCGCCTGGTAAAGGCAAACCACTCGCCGTCGGGATGGCGCAGGGAGGCCGGTATGCGGGATTCCAGCACTGCCGAGGAGACACCCTGGAGCAGACCGCCGAGGGCGGCCGACATCAGGTTCGAGGCATCGGCAGTCATGAAGACATCGACGGGACTGTTGTCGCCTTCGATTCTCATCCTTTCCATCAGGGCCCCGGCCTTGTCCTCGATGACATTGACGGTGACCCCGGTGGCCTCGTGGAAGGCTTCGTAGAGTCGGGTGTCGGCATCGTAGTGGCGTGCCGTATAGAGATTGACCTCGCCATCTGCCGCTGCCGGCAGCGACAGGGCGACGAGAGTGAACGCTACAATTCGCACGAACATCGTGTTTCCCTTCATTGCGAATGATAATCACTAGCGCCCTTTGGAGCATCGCCGATCACATGTCAACATTTTTGCGAATGATTATCATTTTCACCGCAGTGAGGTCCCGCGATCACCCGGGCCATCACCGCCCTGCCGTCAATCGAGCAGAAGAAGAATGCTGCCGCTCTCCGGCGCGTCGACCGCGCTGTCCTGTTCCTGGTCCGGAGCAGGCGGAGGTGCCTGCGTACTCCCATCATCCTCATCCAGGACCCAGAGAAGCAGTGAGCCGTCATCTTCTTGCGGCTCGTTGACGAGGGTTTCGCTCTCCGGCGCTTCGGGTTCAGCCGCTGCCGGAGCGTCGCCGTCAACGGTCATGTCGGAGGGAACGGGCGGCTTGTCTTCCGGCAGGGGAACAGGCTCGCTGACGAGATGTGTCTCCAGCAGCCTGGTGTCGAAGACGAGGTCTGTCTCGTCCAGGGGGCCGGCGACGGACATGGCGACCGCCGGAAGACCGGTGCTGCCGGTCAGCTGCACCGATCCGTCGAGATTGATCCAGTGGCGTGGCAGGTCGACCTCGATCTCATAGTTGCCTTCGGCACCATTGAAGATGACGGAGAGGTCGTCCGAACGGACGACACCCCTCGACATGGAAAAGGAGGCGCCGGCCGTGATGATTTCCGACGTGCCCTCGCCGGTGGAACGCAACATCTCTTCCGCAATGTCGGAACTCTCCGGGCCATCACTCAGCAGACCCGCCATCGCCTGAAAGTCGAAACCCTCCACCGCGCCACGCCGGAGCGAGATCCGTCCCTCGCCGGCAAGGCTCTGCAGGAGGTCCTCGCCCGTGAGTCCACGCGCTGTTCCGTCGACCGCGAGCTGTAGGCGGCCGGAGAGCGTGTCCCGTCCCGCCAGGGCAACGAGAACTTCCCTGAGTTCACCGTCTTCGAGGGCAAGGGAGTAGGTCATCTCGTGGGGCAGACCGTAACGGGCGGCGCCGGAGACGAGAACCGTTCCGCCAAAGAGGGAGCCCGACAGGGTTTCGAGATGAAGGACACCTCCTTCTGCCGCGGATCGCAGGAGAACATCGTCGAGTGACACGCCGCCGACGAAGAGGTGATCCGCCACAAGGTCGACGCGTCCATCCACATCATTGATGACCCCGGGAAGCCGGCTGGCCAGGGCATCGAGAACAATCGTATCCGCTGCGAGACGAAGATGGATGACCGGCCGGGCGTCAGCTGTCGACCACTCGGCCGCGCCTTCGAACGAGGACGGCCCCACGCTCGCCCGCTCAAACTCGACCATTCCCTGATCAAGCGACCCGGTGACCTTGACGGCGATGTCGAGGGGCCCTTCCAGGTCCGCACCGCCGGCAAGGCCCCAATAGTCCATCAGGTCACCGGTATCGGCGTGCTTGAGAACGGCGCTGCCCTCTTCCAGAACCGCGTTCCGAAGGCGGCCATCGGCGTCGAGGGTGGCGCCAAGGGATTCGGCGGCAATGGCAAGACTCAACTCGTGAGGTGTCAGGTCGATGTCGGCAGTCAGCATGAAGGGTTCGCCTTCCCCTTCCGGTACATCCAGCCCGACAACATCGGCTGCGGCCACCAGGCTCTCGCCTTCGACGTCGAGGACGCCCTGGAACGACGGGCCGGCGAGCGGCCGGGCCAGATGGCCCCTGACGGTGAAGTCCGCGACCGCTGTCGCCAGCACGCCCTCAAGGTCGATGTCATCGAATGACCCGTGCGCGGCAAGCGACAGGTCCACGGTCCCCAGCTTGTAGAGATCGAACGACGTTTCGATACCGGCCCTGCGCGCGATGGCGCCCATGTCGGACGCTCCGATCTCGACGTCGAACGCCAGGCTCCGGTGTGCCGGCTCGATCGTCCCCGTGGCCCTGACGGCAGCTCCCGAGACATCACGCGCCTCGAGGCGTCGAAACTCGATGGCGCCCTGGTTCACGGCGCCATCGACAAAGACCCCGGTGGCGACGACATCGCCCATGACCAGTGTTCCGATCTTACTTCTGACATCGAGAGCGAACCCGGTCCACTCGATCTCCGGGAGGGTGTCCGGCAAGCCGGCAGGAAGATAGGCGTCGAGGGCAAGTTCATCGATGCCGAGATCGGCAATGAAACTCCTCTTTCCGGCGAAGAGGCTGATGAGTGTCCCGGTCACACGGGATGAATCGAGAACAAGGTCCATGCCGGACAGCACGGCGGATCCCGGCGTTGCTTCACAGTGCGCCGACAACCGGGCGGTCCTCAGCCGGTCCCGGGGAATGCCCTCCAGGTCCACCCCGAGCCATCCGAGTGTGCTCCTGAGATCACTGGACGTGACATCGAGCGGGCCGCGGAAAATCGGCACGTCACCCTTGATGGTGGCGACACCGGTCACCAGGGCGTGGGTGTTGCCCGGCAGGAGTGCGGCAGCCCGCTCAATGTCAACCGTGCCATCGGCTACGGACGCCACCACCTCGACCTGTCGCGCCGTCTGGTTCCGGTATAGGGCATGTTCAATCGCGACATCCATGGAGACATGGCGCCCCCGCAGCCAGGCGAACACCGGATGGTCGCTGTCCATCTCCTGGGCCAGCGCCACGAGATGATCGAAATCAAGCCTGCTGGAGTTCATCCGGACCGCCAGCTGACCTGCCGACGATTCGATGGTTCCGAAGGCAACAGAGTCGTCGAACTGCAGGGCAAGGTCGCTGATCTCGACAGCATCGGCGCTGATCGCCGTCACGGCATCGAACGACGCCGGCAACGCTTGAGCCGCGGCGAGCCCGGTCAGCCTTCCGAGATCGGGGACATCAAGCCTCACGGTACCGGCGAACCGGGCCTCGTTCTTCCAGTCCTGGAGACTCCCGGATGCACGCAATGAGGTGCCGTCGTCGGACATGATGGCGAAGCCCACCGGAAGAGAAGATCGGGTCAGCCGGCCAAGGGCGCCTTCGAGCGTCCAGCCCCCGCCATTCCCCGAAAGACTGCCGGTGATCTCGAAGGGGCCGTCCACGCCCTTGGACTCGACGGCAAGATCGAGGCCTTCGAACACCCGAGTACCCTGGAGTTTGCTGTGCCAGGTCACCGTGGCGTCGACGATCTCGACGGTGTCGATCCTCACCTCCGGGTGCGGAGTCGCCCGGCCGGCAGTGAGGGCACCGGTCATGTCGGGTCCGCCGACGGTCAGGGCCGGCCCGACAATCCTGATCCTCTCAATGGCCAGATCAAGGGTCAGCAACGATGTCAGGGAAACGACAGCGTGGACCTCCGGCAGGCTGAGCCAGGGAGCATGCTCGTCACCAATGGTGACATCGCTCAGGGCCACCTTGAGATCGGGAACCAACGCCAGGCTGAGGTCGCCGGAAACCGTCACGTTGCGGCCGGTCAACGCCTCGAGCTGCTTCTCAACCTCGTCACGGTACCGATCGAGATCGCGAGTCAGGTGCCAGAAAGCCCCGGCGGCCAGCAACACGACCACGAGAGCCGCCGCTATCCAGAAAACCTTGCGCAACCTTACCCGTCTCCTTCATATCCGGAATGTTCCGGTGAGAAACCTGGCACGCCGTGGAGGGCGGTATCATGGCACTCAACCGCTTCCCAGTGAATCCAGGCTGTCCACATGCCTTATCTGAACAGGATCGCGGACCTGTGATAGGAGAGGCTCACCATGCAGGGTGCTTGTCCAACCCCCCTTCTTGAAGGCCTCAACGAGGCACAGCGCGAGGCGGTCGAGGCCGTTGACGGGCCGGTCCTCGTGCTCGCCGGCGCGGGTACCGGAAAGACCCGCGTGCTGACCGTGCGCCTTGCCCATCTCATCGAAACCGGGAGGGCCTGGCCAGGCCAGATCCTCGCGGTGACCTTCACCAACAAGGCCGCCGGCGAGATGTCGGAACGGGTGAGCGCCCTCATCGGACAGTCCACGGCCGGCCTGTGGATCGGCACCTTTCACGGCATCGGCGCGCGCATGCTGCGGCGGCATGCGGAACTCGTGCGCCTGAAGTCCGGGTTCACCATCATCGATACCGACGACCAGGTCCGCCTGGCGCGCGAACTCGTCGAGGCGGCCAACCTCGATGACAAGCGCTGGCCTCCACGCATGCTCTCGTTCCTGATCCAGAAGTGGAAGGACAGGGGATGGACCCCCGATGAGCTCCCCAGGGAGGAGGCGGCATCGTTCGCGCACGGCCGGGGCCAGGCCCTCTACCGCGCCTATCAGGAACGCCTCGAATCCCTCAATGCGGCCGATTTCGGGGACCTGCTGCTCAAGCCCTACCGCCTCCTCCTCGACCACCCGGATGTGCTTGACGTCTGGCACAGGAGATTCCGCTACCTCCTCGTCGACGAATACCAGGACACCAACGCGATCCAGTACCTGTGGCTGCGCCTGCTCGCCCGCGGATCGGGCAACATCTGCTGCGTCGGCGACGACGACCAGTCGATCTATGGCTGGCGTGGCGCGGAGGTCGGCAACATCCTCAAGTTCGAACAGGACTTTCCCGGGGCCACCATCGTGCGCCTTGAGCGCAACTACCGCTCGACGCCCCGCATCCTCGCCGCGGCCTCGGGCCTCATCGCCCACAACCGCTCCCGGCTCGGCAAGACCCTGTGGACACCCGACGGCGACGACGCCGGGGAACCCATCGCCGTCAACGGCGTGTGGAGCGGCGAGGACGAGGCCCATGCCGTGGGCGACATGGTCGAGAACCTCCACAGGAAGAAGAATCCGCTCAGCGAGATGGCGGTGCTGGTGCGGGCCGGCCACCAGACACGACATTTCGAGGAACGCTTCATCACGCTGGGTGTGCCCTATCGCATCATCGGCGGCCTGAGGTTCTACGAACGCCGCGAGATCCGCGATGCCCTCGCCTACCTGCGCCTGGTGCGCCAGGACGACGACGACCTCGCCTTCCAGAGGATCATCAACCTCCCCAGACGCGGCCTCGGCGAAAAGTCACTGCTTCCGCTCCATGACCACGCGCGCAAGGCCGGGACCAGTCTCCTTGGCGCCGCGCGCCACGTCGCGGGCGACACGACGCTGCCGCCGGCGCGGCGGCGCACCCTGCGTCTCTTCATCGAGAACATCGACCGCTGGCGCGCCGAGGCCAGCCGCAAGACTCCGGCGGAGGTTGCTGCCATCGTCCTCGATGAATCGGGCTATACGGAGATGTGGCAGAAGGACAAGTCCATCCACGCTCCAACGAGGCTCGAGAACCTGAAGGAACTCGTCGTCGCGCTGGCCGAGTTCGAGAACATCGAGGAGTTCCTGGACCACGTGAGCCTGGTCACCGACGGGGATGTCGCCATTGACGGCGACATGGTCAGCATCATGACGCTCCATGCGGCCAAGGGCCTCGAATTCGACACTGTCATCCTGCCCGGCTGGGAAGAGGAGCTCTTTCCCCACCGGCGCGCCCTCGAGGAGAGCGGCAACGCGGGTCTCGAGGAGGAACGCCGTCTCGCCTACGTCGCCCTCACCCGGGCACGCCGGCGCGTCGCCATCTTCCATGCGGCCACCCGGCGGATCTACAACCAGACCGTGTCCAACATCCCCTCGCGCTTCCTCGCCGAACTTCCGGGTGAACATGTCCAGAAGGATGAATCCCCCCTCGTCGGCTACCGCAACATGTCGGAGTTCGGCGCGGCCGTCACCGACAGCAATTTCGCCCGCACCCTGGCCCGCCGCCAGCAGCAGTTTCCCTCACAGGCCACCCCGGCGGCGCCAGGCACCAACCCGCCGCCAGAGCCCGACACGCGCATCTTCCACGACAAGTTCGGCTACGGCCGTGTCCTCAAGGCAGACGGCGAGAAGCTCGACATCGCCTTCGACAAGGCCGGACGCAAGAAGATCATGGCGGCCTTCGTCACGCCGGCATGACCTGGCAAATCGAGGCAGAGCACTCAAGCGCACACGATCTCCTCGAGGAGTTGGAGCCCCTGGCCCTTTCCCTCTTCGGCACATGCGTCCAGGCCCTCTTCGCCAGCCGCGAGGAGGCCGAACGCGCGCGCCGTCATCTCGAGACGCATCTCGGCTTGACGCCCGCTCTCCATGAACTGCCGGCGAAGGACTGGGTCGCCGAGAACGTCCGCTCATTTCCGCCCCTCGTCGTCGGACCCTTCGCCATCGTCCACGGCGACGATCCGGCGGACGCGTCCCGGCACCTCATCCGCATGAAGGCCGGGGCCGGGTTCGGAACCGGCGAGCACCCGAGTACCGCCGGGTGCCTCAAGGCCCTTGCCGCCCTCAGGACGCCGCCCCGCACCGTCCTCGACATGGGATGCGGGTCGGCCATTCTCTCGATCGCCGCGGCCGTCTTGTGGGACTGCCACATCATCGCCGTCGACAACGATCCCCTCGCCCTTTCCTTCGCTCAGAGCCAGATCGCCGGGAACGGTCTCGCCCGCCGCATCCACCTCGTCTGCTCACATGCCTTCAGCGCCTTCTCCCCAGCACACTTCGACCTCGTCGTCGCCAACATCCTCGCCCGCCCCCTCATCGACATGGCCCCCGCCATCCGTGCCGGCACCGTCATCCTGTCGGGATTTCTCGTAGACCAGGCCGCCCCCGTCCTCGAGGCCTACCGCCAGGCCGGATACGCACCACGCGCCACCATCATCACCGACGACTGGGCCACACTCACCCTCGCCAGCAGTTCTCCCGTATGCCGGATCAAATCATCATGACCGACCTGCCGGCTCCATAGTCTGTTGCGGCGAAGGCGGAGACGTCCGAATGTGTCGGGTTCCTGTGTCCACATCCCCGAATGCCGTGGTGCGTCTTCTGCGGCCTCGACATCCGGACAGTTTCACTCCTCGCTGGCTGGTCCGTTCCTGTGCCGCGGCAGATAGAATCCGCTCCGCAGACCGTCGATGTGCTCGGAGAGATCGGGCGGAATACGCTGCCACAGCGGATCCAGAATGAACTGTACGCCCTCGCGGCGGGCTAGCTTGGCCGCCGGCACGAAGTCTGCGTCGCCGGAAACGAGAACAATGATGCTTGCCTGACGCTTGAGGGTGATGGTCGCGATATCGAGTCCAATCCGCATGTCGACGCCCTTTTGCCGAAGCGCGGGGGCAAAATCACCATCGGTCAGATCTGCAACAGCGCGACGTCCCGCGAGAAGATCTCTTCGTGCCTGCTCGTGCAGAATCCAAGCACGGTTACCATCCCTGCGGACCTCGCCAAGCCTCACCGCAACATTGGGTGAGGCGCGCAGCACGTCGAACAGATCCCTTCGAAACACCGCCTGTTCGGTGCCAGACCAGTCGACCGGTCGCCCGCCAATCGGTGTGTGACCCTTGTGGCCATAGGGCTCCGCATCATAGTAGAAGGTGCGGTAGAGAAGGCTAAGGGGATTCGCGACCGCATGGATCGAGCCAAGCTGGCGCAGGTGGCCCCGAACGAGTTGTTCGACCGACCTCGCCACGGCTTCGGGGTCGGATGCGTTCACATCCGGTCGAACCAACGGCAGCCTCTTCAGGAAGTAACCTCCGTCAATGAGGATAGCTGCCTTGGCCAAGACACATCGTTCCCAACGCACAAAAAAGCCCCAAGGGCTCGGCCTCGCTTTCGATCACCGGCCCCAGATTGGGGACGGAAGCAGGGCGTACTGCCAAGGGGCGGATTCCAGTGAACCATAACGACCGAATTGCGGGACGTCAACTCGGCCAGTCCGCATTGAGGTCAGCAATCAGGCCGTTGACGTCGCCGACCGTAACCAGATCGCCCCGCCTCGCCGCCTCCATGGCCGCAATGGTTTCCGGATTCGGCACCAGGGGCTCGAAAGGCAGGCGTTTCTCGGCCGCGATCCGCACCATCATCAG
This sequence comes from bacterium, assembly GCA_028821455.1. Taxonomy (GTDB): domain Bacteria; phylum Pseudomonadota; class Alphaproteobacteria; order SP197; family SP197; genus SP197. Next base: position 54,111 of record JAPPGE010000004.1, on the reverse strand, counting down.
GCGGAAGGCATCCGACACGGTAAGGCCGATCGCATCGAGTACGGCGGCGGCCTCTTCCTTGGTCTTCTCGCCGATGCGGGCGCAGACGACGGTGCGCATGTACTGATCCGTCTCGCTGGGCGACAATGTGGCCCGCCTGGACAGTCAATGTCCATGTCGGGATCGGTGGCCGGCCATTGTGGTGTGTCGTCATCCGCCCTCTCTTCGACATGGCCCACGCCACCAACGTCATCCTCTCCGGATGTCTCGAACGCCAGGCCGCTCCCATCCTCGATGCCCACCGGCAAGCAGAACAGGCACCGGGCGCCACCACCATCATCGATGACAGGGCCACACTCACCATCACCAGCAGACCTCCCGTGTGTAAGGAAATCATCTTGAGTGACCTTGATTTTGTCGGCGCGGATGGCGTATGCGGTTCTGCAGGCGTTGAGCGCCTTGTGTGGATATCGCCGGGAGTGACATTGCCCACGGCCGTTCTCCCGGTTCGGGCTGCATGCGGGCAGCGGATGGTTGCGGAATCCGCCCCAGGGCAATTGGTTGAGAGAACAAAAGACCCTTTATCAAGAGTTTAACGCCAACTTGTACAGGGTCGGCGAAAGACCGGAAAGCCGAAAGGAGCATCACGATGCCCTCCTGCGATACGATGACGCTGCACGCGCTGTCGGAGATGGGCTTCGACACCAACCTTTCTGTCACGTCGATCAGCCCGGCGCCCTTGCGGACCGCCTTGACCGGACCGCGTGCGCGCCAGCCGGGGGAGCTGGTCCTGTTGGGAGTGGGCCAGTAATGGTTGCGCGTGTCATTCCGGTCGTTCCCTTCGATCTCGTGGTCTTTGGCGGCACTGGCGATCTCGCGCAGCGCAAGCTTCTGCCCGCACTCTTTCGCCGGATGGTCGACGGGCAGGCGTTGCCGGATTCGAGGATCATCGCCGCTGCCCGAAGGGATCTCGGCGCCGACGGCTTTCGACGCAGGGTCGAGGCGGCGCTCAGGGTACATGTGGGCCCAGAGCAGCTCGATCCCGACCGGTTGGCGGAGTTTCTCTGTGCGCTCGACTATGTTCGCCTGGACGCGGCGGACGAGGACGGTTGGGCTGCGCTCTTCCATCGGCTCAAGGACTCCGAGCGCATGCGGGTCTTCTATCTGTCGGTGGCGCCGCAACTCTTTGCCCCGATCAGCGAACGGCTGGCGACGAGTGGCTGCCTGACTCCGGACACGCGGCTTGTCGTCGAGAAGCCTCTGGGTCACGATTTTGCGAGCGCGCGCAAGCTCAATCGCCAGCTCGCGACGATATTCGACGAGCGCCAGATCTACCGCATCGACCATTTTCTCGGCAAGGAGACGGTCCAGAACCTCATGGCGTTGCGCTTTGCCAATGCGCTGTTCGAACCGATCTGGAACGCTCGCCACGTCGACCACGTGCAGATCACCGTCGCCGAGCGGGTCGGTGTCCGCGGCCGCGGCGCCTACTATGACCAGAACGGCGCCGTTCGTGACATGATGCAGAATCACCTTCTGCAGCTGCTATGCCTCATTGCGATGGAACCTCCGGCGCACTTTGAACCTGACGCGGTACGCGACGAGAAGCTCAAGGTGCTGCGCAGCCTGAAACCGCTCGACGGACCTGGCGACGTCGTGCTCGGCCAGTATCGCGGCATCAATGGCGAGCCCGACTATGTCGAGGATGCGGGGAGTCCCGGCTCACGCACGGAGAGCTTTGCGGCGATCAAGGTGGAGATCGCCAACTGGCGCTGGAACGGAACGCCCTTCTATCTGCGCACCGGCAAGAGACTGCAAGCGCGGGTGTCCGAGATCGCGGTTGTCTTCAAGGACGCGCCGCATTCCATCTTTCCTGCAAGCGCGGGGGGTACAAATCCGAACGTGCTGGCGATCAGGTTGCAGCCGGACGAGGGGATCACGTTGAGACTGACCATCAAGGAGCCGGGTCCCGGCGGCATGCGATTGTGCCAGGTGCCGCTTGACATGACCTTTGCCAAGACCCTGGGTGCGCAGGGTCTGAGGATACCGGGTGCCTATGAACGGCTCGTGATGGACGTGATCCGTGGCGATCAGACGCTGTTCATGCGCAACGATGAGGTCGAAGCAGCCTGGCGCTGGATCGATCCGATCATTGCCGCGGCGGACACCGCGCCCGAGGGACCGCGGTCCTACGACAGCTACTCATCGGGACCCGAGGAGGCGCTGATGTTGATGCACCGAGACGGCCGCCGGTGGCGGGCCCTCGCGGCGTGATGCGCCTTGTCGAGGCCGCGAGCCGGGACGCGCTCGCCCGTCTTCTGGCCGACGACATCGCGGCGGTGCTGGACGCGGCGATCCAGGGTTCCGGCCGCGCCGCGCTGGCGGTTCCGGGTGGCGTCACACCGGCGGCTTTCCTGGTCGCACTGGGTGGTCATGCGCTCGACTGGGCGGCGGTTGCGGTCATGCCTACCGACGAGCGCTGCGTCGCGTCCGATCACCCGCGCTCAAACCGACGCCTGTTCGACGAGACGCTTTTCGCCGGTCCTGCCCGCGCAGCCCGTTACGTCGAACTCGAAGACGAGCAGACACTCTCGACACTTTTGCCGCTTGATGCCTGCGTGCTCGGAATGGGGGAGGATCTGCACATCGCTTCGCTCTTTCCCGGCGCCGACCGCCTGGATGAAGCGATTTCGGCGGAATGCAGCGTACCGGCTCTGCGCCTCTTCGCTCCCGGTGTGCCGGAGGAGCGCATCACGCTGACCGCGCCGGCGCTGACCGGGGCGGGACGGCGCTGCATGCTGATCCACGGAGCAGGGAAACGCGCAGCTTTCGACCGTGCATGGGCGGCGTCCGGGCCCTGCGACGCCCCGGTCCGGCTGATCCTCGACGGACCCGACCCTGCCCGTGTCTACTGGGCGCCTTGAGGCGATGACCGGGAGAGGCCGATGCGCCTGAACGACACAGTGCACAGGGTCACCGAGCGGATCCGGGTGCGCAGCCGGGATCTCCGCACGGACTATCTCGAACGCATGGCCCGCACCGCCGAGACCGCGCCGGCACGCGCGCATCTCTCCTGTGGCAATCTTGCCCATGCCTTCGCCGCGAGCCCGCAAGCGGACAAGACGCGCCAGACGGGCGGCAGCGCCGGCAACATCGGCATCGTGACCGCATACAACGACATGCTTTCGGCCCACCAGCCGTTCGAGACCTTTCCGGCGCTGATCCGGGAAGCGGCCCGGGAGGCAGGCGGCACCGCCCAGGTTGCCGGAGGCGTGCCGGCCATGTGCGACGGCGTGACCCAGGGCCAGCCAGGCATGGAGCTCTCGCTCTTCAGCCGTGACGTGATCGCACTCGCAGCGGGCGTGGCGCTGTCGCACAACTGCTTCGACGCCGCGATCTTCCTCGGGGTCTGCGACAAGATTGTCCCAGGGCTTGTGATCGCGGCAGCCACCTTCGGCCATATTCCGGCCATCTTTGCTCCGGCGGGACCCATGACATCGGGACTGCCCAACGACGAGAAGGCCACCGTGCGCCAGCGGTTCGCCCGCGGTGAGATCGGTCGGGACGAGCTGATGGCTGCCGAGATGGCTTCCTATCACGGTCCAGGCACGTGCACGTTCTACGGCACTGCGAACTCGAACCAGATGCTCATGGAGTTCATGGGCCTGCACCTCCCCGGGTCGAGCTTCGTCAATCCAGGTACACCCCTGCGCGAGGCGCTGACCCGCGCTGCGGCCCGAAGGGCACTCGACATCACCGCGAATGGCCATTCCTACACACCCGTCAGCGCGGTGCTCGACGAACGCGCCTTCGTCAATGGCATGGTCGGCCTCTTCGCCACGGGCGGGTCGACCAATCTGACCCTGCACCTCATCGCGATGTCCCGTGCCGCGGGGGTGCTGATCGACTGGGCCGACATGGCGGAACTGTCCACCGTCACACCGCTCCTGGCCCGGGTCTATCCCAACGGGCTGGCGGACGTGAACCATTTCCACGCTGCCGGCGGACTCGGCTACATGATCGGCGAGTTGCTCGAGGCCGGACTCCTGCACGGCGACGTTCGCACCGTCGCCGGCGATGGTCTCGCCCGCTATACGCTGGAACCGGTTCTGGGCGATGACGGACTCGTTTGGCGAGACGGACCGCGCGCGAGCCTCAACAACAAGATCCTGCGTCCTGTGGCCGATCCGTTTCAGCGCACCGGCGGCCTTGCGATGCTGACCGGGAACCTCGGTCAGGCGATTATCAAGACCTCGGCGGTCAAACCCGAGCATCACGTCGTCGAAGCCCCGGCCCGGGTGTTCAAGGTTCAAGACGAGATCAAGGCCGCGTTCCGCAATGGCGAACTGGAGCGCGATGTCATATGCGTGCTGCGCTTCCAGGGTCCGCAGGCCAACGGCATGCCCGAGCTGCATGCGCTGACACCGGTGCTCGGCAGTCTGCAGGATCGCGGCTTCCGCGTGGCGCTGGTCACTGACGGGCGCATGTCCGGTGCGTCGGGCAAGGTGCCGGCAGCCATCCACGTCACGCCTGAAGCCGCGGCGGGCGGGGCGATTGCGCGAGTGCGCGACGGCGACATGATCCGGCTTGATGCGACATCGGCTCGGCTCGATGTCCTTTGTGATTCTCGGGAGTTCGCCGGGCGGACGCCAGCGAAAGCTGATCGCTCGGCCAACGCCTGCGGCATCGGGCGCGAGCTCTTCGCCGCTTTCCGCAGTCGTGTCGGCCCGGCGGAGTCCGGTGCCGCAGTCGTCGTCTAGGGGAAGATGACGCCGCTCGAAACAGCCTGGGAAAGGGTTTGCCGCGAGGCCGCTCGCCTGCGTCCGATCCATCTGCGTGAGCTCTTTGCCGACGACCCGTCGCGGTTCGAGCGATTCTCGTACACCTTCGAGGACGTGACTCTCGACCTCTCGAAGGAAAAGCTCGACACGGCGGCGCTCGATGCGCTCCTCGCACTCGCCCGAACGGCTGAAGTCGAGAGCCGGCGCGAGGCGATGTTCCTGGGCACGCCGGTCAACGAAACCGAGAACCGGGCGGCGCTCCACATGGCGCTGCGCGGCGGTGCGGCGCCACCTCCAGGCGATGATGTCGAACGTGTGCGCGCTGACTTCCTCGCCTTTGCGGAAAGCGTGCGTGAAGGCCGCTTCACGGACGTCATCAACATTGGCATCGGCGGATCCGATCTCGGCCCGGCCATGGCCGTGCGTGCGCTGTCGCCCGATGCCGACGGACCGCGAGTGCACTTCGTGTCGAATGTCGACGGGGCCCATCTGGCCGATACGCTCCGCGGGCTCGATCCGGCCTCGACGATGGTCATCGTCGCCTCCAAGACCTTCACGACGCTGGAGTCCATGACCAATGCGCGCTCCGCCCGGGCCTGGCTCGGCGATCAGGCAGCGGCGAACATGGCAGCGGTGTCAACCAATCTCGCGGCATGCTCCGAATTTGGCATACCCCGGGAGCGGGTCTTCGGCTTCTGGGACTGGGTCGGCGGGCGCTATTCGCTCTGGAGTGCCATCGGGCTCTCCCTGGCCATAGCTGTCGGCACCGGGCGGTTCGAGGCCCTTCTTGCCGGAGCCGCTGCAATGGACCGGCACTTCCGCGAGACGCCCTTGAAAGAGAATCTACCAGTACTCCTGGCGCTGACCGGCATCTGGCGGCGCAACGCGATGGGCTGGCCGACCGTCGCGCTCATCCCCTACGACCAGCGACTCGAACGATTTCCGGCCTATGTTCAGCAGCTCGAAATGGAGTCGAACGGCAAGCGCGTCACCCGCGGCGGCGCTCCCACCCTCAACGCCACCGGCCCGGTCGTCTGGGGTGAGCCGGGCACCAACGCACAGCACTCGTTTTTCCAGCTTCTGCACCAGGGTAGCGACGTGATCCCCGTCGACTTCATTGCCGCCGCCTGCCCGCGCCATGCCGACGGGGATCACCATGCGCTGTTGCTTGCGAACTGCCTGGCGCAGAGCGCCGCACTGGCCTTCGGCCGCACCGAAGAAGAGGCCCGCGCCGGGCTGACGCCAACCGAGGCCGAGCGCCTGGCACCGCACCGGACCTTCCCGGGCGATCGACCCTCGACAACCGTTCTCTACCGCCGCCTCGATGCGTTTGCGCTCGGCCGCCTGATCGCGCTCTACGAACACAAGGTGTTCACGATGGGAATAATCTGGGGCATCAATTCCTTCGACCAGTTCGGTGTCGAACTCGGCAAGGTGCTGGCCCAGCGTCTGGCTCCCGTGATGCGCGGCGAGAGCGAAGCCGATGCCGGACTCGACTCGTCGACGGCAGGACTCGTGACGCGCATCAAGGAACTCGGGCGATGAACGTCAAGAGCATCTGTGCTCTCGCCCCGGTCATTCCGGTCCTGACCATCGATGACAGCGCCCGGGCCGCGCCACTGGCCGAGGCGCTCTTGCGCGGCGGACTGAGGGCACTCGAGGTGACATTGCGCACACCGGCCGCCCTCGACTCCATAGGGGCCATGGCCAGGATGGAGCCAGACATCATTGTCGGCGCCGGAACGCTGTTGACACCTGAGGACGTGCGTGCCGCGAGCGCCGCCGGGGCCCGGTTCGGCGTCTCACCCGGCTTCACCGACAGCCTGCTCGATGCTGCCGAGGATGCGGGCCTGCCGATGCTGCCCGGCGTCGCGACCCCGGGCGAGGCCATGCGCGCTTTGGAGCGTGGCCTTGACGTGCTGAAGTTCTACCCCGCCGGACCGAACGGCGGACCATCCCTGCTCGCCGCCTGGGCCGCCCCCCTGCCGCAGATCCGCTTCTGTCCAACCGGTGGCATCAACGCAGAGAACGCTGCCAGCTATCTGGCAATTCCGAACGTCATCTGCGTTGGCGGAAGCTGGGTCGCACCAAGGAACGCCGTCGAAGCCGGTGATTGGACCAGGATCGAGGAACTCGCGCGGGCGGCGGCAACACTGGGGAGCAAACCGAAGACGTCGCATGACGCCGAGTGACCAATGCGCCGCAGCGGGTGCTCGACAAGGCCCCGGAAACCGCGCTTCGAATTCCGGGAAACCGGCATCATCGGCGCCTCGCGCTGATTGTACTCCAGGCGGCGTGTCGAGCGTGTTCGAGGGATCCTCGTGCCCGACGTGTTCGTCACGTCCGCCAAATCCTGGACCGGAATGCATGGCAGGACGGGTGAGAAAACCCGTCCTGTTCAGCGCTTCAACTCGAAGATCAGCGTCGAAAGTGGCGGTACGCCAATCTCGATGGAGTCCGAACGGCCGTGGTATTCGACAGGTTCGCTCTGCACGCTTCCCAGGTTGCCACGTCCGCTGCCACCGTACTCCGTGGCATCGGAGTTGATGCGCTCGGCCCAAATCCCTGCCGCCGGCACACCGAGGCGCAGGGGTGCGCGCTCCACCGGCGTGAAGTTGCAGACCACCACGACCGGTGCCGTCTCGCCTCGACCGCGACGTATCCAGGCGTAGAGAGACTCCTCGGCCGCGTCGGCCTCGATCCATTCGAAACCCGTCTCTTCGCAGTCCAGTTCGTGGAGCGCAGGCGTCGTCCGGTAAAGGTGGTTCAGGTCCGAGACGAGCTTCCGTACGCCGCGGTGGCGCGGCTCCTCGAGCAGGTGCCAGTCGAGACTGCTGGCATGGTTCCATTCGCCGGGCTGGGCGAAGTCCTGACCCATGAAGATGAGCTTCTTGCCGGGATGACACCACATGAAGGCGAAGTACGCCCGCAGATTGGCGAAGCGCTCGTCCTCGTCACCTGGCATCCTGGCCAGGATTGAGCCCTTGCCGTGCACCACCTCGTCGTGACTCAAGGGCAGCACGAAGTTCTCCGAGAATGCGTAACTGATCCCGAATGTCATCTGGTGGTGATGGTGTTTTCGATGAATTGGGTCGCGCCTCATGTAGTCGAGGGTGTCGTTCATCCAGCCCATGTTCCACTTGAAGCCGAAGCCCAGCCCTCCGGCGTCGGTGGGCCGGGAAACTCCCGGAAAGGAGGTCGACTCCTCCGCAAATGTGGCGACGCCCTCGCAATGGCCGTACACCACCTCGTTCATGCGCCTCAGGAACGCAATCGCTTCCAGGTTCTCGCGTCCGCCTTCGACGTTCGGCACCCACTCGCCCTCGGGGCGTGAGTAGTCGCGATAGAGCATGGACGAGACGGCATCCACTCTCAGACCGTCGACGTGGTGCTCCTTCAACCAATAGAGAGCATTGGCGATCAGATGGTTCCGGACCTCGTGCCTGGCATAGTTGTAGATCGACGTGCCCCAGTCCCGATGGGTTCCCTCGCGCGGGTCGGCGTATTCGTAGAGCGCCGTACCGTCGAAGCATCCAAGTCCGTGCACATCGGAAGGAAAATGGCCGGGCACCCAGTCCAGGATGAGGCCGAGACCCGCAGTGTGGCAGGCGTCGACGAAGTCACGAAACTCGTCAAGGGTGCCGTAACGGCTGGTCGGTGCGAAGAGACCGACGGGCTGATAGCCCCATGAGCCGTCAAAGGGATGCTCGGACACGGGCGTGATCTCGATGTGCGTGAATCCCATGTTGTGCACGTAGGGCACCAGCTGCTCCGCAAGCTCGTGGTAGCTGAGAGGGCGGGCGCCGTTGTTGGCGCGCCTCCAGGAGCCGAGGTGGACTTCATAGATCGCGATGGGCCGATCGGGCCGGCTTGTCGTCCCGCGCCTGTCGAGCCATTCATCGTCCTTCCACTGCTTGGCGCCGAGGTCGCGCACGACGGATGCCGTGGCGGGCGGGCGCTCGGCTCCGAAGCCGACCGGATCGGCCTTGAGAGGCAGCACGGTGCCGTCGGAAGCCCTGATCTCGTACTTGTAGCGGGCGCCTGCCGGAACACCAGGCAGAAAAACCTCCCACACGCCGGTCGACCCGCACCGTCCCATGGGGTGACGCAGCCCGTCCCAGTGGTTGAAGTCGCCAACGACCGACACCCGCCGTGCGTTGGGCGCCCACACCGCGAAGTGCGTACCGGCAACCCCCTCCCTGACCAGAAGATGTGCACCCAAAGCCTTCCAGAGCTCGAGGTGCGTGCCCTCGCTCAGGAGGTACCTGTCCATCTCGCCCAGAACCGGTCCGAAGCGAAAGGGGTCCTCCTCCTCCCAGATGTCAGCCGCATTCGATACTCTCAGCCGATAGGCGCCTGGCTCAGCCCTCAGCCTTGCGGCGAAGAGCCCATCGGTCTCGGCTTGAAGCGATACCGGCCTGAGACGCTTGTGCCCGGGCAGCATGGTCATCGCATCCACACCGGGCCGGAAGACGCGCAGCACCCAGGTTCGTTTCCCCAGGCGGTGCGGCCCAAGATAGGCGAAGGGGTTGTCATGTTCGCCGCGCGCAAGAGCGGCGTTCTGGCGAGGGTCGGTGAGCGGGATTGCCATCCGGTCGTCAAAACGCCGCGGTGGCGTCCCAGATGTCGCGAGCATAGCCGCGGATGGTGCGATCGGAGGAGAATCGACCCATGCGTGCGGTGTTGAGCACCGACCGCCGATTCCAGTCGTCCCGATCGCGCCACGCCTCATCGATCCGGTGCTGGATCTTCCGGTAGGCAGAGAAGTCGGCGGCGACCATGAACCAGTCGTGATTGCGCAGGGCATCGATCAGCGGTGCGTAACGGTGCGGATCGTCCGGAGAAAAGAGACCGGATTCGATCTGATCGAGCACTTCGGCCAACAGCGGATCAGCCGCAATGCAACGCTCGGGCCGATGGCCCGCCGCCCGATTCGTCGCCACCTCCTCGGCGGTCTGGCCGAAGATGAAGATGTTGTCCCGGCCTACGGCCTCGCCGATCTCGATGTTGGCTCCGTCCAGGGTGCCGACAGTCAGGGCGCCGTTCATGGCGAGTTTCATGTTGCCGGTGCCCGAGGCTTCCATGCCGGCGGTCGAAATCTGCTCCGAGAGGTCAGCGGCGGGAACAAGAATCTCCGCCATGGAGACATTGTAGTCGGGCGGATAGACGATCTGCAGGCGCCCGGACATGGTTGGATCCGCGTTGACGGTGGCGGCAACGTCGTTGATCAGCTTGATGACCAGTTTGGCCACGGCGTAGCCGGGAGCCGCCTTGCCGGCAATGATCTTGACCCGTGGCACCCAATCCGCGTCAGGGCTGCGGCGCATCTGGTTCCACAGTGCGGCGGCATGAAGGATGTTCATGAGCTGGCGCTTGTACTCGTGGACCCGCTTGATCTGGACGTCGAACATGGCGTTCTGGTGCACAGTGATCCCGAAGCCGTAGTCCAGCCACTCGGCGAGGCGGCGCTTGTTGGCGAACTTGGCGTCGGCGAAACGCGCGCGAAAGGCCGGATCGTCAGCCAGTGGCACGAGGCACTCCAGGCGCTCAAGGTCGGTCACCCAGACCTCGCCGGCGACCTCCCTCAGGATATCGCGGAGTGCCGGATTGCAATTGTGAAGCCAGCGTCTGGGAGTGACTCCGTTGGTCTGGTTCACAATGCGCTCGGGATGCAATGCGTTGAGGTCCCTGAACACGGTCTGCTTCATCAGCTCGGTGTGGAGGGCCGATACGCCGTTGACACGGCGGGCGCCGATGAAGGCCAGGTCTCCCATGCGTACCTCGCCGCCGTCGATCACGCTGACACTGTCAGGCCGGCGCACCGCGTTGGCGTGATGCGCGTCGATGAGCTCGATGAGCTCCAGGTGTCGAGGCAGGATCCGGCGCATCAGGTCCACCGGCCAGCGTTCCAGCGCCTCCGGAAGCAGGGTGTGGTTGGTGTAGTGGAAGCAAGCGCGGGCGATCTCGAAGGCGTCGGCGAAGGATTGCCGGTGGTCATCGACCAGCAGACGGACCAGTTCCGGAATGGCGACGGCCGGGTGGGTGTCGTTGAGCTGGATGGCAATGGCCCCGGGCAGCCCGGACACGTCGTCATGATGCGCGAGGAACCGCCGCAGGATGTCGGACATGGAAGCGGCGGTGAAGAAGTACTCCTGTTTCAACCTCAGCTCCCGGCCCTGTTCGGTCGTATCGTCGGGATAGAGCACGCGGCTGATGGTTTCTGCCAGAACCGAAGGAACCGCCGCGGCCATGTAGTCGCCCCGATTGAAGGGCTCGAGGTCGAACTCCAGCACCGGCTTGGCGGACCACAACCGCAGCGTGTTGGACCAGCGTCCGCGCCAGCCCGGTATCGGCGTGTCGTAGGCGACGGCCAGCACTGTCTCTGCAGGCGTCCAGGTGGCGCGGTCACCGTGGGTGCTCACGGACCCGCCAAAGTGGATCGCATAGCTGGCTTCGGGCCGTTCGAATTCCCAGGGGTGGGCCTGGCGCAACCAGTCCTCCGCCTCCTCGACCTGCCAGCCGTCCTTGAAGGACTGCTGAAACAGCCCATGCTCGTAGCGAATGCCGTAGCCGTAGGCCGCCAGGCCCACCGTGGACATGGAGTCCAGGAAACACGCTGCGAGACGGCCGAGGCCACCATTGCCGAGCGCGGCGTCCGGCTCGTCTGAGAGCAGTGCCCGGTAGTCGACGCCATAGTCCTCGACGATCGTCTGGAGGCGTTCGTCGAGCCCCAGATTGGCGACCGCATCCTCAAGCAGGCGGCCGATGAGGAACTCCATCGAGAGGTAGTAAACCCGCTTCGGGTCTTCGGCGTAGACCCGCCTCGTCGTCTCGAACCACGGCGCGATCACGAGATCGCGGATCGCCCGCGAAACCGCCATCCGCCAATCCGTCAGGGTCGCGGCGGTCGGCGCCTTTCCGGTCGTGTAGCGCAGATGGTATTCGATGGAGCGGCGTAGCGCCACGGCGTCGGGCTGCGTCGGGGGCGTCGTCATGTTCAGGTCCGCACATCCGGCCGGTCGCGTCCCAGACGCGCGTGGATCCCGGCAATCTCCGTCGCTGCAGCGGCAACCCCGGCCAGCACTTCCTGCGGGTCGAGAGCCAGTTCGCCCGATCCCTCCTCATAGCGTTCCAGATAGACGCGCAACGTTGCGCCGTCAGTGCCCGTTCCCGAGAGCCGGAACACCGCCCGTGCATTCTCCTCGAAGACCATGCGCACCCCCTGGGCGTCGGCTGTGGATCCGTCGACGGGATCGCGATAGGAAAAGTCGTCGGCGGCGGCGATCGTCAGCGCCCCAGCCGGCCGGCCGGGCAGTTCCGGAATTCGTCGCCTCAGGTCCGCCATCAGAGCCTCCGCCGCGTCCTTGTCGACGCTCTCGTAGTCGTGGCGGGTGTAGTAGTCGCGGCCATACTCGGCCCAATGGGCGGCGAGAATCTCCTTCACACCGTCACGCCGCCTGGCGAGGATGTTGAGCCAGAACAGCACTGCCCAGAGGCCGTCCTTTTCGCGCACATGGTTCGAGCCGGTTCCCGCGCTCTCCTCGCCGCACAGCGTTGCGAGACCGGCATCCAGAAGTGTGCCGAAGAACTTCCAGCCTGTGGGTGTCTCGAATGCGTCGATGCCCAGTTTGCGGGCAACCCGGTCAGCGGCCCGGCTGGTCGGCATCGACCGCGCGATGCCGGCGAGACCGCCGGCATACCCAGGCGCCAGGACGGCATTGGCGGCCAGCACTGCCAGGGAGTCGGACGGGGCCACGTACGTGCCGCGGCCGAGAATCATGTTGCGGTCACCGTCACCGTCGGAAGCGGCGGCAAAATCCGGCGCCTCCGGACTCATCATCAGGTCCACCAACCCTCTTGCATGCACTGGGTTGGGGTCGGGATGGCCACCGCCGAAATCGGGCAGCGGTTCGCCATTGACGACCGTGCCAGGGGATGCTCCCAACTCGTCCTCCAGAATGGCCCTGGCGTAGGGTCCGGTTACCGCGTGCATGGCATCAAAGCGCATGGAAAAGCCCGAAGCGAAGAGAGCCCGGATGGCGTCGAAATCGAAGAGCGTGCGCATCAAGCCAGCATGGATGGCCACCGGATCGAGGATCTCCACGGCCATCCCGCCCATGCGCAGCGTGGCGACTGTCGAGAGATCCACGTCTTCGCAGTCCAGAATTCTGTACTCGTCGATCTCCATGCTGCGACGATAGATCGCCTCGGTGACAGACTCCGGCGCCGGACCGCCGGCGGGTATGTTGTACTTGATGCCGAAGTCGCCGGTCTTTCCCGCCGGATTGTGGCTGGCCGAGAGAATCAGGCCGCCCTCCGTCCGGCGAGCGCGAATCACCGCCGAGGCGGCAGGTGTCGAAAGCAGCCCGTCCCGTCCGACCAGCACGCGGGCAGCTCCGTTGGCTGCGGCCATTGCGAGAATCGTCTGAATGGCACGCTTGTTGAAGTAGCGGCCGTCACCCCCCACCGTCAGGGACTTGCCGTCCAGTCCGCCCACCGCGTCGAACACCGACTGCACGAAGTTCTCAAGGTAGCCCGGTTCCATGAACACGGCGGTCTTCTTGCGCAAGCCCGAAGTGCCGGGCCTCTGACCCTCGATCGGCGTGGTCGGGACCGTTCTCACATTCATTGTTCAACCCTGTTGCTGACGGCCCGGGGAACGGAGTCGGCGCAGGTGTCGCCGGTGCTCCTTTCCGAACCGGGACCCGCGAGACTCCGCCGGGAGTGATGCCGGGGCGCGCCGGCCGGCGACATGGCGGTCATCGCGCGCGCCTTCAAGGATTCCGCAACGGTTCCACATGGACTCCCGGACCGGTCCCGAACGTCTTCTCTGCCTGAGCTCACGGCGTCCGCGACGGCGGCAAGTCCGGAATCGTCGGCGAGCGACTCGATTGCCACCGGATATCGGCGGCGCCAGTTGGGATACTCGTCGACCGTGCCGGGCAGGTTCTGCTGCTCCATCAGGCCGAGGGCATCGTCGAGCTGGACGGAGAGCAGCGCCGAACCGGAGCCGGCGAGAAGGGCGTGCACCGCGACAACCATGGCGTCGTCAGCCTCGCGTGGCGGCGCGGCCAGGTCGAGGCCGGGAGGGGCATGCCCTTCCTCCACGAGCAGGCGGCACAGCGCCCGACGTTGCGCGGCGCGCCGACGGAACGAAGCGGTACTCTCCTTCGCCGTGGTGGTCCGGCCGAGTTCTCGCCCAAGTTCGATGTCCCGGCCGCGCCACCAGCCCTTGAACGTCGGCGTATCGTGGGTTCCGAACGAGGCGAGGCTGTCGCGGCGATAGTTTCCGGGAGGGTGCAAGCCGTGCCCGTCGGCTTCGAACTGCATGACCGCACACCCCAGCAGCCCAGCGCCGGAGAGTTGTCGGCGCAACCCCGGGGAAATGCAGCCCAGATCCTCGCCGACGACAATGCAACCGGAACGCGTTGCCTCGAGGCGGACGAGGGCCAGCAGGGATTCGAGGGGGTAACGCACGTAACCGCCGGATGCGCCCGACTCGGGTATCCAGAAGCAGCGATCGAAGCCCAGGACATGATCGAGCCGAACAATTCCGGCATGGCCCATTGCCGCGCGCAGCATCTGGACGAACGGCCGGTACGCTGCAGCGCGTAGCCCCGGAGGGCTGAACGGCGCCAGGTTCCACATCTGTCCGTCGGAATTGAAGGTGTCGGGCGGCGCGCCGAGCGATACGCCCCGGGCAAAGCACGCCGGTTCCGCCCACGTGTCCGCCCCGCCGGGGCGCGTTCCCACTGCCAGGTCGAGGTAGAGGCCGAAAGCCATTCCCGCGGCCCGGGCAGCGGCCTGGGCCTCGCCGAGCTGGCGGCCGGCGAGCCATTGCAGCCATGCGTGGAAGCTCACCGACCGCTCATTTTCCAAAGCGAAGCGTTGCACATCCGGGCTGCCGGCGGCCTGCAGCACTTCGGGCCATCGGCGCCAGTCCGGACCGTGGACGCCAGCAATGGCTTCGAAGACGGCGAACCACTCCAGCGCACGTCCCGCCCCCTGTCGCCAGAGGGCAAAGTCGCCCGCAGTCGACTGCTGCTCTTCAACCGTGGCGCGGAACAGGGCTTCCAGGATCTCTCGCAGCCGTCGCCCGTGTGCCTCGTAGTCGAGAAGGCCGCCGGCCTTCGCGATGTCGAGACTGGCCGTGCGCTCCTCCAGAAGTCGACGGGCCTCGGCCGAGCATCCGAATCCGGGCACGTCGTCCGGGGCGATGTGGCCCGGCTCCAGGGCGGTGCGGCAGGTCGGGGAATAAGGGCTGATGACAGTTCCCCGGGCATGCACAGGATTGATGCCGAGAAAGTCGGCGCCAAGGCGCGCCATGTGCTGCGCCACAGTCGCCAGGTCGCGGTAGTCGCCGAGGCCGACGTTGCGCCGCGAATGCAGGCCATAGAGGGCCGCGGAGACTCCCCAGGCCTTGCCGATGTCATCTGCCTCTCCGACCGCTGGCGCCCGCTCGGGCGCGGCGATGACAAGGCAGGTGTCCTCTCCCTCAGTCAGGCGATGGATTCCCGGCGGCAGGGTCAGCGCAATCTCCCGCTTGCAGCGTCCTTCAAGCATGCCGCCCGATTCGAGCATGACCCGCCACTCTGCAGCGCGCTTGAGAGGAATGCGTGCGGCGGTGTCCGCAATCACCACGACTTCTTGGGGAATGCGCCGGGCGGCCCGGCGTACGCGAAGCTCTTCAAGCGACTCTCGAATCTCGGCTTCGTTGGCGGCCTCTACCCCCATCGCGGCGAGCAGGGCGCGTTGGGTATCGCGGTCAGCAACCTGCTCGGCTCCCGTGACATCGCGCCAGCGTGAGTGAATCCCCATGGCCTCGCAAAGAACCCCGAGGGCGCAATCATCCCGAGTTCGGGCGTTCACGGGACCGCTCCGAGTTCAAAGGCGACAACTGATTCCGGCGGGATCTCCTGTCGAGGGTCGATACAGGCTGAAGGGGGCGCGTCGAACCGGTCAGTCTCCAGGGTACGCAGCCAGACACGATCATGACCAGGTGGCGGCAGGTGGATGGAGACACTGCTGGGCGATCGATTGAAGATCAGGGCCATGTGGTCTGGGAGTTCGCTGGGTTCGGCGTTGGTCGCTTCGGCACCACACCCGAGCAGCAGGCAGAAACCCGCGAGATGCGGATTCCCCCAGTCAACAGGGCCTCCCTCAAGCCCCTGCCACTCGATGTCGGGTACGCCGTGCAGAAAGCGGCTCTGTCGCAGGCACGGACGGGTTCGGCGCAACGCGATGAGCCGCTGCGTGAAGGCAAGTAGGAGCGTGTCGGACTGCGACCAGCCGATCCAGCCTGTTTCGTTGTCCTGGCAATAGGCGTTGTTGTTGCCCCGCTGGCTGTCGGCTATCTCGTCACCGGCGCGCAGCATCGGTGTTCCCTGCGCCAGAAAGACGCTGGCAAGCATGTTGCGACGTCGCCGGAACCGGCGAAGGCGGATCGCCGCGTCCTCGCTCTCGCCTTCCTCGCCGCAGTTGTCGCTCCAGTTCTCTTCGTGGCCATCCCGGTTTTCCTCGCCGTTGGCCTCGTTGTGCCGTTCGTTGTAGGCGGTGACGTCGGCCAGGGTGAAGCCGTCGTGGCAGGCCACGTAGTTCACCGTGGACCAGCTCCGGCGTCCGTCACGGTCGAAGGTGCCGGCCGATCCGAGAAGCCGCTCCGCCAGGTCCTGGGCGCCGTGCGCGTCGCCGCGCCAGAAGCGGCGCACTCCGTCGCGAAACCTGTCGTTCCACTCCGCACATTCGGGCGGAAACTCGCCCAGGCGATATCCTCCGGGACCAAGGTCCCAGGGCTCCATGATCAGCTTCACCCCGGCCAGCACCGGGTCGTTTTGCAGGGCATCGAAGAAGCCTCCGCGGCTGTCAAAGCCATCGGCATTCCGTCCGAGTGCGGTCGCCAGATCGAAGCGGAAACCGTCAACACCCATGGCCTCGACCCACCAGTGCAGGCTGTCAAGGATCAGCCGCAGCACATAGGGGTGGGAGACGTCGAGGGTGTTGCCGCAGCCGGAGTCGTTGCAGTAGTAGCGCTCCTCCCCGCAGCGGAGGCGATAGTAGGCGGCGTTGTCCAGCCCGCGCAACGAGAGGGTGGGTCCGTTCTCGTCCCCCTCGGCGGTGTGGTTGTAGACAACGTCCAGGATGACCTCGATTCCCGCGGCATGGAGCCTTCGAACCGTCTCGCGAAAGCCGCCGGGACCTGCCGGACCGGAGTAGCGTGGTTCGAGGGCGAAGAAACCGATGCTGTTGTACCCCCAGTAGTTGACGAGACCCGACCGGAGAAGCCGGCGTTCGTCAGCGAACGAATGGACAGGCAGGAGTTCCAGCGCGGTGATGCCGAGCGAGGTGAGATGTTCCAGCACCGGCTCCGCGCCGAGGGCCTCGTAGGTGCCGCGCAGCTCTGCCGGCAGTTTCGGCCACAGACGCGTCAGCCCCTTGGGGTGGGCTTCGTAGATCACGGTCTCGGACCAGGCCGTGTTGGGCCGCTCGTCCTTTGGCACCGGCGGGGCGGGCGCCGTCACCACGCATTTCGGCATTGCCGGGGCGCTGTCCGCGCACGAGAACGAAAGGTCTCCCTCCAAGGACGCGGGATCGTATCCCAGACATGCATCGTCGGCGGAGAATCGTCCGTGCAGCCTGCGGGCATAGGGGTCGAGCAGCAGCTTGTTGGGATTGAAACGGTGACCACGCTCGGGCGCATAGGGGCCATGGGCGCGCAGGCCGTACAACGCCCCGGGCGCGAGACCCGGCAGATATCCGTGCCACACGGGCCCGCTTCTCTCCGGCAGGGCCAGGCGCCGGGTTTCCCGCGCCCCGTCCTCGGAGAACAGGCAGACCTCGATCCCGGTCGCGTTTTCCGAGAACACCGCGACATTCGCACCCTCGCCGTCCCAGTGGACGCCGAGTGGATTCGGCGTGCCGGCCTTGACCTCCCGCGTGGCCCTGGCTTTCATGCCGTGACCCCGCTGAGTTCGGAATAGATCCTGGCGTAGGCTTCAGCCGAAGCGGCCCAGCCGACCGGTTGGCGCATGGCGCGGCAAGTCATGGTCGACCAGAGCCTCTTGTCGGCGAACGCGTCGCATGCCCGGTCGATGGCATCGGCCAGGGGCAGCGCCGACACCGGCGAGAACTGGAATCCCGTAGCCACTCCGGCTCGAAGTGCCGCTTCGTTGGCGTCAATCACCGTATCCCCCAGGCCGCCGGTGCGGGACACAACCGGCAGGGTGCCGTAGCGCAAGCCGTAGAGCTGGGTGAGGCCACAGGGCTCGAAGCGCGACGGGACCACGATGGCATCGGCGCCGGCCTGCATCAGGTGCGAGAGCGGTTCGTCCCAGCCGATGACCACGCCAACCCGTCCCGGGTGGTCCGCGGCTGCCGTCCGGAAAGCGTTCTCCAAATCCGCATCGCCGGAACCGAGCAGGGCGAGGCATGCGCCGCGTGCGATCAGTCGGGGCAGAATCTCCAGCAGCAAATCCAGGCCCTTTTGCCGGGTAAGACGACTGACCACGCAGAACATGGGACCCGGAGCATCGGCATCAAGATTGAACGACCGGGCCAGGGCAAGGCGATTGACGGCCTTGCGGGCCGGGGCTTCGGCGGAGTAACGCGCGGCGATGTTGGCATCGCTCTCGGGATTCCACAGATCGAGGTCGATGCCGTTCAGGATGCCTTGAACCTCCGCGCGTCGCGACGCGATCACTCCCTCCAGGCCCATGCCGAACTCCGGGCGCGTCAACTCACGGGCGTAGGCCGGGCTGACTGTCGTAATGCGATCCGCATAGACCAGGCCAGCCTTGAGGAAGCCGACCTGGCCGAAGAACTCGAAGCCGCTGGCGCGGAACCCTCTCTCGGGCAACTGCAGTGGTCGCATCACCTTCGGTGGAAACAGGCCCTGAAAGGCGATGTTGTGGATTGTCAGCACACTGGGCGGCGCAGGATGGCGACCGAGCTTGAGGTAGGCTGCCGTCAGGCCCGCCTGCCAGTCGTGCAAGTGCACGACGTCTGGCCGCCAGCCGCCGATCCCGGAGACGGCGATTGTCGCCGCAGCGCGGCACAGGGCGCCATAGCGAAGGTGATTGTCGGGCCAGTCCTGGCCGTCCGGTCCGACATAGAGATTGCCGGGCCGGTCGAACAGTCGGGGCGAATCCAGAACGATGGCATCCAGGCCAGCGGCCTGCGCGCTGATGGCGCGCGCCCGTCCGCCGGGCAGCCGGGCGAACTCGCAGGCTTCGGTGTCTTCGGAAAGAGTCGCCTTCACGGCTGGATAGCCCGGCATCAGAACGCGCACTTCGACGCCGAGTTGAGCCAGGGCACCCGGCAGGGCACCCACCACATCGGCGAGACCACCGGTCTTGGCGAGAGGCACGCACTCGGAGGCAACGCACAGCACCTTCATGTGTTCTCGGATTCCCACTCGTTTCGACGGCCCCGATTCAGACTCCGGGGTGCATCCATCCCGGCCAGCCACACGCACGCCTGCGCCACCTCGTCACGGTCTTCTGTCTTCCCCGGATGCCGGGAAGTCAGCAACCCAGAGCGTCGATCATGGTCTGGGTTATCAGCGTAACTCCGCCGCCGGTGACCCGGAACCGCCTGGCGTCCTCCTCGGGGTCTTCGCCCGCCACCAGGCCCTTCGGAATGTTCACGCCCCTGTCCAGCACGACGCGGGTCAGTCGCGCATTGCGGTTGATGACGCTGTAAGGGAGAGCGACCACTCCCTCAAGCTCGCTGTAGGAGTGGCAGTGAACGCCGGTGAAGAGCAGGCTCCGCTGAACGTTGGAGCCCGATATGGCGCAACCGCCGGAGACCATGGAGGACACCGCGGAACCGCGACGACCCTCCTCATTGTGGATGAACTTGGCGGGTGGCGTCACTTCGCCGTAGGTCCAGATAGGCCAGTCGCGGGAATAAATGTCGAGTTCCGGCTCGACGTCGATGAGGTCGATGTTCGCGCGCCAGTAAGAGTCCACGGTGCCGACGTCACGCCAGTAGGGGCGAGGCTCGGAACCGGTCATGACGCACGAGTCCGAGAACCGATGGGCCACCGCCCTGCCGTGCTTCACCACGTGAGGGATGAGGTCCTTGCCGAAGTCGTGATCGGAGTCCGGCTCCGCCGCATCACGTCGGAGCTGATCGATCAGGAAACCGGTTTCGAAGACGTAGATGCCCATCGAGGCCAGCGCGTGATCGGGATCGCCCGGGATACCGGGCGGGTCGGCCGGCTTCTCGACGAAGCGGATGATGCGGCTCGCATCGTCTACGTGCATCACGCCGAAACCGGTGGCGTCCATCCGAGGTACCTGGACACAGCCGACGGTCACGTCGGCGCCGGTGTCGACATGCTGTGCCAGCATGACGCCGTAGTCCATCTTGTAGACATGGTCGCCGGCCACGACGACGATGTAGCGCACCCCGTAGCTCTCGATGATGTCGATGTTCTGAGTGACGGCATCTGCCGTGCCCAGGTACCAGTGGCCCTCGTCCACGCGCTGGGAGGCGGGCAGCACGTCGAGCACCTCGTTGCGCTCGGCCTGAAAGAAGCTCCAGCCGAGACGCAGGTGGCGGATCAGGCTGTGGGCCTTGTACTGGGTGGCGACGCCAATGCGTCGAATGCCGGAGTTGACGGCGTTGGACAGCGCGAAGTCGATGATGCGGCTCTTGCCGCCGAAGAACACCGCCGGTTTCGCCCGCTTCTGCGTCAGTTCTTCAAGACGACTGCCTCGCCCTCCGGCAAGGACAAAGGCCATCGACTGTCGGACCAGCACGCCCGTACCCACGGAGATTGCGTTCATTCCTTCCTCCCTAGAATGCAGAACCCGGCGGCCAGGGAGCACGACCCCGGGTTCGGCCTGCACGCGCCGTGACGCCTCTCGACCATTGCCCGGGTGGTCGCACATCGCCCACCCGCCCGACAGCGACGTGGCACGCATCGCTGGTGTCATTCACTCCATGCATCATCGACGATCCGGCCTTGTACGCAAATACAAAATCAATAATATTTATTTATTGACAGCCGCTGCTCAGTGGGGATCATGCCGGGCAGTCGGGAGCCGACACACCAAGGATGGCCCGGCTTGCCGGGCTGCGGGAACGCAGGATGCAGGCAAATCGGGATTTCCGGCGGCGGGCCGAACTCGACGCCCGAATGTACAGCTGTATCCATTTGAATGGACAACTGAAAAGTCTGAGGAGAAACACATGAACTTGAAGACCGTACTCCGCGCAGCTTGTGCGGTTGCGCTCATCGGAACGACCGGCGCCTACGCCGATTCGCACACCGTCACTGTCACCATCGCAACCGTCAACAACGGCGACATGATCCGGATGCAGGGGTTGACGGAGGATTTCACCTCCCAGAATCCCGACATCGCCCTCGAATGGGTGACGCTCGAAGAAAACGTGCTGCGTCAGCGCGTGACCCAGGACATCGCCGCGAAGGGCGGTCAGTTCGACGTCATGACCATCGGCACTTACGAGGTTCCGATCTGGAGCAGGAATGGCTGGCTCGTATCGCTCAACGATCTTCCGCCTGAGTGGGATGCCGACGATCTCCTGCCCGCGATCCGCGCCGGCCTGACCGTCGACGGAGAGCTCTACGCTGCGCCGTTCTACGGCGAAAGCTCCATGGTGATGTATCGCACCGACCTGATGGAGAAAGCCGGCCTCGAGATGCCGGACGCTCCGACTTGGGACTTCATCAGGGACGCGGCGGCAGCGATGACTGACAGGGACGGCGAGATTTACGGAGTCTGCCTGCGCGGCAAGGCCGGCTGGGGCGAGAACATGGCGTTCATCACCGCCACCTCGAATTCCTTCGGCGCGCGCTGGTTCGACGAGGACTGGAGGCCGCAGTTCGACAGCGAGGCGTGGGCCAACACGCTCAACTTCTACATGGACCTCATGAAGAGCTACGGCCCTCCAGGGTCCTCGACCAACGGGTTCAACGAAAACCTCTCGCTCTTCCAGCAAGGTAAGTGCGGCATGTGGATCGATGCGACGGTTGCGGCCTCGTTCGTGACCAATCCCAATGATTCGACCGTGGCCGACAGCGTCGGATTCGCTCTGGCGCCGGACAACGGACTCGGCAAGCGCGGGAACTGGCTCTGGGCCTGGTCGCTGGCCATTCCGGCGGGGTCGGACGCCACGGACGCGGCAAAGAAGTTCGTCGCCTGGGCGACCAGCAAGGAGTACACACAGCTGGTGGCGTCGAAGGAAGGCTGGGCCAATGTCCCGCCGGGCACGCGGACCTCGCTCTACGAGAACGCGGCCTACCTCGAGGCGGCACCCTTCGCAGAAATGACGCTGAACTCGATCAACGCCGCCGACCCGACTCAGCCGACCGTCGATTCGGTCCCCTATACCGGTGTGCAGTTTGTCGCAATTCCGGAATTTGCAGGAATCGCCACGCTGGTGGGGCAGGAGTTCTCGGCCGCGCTGGCCGGCCAGCAGACCGTCGCCGAAGCGCTCGAGAAGGCGCAGGCCCTGACGGTCGACGAAATGGAGGCGGCCGGCTACTAGGGAATCCACATGACACCGGGCGACTGTCCAGGAGGATTCGTCCGCCCGGCAACCCAGAGGATCGATGAACTCGTCAGATCAAACTCATGGTCCGAATACGTGAGGCATCCTCAAGCGCCGGAGGGCAGCGTCGGCTGTCCTCCGGCCGCCCTGGCAATCGTTTCGGACTCTCCCTGATCTAGCCGGGGAAGGAGAAGCGTCTTGGCTACCCAGCATTCCAGATCCGCCGCCCGCGTGATGTTGGCGCCTGCGGTTTTCCTGCTCCTCGTCTGGATGCTCGTTCCCCTGACCATGACGCTCTACTTCTCGTTCAAGCGCTATCTGCCGCTTCGCGGCGGCGATCAGGGGTGGGTTGGTTTCGACAACTACGTACGGTTCGTGACCTCAAGCGCGTTCTGGCCGAGCGTGCAGACAACGCTCCTCATCGTGGGCGGCGTACTCCTGATCACGGTGATCCTGGGAGTGCTTCTGGCGCTCCTGCTGGATCAGCCCATGTGGGGACAGGGCATCGTCCGGATCCTGGTGATCGCACCGTTCTTCGTCATGCCGACAGTCTCGGCACTGGTCTGGAAGAACATGTTCATGGACCCCGTGAACGGGCTGTTTGCGCACTTGTGGAAGTTCTTCGGTCTGGCGCCGATTGAATGGTTGAGCCAGGCCTCGATGCTCTCCATCGTCCTCATTGTTTCGTGGCAATGGCTGCCCTTTGCAACTTTGATCCTGCTGACGGCAATCCAGTCACTCGACAGCGAGCAGCTTGAAGCAGCGGAGATGGACGGAGCCAATCCGCTGGCGCGGTTCGGCCACATCATTCTGCCGCACCTCAGTCAGGCCATCACGATTGTTATCCTGATCCAGACGATCTTCCTCCTGTCGATCTTCGCCGAGATCTTCGTGACGACGCAGGGCTCCTTCGGAACACGGACACTGGCCTACCTGATCTTCCAGCGCGTCCTGGAGAGCCAGAATGTCGGTCTCGGATCAGCCGGCGGCGTCTATGCGATCATCCTCGCCAACATCGTGGCGCTCTTCCTGATGCGCATTGTCGGCAAGAATCTGGACGCGTGAGGAGAAAAGCCCATGGCCCGCACCGTCACGACCCAACGCAAGTCCCTCAACACCGCCATCGCCTGGGGCATCGGCCTGCTGATCTTCTTCCCGGTCCTGTGGACGATCCTGACGAGCTTCAAGACCGAGGCCGAGGCGATTGCCGACCCGCCGGTCTTTCTTTTCTTCGACTGGACGCTGGAGAACTACGCAGTTGTGCAGGAGCGCTCGGACTACATGCGCTTCCTCTGGAACTCGGTGATCATCGCCGGCGTATCGACGCTTGTCGGCATCGTCGTCGCTGTCCCGGCTGCCTGGTCCATGGCTTTCGTGCCATCGAAGAGGACAAAGGACGTCCTGCTCTGGATGCTGTCAACCAAGATGCTGCCGGCGGTGGGGGCTCTCTACCCGATCTACCTGATCTTCATCGAGTTGGGGCTCCTCGACACCCGGACCGGACTCGTCATCGTCATGATGCTGATCAATCTGCCGATCATCGTCTGGATGCTCTACACGTATTTCAGGGAAATCCCCGGCGAGATTCTCGAGGCCGCACGGATGGACGGCGCAACGTTGCGAAGCGAGATCATACACGTCCTGACGCCCATGGCCGTGCCGGGGATCGCATCGACCATTCTGCTGAACTTCATTCTGGCCTGGAACGAGGCATTCTGGACCCTGAACCTGACCGCGGCGCAGTCCGGCCCACTGACGGCGTTCATTGCCAGCTATTCGAGTCCCGAAGGCCTGTTCTATGCCAAGCTGAGCGCGGCCTCGACCATGGCCATCGCTCCGATCCTGATACTCGGGTGGTTCAGTCAAAAGCAACTCGTCCGCGGCCTGACCTTCGGCGCGGTGAAGTGAGGACAACGACATGGGACACATCGTTCTCGACAATGTGAAGAAGAGCTTCGGCGACATCACCGTCATTCCGCCCCTGGACCTGCAGATCGAGGATGGCGAGTTCGTCGTTTTTGTCGGTCCGTCTGGTTGCGGCAAGTCAACTCTTCTGAGGCTGATTGCGGGACTGGAGGACGTTTCCTCCGGAACGATCCGGATTGACGGCCAGGATTCGACGGCCGTTCCGCCAGCCAAGCGCGGACTCGCAATGGTGTTCCAGTCCTACGCTCTCTACCCCCACATGACGGTTCGAAAGAACATCTGTTTTCCCTTGCGGATGGCGAAGCTCGATAAGGCCGAGCAGGACCGACGTGTCGAGCAGGCGGCCGCTGTCCTCAACCTCACAGAGTACCTGGACCGCCGTCCGGGCCAGCTCTCCGGCGGCCAGCGCCAGCGGGTGGCCATCGGTCGTGCCATCGTGCGCGAACCCGCAGCCTTCCTTTTCGATGAACCCCTGTCAAATCTCGATGCGGCGCTGCGTGTCGGCATGCGCCTCGAGATCAGCGAACTCCATGAGCGCCTCAAGACGACAATGATCTATGTCACCCACGATCAGGTGGAGGCGATGACCATGGCCGACAAGATCGTTGTCCTGCAGGCCGGAATCATCGAACAGGTAGGCTCTCCCCTGGAGCTCTATCGTACGCCGCGGAACAGGTTTGTGGCCGGCTTCATCGGTTCGCCCAAGATGAACTTCCTGGAAGGACCTGAAGCAGCGAAGCACGATGCGCGGACGATCGGTGTCAGGCCGGAGCACATCACGCCCTCGCCGAGCGAGGGCGTGTGGAAGGGCCGTGTCGGCGTCTCGGAGCACCTGGGCTCGGACACGTTCTTCCATGTCCACATGGAGGGTTGCGCCGAGCCGATCACCGTGCGCTCGGGCGGCGAGGTCGACATGCACCACGGCGACGCAATCTACATGACCCCCGATCCCGGCCACATCCACCGGTTTGACGGTGAGGGCCTGCGCATCGCGTGAAGCCGGAGGGACTCGTCGAATGACCGGTGGCATCTCTGGCGGGCCTGAGTTGCATGACGAGCATTTCGATGCTTCGCGGTGCGGGCAGTCAGCCTGAGAGTGCGTTCATGATTCGCCTTTCGGACGCCACGCTGAACGACCTGCCGGAGTCGGTTGCGCGACCGTCGTACAATCGTGCCTCGCTGTCGCCCGGGATCGTCCATGTCGGGCTTGGAAACTTCCACCGAACCCACCAGGCCTGGTATCTGCATCGGCTGTTGGAGCTCGGAATCGACCACGACTGGGCCATCATCGGTGCAGGCGTCCGTTCAAGCGATGTGGCGCAGCGCGACAAACTGCTCGAACAGGACTGCCTGTCGACGCTGATCGAACTCGACCCGTCGGGCCCGTCGGCCGAGGTGGTCGGCGCGATGATCGACTACGTGCCGGTCGAGGAAGGGAACGCTGCGCTGATCCGTCGCATGGCGGATCCTGCGATCAGAATTGTGGCTCTGACGGTGACCGAAAGCGGGTACTACATCGATCCCGCAACGAGGGGCTTCCACGAGACGCATCCCGACATCGAACACGACGCTGCCCATCCGGACCGCCCCCGTACGGCGTTCGGGGCCATCGTGGCGGCGCTCAGGTCCAGGCGCGATCAGGGCATCGGTCCGTTCACGGGATTGAGTTGCGACAACATTCAGGGCAACGGCGAGGTGCTGCGTCGGACCGTCGTCTCGCTTGCGCGGTCCTCGGATCCGGACCTTGCCGACTGGATCGACGCGACGTGCACGTTTCCGAACTCCATGGTGGACTGCATCACGCCAGCGACCGGCCCGAAGGAACTCGCGCTGGCACAGAAGTTCGGCATCGAGGACATGGTTCCCGTCACTCACGAGAGCTTCCGCCAGTGGGTCATTGAAGATGACTTCTGTGCCGGACGCCCGGATTGGGGCCGCGTCGGCGTCACGTTTTCGGACCGAGTTCACGACTACGAGACGATGAAGATCCGCATCCTCAACGCGGGTCACCAGATCATCGGGACTCCCGGCGAAATCCTGTCCATCGAGACTGTTTCGGACTGCATGGCGGAGCCCTTGATCCACGCCATGTTCAGACAGGTGCAACGTGAGGAAATCCTGCCTCATGTCGCGCCGGTTCCGGAGTTTTCACCGGAGGACTACCTGGAGTTGGTCAGTCGGCGCTTCTCGAATCCCGCCGTCGTAGATTCGACACGGCGCGTCGTCTTCGACGGTTCAGCACGTCACACGGGCTTTGTCCTGCCGACTGTCCGCGACGGCCTCAGGACGGGTACGTCGGTCGAGGGGCTGGCACTGGTCGAGGCGCTGTGGGCGCGCATGTGCGAGGGCACGCGCGAGGACGGCACCGTGATCGAGTCGAATGACCCGTTCTGGGACACGCTCATGGTCGCCGCGAAGGCCGCGCGGCATCGTCCGCGAGCCTGGCTGGAGCAGCGCCAGTTCTACGGCAATCTGGTTGATGCCCCACAGTTTTCCAGCGCATTCGAACGCTGGCTCGAGAGGATCTGGTCGAACGGTTGCAGGGCATCCTTGCGCGGCTACACGGCCAGTTAGCGCAAGGCAATGCGGTCACCAAAGTCGAACGGGCCTGCCCCCAGGGGATCGAGATTGCGCAGCAATCGCAGACGGCATGGCGGTGTCACGACGCCCGAGGGGGGTGCACCAACCCTTCTTGCCTCTTGCAGAGGACCCGAACGTGGTGACAGCCGGCGAGCATGGCCAGGGCGCGGAACCCGGAGGAGTGACGGATACAACGACCACACTCCATGCAGCTTCGCAGGCGAACTCTCCGGCAGGTATGTGCCGACCACCAGACGGTATCGAACGACGACGCGGCATACATTGATCCCCGCACATCCTCTTGTGGGCCGGATACGCGCCCATGAGTGAGGAGAAGTGACATGTTTCTGAGCTGCGGCGAAGCGCTCTTCGACTTCTTCCCTTCGGCCGAAACCGACTCCGGTTTCCTGTTCGATGCCCGCATCGGCGGCTCGCCCTTCAACGTCGCCGTCGGTCTTTCCCGCCTCGGGCGTGGTGCTGCGCTGTTTACGGGCCTCTCCAGCGACCCTCTGGGCCGCCGCCTTGAGCGAACGCTTGTGGACGAAGGCGTGGACACCACCTGGCTTGTGAGAAAGCAGAACCAGACGACGCTCGCACTTGTGGGACTGGACCCTAGCGGCGTGCCGCAGTACACCTTCTATGGCCACGACACAGCCGACAGTTCGGTCGGTGAGAAGGACCTGCCCGAGTTGCCCCGGTCCGTGGTGGCCATTCACTTCGGCTCCTATTCCCTGGTGGTCGAGCCGACCGGTTCGTCGCTGCTCCGGCTCGCCGTGCAGAATCACGACGCAAGGTTGATCTCCTTCGATCCGAATCCTCGACTGAACATCGAATCGGACGTGGGCCGTTGGCGTCGACGGGTCGAGGAGTTTTCTCAGATCGCCGACCTGATCAAGGTGAGCGAAGAGGATCTTGAAATGCTGTTTCCCGGCGATGACATCGAGAGTGCGATGAGCCGCTGGAGCTCCCGAGGCGTGCAGCTCATTGTCGTAACCCGAGGCCACGACGGGGCCCTGGTTTCGCTTCGAGGCGAGCATTTCGAAGCGCCTGGCAGCACGGTCGAGGTGGTCGATACCGTGGGGGCCGGCGACAGCTTCCAGGCGGCGCTTCTTTGTGGTCTCGACGAACTCGGAAAGGCAACGAAGCCAGGCATCGCCGAGGTCACGCTGGACGAATGCCGCAAGATTGTCGACTTCGCTGTGGCGGCCGCAGCGATGACCTGCACACGGCGCGGCGCGGATCTGCCCCGTCGCCTCGACCTGCCCAATCTGTAGGCGGCACCGGCGCCCTGGCCCACCGCGGGTTCGGGGGCGGCAGGCTGGCGACCTTGGACGACCAAAAGGGGCCTCGAGGCCGCAGTCATCCCCATCCACCGCACCACCCGGCAGCGTTGCGGCGTGCCTCTCGCCTGCACTCTTCCTCGAGCAAACGACGAATGGAATCGATCGCTCTCGTGAGCGACAATCTCGCCCTCATGCTGCGCACCGCGACAGCCTGAGTGTCCCGGCCCGACAGGCCGGATACTGCAGTGGACGCCAGGCTTCTGCATTAGCGCCCGGGCCATGAACGATCTGCGCGCAACGCCGAAGTGCCCGGCGCAGAATTGAAACGGACCGAGCGTGCTGTGTCTCTGAACGAGATATCGGGATATGGTTGAGTTGGCGGGCGCAACGGTACGTCCGTATGCCGTTTGAGGGAACGAACTAGAGATGCGAGGCGGAGACTCGATCGGGCTCAGGGCCTACAACGAACGGCTTGTGATCGCCACGATCCGGCAGGATGGAGCGCTGTCGAAGGCAGAACTTGCCCGCACCACCGGACTCAGCGGCCAGGCTGCGACGGTGATCGTCAATTCGCTTCTGGACGAAGGGCTTCTGATCAAGCGTGAGAAGGTGCGCGGGCAAGTCGGGAAACCCTTCACCCCCATCGCGCTCAACCCTGAAGGTGCCTATTCGATCGGAGTCAAAATCGGGCGCCGGAGTCTCGAGGCGCTCCTGGTCGATTTCGATGGCAACGTCGTCGTTTCCCGTTCGACACCCTATCCCGCCCCTCTTCCCGATCAGACGATGGCGCTGGCGACGGGTACGACCGTGGAGCTCATCAATTCGCTGACGCGGGGCTTGCGCGACCGAATCGTCGGAATTGGCGTGGCCATGCCCTGGGTCTTGCATGAATGGTCGGAAGTGCTCGGTCTGGAGCGAGAGGTGATTGCGGCATGGCGCGAGATCGATGTCGCCGCGGACATTGAAACCGCAACCGGTCTGCCGGTGTCGGTGTACAACGACGCAACCGCAGCCTGTGCCGCAGAAATGATTGCCGGGGACCGGATTGTCCGGAGCAGTGCGCTGTACATCTTCCTCGGCACCTTCGTCGGGGGCGGGGTGGTCATCGACGGTCGCCTCTATCGGGGAGAGCAGCTCAATGCTGGTGCCCTGGGATCGATGCCGATGGACGAGATCGGAGATGACGGACGCCCGCTCCAGCTCATCCATCAGGCGTCGGTCATCAGTCTCGAACGGGAACTCGCTGCGGCCGGGATCAACGTGACCAGTGTGTTCGAGCCACACGCAACGCCCGGCGCCGACGTCATCTTTGATGCCTGGCTGCAGCGCACGGTGGACGCGCTCGCGCGCGCGGTGGTGTCGGCGATGAGCGTGGTGGATTTCGAGGAAGTGGTCGTCGATGGACTGCTCCACCCTGCATGGCGCTGTCGCGTGGTCGATCGCCTGGCGGATGCGTACCACCAGATCGATCGCACGGGCCTCTCGCCAATTGAAATCGCAATGGGTTCCATCGGACCTCAGGCGCGCGTTCTGGGCGCCGCCCTGCTGCCACTCATCGGTAGGTTCTCGCCGGACACGGACTTGTTGGTCAAGACAGCGAGGGTTCCGAAACTGGTTGATCACAAGCCTGCAGTCGGTCGGGGGGTGTCCGCGACATCGCCTGCGGCCGACGAGCAGACGTGAAAGCCAGGCAGCGCAGCGCACGCCATCAGGAACTGAAACACCTGCAGGATAGCTGTCCCACCGCCGCTGCTGCCTAGGTGGTCGCCGCGGCGGGACCGCTACCCACAGCCCATCCGAGCCCCCGGTGAAGGGCGGTCAATCGGCAATGGTAAGGAGTCTTGAGTCGACATTGAAAACCAGGGTTCCGATCCCTCCAGAACCGAAGACCTTGCAGCAGCTGGAATTGGGCTCCTATCCAGCCATGTCCAATTGCCGCCACCGCCGGGGCGCCGAAGGGCGACGTATTCGGGCTCGAGAGCGACTGCGGCGTCATCGGCAGGTGCCTCGCCCGGATGCGGGTGGCGTCGAAGACGGCGTTCGCGATCGACGCTCCCACCGGACTGCAAGCGGCTTCGCCGGCGCCCAGGTAGGGCTCGCCCGGCCGGTCCAGCAGCACGGTGTCGATCTCGGGGATGTTGTCAAAGCGCAGCACCGCGAGAAACTGGTGCTGCTCAAGCTGGAAATCCCCTCACATTCATTCGAAACTGACTTTGCGACTGCCTCTGGACCATGGAAAGGGGCCCGGGAGGAGGCGTCGCCATGACGGACCTGGGCATTCTTCGTAGACAGGAGATCGGCGGCGTTTCGATTGAAGCACCGCGCTCATGTGAAGCGCACCACCTCAATCCGTACGTCGAGGCTGCCAAGCTTACTCGGGAAGGGACGGATTCGAGGTGAGATGAGCGAGAAGGGAGCGGCCTGTCAGGTGTGCGGCAGCAGGGGCCAGCCGCACTTGAATCACAAGGGTATGGCGCTCAGCCGTTGCCCCAACTGCGGTCTGATCTTCATGGATCCGATGCCCGACAACGCCACCTTGCAAGCCCTCTATGCCGACGGCTACGGGGGTACGACCAAGGTGTACTTTCCAAAGGCCGCGTCCAAGCTGCGTCGTTGTCGTCGTCGAGCTCGCTGGCTTGCCCGGTGGACCACAGGCCGGCGCTTTCTCGACGTCGGCTGCAACGGCGGCTTCATGGCTCAAGCGATGCATGAACGGGGATTCAAGAGTCACGGCATTGACCCGGATCCCATTTCCATCACCTGGGCACGGGAGCACTATCCGGATGTCTGCTTCGTGAAGGCAACAGCGGAGACGTACCTTCCTGACGCCGGTCTCTTCGACGTGGTCTATTGCTCCGAGGTCATTGAGCATGCCCCCGATGCCAACCGATTTGTCTCTGCAGTCGCAGCACTGATGGCTCCCGGAGGCGTGCTCTTCCTGACGACACCGGACATAAGCCACTGGCGCCGCCCGCGGGATATCACGGCGTGGGACGCCTTCACGCCGCCCAATCATTGCCTCTACTTCAATCCGTCTAATCTCACTTTGCTGCTGGCCAACCACCGGCTCCACGTCGTCCGACGCCGTCTGGTGCTCAAGCCGGGCATCCAGGTCCTCGCCCGCAAGGAGGTGCAATCGGTCTGATCGCGGTCTGAAGCGGGTCAATGACCCTGGTGAGAGCGAGTCAAGGGATCATGGACAAGCACGAGATGGCGAGCCACGTCACGTGGTCCATCGGCGACGACGGTGACTTCGCCTGGCGGCACGATGACGCCTCCATCTCTGCCGAAGCCAGGCTCGACGGCGTCGACGCGATCCGCACCAGCCTGCCGGATCAGCCTGTCGAGGCGGCCTGCCGGAGCGACTGCGGTGTCAGCGGCAGGCGCCGTGCCCGAACGCCGGTGGCGTCGAAGACCGCGTTCGCGATCGCCGCTCCCGCCGGGCCGCAGGCGGCTTCGCCGGCGCCCAGATAGGGCTCGCCCGGCCGGTCCAGCAGGACGGTGTCGATCTCGGGGATGTTGTCGAAGCGCAGGATCGGGTAGCTCTGCCAGTCGCGGCTGGTAATGCCGTCGCGGTCCCAGGTTACCGCTTCGAGCAGGGTCCAGCTCGCGGCCTGCACGAATCCGCCCTCGAGCTGCGCGGCAAGTCCGTCCGCATGGACGATCTCGCCCGCGTCCGCGGCGATGACCGCGCGTTGCAGCCTGATTGACGCGTCGTCGTCCACCCGCACCTCGACCGCGACCGCGCAGAAGCTCTTGGCGTTCCTGTAACGCGCCAATGCAATGCCCCGTCCGATGCCGTCCGGATTCCCCGCCGGCGGCCGGGCGGACCAGCCGAAGCGCCCCGCAGCAGCGTCGAGCACGTCGATGGAGCGACTGTCGTCAAGGTGGCGGTGCCGGTAGGCAACCGGGTCCGAGGCCGTTTCGTGCGCGAGCTCGTCCATGAATGATTCCGCGGCAAAGACATTGGCAAAAGCTCCCAGGGTGCGAAGGGCGGAGACCCTCAGCGGCAGCCCGTGCACGAGGTGCTTGACGATTTGCACATGAGGAAAAGCATAGGGCGGCGTGGCATTGCGATGGATTCCGCCGCCGGCACCGAGACTCGCGGCCGGCGCGGGCGCCGACAGCGGGTTCGCGCGATAGCGCGGGGCCAGGAACTTGCCGGCCTGCGGCCGCTCAGGGTCCGGCCAGGCGCGCATCAGGTGAGTATCGCTGCAGGTCTCGTGCGACCAGGCCTCGACCATGCCGTCGCGCCCCAGGCGGGCGCACAGTTCCATCCGCATCGCGGAACCGTAGGGTTCCCAAGCGTGTTCGTCCTCGCGCGACCATTTCAGCAGCACGGGACGTCCGGGAATGGCGCGGGCGATGAGTGCCGCCTCGAGCGCGGCGTCGTCTGCGCCGTTGTGCCCGTAGCATCCGGATCCGGGGGCGTGCATCACCGTGATCGAGGCGGGATCGCAGCCCAGCGCCTCGGCCAGGGCGCCGCGCAACGGATAGGGCCCCTGGGAATGCGTCCACACGGTAAAGCGGTCGTCGTTGAGGACGGCCAGTGCCGCCGATGGAGCCAGGGATCCGTGCATCTGGTACGGTCGCTCGTAGGACGCCCGGATCGTGCCCGCCCCGCTCGGAGGTGGCATGTCGACCGGTTCGTCGCGCGCCACGCCGCCACGCACCGGAAAGCTCTCGCGTCGGTTTTCGAGGAGCCGCTGCCCGATCGGCCCTTCGTCGAGGTCTCGTACCGCGCGCCATCGGGCAGCGGCGCAGAGCCGCTCCGCGCCCCGGATGGTCATGTGCTCGTCGTCGTGGGCCACCGCAAGGAAGCTTCCGTCGCGGACGAGGCGCACATCGCCAAGCACCGTCTGCATGTCGTCGGGCAGGCTTTCGAGAACGGCGTGGTAATGGGGCGGTCGCACGATGCGGGCATGCAGCGTGCCCGCGGGGCAAAGGTCATGGACAAACTTGAGGGTGCCCGTCACGCGCCGGCGCACGTGGAGCGGCTCGAACCCTTCTGGATCCCCCGGCCGCGCGCCTCGACGACGCTGCGCCCGGGGATCGACGGGCCCCGTGACGGGGGCGCCCTGGACGAGTTCCGCGAAGGCGACCGTCCGGTTGGTCTGGCGCGAACGCACCATTGCGTCCCTGGTCTCCAGATCGCCGGTATCGACACCCAGGCGCTGCGAGGCCCGCCCGAGAAGCTCGCGGCGAAGGGTGGCGGCTGCAAGGCCCAGCGCCTGGCCCGAGTGCTCCAGCGAACTGCTGCCCGCCGTATAGCCTTCGTCGGGAGAGAGGCCGGTGCTGACCGGCATCATCACAACCTGGTCGAAGGGCACCCCCAGTTCGCCGGCCACGATGAGCGCCACCGCGGTGTCGATTCCCTGGCCGATCTCCACCTTTCCCGTGCGAACCTCCACGCCACCATCCGCACGCACGGCAATCCAGTCCTCGACATTCGGATGGGCCGCGAGACTCGGATTGTCCGTCACTGGCCCGCATCCTCCGCCAACGCCCGCACCGCGCGCAGGACCCTGGGATGGGCGCCGCATCGGCACAGGTGTGGCTCAAGCGCGGCACGGATCGCGTTTTCGTCCGGCCGGGGCTCGCTCCGCAGCAGGCCCGTGATCGCGACCACCAGTCCGGGCGTGCAATATCCGCACTGCGCCGCGCCGGCATCGATGAGCGCCTGTTGCACCGGACCGGGACGCTCAGGGCTCCCCAGCCCCTCCACCGTCTCGATCTTTCTTCCGGCGAACCCCGCCGCCGGCCGGACACAGCTCAGCACGGACTCACCATCGACGAGTACGGCGCACGCGCCGCACTGCTCGAGTCCGCAGCCGACCTTGACGCCCGTGAGCCCGAGCCGGTTGCGAAGGACGAGCGCCAGGGGTTCGTCCGGACCTGCCTCCACGCTGTACGTCACGCCGTTGACGTCGAGGCTGATCGGGTGCGTCATGCCTGAGAATTCCACGATGCCGTCGACAACGTAGCGGCCCCCTATCGTCGCGCCAACCGGAGCAGTCCTGGATCTGGCACGCCCGCCAGACCGGCCCAACAGGATAATCACAGTGGGGGAACGATCCGGATAGTGCGGCACACCCAATCGCGTTCAAAGGCAATATGACGCGCTTCCTCGCCGCCGCCAACACCACGTCATCCGTGCTCCGGTACACTCGCCGTTTCCCTCGAACTGCTAAATCCGGCGCTTCAACACCAGTTTCAGCTTGGCCAAACCGCAGCATCTCGGTGACGCGGTGGCACTGATGGCCCACCCGGGCGGGTCCAACAAAATCGCAAGCACGATCCGGGAAACCAGATCATGCGCATGAGCAGACACGAACGACCGGCGCAACGCCGTGCCACCAAAGTCAGAACCTCAAGAAAGTTCACATGACCTCATTGTTGCCAGACTTGTCATGACTCGACTGAAGGGTTCGTCGGCATTGGCCTGGGCTGTTTCCTTGCAATCCGGAACCCCTGTACCGCCATCGGTTCACCGGCCTTCTTGCCGTGCCGTTTACGCCACTTCCAGATCGCCCGGCTCGTCGTACGCGCATCGTCGCCCCGCAGCCCTTCCTCGCGAAGCACGACGCGTTTGCCGGTACTCATGCTGATCACGATCTCGTACCAACAGCGCAACCGCAAGTGCAACGGAGGCGTATGCGCCGAACCGCCCGGACGGAGCGCAGCAATCCAGCGCACGTACCGAAAGCGGGTCTCCGGTTCCACGTCCCGCCAGTGTGTCGTCGTGTCCTTCATAAGCCAGCTGTGTTCCGCCCGTGCCAGGGCAACCTGCCGCTCCATGTCCCCGAGAGGAAGTCGGCGCTCAACCCAGGTCGCTTCACCGATCCAGGCGATCATCACGGGCCAGGTCCCTGTGCCGATCGCGCCGGGCACCCGGGGTTCGGCGTAGTCGTGCTTGCCTCGCACCCAGATGCCGTTTTCACCGTAACCATCGGGTACCATGCCGTCCTGCCCGCCATCGCCAGTCTCGATTCGAGCAATGAAGATCTCTCCTATGGATGCGGTTCCGGGATCATCGGCATCGAAACTCCAGTACTTCATGATCTCGTTGAGTTCCGCCATACCTCCGTCGATCCGGTAGACATCTCCCCGGGACTTCAGCGCCCGAAGCACAAGAGCCGGGCCCGTCGGGTCATCTGTCGGCAAGACTTCACTCGAGCGGCTGGCCATCCAGCGGAAACGCTCCTGCTCGAGAACGTGCATGGCCTGCCTGATCCTCGGTCCG
Source organism: bacterium (assembly GCA_028821455.1). Taxonomy (GTDB): domain Bacteria; phylum Pseudomonadota; class Alphaproteobacteria; order SP197; family SP197; genus SP197. Next base: position 18,802 of record JAPPGE010000004.1, on the reverse strand, counting down.
GCAGTCCAAAGGCTCCGGCGGCGCACTGTCTTGCGAACGACCGCTTCATCCATGCGGATTCCCGCTACCGACAGCGCGCCTCTCGTTCCGGACAGTGCGGCCCCGATTCCCTTGACACTCTGCCCCCCGAGAAGCGAACAGACATCTTCGCTCGAAAGTTCCGCCCCGGGCACGGACAGCCGTTCAAGTAGGGACAGTCCGGCCCAATAATGTTCGACATCTCCATAATCGATCACATCTCCCCCTGTCGCAGCGAACGCACACTGCTCTCTTTCCGTCACAAGATATCGGGCGCCAGGCAGGATACGCACCACGCACCACCATCATCCACCCCGCACCTAACAAGGGGTGAGCAGTTACCCCACGAGAACCACAACCAAGCAGTCAGCCTGAAGATTCGGGAAGTTCCTCAAGCAACCCTTCTACTGCATCAATCAGTTCCGGGAGATCGCTGACGATATGTCGCCAGACAAGTTCCGGCGCCACGCTGTCATAACCGTGAGCCAGATGGTTGCGAAAATCGATAAGGCGGAGCATGTCGGGAATCCGACGGGCCATATCCGGATGCACCGCATGAAGGCGATTGACTGCCTCTCCGATGATCTCGAACTTGCACTCGACAGCAGCTTGAGTCCTTTCGTCGGTGGCGAAGGACACGTTGTCCATGCCTTGCGTGAACGATCGGATATCAGCAGCCGCTTGGTCGATGTCTGTCAACAGCACGCGGGGGGTCACGCCGCATAGACAAGTTCTCGGGACTCGTTGATGGAATCCCGCAGATACGGGTTGCGGAACATGTGGTTCTCAACCAGATCGACAGGGCGGCCCAATACTTCTCTCAGCGCCTCGGCAAGGCCGAAGAACTGCTCGAGAGCCCGCAGTTCACCGTTACGGTTGAACTCAACAAGGAAATCTGCATCGCTCGTATCCGGACAGAAGTCCGTACCGCGTGCAGCTGATCCAAACACCTCAGGGCGAACAACATCGTACTGTCGGAAGAGTTCAGTCAGCTCATCCTGCTTCTCGGCGATAGCCGGGTGCATACCCAATTCTCCATTAGAGGGTCTGGAGACCAAGCTTACCACGGAGGTCGAGTTGGCAGGCATGAACTTTCGATGCCGGAATGAAACCCTTGCGCTCTCACGAGATCGAGCTGGCGCAAACGGTGTCGATTACCAGTGACGGAGTTGATCCGCGCAACACCGTCAACCGCGCTATTCAAGTCTTGCCTCAAGTACGAGATGAGCGAACCGAGACCGGCCGTCAGGGCTATGTGAAAACCCCAGTGTGCTTCCTTCCAGCCACCACGTCGCACGTAGCATTTGTAGATCACCCGAAGGACATTCCTCGGCCACGCTCCCAAGTGGCCGCGCGAACGCGCCATTCCATCCGCAGCATCGACGCCCAGGCGCTGCGAGGCCCGTCGGAGGAGCTCGCGGCGAAGAGTGGCGGCGGCAAGGCGCAGTGCCTGGCCCGAGTGCTCCAGAGAACTGCTGCCCGCCGTATAGCCTTCGTCCGGTGACAGCTCGGTGCTGACCGGCATCATCGCAACCCGGTCGAAGGGCACCCCCAGTTCGTCGGCCACGATGAGTGCCACCGCGGTGTCGATTCCCTGCCCGATCTCCACCTTTCCCGTGCGGACCTCCACGCCACCATCCGCACGCACGACAATCCAGTCCTCGACATTCGGATGGGCCTCGAGGCTCGGGTTGTCCGTCATCGGCCCGCTTCCGCCGCCAACGCCCGCACCGCGCGCAGGATCCTGGGATGGCCGCCGCTTCGGCACAGGTGCGGCTCAAGCGCGTCGCGTATCGCGTTTTCGTCCGTCCGGGGCTCGCTTCGCAGCAGGCCCGTGATCGCGATCACCAGTCCGGGCGAGAAGTATCCGCACTGCGCCGCGCCGGCATCGATGAGCGCCTGTTGCACCGGACCGGGACGCTCAGGTCTCCCCAGCCCTTCCACGGTCTCGATCTCCTTATCCGGCAAACCCCGCCGCGGGCCGGACACAGCTCAGCACGAACTCTCCATCGACAAGCACGGCGTATGCGCCGCACTACTCGAGTCCACAGCCAACCCTGACGCCCCGTGAGCCCGAGCCGGTTGCGAAGGATGAGCGCCAGGGGTTCGTCCGGACCCGCCTCGACGCTATACGTCATGCCGTTGACGTCAAGGCTGATCGAGTGCCTCATGCCTGAGAATTCCACGATGCACCAACAACGTACCGGCTCCACATCGGCGCGCCGGCCGGGGCAGTCCTGGATTGAACGAGATCCCCACTCCCTGTATTCAGCCGAGGATCGGGTAGTGTTTCACCACGTGGAGTGGGAGTTCTTGTATGGGCAGAATTTCAGCATGGGCACAGAGGGTTATCCGCTGGAGTTCGGGCTGTGTTGTGGGGACAAGTCCGGCCCTGGCAAGCGAAGCCAACCCATGGTGACAGAGCGATTCTGCTTCGCTGTGTGCAATGCGGGAGCGGGCTGCGGCTCTCTGCGTGGTTCCGTGGGATAGCGCCCGGTGGTTTGATGTCCATGTTTCGCGCCTCACCCCGGGAAGTCCTCGCCTGGCTCGAGCAAAATGACGTCGAGCATGTCATTTTGAGGTATGGGCCTCGTGTGCTCGACACGCGAGTGAAGGACGTGGACCTGCTGGTTGACGACCGGGCGATCACCGCTCTCAAAGCGGCGTTCCAAAATCGGAAATCCGGCACCAAGATTGACTGTTACGGGATCGAGGGCCTCTATGGCAGCGACTACCACGGTTTCCCCCACCTGCCGGAGCCGCTGGGCAGGCAAATCCTGACCCGGCGTCGCCAGGTCGCTGGTGTCTGGGTGCCGCACCCGCTGGACGAGATGAACGGTCTGCTCTACCACATGGCCTACCACAAGAGTCTGCAGTCCGGGGTTCACGACAGCGATCCGGCACGTTCATCATCGACCCCGGGCACCGAGCGTCTCGCGGTCCTCCAGAAGGAATGCGGTGTCACTGTCACCCGCTCCCTGGAGGGCTTTCACCGTCATCTGGAGTCCTGCGGCCTGGCGGTCAGTGAGCAACGCCTTGGCGCCTACATCGAGCACGACTTCCGACACGGGCGAAAGTCCCTCTTCCATGCTCGGCTGCAGGACCGGCATCCGGGTGAACTGAACCTCTTCGTGATCCGCGGAGTTGCGGAGAGACACGGCAAGAGCGATGCGCTCATCAAGCGTCTCCGTGAGCGCTACATGATTGTCTCCATCAAGGCGATCGATTGGCTGACCCGGCTCACGCGGGCCAATCGCATGCGTGGCGGCAAGTGGCGACGGGGCGGAAGGCCTCACATCGCCGTGGTGGTATTCGATCCCGAACCGGTCCCAACCACGTCTGATGAGCGCAAGATCCATCCCTTCGTGTTCAACCGAAACCAGTTCATCAAGGTCGAGTTGCGCGACTGGTTCTGCCGCGAAACCAAGGCTCGCGCCAAGGACAACCCAATTCACTCGACCGACAACGAGGCAGAGGCACTAGGTCATCTGCCGCTGTTCTTCTCGCCAGAAGAGCGAGATCAGATCAGGCGGTCCCTGCCGACGTTGCGGGCGGGAGTTTCACAGTGAGGGCGTTGTCTGGTTTCCTGCATCGTGAGTACGCGAACCTGCGCATCTCCAGGCGCAAACGGCGATTGATCGAACAGCTTTCGAGTCACTTCGGCCGCCCGGTCTCGCTGCGGCGAGCCGGCGCGCGCGGGCGAGACAGCGTGTTCGTGGTGAAGGACAAGCGCGGGAGCGTGGGCGCTCTGCGTCTCAGCAATCCCCATCTGCGGCGAAATGCGCTTCGAGCCGACATGCCGTTCGTCGTGCTGGGCGACGCCGAGCGTCTGTCGAGAGAATGGCACTGCTTCGCTGTCGCGGGCCCCGCAGGTATCACACCCAGTCCGTTGTGGCGCGACAGCGATGCGTTGATGTGCGAGTTCATCGCCGGGCCCCGACTTTCCGACCGGCTGTCGCAAGACCCCTCGTCTTTCTGGGAACTGCTGGCCCGCGCCAGTCGCATTCTCGGCAGCCTGCATGCTCTCGGCATCACACACATGGATGCGTCTCTCGCCAACACGATCGACGCCGGTGACGGCTGCCGGCTGATCGACTTCGAATACGGCCCACGCGTCGGCCTCACCCTGGAGCAACAAATGGCCTATGACCATCTCCGCCTGCTTGAGAGCAGCCTCAAGTTCATGCCCCACGGGGAGCGGGATCGGGTCGACAGCTGGCTCGAAGTGCTGCACGCGGTGCTACCGGAGCGGGCGCGCGAGGCCGATACTTCACCCCTGGTCCCCGCCATCTCGCGTGTGCTGGCGTGTCAGGACCTCATCCACCCTCTCGCGACGGTCTTTCCGTCAATGGACCAGCGGATCTAACAGAGTTCGCCGCCTTGGCCGAGACCCGCAAATCGGTGCGGGCCCTGGGTATTCCCAGGCACCAGTGACAGGCACCTCGGTAATTCCGGTCCAGGCACCGCTACCGCGGACCTGCACAACAACCAGGGTGTCACAAACCCCGGCGAGGAGTGACTCGCATTCGGCTGTTCCTCTTCAACACGGGCCACCACGACAGCAGTCCACGGGTCCGTCACCCCTCTCGAACCAGGATGACATTGTGATGCCGGGTTCGCTTGATCTCACGATACCCCCTCTCCCGGGCGCATGTGAGCCAGTCATCCTCCCAGCTCGCGGACCAGGAACACTCGGCAACAATCACCTTGGGCAACAGTGCATCAACCGCATTCCGCAGGAATGGCTCCAATACTCTGTCCTCATGGCCTTCAACATCAACCTTGATGGCATCGACGTGATTCAAAGCGGCCCACTCAACAATCTCCAGCAAAGTCCTCATCTCCACACACAGTGAACCGGTATCCGACACGCGCGAACGTCCCAGATTTCGCTCGTCCAATTTCAGCATTGCGGTTCCTGACTGAATGCCCACAGTGCAACCCAGAATGTGATTCAAATGAAGTGCATTGATCCTGGCATTGAATTGAAGGCGTTCAAGCATCACAGGCTGTGGTTCGATGGCAATGACTGAACCCTTTCCCGCAAGTTTTTTCGCTATCCTCAAGGACCAATATCCGCAGTTCGCACCAACATCGATGAAAATGAAGTTCCCTACTGCCAAATCAAGAATGAACGCAATCTCCTCAGCCTCAAACGAGTCCGGACGGCGCAGCAATCGAGACTCGGACACATTTCCAAATCGATGCAATCTCCAGTGAAGGCCAAACCTCTGCACATCCACGACAGTACGCTGACGCGCGGCAAACAATCTTTCCAACCAGTACAACCGCCCAAATGCCCTCCGACCGACGTAACCTTGCTTGTAAATCCGGTTCATCACACCGTACAGCCAATCCACCACCGGTGATGGCGCATACCGTCCAAATTCATCCGTCTGATCAATCACAGCACATCGCCATTAAATCAACAGGTTCACTCATAGTTCTCACTGTACGCAGAAGATGAATTCCAGAACAAAGCGCCTCATTCGCGTCAACTCTTGATTCTGACGATCACAGCTTCACGAGCCATAGCCTGAGCCCACTGCAATAACAAGAGCCTGAACGCTGATCCGGAGCAAGGCTTGTTTGCGGATTACTACCCCAGTCGTGACCAGCCCTATCGAAAGATCACGGATCGTCCGCTCCCCTTCAGCCATGTTCCCCATGAAGATCGTTCAATTCGACCTGCTGGTGACGGCAGGTCTGGCGGGTTCGGCCTTCCAAGACGACCGGCAACCTGACGCACGACCTGGCACATCTTCAGAAGGACTGTCGATCCGCATTCGCTTTGGAATGGCAACGTAGGACTTTGCGAACTACGAACTTCCGACGGGGTCCCAGGCACTTCGCAATACAGACGCTCGATCCATTCCTTTTCTTCATGCGTCAGCAACCTGAATTCTCCATTGCGTTCCCGTCCCAAGGGACTCCCCGTGTTTTAATGCAGAAACCAGAACAGAAGGTCGGCAGTGCGATTGGACAAATCGGCAATTCCCCATAGGAGTCCCGTGAATCCGTGGTGGCTCCGGAGAAAGTCCCTTTCGTCAGGCAGATCTTCCTCATTCGTCCTGCAAATGCATTCTGGCAGTAATTCCGTATCGGGCGTGGCGTCAAAAGAGCGATGGAAATCCGGCGTGTCGTTGAGCACCCGAACAATCCGTACTTTGTCGGCTCCCACTCGATGAGCGGCAGCAGGCGTTGCGAACAGCCCTCCAGGATCGTGTCGGATACCGGAAACACGATCCCCTTCGCGTCAGGACGCGACGAATGAGACAGCCATGGATGCGTCCGTTCCCGTCGAAGCAGGTGTGGGTGTACACAAGGTCGAATGCCAGCGCGGCCGCTATGACGACGGGATCGAGAGTGGATGCCGAGACACCGTCGAAGGTCGCCATGTCGGTGGCTTCAAGAGCGCGCGAACATCAACAGCGGCTCGATGTCGTGGTTGTCTGCGGTGCGCAGGGCGGCGATGTATTCGGTGCGCGTTTCGTTGACATCGATCAGATTCTGCATGCCCCAGACAAACGGTTCGCGGCCGAGCCGCGCCACCACCAAATCTGCCATCAAGCGCGTGGTTCGCCCGTTGCCGTTGGGAAACGGGTGGATCGCAACCAGCCGATGATGCAGACGCACGGCAATCTCGTCGGGAGGGAATGTCTTGTGTTCAATCCAGTAACGGGCGTCGTCGAAAGCCGTTTTGAGTTCGACGGGGATTCGCACCGGCTCGATACCGATGTTCCGCTCGGTTCTGCGAAACTCGCCCGCCCAGGCCCAGACATTGCCGAAGAGACGCCTGTGAAGCTGCCGGAGGAACTCCTCCGTGAGCAGGTCGCGGCGGCGAACGCGCCAGGCCCAGACCGAACCGGCAGCGATGTTGGTTTGCTCCGCCTCGTTCAGCTCATGGCGATAGGTAATCCAGGTCTGGCGCAGACCTTCGCGCTCGTCTGGCTCAAGAGGCGTTGCATCCTTCGGCTCATCGAAGAGATCGTTCAAGCATCCTCCCACAGATCGCGCGCTCTAAGGTGATCTTGAACATAGGCTTCAATCTGTTCTTCGCGTTCTTTCTGGGAGAGACCTTGGGCTTCAAGATCCATCGAGTGAGCGATTCGGGTAAGTTCTTTGCCCGCAATCTCGCGGGCTCTTCCTTGAACCATGTCTTCCAGCGACGACTTGGGTATCAGGGCATACACGACGAAGCAGTCCAGCGCCTCCGCCACCCTGCGAAGCGTTTTCAGTTGGATGGTTCCGGATGCCTCTGACTTCTCGATGTCGGCAACGCTTTGGGCCTTCACGCCCATGCGCCGGCCAAGTTGGGCGCCAGACATGCCCAACGCGTCACGTAACGCCCTGATCCAGCCTTTCGGTGGAGGATGGTAGTGGGATTTCGGCTTCAAGGATGAGAGGCGCCGATCCAGGCGATGGCGTGGAACAGCTTTCTTGCCGATGTTCATAAGGTGACAGCCTGTTCGCAAGCAATGTGTATTCAGGACATAGCCTGATTGTAAATGTATTGCAATAAGGCAATGACCTGATGATTCGTCCTGGTCGACAACCTGCGACTCACTCTTGGGTTCGGGCTTGATCTCTATCAGGACATGAGAGTCCGAGCGAGACATTCGTGGACGACAGAGTGTTGGCAAGGCGTGTCCAGCGATGGCCGCCTGCGGAATCTCGGACGGCGATGGCGATGGCCTTGTGCTGACCGACCAGGACGACCAATTGGCGGCCGCGGGTGATGCCGGTGTAGAGGAGATTGCGGCGCAACATGGCGTAGTGCTGGGTGAGGATGGGGATGACGACGACGGGGTATTCGGAACCCTGACTCTTGTGAATGGTGACGGCATAGGCCGGAACCAGCGCATCGAGGTCTGCAGGACTGTAGGTCACCAGGCGGCCATCGTAGGCCACGGTGACTGTTCCCTCTTCCTGCGACACCTGATCGACGTGGCCGATGTCGCCGTTGTAGACCTCCTTGTCATAGTCATTCTCGATCTGCATCACCTTGTCCCCGGGGGCAAAGGAACGGTCGAACCTCTCGATGACATTGAACCTCGATGGATTGAGAGCTCGTTGCAGTTCGGTGTTGAGCGAAACGGCGCCCACAGCCCCGCGGTTCATGGGACACAGGACCTGGATGTCGCGCACCGGATCGGCGCCAAACCGTTTGGGGATGCGGTTGCAGACAATCTTCACGATGCGATCGACAGCAACGGCAGGGTTGTCGGCAGGCACGAAGTAGAAGTCGCTGGCGCTGTCGGGGGCGTCAAGATCGGGCATGATCCCGTCGTTGACCCTGTGGGCATTCACGACGATGCGGCTTTGCCCTGCCTGGCGAAACACCTCGTGGAGGCGGGTCACCGGAACGCGGCCGCTGTCGATCATGTCACCGAGGACCTTGCCGGGACCCACGGAAGGCAGCTGGTCGACATCTCCGACTGCCAGAAATGCAGCTTCCCTTGGCAGGGCTGCAAGGAGGGCATGCATCAAGGGCACATCGACCATGGACATCTCGTCCACGACGAGAAGGGTGCACTCGAGGGGATCGTCAGCCTTGCGCCGGAATCTGCCGTTGCGGGGATCGATCTCGAGAAGACGGTGAATCGTCTTCGCCTCCATGCCCGTCGCCTCACTCATCCGTTTCGCCGCTCGCCCGGTCGGAGCGGCAAGCAAAACCTTCACCTTTTTGACGGCAAGAATGGCGAGGATGGCATTGACGATGGTCGTCTTGCCGACACCCGGTCCTCCGGTGATGACCATGACCTTGGCCGCAAGGGCACCTCTCACGGCCTCCTTCTGGCTTGCCGCCAGTTCAATGCCGGTGCGCTCTTCCACCCAGGGGATCGCCTTGCCGGCATCGATTGCAGGCCACGGAGAAGGGTGCTGAAGGAGGTCGCCAAGCATCCGCGCAATCCCCGTCTCGGCGTCGTGGAGACCAGCGGGGAAAACGCAGTCCCTCTCGCCGATTCGATCCGGGATAACCCTCCCTTCTGCGATCTCAAGATCAAGCGCCTCGCGCACCAACGGTTCAGGGCACTCGAGAAGTTCCGCCGTGACCGACACCAGTTCCTCGAAAGGAAGACCGCAGTGCCCTTCGCCTGAGGCTTCGGAAAGCCCGTAGTTCACGCCGGCGCGCAGGCGCACCATGGCATCCGGACGGATGCCGAGCTTCATCGCAATCGCATCGGCTGTCGTGAAACCAATGCCGCGGATGTCGTGGGCAAGCCGGTAGGGGTTTTCCGACATGACCTGCAGTGCATCGTTCCCGTAGGTCTTGTAGATCCGGATCGCCCGCGTGGTACCGACACCATGGCTGTGAAGGAAGACCATGATCTCCCGGACCGCCTTCTGTTCAGCCCACGCCTCGATGATTCGCTCGACACGCTTTGGTCCAATGCCAGGTATGTCCCTGAGACGCTCCGGCTCCGCCTCGATGATGTCGAACAGTCGATCACCAAAGACACGAACCAGCTTGCGTGCATAGACCTCGCCGATTCCCTTCACCGCACCGGAAGCAAAGTACCTCTCGATGCCGTCAGCCGTGGTCGGGGCAGACAATCTCATGAAGCGGGCACGGAACTGCCGGCCGTAACTGCGGTCGTTCTCCCAGGAACCGCTTGCGGTCAGCCACTCCCCGGGCGCGACCGAGGCAGCCCGGCCAACGATTGTGACCGGGTAGCGAAGGCCCCGGACCTTGGAGCGCAGCACGCAAAACCCACTGTCCTCATTGTGGAACAAGACATGCTCGATCACGCCGGCGACGACGACGTCTTCCCTTTCCTGAGCCCGTTCGTTCATCAGCTGCCCTTGGGCTCCCTTGTCATGGAACGGTTCACGAACGGGACCTTGTGAACAACTGGCTGCCTTCCTGGGTGCAGGCCCCCACATCGAGCACCACGCCATCCGTCGGAATGAAGGGCCTGAATTGTGGGAAGAGCTCCAGGTGATGCTGCCTTGCGAGAGCTTTCCAGAGATGGGCGAACCAGGTCAGCCTTTGCCGCAATGTAAGGCGGGGCACATCCGTCATTCGATCGAGGCCCTGTTGCCAGTTCATCCAGGTCCCCACTATTCTCGGTAAGGAGCCTGGACACCATACCATCATGACCCCCTCAGTTGCCGTCGCTGATTCGGCCCGCTATCTGGGCGACAGCCACCTTGCCCGGCTGCTGGCGCGAGCTCGCGCCGGGAAGTCCGTCGCCGAGGTCCGCAGCGTGATCGCCGGTGTCCTGGCCGCACCGGAAGACATCGACCATGGTCTCTGGCTTCGCCTAGTGGCGGAGGCGCCGGGCGACGAGTTGGCAGAGCAGCTCCAGGCGCTGAAACGGACACTGGAAGATCGAACTTCAAGCGGTCTCGAGGTTCCAGCGCCGGCCTGGCGTTTGCAGGCCTTGCGCCACGAACTGCAGCGACTCGGTCTGGACGGGTTCATGGTGCCCCACGCCGATGAGCATCAGGGCGAGATGCTTCCCGTCAAGAGCGAACGCCTGGCGTGGCTGACGGGCTTCGGTGGCTCGGCAGGGATTGCCGTGGTTCTGAAGGACAAGGCAGCCATCTTCGTCGACGGACGCTACACGCTCCAGGTCAGGATGCAGGTGAACGGCGATGACTTCGAATTCCTTCACCTGATGAACGAGCCTCCGCGCGACTGGATCGCAGACCATCTCGAGGGAGGAAGACTGGGCTACGACCCGTGGTTGCATGCCAAGGCCGAACTGGCTGTTTTCCGGAAGGCGGCCGAGAGCGCAGGCGGCTCACTGGTTCCCTGCGACAACAATCCCATCGATCAGATCTGGTTCAACCAACCCCCTCCTCCACTGTCTCCTGTCCGTCCCCACGCCCTCGAGTTCGCCGGCGAAACAGCCTCCTCCAAGATCGACAGGATCGCTGCATCGCTCGCCGCGAACGGCCATGACGGTGCGGTAATCTCCGATCCGGCATCGATTGCCTGGCTGCTCAACATCCGTGGTGGTGACCTTCCGGGAACGCCGGTGTGTCTCGGGTTCGCCATCATCAGCAAGAAAGGTTCGGTCACTCTCTTCGCCGATCAGAGGAAGTTCACACCGGAGGCAGTCTCCTGGCTCCCCGACAATGTCGCCGTGCGTCCTGCAGACGAACTCGCCGAGAGACTTGCCCGTCTGGCTCAAGACGATGCAACGATCGTTGTCGACCGCCAGTCCGGCGCCGCGTGGTTGCACGACCACATCGAGGCGGCCGGAGGCACGGCCCTGCTCGAGCAGGATCCGTGCGCCCTGCCCCGGGCCATCAAGAACGCCGCCGAAGTCACCGGCATGACCAACTGTCATGTCCGCGACGGCGCGGCGCTTTCCACCTTCCTGTGCTGGCTCGATCAGTCCAACCGCCCCGGAAGCAACGTGACGGTTGACGAGTTGACGGCCGAGAGAGTGCTTGAGGAATGCCGGCGGCGCGTTGACGGCTACAGGGGATACAGCTTCGAGACCATATCGGGATTTGGCCCCAACGGCGCCGTGGTGCATTACCGGTCCAGCAATGCAACCAACCGCACTTTCGAACCTGGTTCTCTCTACCTGGTCGATTCGGGTGGCCAGTATCCGGATGGCACGACCGATGTCACGCGTACCATTGCCATCGGCGAACCGGATGAAGAACACAAGCGCCACTTCACGGCCGTGCTCAAGGGACATATCGCGATAGCGACCGCGCGCTTTCCCAAGGGCACCAACGGGGCGGCCATCGATACCCTGGCCCGCATGCCGCTCTGGAGACTCGGCGCCGACTACGATCACGGCACGGGACATGGTGTCGGAAGCCATCTTGGAGTCCACGAGGGCCCGCAGAACATCTCCAAGCGCGGCCACACCGCGCTGGAGCCGGGCATGATCGTCTCGAACGAACCCGGTTACTACCGGACCGGTGCCTGGGGGATCAGGATCGAGAACCTCGTGGTGGTGGAAGAAGACAGCCGGCCCGGGGAACGGCCCATGCTTCGCTTCAAGACACTCACCCGAGCACCGATCGACCGGCGGCTGGTGAATGCCGACGACCTGAGCGATGAGGAAGCCGACTGGCTCGATGCCTATCACGCAAGAGTTCGCGAATCCCTCAAGCCTCTTGTCGACCCCGAAACAGCCGCCTGGCTGGACGATGTCACGCGACCGATACGAGGCGAGTCCTGAGCGTGTGACCAACCGCAGGAATCAGCATCGATGAATGGATCAAATCCATGACCTCCCCCCTTCTTGCCACGCCGTCCGGCAAACCACGCGCCCGTGCCCTGGGAATCCCCTTCGAAGGCCGTCCGGGACCGTTCAACGCCATCACGGACGTTGCTGGCGTCGAGGTCGGATACGCAACCCTCATTCGCGGCGACGGCGGCCCTCTTGTCGTCGGGTCCGGTCCCGTGCGCACCGGGGTCACAGCCATCATTCCGCGAGGCAAGTCCGGAGCCAGACTTCCTGTATGGACCGGCCAGTTCAGTCTCAACGGCAACGGCGAACTCACCGGAAGCTGGTGGATTGACGAAGTCGGGCACAGCGACGGCCCGATCACCATCACCAACACGCACTCCTGCGGTGTCGCCCGCGACGCCACGATCGAGTGGCTGAACCGCCGCTTCGATGCCTACGGAGAAGGTGCCGACTGGGGATTGCCTGTCGCCGGAGAGACATACGACGGTTGGCTGAACGACATCAACGGCTTTCACGTCAAACGGGAGCATGTCTTCGAGGCGATTGGCAGTGCGGCGGGAGGTCCTCTCGAGGAGGGCAGTGTCGGAGGCGGTACCGGCATGATGCTCTACGGCATGAAGGGCGGATCAGGAACGGCCTCGCGCACGGTGACCCACGAGGATCAGTCCTACACTGTCGGAGCCTTCGTTCAGGCGAACTTCGGCCTGCGGTCCCAACTCGTGATCGCCGGCATCCCCATGGCCGAACACCTCCCGGGCCCGGACCCCTATGCAATGGAAACAGGTTCAGTCATCGGCGTTGTGGCGACAGATGCGCCGCTGGTCTCGCACCAGTTGAAGAGACTCGCCCGACGCGTGTCACTCGGCGTGGGTCGCGGCGGCTCGATTTCCGGTCATGGATCGGGGGATATCTTTCTTGCATTCACGACGGCAGGATCGGATGCCCTCGGGAAGAACACCCCGTACCTTGAACTCGCCATCATTCCGGATCACAGGCTCGATCCCTTCTTCGAAGCCGTCATCCAGGCAGTCGACGAGGCCGTCATGAATGTCCTCGCGGTCAGCGAAGAGATGGTGGGTGTGAACGGGCACACGGCACTGGCACTCGACAGGGACAAGGTGACAGCCGTGTTGAAGCAGTTCGGCCGATACCGGGAGCCACCCGGTCTCTAACGACCTTGTCCGCCTCGGTCCGGACGTGAGAGAGTGAGATTCAACAATGGCAAGGGGAGGTCACTCATGGGCCGCATGATCAGTTTTTCACGTCCCGACGGCGGTTCCGCCAGTGGTTGGCTGGCCGAAGCAGGCGACGACCGCCCGGGCGTCATTGTTCTCCAGGAGTGGTGGGGTCTCAACGACCAGATCTGCGGCATCGCGGATCGTTTCGCACGTCACGGCTACAACGCCCTTGCCCCCGACCTCTACCACGGAAGGGTGACCGGGGATGCGGACGAGGCCGGTCACATGATGGAGGGGCTCGATTTTCCGGGCGCAACCCACGAGGACATCACCGGCGCAGCCCGCCATCTGAAGTCGCTGTCCAACGGCCGCGTCGCCGTGACCGGTTTCTGCATGGGAGGGGCGCTCACCATCGCGGCGGCGGTCCATGTCGCCGAGTGCGATGTGGCCGTCGCATTCTACGGCATTCCTCCGAAGGAATTCGCCGACGCATCGGCCATCCGCATCCCCTTCCAGGGCCATTTCGCCAACATCGATGACTGGTGCAATCCCGAAGCCGTGGACAGCCTGGTGGATGACCTCAACGCCGGCAACGTGGCTCACGAACTCTACCGGTACGATGCCGAACACGCCTTCTTCAACGAAGTGAGCGATGCCTACGACGTCGCCAGCGCCCGCACGTCGTGGGCCCGCATGATGGAGTTCCTTTCAGCCAGGCTTTGACCATTGAGCTCACGGGTTGCAGTGACCGGGTCAGAGGTCAAGTGATGGTTCGACCGCTGAAGCACAAGGCTTGAAGGCAACTATTCCGCACACTCCGTCAGCGACGAACGATCATCCGGTGAAGAGCGCCGTGGTGTGTGCTTGAACTTGCCAACGCCCATGTGTCGTCTCCTGCGACATCAGTGCCTTTCGTCACGTCGACCTTCACTGCCCTTTCCTGCGAATGAGTTCATTGTCGCCCGTGATGAAGACGATTGACAGGACTTGGAGATGCCGAAACACGGTCTCCGGAACGGCCATTTGTCTTCACCCGGAGATCATCGGGCGACGGATGCTGCGCATTGCGGGCCGGTTCGGCACTCACCCCTTCGCACTGGTTGCATTGGTTCCACGGGCGGCCAGATTACCCGGCGTGACAGGTATCCAGAGTCTCTCTCGCGACGGCAATCTGTCGCGACGACAACCGGACAGTACCTCACTCTTCTGCCTTGAACTCCAGCCATACTGACACTAAAATGCGTCAGAATAATTGAATAGTGGTGTGACATGCTCATCACACACGTCGCTGAAGGGGGACAATTCGAGCCCCGCAAGATTGCCGCCGCGCTGCGCACTTCCGCCGAAGAGATCGCCATGACGGTAGGCCTGGGCAAGGACGCCTTGCAGCGTCGCACAAGGATCCGGTCGAACAAGACACAACGCCGCCTGCGCGAACTGGTCGAGGTTCTCAACAAGGTCGAACCGCGCTTTGGTTCGCCACTCATGGCCTATGCCTGGTATCGGTCCGAACCCCTGCCGGGATTTGAAGGGCGCACCGCGATGCAACTGGTGCAGGAAGGCAAGGCGCAACAGGTTCTTGAGTACATCGACGCGGTCGACGCGGGCGTTTTCGCCTGATGCCGCTGGCCGATGGGCGCTATTCAGGACTGCTTTACCGCGCCCTGAACCCGATCCATGCGCGTGAACCGTTGTCCGGCCGCGGTGCCGGACTCCATGGTGGACGGTTCAACCCCAGGGGCACGCCTGCGCTTTACACATCAATCGATCCCTCCACCGCGCTGCGTGAGGCGAACCAGGTGGGCGACCTGCAGCCCACGGTTCTGGTGTCCTACCGCACGGATCTGGGACCGATCTTCGACACGCGCGATACGGAAGCACTGGACGACTATGGGCTATCCCCCAGGGCACTGGCCAATTCAGGTTGGCGCACGGCCATGCTGGAGGGACGAACGGCGCCATCGCAGGAGTTCGCCCGGGCGCTTGTTGCGGACGGCTTTGCAGGCTTGCTCGTCCGCAGCTTCGCGAAGGGGACATCCAGGACCAACCTGAACCTCGTGCTTTGGCACTGGACAGGCGACGGTTGCACGCTCGAGGTGATCGATGACGAGGACAGACTGCGGCGGATGTGATGGCCGACCACCCTGGTGGTCCGTCGGGACGTGTATCGTCAACCGAAATCCAACGAGGCGGCGTCCGTTCCACCGGTAGAGAGTCTGATGAACTATCGCACACCTGGCATACGTCGGGCGGGGCCAGGTGTGCTCCGGTGTACCGGGAGCGATCAGTCGGTGGAAGCGGCGAGCAGGAGACGGTCAATGTCGTCGGAGGAGGTATTGAAGGAGGTGACGAGACGCACGGTACCGGTGTCCTGGCCCGTGGGCTGGATGGGATAGAATCCGAATCCGGTCCTCTTGAGACGCTCGAAAATGGCTAGCGGCATCTCGAGGAAGATCTCGTTGACGCCGACGGGGTGCAGGAGACGAACACCCTCGATCTTCTCGAGACCGTGGGCCAGCCTGCGTGCCTGAACATTGGCGTTGCGCGCCCACCTCAACCAGTTTCCTGACTCGAGATAGGCGTCAAGCTGCGCCGACAGGAAGCGCATCTTGGAGAAGAGCTGTCCCGCCCTCTTGTGGTGACGGCGCAGGACGGGAACCTCCTTTCTCCTGTCACCGAAGACAATGATGGCCTCCGCCGCCAAGCAGCCATTCTTGGTGGCGCCGAAGGAGAGCACGTCAACACCGGCACGCCAGGTCATGTCGGCGGGATGGCATTCAAGGGCGGCAACCGCGTTTGCAAATCGGGCTCCATCCATGTGGACGGCAAGGCCGAGATCGCGCGCCGTCTGGCAAAGCGCGCCTATGTCATTCGGAGAATAGAGCGTGCCGCACTCGCTCGCCTGGGTGATGGACAGCACTGATGGCCGGGGATGGTGGACGTCCTCGGCATCCATGGTTGCGGCCGCTCGACGCAAGGCATCAGGGTGAATGCGCCCGTGGTCGCCTTCGAGACCGATCAGCTTGGCGCCGCCCGCAAAGAACTCCGGCGCATTCGCCTCGTCAACAACGATGTGGGCTGCCTCATAGCAGAAGATGGCACCCCAGGGAGGTGCGAGGAACGCCAGAGACAAGGCGTTGGCAATGGTCCCCGTGCCTACCGGCAAGACTGAGACGTCGGTCTCGAAGATCTCGCCAAACCTCTCATCGAGGGCAAGGGTCAGTCCGTCACCGCCATAGGAATCGACTCCCCCGGCGCTCGACCGCGCCAGGGCATCGATGATCTCCGGCGCCATGCCGGAAGCGTTGTCGCTGCCGAAGTGAGGCTGGTGCATCACGAATCCTGTCGATCATCCGTCACCCAGGAGCGCGTCGATACGCTCCATGAGTTCGGATTGTTCGCGTTCGAACCGCTGGGCTTCGGCTGAGTCTATTCCGCCATCCCCATTGAGTGCCTCGAACTCGCTCGCCCGTTCCTGTTCGCGTTTCAGAACATCGTCGAGAACCAGATGATCGACAACCTGGCCTTGCCTGGCATCCTCAAGCCGGGTGAGAGCATCAGCCAGCCTGGCATTGAGTTCGGCAACGGCGGAAGCGACCCGGGCCTCGGCATGGTCGTTGTAGGACTCGGCTTGATCGCGCAATGCCCCCTGCTCCTCCGACACGTCGCTGCTCGACATGATGGTTTCAAGGTCGCTGAAGATGTTGGCCGTGCTGCCATCTTCATTGGTGACGCAGCCGTCAACGCGAAAGAAGACGCCATCCATGGCCAGGACACGCGCGTACATCGCCACATCACCTTTTCGTTCAGGACGCCCGGGCAGACGCGCGATCATGGTCCAATCCCCAGCCCCAGACAACGCTTGAGCGTGAGGATTCTTCAGCGATTCGTTTCCGGGTTGACGATTTCGCCGAAGGGAATCCTGTCCCTGACGCAGCCATTGGCGGCCAGCGATCACAACCAGCTCTTGAGGTTCATGATCGGCATGTCACAGAAAATCAGCGTTGCCGTCCAGCAGCCTCTATCTGTCGCCGCACTGTCCACAGTTTGGCGCTTCACAGTCCGGTGCACGAATCAGTATGCTTGTCTTGCCATGCGGGGAGGTCGCAGGATGAATACTGGAGCGTGGAAGATCGGAGCGTCGGTAACTGTTGCATTCTGCCTCTTGATGCTGGCCGGCATCATGGCCGATATGCGTTCGGCGTTGGCGCAGGAGGCGTGTCCGCTTCCCGCTGGCGAGACGCCTCCCGCGGATCCGCCCGTGACGGCGCAGCAGGTCGAAGACGGCACCGCCACACTAGCGCAATTCGCGCAGGCCGCCACGGCGCAGTTCGAGCTCACAACCTCCGAAACGCTCACCACGCAACAGCTTGCGTACTCGGGATGCCAGCTTCGACTGGAAGGCGGCCCGTGGCGTTCCGGCTCCACGTACATCGTAACGCTGTCGCTCGATGGACGGGTGTTGATCCATGCAAAGGACATGTCCCTTTCGGCCGGAAAACTCAGCCCCCGGATCTATGGAACGATTCTTCAGACATTGGGAGTCGACCTGACCGACCCTTCGACGATCGCGACAGCCAGATCCAGGACAGGCGCCTTGTTCAGTGTACCCAATGTCCCCGGCGCCTCTGGCTATGCGAGCATTTATGTCTCGAGCAGTTCGCAGCGCCCGAGCATGTTGCTCACCGGATTCGATCTCACCGCGGCTCACCTGGCCGACGAAACCATCGATTACGGCAATCCGGCCATCACGGCCAGCGACGTGGTGGACCGCGAAACCCTGAAGGCTTTTGTCACGGAAGCATTGAGGTTCCTCATCTCGACCCAGAGAGGCGCGACTTCGACGTTGGAATCCAGGACGGCCTTCGCAAAGGCCAGGCTTGCGCTCAGGGACCCGAACGGTCCCTGGAGGCACGGTTCCGTCTACCTCTACATTCTGGATCGGACCTCCAACGTCATTCTGTTTCACGGAGCATTTCCTGACAGGTTCGAGCTCAAGCCTCTGGTGCCGACCGTGAAGGACATCGTGACGGGAGAGTTCGTGCTGCCGCAGGTCATCGAGGCGGCAACCAGCAGTCCGCAAGGCGGCTTCGTGGAGTACTACTTCGACGATCCCACCGACGACACCGACAGCGCCGACATCCCCAAGCTGGGCTATGCAAGGCAGTTCGCCAGAACGATCACGACCAGTGGCGGAACCGAGATCACCACCAACCTCATCATTGGTTCGGGCGTCTACGGAAGAGCCGCCCCTGAGGCGGTTGCCAGCGACCACAACGCGGTGATCGAGTCCGTTCTTCCCCAGGTGATGCGGGCGATGACGGCGAGCACGGTGGACGCGGTGTCGCGCCGCATCGATGCGGCGGGTTCCGCTGAGGCGGCGACGCAGGAGATGAGCCTGGGCGGCGCCTCGACGCTCGAGGACGTGCTGATGGCCAA
>JAPPGE010000090.1:58867-125252 GCA_028821455.1 bacterium | reverse complement strand
TCGACCGCCTTCATCAGGCCGATATTGCCCTCCTGGATCAGGTCGAGGAACTGCAAACCGCGGTTGGTGTATTTCTTGGCAATTGAAATGACCAGCCGCAGGTTGGCTTCCACCATCTCCTTCTTGGCCTGGCTCGCCTCTTTCTCACCCTTCTGGACGACGCGCACGATGCGCTTGAACTCGCTGATGTCGAGGCCCGAATCGACCGCCACCTCGGCGATCTGCTGGCGGGCTTCAGCGATGATCCGGGCGTCGGCGCTGGCAAACTTTCGCCACCTGGGATCATCAAGCGCGGCGATGCGATCCGGCCACGAATCATCAAGCTCGCGCCCCACGTACTCCTCGAGAAACTCTTCGCGCTTGATGCCACGACGCCTGGCAGCGCGGACGAGCGCGCTCTCCTGCTTGGTGAGCTTGCGGATGGTTCCCTGATGGATGTCGACGAGGGTCTCGACACAGTTGTTGTGGAGCTTGATCGTGCGGACCACCTCGGCAATATCGTCGCGCAGCTTCTTGTGCCGCGCTTTCACGGCAGGCGAAGGCTCCCGTCCGCTGAACCGCGCATCCAGGTACTTTTCCTGGGCAATCTCGAGGCGCTGGTAGAGCTTGGCAACCTTGTCAAACGTCGCCGCGATCTCCGGCATGACCGCCTGCTCCATCGCAGCCAGGGTCATGGTATTGCCTTCATCATCGACATCGCTCTCGGAATCGCCGTCGGACTCTGCGGATCCATTGGTCGGCGAATCCGGCTTGTCGGCGACTTCCACGAGAGCGGCATAGGTGGCATCGAGATCGATGATCTCGCGCAGCAGACTGCTCTTCTCGGCAAGATCGTCACGCCAGTCGACGATTTTTCCCAGCGTCATCGGACTCTCGAAGATACCGCGAATCATGCGCCCGCGGCCGGCCTCGATGCGCTTGGAGATGGCGATTTCGCCCTCCCGGGAGAGCAGGTCGACCCGGCCCATTTCACGCAGGTACATGCGCACCGGGTCGTCCGTGTAGCCGAACTCCGCCGTTGTCGATGTCTGGGCAGGCGCCTTGTTCTGAACGACCACCTTGGCCTTGTCCTCGACCGGCTCTTCGGGCTCCTCGCTCTCGACGACAATGATGCCCATCTGCGAGAGCTTGGTCATCGAATCCTCGATCTGCTCGGACGAGAACTCTTCGGAAGGAAGCGTCTCGTTGATCTCGTCAACGGTCACGTAGCCTCGTTCCTTGCTGCGCATCAGCATTTTCTTGATGGCGACGTTCACGTTGTCGAGCAGCGGATCCTCGACACCGTCACCGGATTCGACTTCGGCCGTATAGGTCGCCATGTCTGAAATCTCCTTAGCCGTGAATCCGATGCGGGACAGTATACCACGAATTGGCACCCTGGCCGGATGCTGCCGATGTACAAGTCTTCAGGGAATCATCCGGTTTCCTGGGCGTCATCATCGGCGAGAACCCTGCCCTGCCAGCCCTCTCTCTCCTCGATCTTGGCCACCAGCCGCTGCCAGGCCTGCGCCGTGGGGTCGCTTTCCCAGGCATCGGCATCGTCACGAATCTCCCGACCCAGGACATTGCGGCAGCGGTGAAGATCGTGGACGTGGTGCCACAGATCCTCCGCCTCGCCAATCGATTCCATGACCAGGCCGGAGAAGCTCTCCGCCTGGACCACATCCTTCATCAGATCATCGAGACCCGCCGCTGTCAGGTGGTCAGATATCGTCCGGTTGTCAAGGTCTCCATCAGCCTCGCTGGCCCTGATGAGACACTGCTGCAGCCTTTCGTGGCGCGAATCGAGAAAGGACACCTCGGAGAGGGGTTCGGCAATCCTCTCGAGAAGCCCCGGATTGAGGAAGGGAATGGCGACCAGCGCCCTTTCGGCGAGGTGGGCGTCACCCGCCGGTCCGCCGCCGGGAACGCTGCCGGGCACCGGTTCCACGCCGCGGTGGTATGTCCACGACTCCCTCCTCCGGCGGTCGAGTCGGCGACGTTCTCCCGGCCGCAGGCGATCGCCCCTGTAGCGCGGCGGGCCAAATGCGGCCTTCAGTCGCTGGATGATCTCGCCGCGATAGTAGTGGCCAACGGCCCTGTCGGAGATCGTTCCGACCACGGTCATCAGCTCCCTCTCCAGTCCGGCGCGGCGTTCGGGAGTCTCCAGTGCACGTCCCCGGGTGCGGCTCTGCCAGAGCATGTCCATCAGGGGAATCGCCCGGTCGATCAGGTCCCGCATGGACGCGGCCCCACGCACCCTGACGATGTCGTCGGGGTCCATGCCGTCGGCGAGCAGCACGAAACGCAGAGACTTGCCCGCCCTGAGAACGGGCAACGCCCTCTCCATGGCGCGGCAGGCAGCGGAGTATCCCGCCGTGTCGCCGTCGAAACACAGCACGGGTTCATCCGCCAGCTTCCACAACAGGGCGAGGTGGCCCTCTGTCAGCGCAGTCCCGAGGGGAGCGACGACGTGCTGAATTCCCGCCTGGACGAGGGCGATGGCATCCATGTAGCCCTCGACGACAACGACTGTTCCGGCATCGTGCGCCGGCTTGCGCGCTTCGGTGAAGCCGTAGAGCAGGTGGCCCTTGTGAAAGACCGGTGTTTCCGGCGAATTGAGGTACTTGGCCCTCTGGTTGCCCATTGCCCGGCCGCCAAATCCGGCGACACGGCCATTGCGGTCGGTGATGGGAAAGATCAACCGGTGACGGAAGCGGTCAACCGGCTCGCGGTCGCCGTCGCCGACGAAGGCGAGGCCGGCCTCGATGACCAGTTCCCGCGAGATGCCCTTGCCGGCGAGATGACGCATCAACCGGTTGCGCTCTTCCGGTGCGTAACCCAGACGAAACCGTTTCCGCGTGGCGTCGCTGACTCGGCGTTCCGAAAGATAGGCGCGAGCCCGGTTCCCGGTGATGCCGGCCAACTGGCTTTCGAACCAGCGGCTGGCCTCCTCAAGGACATCGTGGAGGGTTGCGGCGCGGCGATAGCGCTCCCGCTGCTCCGGACTGCGCTCGGGCATCGCCAGACCGGCGCGTCCGGCAAGCCGTTCCACGGCCTCGGGAAACGTGAGGTTCTCGGTCTCCACCACGTAGCGGATGACATCACCGTGCGCTCCGCAGCCGAAGCAGTGATAGAAGCCCTTGGAGTCCGTGACCGTGAAGGACGGGGACTTTTCCTGATGGAAGGGACACAATCCGACATACTCGCTGCCACGGCGCTCCAGACGGACACTGGATCCTATGACCTCGGACAGGAGTATGCGCGCTCTGATCTCGTCCAGGAATTCCGGGGTGAACAGCAACTTGGCCCCCTCAGCCGAGCCGTTTCCTGACCAGGGCACTTGCGGCAGCGCCGTCGAAGCGTCCCGGATAGGACGTCTTGAGCAGGGCCATGACCCGGCCCATGTCCTTGAGGCTCAAGGCATCACACTCGACTATGGCGGCGTCAACGCAACGGGCCAACTCTTCCGGGTCCATCGGACGTGGCATGAAACGTGTGATGATGGAGATCTCCGCTTCCTCCCGGTCCGCCAGGTCCGTCCGGTCGCCCTTGCGGAACTGCTCGGCAGCCTCCCGTCTCTGGCGCACCATCTTGGCCAGAATGCCGATCGCCTGCTCGTCACTCACCATTTGGCTGACACCGTTGGCGCGTGATGCGATCTCGTGATCCTTGAGGGCGGCGATGACGAGTCTCAACGTCGACGTCGCAAGCCGGTCCTGGGCCTTGACTGCCTGCCTGAGGGCTCCCGAGATCTCCTGCCTGATGGACATCGCGCCGATCTTGACCACCTGGTTGCAACGTGACTGAGCCTTACATCAGATTGCCGTCAAGGGCGAGTCGTTTCCCTCGCGCGGCCTCTGTCCGACGCCGGTGGATAGATTCCAACGGCGTGATAATGTGACGTTTATCCCCCATCGGACTCTTGACCCCGCGACCGTGCATCCCTATAGTCCGGCAACGTCACTCCTTGGCCGGTTTCCATGCCCCCATGCGTTTCACAGCCGCCGCCGTGGGCCACGGCGTGCATCATGCTCGCGGATGGTTCGGTGTTCTGGGGTCACGGAATCGGCGCCACAGGGCGTGCCATCGGCGAGTTGTGTTTCAATACCGCAATGACCGGCTATCAGGAGATCGTGACGGATCCCTCGTACGCCGGGCAAATCATCACATTCACCTTTCCGCATATCGGAAACACGGGCGCCAATGGCGAGGATATCGAGGCGCAGACACCGGCGGCCCGCGGTATCGTGATCCGCGATGCAATCACCGATCCCTCGAGCTTTCGCGCCAGCGGCCACTTCGACGGTTGGCTGCGTGCCAACAATCTCGTCGGCATCGCCGGAATCGACACGCGCCGCCTGACCAGGCTGGTGCGGTCCCGCGGATTTCAGACGGCGGGCATCGATCACGGCACCATCGATTGCGCCGGACTCGCCGGCGAGCTTGCCGCCTGGCCGGGACTCGAAGGCATGGATCTCGCCCGCGAGGTCACCTGCCGGCAGACCTACACCTGGACCGAAGGCACCTGGTCGCTGCAGTGTGGCCATGCCGCCGGACCGTCGCCGCGCCGCCATGTCGTCGCCGTGGACTACGGGGTCAAGCGGAATATCCTGCGCCATCTCGTCTCTCTGGGCTGTCGGGTGACTGTCGTGCCGGCGACTTCCGCCATCGCCGACATCATGCGTCATCGCCCCGATGGCATTTTTCTTTCCAACGGGCCAGGTGACCCCGCTGCCACCGGAAC
Organism: bacterium; assembly: GCA_028821455.1. GTDB lineage: Bacteria > Pseudomonadota > Alphaproteobacteria > SP197 > SP197 > SP197. The sequence goes on along the minus strand of JAPPGE010000090.1, from coordinate 120,526 downwards.
ATGGGCGGTACCCGTGATCCGCGATCTCCTGGAGACGGGAAAACCGGTCTTCGGGATCTGTCTGGGACACCAGCTGCTGGCGCTGGCGCTGGGCGCGCGGACACTGAAGATGGTGAACGGTCACCGCGGCGCCAACCACCCCGTGAGAAATCTGGAAACCGGCGGGGTCGAGATCACCTGCCAGAATCACGGATTTGTCGTCGATCCCGACAGTCTTCCCGACAATGCCGTGATCACCCACGTATCACTCTTCGACGGTACTCTGGCCGGCTTCAGGATCAGGGAAAAGCCCGTCTTTTCTGTCCAGTACCATCCCGAGGCGAGTCCCGGACCACAGGACAGCCGCTACCTCTTCCGGTCTTTCATCAAGGCCATGGAGAGCCATGCCAGCGCGCACTGACATCGAGTCGATCCTGATCATCGGTGCCGGACCGATCATCATCGGCCAGGCGTGCGAGTTCGATTACTCGGGCACACAGGCCGTCAAGGCCCTCAAGGACGAGGGATACCGCGTCATCCTGGTCAACTCGAATCCGGCGACCATCATGACCGACCCCGCCATGGCGGATGCCACATACGTCGAACCGGTGACTCCGGAGATCGTCGCCCGCATCATCGAGAGGGAGCGCCCCGACGCACTGCTGCCGACGATGGGGGGGCAGACGGCCCTCAACACGGCGCTGAGTCTCGCCCGCATGGGAGTCCTCGATGCCTGTGGCACGGAACTGATCGGAGCCTCCAGGGAGGCGATCGACAAGGCGGAGGACCGAGAGCTCTTCCGTGATGCGATGGGCCGCATCGGCCTCCAATGCGCCCGCAGCGTCCTCGCCCATTCACTCGATCAGGCCTGTGAAGCCCTCCAGGACATCGGACTGCCAGCCATCATCCGCCCGAGCTTCACGCTCGGCGGAACAGGTGGCGGCATCGCCTACAACCGCGAGGAGTTCTCGGACATCGTCCGCCGGGGACTCGACGCGAGCCCGACCAGCGAGGTCCTGATCGAGGAGTCGATCCTCGGCTGGAAAGAGTACGAGATGGAGGTCGTACGCGACCGCGCCGACAACTGCATCATCGTGTGCTCCATCGAGAACATCGATCCGATGGGCATCCACACCGGCGACAGCGTGACCGTGGCGCCGACACTGACGCTGACCGACAAGGAGTTCCAGGTCATGCGCGATGCCTCGATCGCCGTGCTGCGGGAGATCGGCGTCGACACCGGCGGTTCCAACGTGCAGTTCGCCATCAACCCGGCTGACGGCCGCATGATTGTGGTCGAAATGAATCCGCGCGTGTCGCGGTCGTCGGCGCTGGCTTCGAAAGCGACCGGATTCCCCATTGCCAAAGTCGCCGCCAAGCTTGCCGTCGGCTACACCCTCGACGAGGTCCGCAACGACATCACGCGCGTGACGCCTGCGAGCTTCGAGCCGACCATCGACTACTGCGTCGTCAAGATACCGCGCTTTACCTTCGAGAAGTTTCCCGGGACACAGGCCGAACTCACCACATCCATGAAGTCCGTTGGCGAGGTGATGGCAATCGGCCGGTCCTTTCCGGAAGCTCTGCAAAAGGCGCTGCGGTCCATGGAAACGGGTCTCACGGGCCTCGATCCGGTGACCTTTGACGACACGTCGAAGGACGGCATCGTCGCCCGTCTGGCGCGCCCTTCTCCCGACCGATTGCTCGCCATCGCCGAAGCGATGCGTCGCGGTCTCGACGATGGCACCATTCACGACATCACCCGCTATGACCCCTGGTTTCTGGGCCAGATGCGGCGCATCGTCGAGGCTGAGGCAACGGTGGCCAGGAATGGCCTTCCCGAGGACGCGCGGGATTTCCTCGAAATCAAGAAACTTGGGTTCTCGGACCGCCGGCTGGCTTCCCTCGCCGGGATGACGGAACGCTGCGTCAGGACCAGGCGGGAACATCTCGACGTGACGCCTGTGTTCAAGAGGATCGATACCTGTGCCGCCGAGTTTCCGGCAAGCACGTCCTATATGTACGGCTGTTACGAAGGCGACGGCATCATTCCTGCGGAAGACGAATCGGACGTCAGTGACAACAGGAAGGTGATCATCCTCGGTGGCGGTCCCAACCGGATCGGACAGGGGATCGAATTCGACTATTGCTGCGTCCACGCGTGCTACGGTCTGAAGGAAGCCGGGATCGAGACCATCATGGTCAACTGCAATCCCGAGACCGTTTCCACTGACTACGACACTTCCGACCGCCTCTACTTCGAGCCGTTGACCGTCGAGGACGTCGTGGCGGTCGCCCGCACCGAAATGGCGAGGGGGACCCTCATCGGCGTCATCGTCCAGTTTGGTGGCCAGACACCGCTCGGCCTGGCGCGGGCACTCGAAGAGGAGAACATTCCCATTATCGGCACCTCGCCCGATGCCATCGACCGTGCGGAGGACCGCAAGCGCTTCCAGGCCCTGCTTCATGATCTCGGCCTCAGACAGCCGGCCAACGGAACCTGCAGGTCGCTCGACGAAGCCCTGCGAATCACCGGACGTATCGGCTATCCCGTCGTCGTGCGGCCGAGCTACGTGCTGGGTGGAAGGGCCATGGAAATCGTCCACGACGATGATGCCCTGGCGGTCTACGTGGAGCGCTCGGTCAACGTATCGGGAGGTCATCCGATTCTTGTCGATCGCTTTCTCCAGGATGCCGTCGAGGTGGATGTCGATGCGCTGTCGGACGGCAGGGACGTCTTCGTTGCCGGGATCATGGAACATATCGAGGAGGCCGGAGTTCATTCAGGCGACTCGGCGTGCTCGCTTCCTCCCTATTCCCTGGGAGCAGACATCATCGAAGGCCTGACGAAGCAGACCGAGGCTCTGGCACGGGAACTGGGAACAGTGGGACTGATCAACGTCCAGTTCGCCGTGAAGGACGGCAAGGTCCTCGTTCTGGAGGTCAACCCCCGCGCCAGCCGCACCGTTCCCTTTGTCGCCAAGGCCATCGGCGTTCCGATCGCCAAGATTGCCGCAAGGGTGATGGCAGGAGAATCTCTCGGCGCCTTCCGTCTCAGCCCGCCCGAGGTCACGCACATCGCCATCAAGGAGGCGGTGTTCCCCTTCACCCGTTTTCCCGGAGTGGACGTCATTCTGGGTCCGGAAATGAAGTCAACCGGCGAGGTAATGGGTCTCGACGGCGATTTCGGACACGCGTTTGCCAAGGCGCAACTGGCGGCCGGTGGCGCCCTGCCCTGCCGGGGCTGTGTCTTCATCTCTGTGCGCGACCGCGACAAGCCGCACGCCGTCTCGCTGGGCAGGCGGCTTGCCGACATGGGATTTCGACTCGTCGCCACGCGCGGCACGGCGCGCGAGATGAGTGCGGCCGGCCTCGAGGTCGAATGCATCAACAAGGTTCTCCAGGGATCGCCACACATTGTCGATGCCCTCAAGAACGACAGCATCGACCTTCTGATCAACACCACCGAGGGATCGAAGTCGATCACGGACAGCTTCAGCCTGCGTCGCACCGCACTGATGAAGAAGGTGCCGTACGTCACGACGATTCCCGGGGCCCGGGCAGTGATCGAGGCCATTGCCGCTCTCAAGGCCGGCGATCTCGATGTGAAGCCGCTCCAGGCCTACGCCGGGAGTGCTCGGTGAATGCCATTCGCTCCTGGATCGTGACCGACGGCGCGGCCGGTCTGGTACGCCAATGCAACGGACTTGCAAGCCGGCTCGGACTCGAGCCCGACCGCCGCACGATCGTCATCCGCCATCCCTGGAAGGCGCTTCCTCCTGCATTCTGGCCTTCGCCACTCGCCGCGCTGTCCTCAAGAGGGGACCGGCTTGCTCCTCCCTGGCCGCATCTGGTGATCGCCAGCGGCCGCAAGTCCGTGGCGCCGACCGCCGCCATCCGCCGAAAGTCCGGCGGCCGCACCGTCGCCATCCAGATCCAGAACCCCACCATCAGTCCGGCCAACTTCGACCTCGTCATCGCACCCCGTCATGATCGCGTGAAGGGCGCCAATGTCATTGCCACGACCGGCTCGCTGCACGGCCTGACGCGACGTGCCCTCGACGAAGCGGCCGACCGCCACAAGGGAGAGGTCGCCCACCTCCCACGCCCCCTGATTCTCGCCGCCATCGGCGGTCCCAATCAGGTCTACAGGTTCACGTGCGCCGACGCCCGTGATCTCGGCCGGAAGCTTGGTGCGCTGGAGGGCGGACTCATGGTCACCGTCTCACGGCGCACCCCGCCGGAAGCCGCCGACGTCCTGATGAAGGAACTCGATCAGGCGCGCTCCGTCATCTGGCAAGGCAATGGCAGCAATCCCTACGAGGGCTGGCTCGGTCTCGCCGATGCCATCATCGTGACATCCGATTCCGTGAACATGGCCACGGAAGCCTGCATCAGCGGCAAGCCGGTGTTCATCGCTGCGCTGCCGGGAGGTTCAGAAAAGTTCACGCGGTTTCACGAGGCGTTGAAACGAGGTGGGCACGCAAGGAACTTCGACGGCGCACTTGCTCCCTCCTGGAAGCCCGTGGTGCTCGATGACGCCACCTGGGTGGCGCAGCGGATCAGGGATCGCCTGGGTGAGCGCTTCAGTTTTCCTGGATCGCCGTTGGAATGTAGCGGCCGTTCTTAGGACCGGCGAACATCAGTGACACATGGGGGTGTGATACCGGCAGACCGCTCTCGTCTGTCACCAGGTTCTGTTCGGAGACGTAGGCGACATACGTCGACTCCTCGTTCTCGGCCAGCAGGTGGTAGAACGGCTGATCCTTGGAGGGACGCACGTCCTCGGGAATGGAGAGCCACCATTCCTCGGTGTTGGCATAGACCGGATCGACATCGTAGATCACACCGCGAAACGGATAGTGCCGGTGCCGGACAACGTCTCCGATGCAGAATCTGGCCGTGCGGAAGCCTTCGTCTTTGGTGTCTGAATCGTCCATGACTGTAATATTGTCCCTTGCAGCGTGCGTGGCAAGTGTGAGGACGAGACTGTCCACCCCAATCTTTGCCTCATGCCTTTCACGCCACGGCGCCCTTCACTAGATTGTCGGTGACCGCGATTCCCAGATGGAACGCCATGCCGGAACATCAGCACGCCAGGGTACTCATCATGGGTTCAGGCCCTGCCGGCCTGACCGCCGCCATCTATGCGGCCCGGGCCGGTCTCGAACCGGTGCTGCTTCACGGAATTCAGCCTGGCGGGCAGATGACCATCACCACGGACGTCGAGAACTACCCGGGATTTGCGGATGTCGTGCAGGGCCCCTGGCTGATGGAGCAGATGACCGACCAGGCCCGCGCGGTGGGCACCGAGATGGTCCATGACCTTGTTGCCGAGGTCGACTTCTCCGGCCGCCCCTTCGTTGTCACGGGAGACTCCGGAGACATCCGCACCGCGGATGCGGTCATCATCGCCACCGGCGCCGAGGCGAAGTGGCTGGGCCTGGAGAGCGAAGCGCGGTTTCAGGGATTCGGGGTCTCGGCCTGTGCCACCTGCGATGGCTTCTTCTTCAGGGAGAAGGAAGTGTGTGTCGTCGGCGGGGGCAACACCGCCGTCGAGGAGGCGCTCTATCTTGCGCAGTTGGCCGCCCGGGTGCGGTTGATCCACCGGCGCGATGAACTGCGCGCCGAACGGATCCTGCAGGAGAGACTGTTCCGCCATCCACGTATCGAGATCCTGTGGAACACCGTGCTGAGCGAGGTTCTGGGTACCGGTGAACCGCCTGGCGTGACCGGCGCCAGGGTGAGGAATGTCGCCACCGGCAAGGAACACGACCTCGTGCTCGACGGAGTCTTCATCGCCATCGGGCATCGGCCCAACACCGGGATGTTCGCCGGGCTTCTCGACATGGACGACGAAGGCTATCTCGTGACGGCGCCCGACAGCACGGCCACAGCCATTTCCGGGGTCTTTGCCGCCGGAGATGTGCAGGACAAGGTTTACCGCCAGGCGGTCACCGCGGCCGGCACCGGCTGCATGGCAGCCCTGGAGGCGGAAAAGTACCTCGCCCATCTGGCGGCGGACCACCGTGAGGCTGCCGAATAGGCGGATGGAGCCAAGATGGACTGGGATCGCCTGCGGGTCTTCTTCCATGTGGCGGAAGCGGGCAGTTTTACCAGGGCTGGGCAACAGCTCAATCTGAGCCAGTCGGCCATCAGCCGACAGATTGCCTCCCTCGAGAAGGAACTGGGTGTCGAGCTGTTTCACCGCCATGCTCGCGGTCTCCTGGTGACCGAACAGGGAGACCTGCTCTATGCCACGGCCCGCGAGGTATTTGGCAAGGTCGCCATGGTCGAGTCCAAGCTCGCCGACAGCAAGAACCGACCTGCCGGCCACCTGTCGGTGACCGCCACGACGGGTTTCGCGATGATCTGGCTCATGCCGAGAATCGTCGAATTCATGGATCGATATCCGGAGATATCGATCTCGCTCCTCATCGACGACGGCGAACTCGATCTCTCCATGGGAGAGGCGGATGTCGGCATCCGTCTCTTCCGACCGACGCAACCGGATCTCATCCAGCGTCGCCTGAAGACCATCCATTTCAACTTCTACGCTTCGCCGCTCTACCTCAAGGCGTGGGGAACACCGGCATCCCTCAAGGATCTCGAGAAACACCGCATCATCATGTATGACAACGGACCCTTGCGGGACCTCGTCAATCCGGCATGGCTGCCCCGCTCATTCGGGGTCGACAGGCCCCAGCGCCATCCCGCCCTGACGGTCAACTCGGTCCTCGGCATGCGCAACGCCGTGGAAAGCGGTCTGGGTATCGCCATTCTTCCCGACTACGTTCTGCGCAGCACCGACCGGCAGGTCAGAATCGACATCGAGGCCCCTCTTCCCATTTTGACAGCCCACATCGTCTATCCTGAAGAACAGAGGGGATCGGCGCGGATCGCCGCCTTCCGCGACTTCCTCGTCGAAAAAGTCCGCCAGGACCGCACCTGATCCACAGATTCCGGCGGGACCAGCCCGCTCATGGAACCGGCTACATGAAGAGAGGCTCGTCCTCCAGTCCGGCATAGAGAGAGGCCACCTCGGCGCCATAGCCGTTGTAGATCTCGGTGGGAACGGTGTCTCCGGTACCAAGGACGCGTTCCATGGCCTGGCTCCACCGCCTGTGGGGCACTTCGGGATTGACGTTGGCCCAGAACCCGTATTCGTTCCCCGCCACTTCTTCCCAGAAAGTCAACGGCCGTTCCTCGGTGAACGACACCCTGACGATGGACTTGACGGACTTGAATCCATACTTCCAGGGAAGGTGGAGGCGCAATGGCACACCGAACTGGTTGGCCATGGGCTGTCCGTAGGCACCGGTCACCATGAAGGCGAGGTCGTTGGTCGCTTCCTCGATGGTGACGCCTTCGGTGTAGGGCCAGGGATACCAGGATCCTGCCTGTCCGGGAGCGACATCGGGGTCATGAAAGGTCTGCATGACGACATAGCGCGCCGAACCGAGCGGCCGCGCGAAATCGACGAGGTCGCGCAGGGTGAACCCTGTCCACGGCACGACCATGGACCACGCTTCCACGCAGCGATGCCGGTAAATCCGTTCCTCGAGGCTGAACGTGCGGATCAGGGTGTCGATGTCGATGGTCCGGGTTTCCTCGACAAGACCGTCGATGGTGACCGACCAGGGGCGGCGGGGGAGGTCCGCGGCGCGCTGCCAGATCTGCTTGAAACTGCCGAATTCATAGAAGTTGTTGTAGGTGAGATTCTCCTCTTCCACCGTCACCTCTCGCCCGGCATCGGCGAAGGCCGGATTGAGCACCGCGGGATAGAGGTCACCAGTGGGATCACCTGAAGCCTGTTCGCGGGCAAGCTCCACCACGTCGTCGGCCGCCGGAGCGACAGCGGGCCATCCTGCGGCCAGCACCGGTCCGGCAGCAATGGCCTTCACCAGGTGGCGGCGATCGAGCCAATGACTTTCGGATGTCACCTGGTTCTCCGCAATCTCCCACCTGCGCGGTACCCTGATCAGCATGCGTCGCCCTCCATCGAGTGCCCCAATCCTACAGTCATGCGGCACGTCATGAAAGCGCCGGGACCCCTGCCCGCGCGAAGGGCCACGGCCGTCTTCAACATCATGCCGCCCGCCGTGGCGGCCTGAGCATCATGGCCCCGCATTCTCGTGACGTCCGCTTCGCACCTCCGTTGCCCGGCGAGCCCGGTGACGCGCCCCGGCAGACCGGTCAGGAGAGTGCGGCGCAGGCTCTCTGGATGCGCTGACAGGCTTGCTCGAGCAAGTCAGTCGAGGTGGCGTAGGACACCCGGAAGTGAGGCGACTTGCCAAAGGCCGCACCCTGGACGACGGCAACCCCTTCCGATTCCAGAATCCAGGTGACGACATCCTCGTCCGTCTCGATGCGGCGGCCCGAGGGCGTGGACGTGCCGATGAGACCCGTGCATGAAGGATAGACGTAGAAGGCGCCCTCGGGAACGGGCGTGGCGAGGCCCTTTGCCTGGTTGAGCATCGAGACGACAAGGTCCCGCCTCTCGCGGAACACCCGGTTGTGTTCGGCGATGAAGTCCTGCGGACCGTTGAGCGCCGCCACGGCGGCGTGCTGGCTGATCGAACTGGTGTGGGTCGAGGACTGGGACTGCACCTTGTTCATGGCATCGATCAGCATCTTCGGGCCGGCGGCATAGCCAACACGCCATCCGGTCATGCAGTAGGTCTTGGAGACACCGTTGACGGTGAGGGTGCGCTCCTTCAGACCCGGTTCGACCTGGGCCGGCGTGACGAAGCGGAAACCGTCGTAGACAATGTGCTCGTACATGTCGTCCGGCATGATCCAGACGTGGGGATGGCGCATGAGCACGTCGGTAAGCGCCTTCATGTCGTCGTGTCCGTAGCCCGCACCGGTCGGATTCGACGGTGAATTGAGCATCACCCACTTGGTCCGCGGCGTGATGGCCGCCTCGAGACTCTCTGCATCAAGCCTGAACCCGTTGGCCGACGCCGTTTCCACCACCACCGGCTGTCCCCCGCACAACAGCACGATGTCGGTGTAGCTCACCCAGTAGGGAGCCGGGATGATGACCTCGTCGCCGGGTTCCAGGGTGGCCACCATGGCGTTGTAGAGCACCTGCTTGCCACCGCAGCCGACCGTGATGCAATCGATCGGGTAGTCGAGATCATTGTCCCGCGCGAACTTGCCGGCGATCGCCTCGCGCAACTCGGGAATACCCTGCACCGCGGTATAGCGGGTCTTGCCGTCCCGCATGGCCCGGACCGCAGCCTCGACGATGTGATCGGGAGTGTCGAAATCAGGCTCCCCGGCGCCAAGGCCGATGACGTCGCGGCCGCGGGCCTTGAGATCCCGCGCCTTCTGGGTCACCGCAATGGTCGGCGATGGCTTGATTCTGTCGAGTCTGCTGGCAAGCAATGACATCATATCCCCCGGTTCAGCGGCCCTTCCAGACGGGAGCGCGGCGTTCGGCGAAACTCCGCGGTCCCTCGATCGCATCCTCGGAATCGAGACATGCGCGATACTGCGGGATTTGGCCCGATCTCATGTAGGTGTAGGCCTCTTCGACGGACATGCCGTCGGTTGTGTTGACCACCGCCTTGATCGCCTTCAGCGAGAGCGGCGCGCTCTTCATGATATCGCTCGCCAGTGCGCGGGCTGCATCCATGAGTTCCGCTGCCGGCACGACGCGGCTGATGAGCCCCCAGCGTTCTCCTTCCGCCGCCGACATCCGCCGGCCGGTCATCATCATTTCCACCGCCAGCGCCCTTGGTATGCGGCGCTGCAGGCGGATCACCCCGCCGCCATCGGGAAGGATGCCGATCTGAGCCTCGGGCAGCCAGCACTCGGCATGATCCGCCGCCACGATGAGATCGGAGGCCAGCGCCAGCTCGAACCCGCCGCCCGCCGCCATGCCGTTCACGGCGGCGATCACCGGCTTGTCGAGGCTCCACAGTTCCGTCAGTCCGGCAAATCCGCCATCGAAGGTCGATGCGGCGTCGGTGTCTTCCTCACCGGCGGCCGCAGCCTTGAGATCCCAGCCGGCGGAGAAGAACCTGTCACCGCCACCGGTGATGATGGCGACCTGGGCCGATTCATCGTCACGGAATGAACAGAATGTGTCCGAAAGCTCACGACTCACGGCCATGCTGATCGCGTTGGCCTTGGGCCTGTCGAGAACGATCTCCCAGATTCCATCATCTTTCGTCACGCGAACACTGTCGCCCATTACCCTGCTCCTTCCGGTGTTTCATGCTCGCGAAGCAGCGAGCGCGAGAGAATATGACGCTGAATCTCGCTGGTGCCATCCCAGATTCGCTCGATACGGGCATCACGCCAGAATCGTTCCACAGCGAACTCCTTCACGAGACCCATGCCGCCGAAGATCTGCACCGCGTGGTCGGTCACCCGGCCCAGCATTTCGCTGGCGTAGAGTTTCGCCATGGCAAAGTCACGGTCCGTGGCACAACCGCGTGCCTCCCGGTCCGCTGCCCGCAGCACCAGGAGTTCCGCCGCCTCGACCTCGGTCAGCATGTCGGCGAGCTTGAAGGAGGTTCCCTGGAACCTGCCGATGGTACGGCCAAACTGGCGTCTCGTTCCGGCCCACCCGGCAGCCATGGAGAGCACCCGCCGGGCCCGGCCGACACACTGCGCCGCAACGGTGAGCCTGGTGGCGCCCAGCCACTCGCGCGCCACGTCAAATCCACGATGTTCCTCCCCGAGTATGTGGCGCTGGTGAATCCGGCAGTCCGTGAACACCAGTTCGGCATGGTGGAAGCCTCTGTGCGAGACGCTCTCGCCACCCGGGCGCACCTCGAAGCCCGGGGTCCCCTTGTCGACGAGAAAGCTGGTGATGCCTCCTTCATCGCCCGTCCTGGCAAACAGCACCACATAGTCGGCCACATCCGCATAGCTGATGAAGTGCTTGGTGCCATTGATGACGAAGTCCTCGCCCTGGCGCCGTGCCCGTGTGGTCATGGAGCGCAGGTCGGAACCGGCCCCGGGTTCGGTCATGGCCAGGCACTCGACACGCTCGCCGCGAATGGTCGGAAGCAGGTAGCGGGAGACCTGCCAGCCCGTGCAGGCACGCAGGATGTTGGATGGACGGGCCACCGCATACTGCAGGGCAAAGGCCGTGTGACCGAGTTCGATCTCGCACAGTGACACGGCAAGGGCATCGAGGCCGCCACCACCCAACTCCGCCGGCATGTTGATGGCATAGAGTCCCTTGTCGATCGCCCGCTCGCGAATCTGCCGGATGAGGGCCGCCGGCACGTCGTCGGTGCGTTCGACCTCGTCCTCGTGGGGAACGAGTTCCTCGGCGACAAACCGGCGCACCGTGTCGACGATCATCGACTGCTCTTGCGAAAGGCCAAAATGCATCGGCGCACCCGGAAGGGACAGGTCGGAATGGATAGTGGCTTGATCGGGCCACCGCAAGGAATCAGGGCCAGTCGCCGGACAGCTCCACCACTTCCCTGCGAAACGGCGGCGAATCGACAGGCACGTCCGTGTCGAGTTCCCTGGCATAGCGATGTCCGCTGTAGACAGCTGAAGCCAGCAGCCCCGGCGCCAGGCAGTCACCGATGGCGGTCACGCTCCTGACCACGCCCTCGCGGGGGGCATCGGCGAGCGCGATCATGAGCTCGTCCCGCGAATCGCGCATGGTGACGAGAACGACCGATCCTCTCTCCAGTTGACGCCGGCGACCGGTATAGACACAGGCGACATCAACCGTTCCGCTGCCGATGGCCGCCAGGTCGTGGCCCGGGACGAGTTCGACGCCGAGCGAGAGGAGGCGCGCCTGGATCCGTCCCTGTTCCATGGTGACGTGGGTCCAGGGAGCGACGTCGGCCGACGGTGTGACAAGGATCGTCCTTCGACCCTGCGAGACCGCGACCTCGGCGAGCACGCTGGCCATGAAGTAATGGTCGTCATCGAAGATGATCACCGGATCGTCGAGGTCGACACCTGCCATGACATCGTCGGGGGAGAGCACACGGGCGGTTCCCGCGCCATCGATGGGCTGGCGGTGCGAACGGCCCACGCCGTCGCGACGCCACAGCGAACCGGTGGCGATGGCGACATGGTCGAAACCGAAACCCCTGATGTCGTCGCCGGAGAGTTCGCTTCCCGGGTAGATGTCGACATTGGCAAGCTTGTGCAGCTGGCCGACTCTCCAGTCGCGCACCCTCATCCAGCTTGAGAGCCCCGGAAGTCGCGTCAGCGTCCTCAGGTGGCCTCCAAGTTCGTCACCGGCCTCGGCCAGCGTCACCTTGTAGCCGCGTTGCCCGAGTGTTCGGGCCGCCTCGAGACCGGCGGGCCCGCCACCGACCACGAGAACGCTGGAATCGCTGCCCCGGGGGCCGGCCTCTTCCGGGTGCCAGCCGCGGCGCCATTCCTCGCCCGTGGTCGGGTTCTGGGTGCAGCGCATGGGCATAGACATGAAGTCCGCCGAAACACAGATGTTGCAGCCTATACACTCGCGGATGTCGTCGATGCGCCCCTCCTCGATCTTCTTCGGAAGGAAGGGGTCGGCAATCGACGGCCGGGCGGCGCCGATGAAATCCGTGTGGCCGCGCCTGACCAGGCTCGCCATGCGGTCGACAGACGTGTAGCGGCCCACCGTCACCACCGGCTTGCCCGTCACCTGCTTGACCCAGGACGTATGGTCTTCCTGGAACCCCTCCTCGGCAAAGCGGGCCGTCTGGCTGTCGTTCTCCCATTCGCTCAAGTTGACATCCCAGAGATCCGGCAGATCGGCCAGCAACTCCACCGCGGCACGGCCGTCACCGTCCGACGTGATGCCTTCATCGCCTTCCAGCTCATCGACCGCCAAGCGCAGGGCAACGCCCATGGTGTCGCCGACAGCCTCCTTCGTGTCCTCGAGAACCTCGCGGATCAGGCGCACCCGGTTTTCGATCGATCCACCGTACTCGTCGGTCCGCGTGTTGTAGCGGCGCGACAGGAAGTGCTGCAGCAGGCACAGGTTGTGACCGGCGTAGACATAGACAATGTCGAAACCGGCTTCCCTTGCTCGGAGAACGGCCTGACGGTGCCAATGCCGGAAACGGGCGATGTCGGAACGATCCATGGCCCGTGCCTGGCCCGGATCCCCGTCCTGCAGGGGAATCGCGACCGGCGCCATCGCCACCTCACGCGACAGGCGGTTGTGACCGGCCATGCCACCATAGACCAGTTCACACGCCGCCAGCGCGCCGTGGCGTTTCACGCTTTCGACCATTCTTGCCATGATCGGAATGTCCTGGCGGGTCCACAGGCGGGCTTCGATGGCCGGCGTGATGTCCCCGGTGTGATGGAAGTCGCATTCCTCGGTGGAGACCACCGCCCAGCCACCCTCGGCCTTCACGCCGCGCATGGCCGCCATGGCGCTGGGATAGTGGGTTCCCATGCCGTTGCAGTGCGGCACCTGGTAGAAGCGATTGCGCGCCGTGACCGGACCTATGGCCACCGGTTCGAAAAGGATGTCGTACTGCGGATCGCGACTCATGGGTGTCGTGCCTCCGGATGTTCGTTGGCGGGGCGCCGTCGACCGGGATAGCATCCCGGAAGACGGCAGGGGGCATGAAAGGGTGACATTCATTGTCGCACTCGACCAGAGCACGACGTCGAGTCGCGCCATTCTCCACGACGGCGACCGGCGCGGTGTCTGCCAGGCAAGTGCGGAAACCAGGTCAAGCTTTCCGCAGCCCGGCTGGGTTGAACAGGATCCCGACGACATCCTCGCAACCAGCATCGAGGTCCTGCGCAAGGTGTTGGCCGAGTCCGGGGCCGCCCCCTCGTCCATCGCCGCCATGGGCATCACCAACCAGCGGGAAACCGTGGTCGTCTGGGATCGCGCCACCGGGCGTCCGGTCGCCCCGGCCATTGTCTGGCAGGACCGCAGGACCTCCGGCCTGTGCCGCCGTCTTGCCGCTGAAGGCCACACCGCCATGATTGCCGAGCGCACGGGCCTGCTGCCGGACCCCTATTTCTCGGGCACCAAGATCGCCTGGATTCTCGATCACGTCGAAGGCGCCAGGGAACGCGCCGGGCGCGGCGAACTTCTGGCCGGCACCATTGACAGCTTCCTGATGTGGCACCTGACCGACGGAGAGGTCCATGCCACCGACGCCACCAATGCCTCACGCACCATGCTCTACAACATCCACGAAGGGCGCTGGGATGACGATCTCTGCCGTCTGCTCGGGGTGCCGGAGTCCATGCTGGCGGACGTGCGGGACTGCGCCGGCGACTACGGCACCTCGGTGATCGGCAACATCCCCATTCGCGGGGTGGCGGGCGACCAGCAGGCAGCCTCCATCGGTCAGGCCTGTTTCCGGCCGGGGATGATGAAGGTGACCTGCGGCACCGGCTGCTTTGCCCTTCTCAACATCGGCAGCGAGCCGGTGGTCTCGCAGAGGCGGCTGTTGACGACTGTCGCCTGGCAACTCGCCGGCAAACGCTGCTATGCCCTGGAAGGGTCGATCTTCAATGCCGGGACGGCCGTCCAATGGCTGCGCGACGGCCTCGGCATCATCGACGACGCCGGTGAGACCCCGGCACTCGCCGAAGCTGCCGACCCCCTTCACACGCCCTACCTGGTACCGGCCTTCACCGGCCTCGGCGCGCCATGGTGGGATGCCGAATGCCGCGGCGCCATCCATGGACTCACGCGAGCGAGCGGCAGGGCCGAACTGGTGCGCGCCGCTCTCGAGAGCCTCGCCTACCAGGTGCGCGATCTCCTCGGCGCCATGCTTGATGACCAGACATCCTTCGGCGACGACGCAGTCGTCCGGGTCGATGGCGGCATGAGCGCCAACGACATCGCCATGCAGTTTCTTGCCGACATCCTCGCCATGCCGGTCGACCGCATGGCGAACGTCGAGGCGACCGCACTCGGCGTCGCCTGGCTTGCCGGACATCAGGCCGGCGTGTGGCCGGACATGGCGGGTTTCGCCAGCTCCTGGCAGGGCGACAGGCGGTTCATCCCGGCCATGGAGCGCGCCGAGGCCGACAGGCTCTACCAGGGCTGGCAGGATGCCGTGCGGCGCACACTCGTGGAGAGAACCACATGATCGACAACGATACGGGAACGCGGCTCGACGCAGCCGTCGAGGCGGGCTTTGACGAACAGGTCGCCTTCACCGGCGATCTCGTACGCCTGCCCTCAGTGAGAGGACGGGAGGCGACCGCCCAGGACTTCATCGCCCGCGCCCTGGCACAACGGGGATTTGCCGTCGATCGCTGGCAGATCAGGAACGAGGACATTCGCGACCTGCCGGGATACTCGCCGAAACTGGACGGATACGACGACGCCTGGGTGAGCGTCGGCGCGATGCGCAGCCCCTCCCCCGGTGGACGCTCCCTGATCATCAACGGCCACATCGATGTCGTGCCCGAAGGGCCGCACGACATGTGGTCGACACCCCCCTTCGAACCCGTGGTGAAGGATGGCTGGATGCACGGACGTGGCGCCGGCGACATGAAGGCGGGCTGGGTCTGCGGACTCTTCGCCCTCGATGCCATCAAGCGTGCCGGCTTTCGCCCGGCATCGGACGTCACCATCGAGGCCGTGATCGAGGAGGAGTGTACCGGCAACGGGGCGCTCGCCTGCCGCCAGCGCGGCTACCACGCCGATGCCGCACTCATCCCCGAGCCTTTGGGCCATGGCCTGTTGAGATCCCAGGTCGGCGTCATGTGGTTCCAGTGCCACGTGCGCGGGCATCCCGTTCATGTCGCCTACGCCGGAAGCGGCGCCAATGCCATCGAGGCCGCCTGGCGCCTGGTCGGCGCCCTCCACGCGCTCGAGGAGAGGTGGAACGCCGTCGGTCACGAACGCTATGCCGGCATGACCCACCCGCTCAATTTCAATGTCGGCCGCATCGAGGGCGGAGACTGGGCGTCGAGCGTTCCGGCCTGGTGCCGCTTCGACATGAGAGTGGGCGTGTTTCCCGGAACCGATCTCGCTAAGGCCCGCGGCGAGGTCGAGGACTGCATCGCACGGGCCGCCCGCGACGACGCCTTCCTTGCTAACAATCCGCCGGAGGTCGTGTGGGACGGGTTCCAGGCAGAGGGGTATGTTCTCGAAGAGGGAAGCGATGCGGAGGCCGTGCTTGCCGAGAGCCACAGGCACGTCTTCGGCGAGGACCTTGAAACACGCTCTCTCACCGGCACCACCGACGCCCGGTTCTTCGGTCTCTATGCCGGCATCCCCGCGCTCGTCTATGGCCCCCTTGCCGAGAACATTCACGGCTTCGACGAGAGGGTCAGTCTCGACTCGTGCCGCCAAGTCACCCGCGCAATCGCCCGCTTCATCGCCGACTGGTGCGGCCTCGAACCCCTGTGAGGGTTGATCCGGTCAGAATTGCTCAAGGTCCTGTGCCCGGTCACGTCATGAATCGAAGAGTGCCGCACCACGAGTGATGAGAGTGGCGAGACATGGATTCCCTTTCGCAGGCCCCTATTGCCGGCGCCAAGCCTTCCTCGGGAGAAACACGCATCCTCGCCGGCAGGGAACGGAATCTGGCAAGGATGTGCTCGCTTGTCGGCGGCGGGATAGAGGCGCGTCATTCCGGCGACTCACCGTGCTTTCGGAATGCTGATCGCTCTTTCCCAATTGTGGGATCCCATTGCCGTCGCTCGCTGGCATGTGTCTGCCGCCTTGCTGCCGGTGCCAGCGTCTCCTCATGCCAACCTGACCTCAGGGAATGTCCGTCGCAGTTGCCGATGTCTGGCGTTCGCCGGACTCGCGTGTTTCCGGCGCTTACAGCGGGGCGACGGCTGTGGAAACTCACTCGGCGGAAGGCTTGCCACCTCCGGACACCGAGCGAGCAGTCCCGCGGTCACGGGTGTCGGTAAGCGTGTCTGAAGTACCGGTCATCCATCCGCGCTGCACTTCCGCATGCAGCGCACCCGCCGCTCGACCCGCACGCGGCATCTCGACCGCAAGGCCAAGAGCTTCGGCGACCGCGAGGCAGAGAATCTGTCCGGCAACAGCAGAGGGAAAGACCGTCATGGCCGGACGCACGGCCGGATACTCGAACTGTACCACGGCGGCGAAGGTGTTCGGCGTGTTGCCGACCAGCACGACCCGATCACAGAGCCGCGTCAAGCCGGGGACCAGCTCCAGGGCCCGGAACGCTCCCGGGCCGTCGCCGCCGATCACGCAGAACAGGTCCTCGCGTTCCGCCATGAAGTTCACGCCGTGAACGAAATCCTCTGTCTCTGCCGCCAGCGCGACCAATCCCCCGGACTCGTGGAACTTGGCGGCAATGTATCGGGCCGTATAGAGGTTGCTGCCCTGCCCCAAGACAAACAGCTTGCCTGCCGGGTTGAAGGAACGCACCAGGTTCGCCGCCAGCGCCTCCGCATTGGCGAGCGTGTCGCGAATGATGACCGGCAGGATGTCCAGGATCTCGTCGCGCTGTCGCCGAAGATGCTCCGCGAGAACCGCCAGCGCGACCAGAGTTGCGAGATAGTCCGCGGTGTGTGGCGTTCGCCGGCTCAGAGGTTGGAACGGCAGAACCAGCGTCTTCTTGCACGCGGCGGCCAGCATGCTGTCCGGATTGCAGGTGAGCGCGAGCGTGTCGGCACCCACGCTTCGCGCCTTGCGCGCGGCCTGCACGGTGCGCCGCGTGCTGCCCGAAATGGAAGCAAGCACGACCAGATCGCCCCCCCGAACGGGCGCGTGGAAAGCCAGCTCGTGAGCTGTGGCCGGCCGATACTCGGCGTCGGTCTCCGCCAGCAGCGCCGACGCCGCGCCAGCGGCAAGGGCGCCGTCACCGCATCCGCCAGCCCATATCCGGTCAGCGGACACGTCGAGCCCGGTCGTCGCCTGGCGCAGCCTGGGCAGGATCTCGGCCACCAACCCGGGTTGACTGTGAATTTCGCGGCGCATGGTGTCGCTCATGCGGCGCCGTCCTCTTTTCCTTCGCAACACTGCCGTTGCGCCAGATCTTCGAGGGAGGCCGGCGGAACGGGCCCACGGTCGGTGAGAATCGCGGTGATGAGCGACGCCGGTACTACCTCGAGCTCGGGCACTGCGGTGGTGACGACGGCGCCGTTCGGGAGTTCGATACCCTTGAGCAGATGATCGAATTCCCGTTGCACGCGTTCGGCGCACACGGCACCGGTACGCAGGTCGAGTTTCAGCAGGTCGGCGCAGCCATAGACCGGACAGCCGCGCCACCGGGCAAGCCGCGCCAGCGGTCGGCTGCCGATGGTGTTGATCAGGCTGCCGTCGCGCTGCAGACTCTCGGCCCCCAGCAGAATGACCGTGTCGTCGCCGAGAATGTGCTCGAAGGCGGCGTCGACGACGTAGTGGACGGGGATACCCGCTGCCGTGAACGCTTCCACATAGCGCCGTCCCCCTGCGAGAGAACGGCTCTCCGGCACGATCACCTGCCGTGGCGGTGCCGTCGCCGCCAACCTCACGACCACCGCATCGACCGTGCTCGAATAGTCGAACGCAATGACGCGACGATTGGGACCGATCACCCTGACCGCGGTGTCGACAAGGCGCGCGTGCCGCCGTTCCGCCTCCTCCTGCCACCGCCCGGCTCGCCGGCCGAGTTCTACTCGCCGCTCCGCGGCCGCCATCCGATTCAGACCGCGCAGCACCCGACCTATGGAATTCGCGATGACCGGCGCCTCGGAGCCCCGCGTCCCGGCGATGAAGTCGCCGGCGCAGGAGGTCCGTGCCCAGCCCTCGGTCGGGTCGTCGGCCGAGTCCATCAGATGGGTCAGCAACTCGAGGGTCAGGCGCACGTGAAGGCTGGCGCCGAGCGCGCCCCCGTCCACGATCTGCCACAGGAGGTGCATCGTGCGTTCGTCCGGAGTCGACAATCCCAGAGCGCGGATACGCTCGGCATAAACGCGGCGGCGCTCAGTCATGACCTTCAGCGGACGTCACTCGGTCGCGATCGGGCCCTTGTTGTCGCATGAACCGATCCAGCTCGTCGCCTGTCGGCAGTCCGGCCTGCGCGCCGTAACGCTGGACCACAAGAGCGGCCGCGGCGTTGGCCCTGCTCAGCGCTTCGGTCTCGGACAGGCCGGCGACGAGATGGCCATGCAAAAAGGCGGCGACGAGTCCGTCGCCGGCCCCGGTGGTGTCGCGGACGCTGACCTTGTGTCCCGCCACCTCGACCCGGCAGTCACCGCGCTCGATGCGGCAGCCGGCCGAACCGTCGGTCGTAATCACGCAAGACGCCTGCCTGAGGACCAGCGGGCCCAGCACCTGTTCCACATGATCGCGACTGTGCCGGTTCAGAAACAGCCAGTCGATGGCGGGGAGAAGGTCGACCAGGCTCGACGGATCGTCCGGCAGGTCGGCTTTCTCGAGATCCAGCGATACAGAGGCGCCCGACGATCGGGCCCGTGCGACACAGTGGCGCGCCAGCGCCTCGCTGCCCATCGTGAGGTGCACGTGCCGGGTTCCGGCGAAGGCGGCGACCGGCACTTCGTCGGGCTGAGGCAGATACGCGCCCGTCTCCAGCCGGACAAGAGACCGCTCTCCGTTGGGACCCAGGAGGACCAGGCACATGAACGTCGCATCGCCTTTGCGTCGGACCAAGAAACTCGTGTCGACACCCGCTCCGGCCACGGCCCGCTCCGCCACCTCGCCCGGTTCGTCGTCCCCGATCGCCGCGGCAAGGCGTGCCTCGGCGCCGAGGCGGCGCAGCCCGACCGCGACATTCGCGGCCATTCCCCCGACGGCCTGGCAGATGCGACGCCCGAAGATCTTGTCGTCGGCACCCGGCAGGTGCGCCACCGACACGATCAGGTCGATGTCAAGATCGCCAACGCAAAGAAAACCTGTAGTCATCCGGCGCGGAGTCGCTTGAGCGTGCCAAGATTGTCCAGCACAACACTGCCGACCAGCAATGTGCCGATCACGCCCAACTGCCATGCGTGGGAGATGTTCGCCAGCTGGAGTCCGACCTGGAGTGTGGCCACGATCATGATCGCGACGACCGTGCCCGATACGCGGCCGAGTCCACCGAAGATATGGGTGCCTCCGAGCACGGCAATCGTGACCGACAACAACTCCATGCCTCGACCGGCGTCCGGGCGTGCGGCCTGGAACCACGACAGCATCATGGCCGCGCCGATCGCGGCGAGGACGCCGTTGAGCGCGTAGAGCCCGAAGCGAAGACGCCGGACCTTGACGCCTAACAAATAGGCCGCGCGCTCGTCGTTGCCGGCGGCGTAGATGTGACTGCCGATCGCTGTGTGCGCCAGTAGAACATGCAGCATAATTGCTATCGGCACGAACAACACCCAGAAGTGATTCGGAATCGACAGTGTCCGGCCCTGCCCGAGCCAGGCAAACGAATCGGGGATACCGCCGATCGGTGTACCGCCGGTCAGCGCGAGGGCCAGTCCGCCGAAACCGAACATGGTCGCCAAGGTGGCCATCAGCGAGGGTATGCCGAGTACGGTGATCAGAATCCCATTCACCGAGCCCAGGAGCGCGCCCAGAACGATGCCGGCGAGGCACGCGATATAGATGTCCACGCCAAGGCTGAACAGCCATGCCATGGCGAGGCCCGAAAGTGACAGCGAGGCCCCGACCGACAGGTCGATGCCGGGCCCACCGGCGAGCATGACCAGCGTCTGCCCCAACCCGAGAAGGCCGAGGATCGGCACGTACTGGAGCAGGAACGGCAGCGTGCTCGGCTGGAGAAAGTGGGGCGAGATGAGGCTGCTGGTGATGAGGCACGCCGCCCACAGGCCGAGCAGATACAGCAGCCGCCGGCGTAACGGATCTCGCAAACGGCGCTCGTTCATGTCGGCCGCCCCGAGCGCCGGGTCTCGAGAGCATCAAGGGTGAGGACGATGATCAGCAGCCCGCCGATCACGACGGTCTCCCACAGGGACGAGACCCCGATCAGAACCAGTCCGTTCTGTACCAGCTTGATGAAGATCACGCCCATCAGTGCACCGATCAGGCTGCCGGTCCCGCCGCGAATATCGGCGCCGCCGAGAACGGTCGCCGCAATCGCCTCGAGCGCGATGTTGGTGCCGATGTTGACTTCGACATTGCGCAGCCGGGCGACGTACAGCACGGCGGCGATTCCGGCCAGCGCACCGGTCAGAGCGTAGGCCTGGATCTTCACCCGGTCGATGTTGATTCCTACCAGACGGGCGGAGCCCTCGTCGCAGCCGATGGCGCATAGATGGCGTCCCCAGGCTTGCCATCGCAAGAGGACCCAGCAGCACCCGTAGACGCAGCCAATGATGAAGACGCCGGCCGGTATGCCAACGAATTCGCCGCGGATCAGGAACGATAGCGTATCGGGCAGCCCATGAATCCAGGTGCCGCCGATCACGAGAAACAAGACCGCAATAAACACGTACATCGTGCCCAGGGTCGCGATGATGGGCGGAACCCGCGCTTTGGCGACAATCACGCCATTGAGGGCCCCGAGCATGGTCGCCACGCCGATGCCGATCGGGACAACAACTTCATCGGGGAGCCCGGCTTTGTAGGAGTGACCGATGAATATCGCGGAAACCGCCAGGATGCCGCCGACGCTCACGTCTATGCCACCCATGATGATGATCAGTGTCATGCCCGCGCAGATCACGGCGAGGTCCACCGAGTTGCGCAACACCGTGACCAGGTTGCGTTCGGTCAGAAAGAACTCCGATTGAGTCGCGAACAGGGTGCCTACGGCAATGATCGCCACCATCAGGATGACCTCGCGCGGAACCGCCCGACGCGGGCCGGCGAGGAACCCGTCGGGAGCGCCTACCGGGGCCATCGGCCGCGACCCGGCGAGGGTGGACGCCGGTCGGGGGCGCGGGCCGCCGCGCCGACGCCCCCGCGCCTCGCCTCAGAAATCGAAATCGTCAACGTTCTCCGGCGTAAACACGGCCGGCGGGCCGAGCAGTATGATGTTGGTCTCGGGCAGGTAAGTCGCCGGTGCCGGCAGTCCGGGAACATCCATCGTACCGGTGATCTCGCCGCCCTTAAGGAGATGGTCTGCGATCCAGACGGTCAGATAACCCAGATCCGAAGGGTTCCACAGAACGGAATAGGGCATCGCGCCGCTGTGAATATACTCGCGCGCCGTATTTGGCGAGCAATAGCCGGCGCTGAGCACATGACCGATGGCGTCGGCCGCCTCGACCGCCTGAGCGATACCCGGACAGGTCGTCGAAGCCATGCCAAGGACGGCCTTGAGGTCGGGATGTCGCGTCATCGCGTCGGTCGCGAACTGATAGGCGCGCGCCGCCGTGCCGTCGGTGTGATCGACCGAGACAATCTCGATGCCGGGATAGGTGGTCTCGGCGCGCTCCTTGATCGCCGCGATCCAGTTCTGCATGCTCTGGATCGTGGGCGAGTCCGAGACGATGGCAATCTTGCCCGCATCGCCGACACGCGCCACGGCCTCGTCCAGCAGGGTATAGCCGAGGTCGCGGTCGAGCGCCTGGGCCACAAAGTACTGGCGGTCGCTCCCGGGAGCGTCGGCATCCGACGTCAGAATGATGATGCCGGCTTCGCGCGCCTTCGCGATCGCCGGTTTGAGGCTCTCCTCATCCAGCGGCGAGATCGCGATCACATCAAAACCCTGATTGACGAAGCCCTCGAAGATACGCAGCTGGTCGACGGCGTTGGTGCTGGTCGGGCCTTCCTGGACGTACGTTACACCCAGCTCTGCCGCGGCACGATCGGCGCCTTCGCGCATCGCGACGTAATAGGGAATGCCGGCGATCTGGGGAATGAACGCGACCTGCGGCTTGTCCTGTGCCGTTGCCGCCATCGACGTGGTTGCAATCAGGGCCAAGGCGCTGATGGTAGTCTTGAAAAGGTTCATCTTGTGTCCTTTCTTCTGTCGGTGAAATGCCGAGGCGCGCCAGATCTACGCCGCGCCAAGGCCCTCAAAGGGTGTCTCCTGGTCATCTTCGGCCGTCGAAGCCCAGGTGATCAGCCCGATGATCTCTTCGGGAGTGGTGTGCCGGGTCTCGCGCACACCCGCACGGCGGCCCTGGCGCAGGACAGTGATACGGTCCGATACAGCGAACACGTCCTGCAGGTTGTGGGAAATCAGTATCACCGACTTGCCCTGCTCGCGAAGCCGTCGGATGAACTGCAGCACCTTGCGCACTTCAGCGACAGCGAGGGCGGCCGTCGGCTCGTCCATCACGATGAGTTCCGCGTCGATGTTGAGTGCGCGGGAAATGGCGATGCCCTGGCGTTGCCCGCCCGACAGGAGCTCAACCCAAACATCGAGGCTCGGAACCTGGACGTCGAGACTGCTCAGCAACTGCTTGGTGCGCTCGCGCATGGCGCGGCGATCCAGAAAGCTCACGCCGAAGACGCGACGCTTCAGCTCGCGGCCAAGAAAGATGTTGTCGGGAATCATCATCTTCCCGGTCAGGGCGAGTTCCTGATAGATGGTCGCGATGCCCCGGTTCCAGGCGTCCTGCGGGCTCTTGAATTCCACCGGTGCGCCGTCGAGGGTGATCGTGCCGGCATCGGCCTGGTAGGCGCCGGCGAGGATCTTTATCAGCGTCGAC
Organism: bacterium; assembly: GCA_028821455.1. GTDB lineage: Bacteria > Pseudomonadota > Alphaproteobacteria > SP197 > SP197 > SP197. The sequence goes on along the minus strand of JAPPGE010000090.1, from coordinate 97,045 downwards.
TTGCCGGCCCCGTTGTCGCCGACAAGCGCCATGACCTCGCCGGGATTGACTTCGAAGTCAACGCCGTCAAGCGCCAGGATGCCACCGAACCTCTTGACGATCCTCGACATGCGAAGCGCCGGCATCGGTCAGGCTTCCTGCAACCGCTCGACACGCAGGTCGAATCCGCGAAGGTCGTCGTCGACCAACATCTCCGCGGTGATGTGGGCGCCCTGGGCGCCCTCCTGGGCCACGGCGAGCCTGCCGCCGCGCGTTGCCATTCGTCCGGCCGCGAGAGGATCATCGCCATTGAGCCAGGCGGCCAGAAAGCAACCGACGAAGGCGTCGCCGGCGCCAGTGGTGTCGACAACCGAGATCGGATCGACGTGAATTCTCGACGGCCGGGCGTCCAGTGAATCGATCAGCGCTCCTCCCGCTCCCAGCGTAACGACCATGAGTCGAGCCCTGCGCGTCGGCGCCAGCCGCCGGAAGGCGCGGTCCAGATCCGACACGACCACATCCACCCCCTCGTCATGGTCGACGATGCCGCGGGCACTCTCCAGGTCGAGGAAGACCAGATTGAATTTCTCGAGAAGGAGGCCCAGTCCCTCCACGGTGTGCCATTCCACAGGCAGTCCCGTCGCGTGGACGCTGGTTGTCAGGTGCCACGTTCGTTCGTCATCGAGCCAGCCGATCGCGTTGGGCACCTGGAAACCCTCGATATGCAGACAATGGCGTTCACGCGCAGGGCCGGTACTGCCGACATATCGGCTCAATTCCTCAAGGTCGAGCTCAAGCGGTTCGTTAACGATCGTGCGCGCGCCAGTTGCGTCGACAAGCACGATGCATCGGCTGAGGCGGCCGCCACGATAGGGATGCACCGTGATGGTCCTTACCCCGCGATTGGCCAACTCGACCACTGCCCATTCGCTGTCGGGATCGCTGCCGACCGCGGTGACCAGCTCGCAATTGAGCGCATAGCGCCCGCCGAGACCTGCGGCCATGACCGCGACGTTCGCCGCCGGACCGCCCAGCGACTTCTTGATCCCATGCGATGTCGTTCTCTCGCCGCTATCGGGAAACCGGTCGACACGGGCCGTATAGTCGACGCTGACATAACCAACCGTCGAGAGACGGGGCCGCCCGACGGTCGCCTTGACGGTTTTGCGGCGCCCGCGCCGCAGATTCAGGGACCGGGCGACGGCGTCGGGCCTGAAACCGAGTTGCTGCACGGCGGTTTCCACCTTCGCGCGGGTCGAATCGCGGACGGTGGCCGATCCATTCAGCACATTGGACACCGTGCCGACAGCGACGCCGGCCAATTTTGCAACCTCGCGAATCGTCGGTTGTTCCACTCGCAAACGCTCCGGGGCGGGCAAATTGAACCCGTTCAATCGAAATTGTCGCCTGCGGGACCGGCTTGCGTCAAGAGACCCAATTTGCGGGTGACGTCAAGAGTTATGTGTCAGGGAGACTGGGGTACTGATTCCCTGAGATTTGTTTTCGTGGATGAAGACTGCGTAGAGGATGCGGTCCATTGAAGTCTTGTCCTGGAAGGTTCCCATGGGCCGGGTTTTGCACACACTGGTGAGTCGCCTGTCGCGGGTTCCGGCACCGGCGTCAGGCGACCGGTTTGGCGTTGTGGCGCGGGATGTCGGGTGCTGTGGTAGCCCCGCTCGGCGCTCATGTCCTGGTAGCGCAAGGCCAGGTCCGGAGTGTCCTCGAACACGTCCTTCAGCAGCGTCTCGAGAGTCGTTACCTCCGACGCCGAAGCCTTCGTCACTGCCGCCGCCACGGGGATCTCGTAGGTGGCGTCGGCGATCAGGTGAAGGGTGTAGCCGAACCACATCTTGACCTTGGTCAAGGCCTTGCCTTGACGGTCACGCCTTTGGTCTCGTGCCGGTCCCGGTCGGCATCCCGATCCGACGCCGTTCCCGTCGACTTGCTCGGGACCACCGTGCCGTCGCAGCCCAGATGGGCGCCGAATTCGGGAAGGAGGTCCATCAGGCGACGACGCAGCTCGACGATCATCTCGGACAGCGGCCCCTCCTCCTCTTCAACCCTTGAGCGGGGAGGCGACGAAGCGCGAGACATTCCAGTTCGAGGGAATCGACGAACGTACCGGGGGGACGAATGATGTGGATGACCCCGGTCTGCGGATCCCGGAAGCGCTTGCGCCGGCCTCGCGTCGGCACGGGATGGAAACCGCAGGCATCGAGCAGGGCCGGGTTGCGGTTGAGCTCAGGAGAGCCTTGATGAAGGGGTGCTGAAAAACCATGCCGGCCACCAGGGCCCGCCACACGGCGCGACCGGTGCCAACGCATTTCGATCCGGCAACACCAGACGCCGAACCGCCTCTCAAGGCCACCTGGAAGAATGAACTCAGGAGAGGTAACCATGCTGTCAATCACAACAAGGCCATCGCTTGAAAGAGATGCCCCTCATAAGAGCGCAGAGGCCTCATGCTGGGCCGCGCGGTCGCAGACGGACTGGTCGACATGTCTCGCACGATGGGAAGCGATCTGCCGGAGCTGGGCAGTGGCTATGCGAGGGCGAGCGTTCGGGACACCGCCAACATGAACGTCGCCAAAGATTACGCGGAAGACTATGCCGACCCCACACCGGAAGTTTCGCCATGGATTCGGCCATGGGCTGGCGCCTGCCGCCGGAGGGGCGCCAGGAACAGACCATCCGACAGTTCGTCGCCGCCGTCACCGGCGGCGATCTCGAGAACCGCACGGGCGCCATGCTCTACAAGTCGACCAACACGGACGCACTGGCCTGGCTGATCGAGCGGGCGAGCGGCAGGTCGCTCCGCGAATAGCTGATCGAGATCGTCGAGGCCGCAGGCCTGGAAGGCTGCTACCACGTCACCTGCGACCGCGAGGGCGTGGCGTTGATCGACGGTGGCGCCTGCCTCACCGTACGCGATCTCGCCCACCTCACCCTGCTTTTCGCGCGCGGCGGCGAGGGCATCGACGGTCATTGCATGGGCGATGCCGCCTTCATCGAGGACATCAGGCTCGACCCGGGACCGTCCATGGCCGAGGTCGCGTCGAGCTGAACCCTCCGCCATGCCGATATCGGCATGAATGCCGTTTCCGATTGCCCAAAAAGCAAGGCTTGAGTTCTTTGCCCTCGCCGCCGCATTCAGGCATGGAAGGATCATCCCGGAACGATGTCCGGAAGCGCCCACAGCGGTTCAGCCGTCGCCACATCCGAGGCAGTGGCGCAGGAAGCGACAAATGAGCGCGTACTCGTGACGTGCGGCGTCGCCCCGCATGCGGGCGCGCATGAAGCCATGGATCATGCCGCGCGCCTCGCGGTAGGTCACATCGCCGCCGTGCCGCGCCATCTTGGCGGCGAACAGACGGCCATCGTCGCGGATGGGATCGATCTCGGCGGAATGGACCCAGAAGGGGGCCAGTCCGGCGAGGCTTTCGGCCATGATCGGCCGTGCATAGGCGTCATCGGTGTCGTGGTTCCCGGCGAGGTAGAGATCGCGGTACTTGATGGTGCCGTCCCGCGTCAGGCCTGGCCCGTCGGCGTGCTCCAGGTAGCTCGGCTCGTCCTGATCGAGACCCGTCGCCGGATAGATGATGGCGACGCCGGCGAGCGTGACGGCGCCGGTGTCGCGTGCCTTGAGCGCCATCACGGCGCCCAGGTTGCCGCCTGCGCTGTCTCCGGCGACGGCAAGGCGCCGGGGATCGATCCCGAGGCGTCCGGCTTCGGCCTCCAGCCAGAGCAGGGTGTTCCAGCTGTCGTTCACGGCGGCCGGATACGGATGCTCGGGCGTGAGCCGGTAGTCCACCGAGACCACGAGCGCGCCGGTCTCCTGGGCGAAGCCCCAGGCGATGGTGTCGGAACTGTCGAGGTCGCCCAGCATGAACCCTCCGCCGTGAAGGTAGACAATGGCGGGAGCCGGCGATGTTGCCGCCGAGGGTCGATAGATTCTGACAGGGACCGCGTGCTCCGGGGTCTCGACCCGCTCGTCCCACACATCCATGTCGTCGGGTCGCCGCTCGTTGAGCGCGCGGGTGTAGGACGTCCAGAAGCGGCGCTGTTCTTCGGCGCTCTCTCCCTTGGGGCCAGCGGCATCGCGGGCGCTGATCAGATGGTTCATGTCAGGATGAATGTCGCCCGCCATCACGAGGCCCTCCCTTGCTGGCTCATCATAGCGTCGACCGGACCGCCGTGCAGGGCAAGGACATCAGGAGCCTGCGCATCACCTGGCGACGGCTGCCGGCATCGCGTAACAATCACGATGGCTGCCAAGCAAGTCTTGTAGCCACATTAGTCCACGCAATCCCGTGTGCCGGACGAATGTGGCATGCTTGGCGAGACTGCCGCTGTTCGCGGGCAGTCGACTTGTTCCAGCCGCTCGTGCCGATTGCTTAACGCCGGCATCGGCTTCTGGCATGGTGGAGAGAATGAGCGGAGGGCGCAGCCATGACCATCCAGGGCACTCCCAATCCGGGTCTCGTCACCGGGCGCGACAACAAGGCGCGCTGGAATCAGCCCGACACGCGCAGGCAGGGCTTTCACGGTCTCCACACCCACACGCGCTACGCGCTGTCGTTCCGCTCGCCTTGCGTTCTGCCACTCTACAAGAGCATCGACTGGACCATACGCCGCCATCCTGGCGTCGCTGAGATTCTGGAGGCGCCGCACTTCTCCGCCTTCGTTGTCGTGCGCGGCGAGCACGTGATCTACGAGGCGTATGCCTCCGACTTCGGGCCGGGCCGTCCCCATTCGATCCAATCGATCACGAAGATGGCGGTCAACCTCATGCTGGGCCGCGCGGTCGCCGACGGACTGGTCGACATGTCTCGCACGATGGGAAGCTATCTGCCAGAGCTGGGCAGCGGCTATGCAGAGGCGACCGTGCGGGACACCGCCGACATGAACGTCGCCAACGATTACGCCGAAGACTATACCGACCCCGACACCGGTAGCTTTGCCATGGAGCTCGCCATGGGCTGGCGGCTGCCGCCGGAAGAACGCGAGGAACAGACCATCCGGCAGTTCGTTGCGGCAGTCACCGGCGACGATCTCGAGAACCACACGGGCGCCATGCTCTACAAGTCGACCAACACGGACGCTCTGGCCTGGCTGATCGAGCGGGCGAGCGGCAGGCCGCTCCGCGAGTGGCTGATCGAGATCGTCGAGGCGGCCGGTCTGGAAGGCTGCTACCACATCACCTGCGACCGCGAGGGCGTGGCGCTGATCGACGGGGGCGCCTGCCTCACCGCGCGCGATCTCGCCCGCCTCACCCTGCTCTTCGCGCGGGGCGGCGAGGGCGTCGACGGCCGTCGCGTGGGCGATGCCGCCTTCATCGAGGACACCAGGCGTGATCCCGGACCCCCCATGGCCGAGCCGCGCGATTTCATCCGCTACAGCCGCCAGACCATGACCGACGGGATCTGGCTCGGTCACGGCGGCTATGGCGGCCAGTTCGCGCTCGCCAACCCCGACACGGACACGGCCGTCGTCTACTTCAGCGTGCTGGAGGACAAGGACGCCTACGATCCCGACTTCTACGCTCCGCTCATCAAGACCATGGCCGAGATCGCGTCGACCTGATCGTCTCTATCGCGGCGTAGCCGTCAGTCTCCATCTTCAACCTCAGCCTGATTCGACGTTGCGTCTTGTCAAATTGACTGACTCCGGAAGCCTTGGCATCCTCCGTGCATGATCGACGGCGTCCTGCTTGATCTGTCCGGCGTGATCTATGAAGGCGACCATGCCTTGCCGGGAGCGGTGGATGCCGTGGCACGCCTCAGGGCGGCCGGCCTGCCGGTGCGGTTCCTGACAAACACGACGAGGTCGTCGAGGCGCGTGCTGCTCGAACGCATCCGATCCCTCGGGCTTGATGTCGACGCGAACGAACTCCTTACACCTGCGGCCGCCGCCCTTGCCTGGCTTGAAGGCCGCGGCCTGTCGCTTCATCTGCTGATCCATCCCGATCTGGAAGATGATTTTCGAGGTCTCGGCGGGGACAAGGGAGCTGCGGTCATCGTTGGCGACGCGGGTCGCGCCTTCACCTACGACACGATGAATGCGGCGTTCCGCGCGCTCGCCGGTGGCGCCGAATTCCTCGCGCTCGCCACCAACCGGGCCTTCGAGGACGAAGATGGCGAACTGAGCCTCGACGCCGGAGCGTTCGTCGCTGCCCTGGAGTACGCGACGCGGCGCCGGGCGGTTGTCCTGGGCAAGCCTTCCGCGGCGTTCTTCTCGGCTGCGACGCGGAGTGCCGGCTGTCCGGCGGCCCATGCGGCGATGGTCGGCGACGACGCCGAGATGGATGTCGCCGGCGCACTGGCCGCGGGTCTCGGTCACGGCATCCTGGTCAGAACGGGAAAATACCGCCATGGCGCCGAAACCGTCGTCGATCCACCGCCAACGGCCGTTGTCGACGACATGGCGGCGGCGGCCGACTGGATCTTGCAGCGCCGGACATCCTGAGGCACCGAGGAGAGATGATCTCCGATGCTCCGGGTCTTCAGGTCGCCTTGTTTGCCGGGCTGCTCACCATCACTGTCAGTCTCATGCTGGCGTTGGGCCCGCTGATCGTGGGTCGGACTTTTGCGCCCTCGAGGCGGGCGACGTCCGCGAGCACGCCGGGATTGGCCCCGGTCCCTTATGGGCTCCTTCGACGAGATGACGAGGGAACAAGGAAGGCGCTCTATCCGGCGAGCCGCGTGAACGTGACCTGGGGCCGCCTATCCGGTCACGCATCACGATCCATTCACTACTCTTGCGAGGGCCGAGTCAGTCGACGAGCGTGACGGGAGCACCGGTCTCCAGCATGCCCTCGACAAGCACGGCGGCGTAGACGCCCGTGGTGCCGGCGTGGTGTTTCAGGACGTGGTTGAGGATGGACGGATCACGCTCCGCCGAATCAGGGTCAAGCGTGATCATGGCACAGCGGGGATCCTTCTCGAGGATGGAGATTTCGGCTCTGTTGCCGATCTTCAGGCGCCGGCCGATCCACGTGTCTTCGGCAAAGGAGCCTTCGCGGTCGAGTTCGAGACAGACATTCGCCCGGAAACGCCGCTTGTCGACGGGACGGCCGAGTTCTGTCGAGAGGGTCGCCACCGTGGCCGTCGAGATGAGGGAGAGCGGCCGGCAGTCCGTGAAGGCGCGCTCGGAGCGCAACAGGTCGATGCGGTGTTCGCGTCCGAGGTGTTGCTTGAGGAATTGCAGCAGCGCCGGATCGTCGATCGCCAGCATCTCGCCATCGGGAAGTTCGACATCGATCACGAGGGTCTCGTGGCCGGCATAGAGAGGTGAGAGACCCGGCGCTTCCGCCAGGGCCTCCGCGAGGTTGGGGGGCTGCGATGCAGCCACGGGATCCCGGAACCGCGGCCGCAAGAGCAGCATGCGGCGCTGTTCGCGCGCTGTCAGCCAGGGGAACCCGGGAGTCGCCTGATCGCTCCGGAAGACGGCGACCCGGTCACCGTAGATGCCGGCAAATCCCAGCCAGGCCCGGTCCAGTTCCTCGCCCGCCATGCTCTTGACGGGATAGCGCCACAGGCTCTCTACCGTTCCGATCACACTCATGGGTCGTTGCTCCCCGCTTGCACTTCGATCCTATCACCACGGCGCGACGCCTGCGCCACCGATGTCGGCATCCTGTCAGGCAAACGTCCATCCCTGCAGTGTATGAGAGTGTTGAAGTATGCTATCGACTACTGGTGCGGCGGGAACCGTCGCACAGTGAATTCCGATTCCCGCTTGCGGGTACCGACACGACCAGGAGGACAGTGATGAAGAAGTCAGGAGTATCGCGTCGAAAGCTTATCAAGACCGGTGGCTCACTCGCACTGGCGAGCGCGCTTCCCATGCCGTTCATTCGCAGCGCCTCGGCCGCGATCGAACTCGTCCACTGGAGCCCGCTTGCGGCTTCGGACGGAGAGGTCTGGGCCCAGATGATCCAGAATTTCAACGAGGCACACAAGGACAAAGGTGTCTCGATCCGGATGGAAGTCATCAACTGGGATGACTACACGACCAAGGTTCTGGCTTCCGCCGCAGCGGGCGAAGCCCCCGACTTTGGCTGGAATACGGATCCGCGTCCGGCGTTCGTGCGTGACGGGCTGCTGGTACCCCTGAACGAACTCGCAGCCAATTCGGGACTTGACCTGTCGGATTTTTCTGACTTCTCGATCAATGCCTCGAAATTCCCGAACTACGGCGGCGACGAACTCTTCCAGATCCCGCTCGACCTGATGTCGATCCAGCCCGAGGTCAACACCGCTCACGTGGCCGAGGCCGGTCTCGACATCAACGACTGGCCCGATGACGGCGAAGGCCTGCTCGAATGGGCAAAAGCAATGACCGTGCGGGATGGTGACACGGTCGTGCGATCCGGCATCATGATGACCGGTTCGGGTGTGCAGCCAACGGTCACGTGGGGCATCGTTGCAGAGCAAATGGGGTTTCAGCGTATCAGCGACGATTTCAAGACCGTCTGCGTGAATCCCGAAGCCGGCAAGGCAGCGATGCAGTGGGTGCTCGATCTGTTCGACACGCACAGGGTATCGACCCGCGATGTCACCGACCGCTACAAGGCCTTCGGTACCGGCCAGGGCTCCGTCTTCTGGACCGGTCCATGGACGATCAACGGTTACCTGGCGCAAGGACTGCCCTTTGTGACCAAGCTGTTCCCGAAGGTCGGCGACAAGCGCGTGACCTACTTCGAGCGCGGTGCCCTCGAGCTCTACATCCAGAGCGATCCTTCACGCTACCAGGCGACGATGGACGCAGTGACGTGGATCTCGGACAACAGCTTCCTGTGGTGCACGGAGGGCCGCGGGGCGTCACCGAGGAACTCGATTCTCGGCCGCGACGACTACAAGACGGCGGGCGCCCCCTGGGACGTGCGCGGAGCGTTCGTCGATGGCCTGGAGTTCGCGACCGCCATTGCCGATTTCCCGATCATCAACGGCGCGGACTTCAACATCTATTCCGGTGGCAACTTCCTGGCGAAGACCCTGGAACTCGTCTGGGCGGGCCAGACATCCATTGACGATGCCATGGCAAGGCTCGAGGACGGTTGGGGCGAAGCCCTCGAAGAGGGCTGAACGCGATCCCGGGGGGCTGCGGCCCCCCGGGCCATAACCCTCGGGTCATGGTCTGCGCTCTGGCGGAGACCCGGGCCATTCGCGCCTGTTGTTGATCAGGGCCATGCGCACGGAGCGTTCGGCAAGGGCGGAGAGATGCTGAATTACCGCAGCGAGAAACCACCGGTCGACTGGGCCGCCTATGCTTTCGTCGCCGTCTTCACCGCTCCGTTCCTGATCTTCAACATCGCGCCAATCCTGTTCGCCGCGTACCTGTCATTCATGAAATGGGGCATCTTCGGACCGCCGAAGTACGTTGGATTCGACAACTACCGGAAGGCGCTGGAAAACGACCAGATCCTCATTTCGTTCCAGAACATCCTCCTCTATGGCCTGACCATCGTGCCGGGAGTGCTGGTTCTCGGACTCATGGCGGCACTCTATGTCAACAACCGGTGGCCGCTGTCTTCCGTGGCGCGGGTCTGTTTCTTTTCTCCCTATGTGGTCTCGGCAACGGTGATCGGACTGGTATGGGTGTGGATCCTGGATACCCAGTTCGGTATTGCCAATCACTACCTGGGTTATCTCGGAATCGACAACATTCCCTGGCTCACCAGCACCAGTTGGTCCCTCTATGGCGTCGGCATCACCTCAATCTGGTGGGACATGGGTCTTGCCTTCGTTCTGATTCTTGCAGGCCTGCAGGACATTCCCGGCGACATGTACGACGCCGCGGAGATTGACGGTGCAACACGCTGGCAGCGATTCCGCTACGTGACCCTGCCCATGCTTCGCCCGGTGCTGAGCATGGTGATCACGCTGCAGCTCATTGCGACTCTGAGAATCTTCAGCCAGGTCTACGTGATGACGAGTGGTGGGCCGGCTTCGTCGTCCACATCCGTCCTCTACGAGATCTACACGGTGGCGATCCGCAACCAGAAATTCGGCCTCGGCGCGGCAGTCTCCATGATGCTCTTCGTGGTGATTCTGCTTGTGACCTTCCTCAGTCGCAGGCTGATCCGGGAACAGTCGCCATGAATCCCCTGGCGTACCTCAAGCGCGAGTACGGGATGGCCGCGGGCGACATTCCGGTGTGGATCGTCGGGCTGGCGATCGCCGCACTCTGGATCATGCCCTTTGTCTGGATGGTCTCGACCTCCCTGAAGTACCCGGGAGACGTGATGACCGTGGACATCGAATGGCTGCCAAGCCGCGTCACCTTCCAGAACTATGTCGACATCTTCACGAAGTACCCGGTGTGGCGCTGGACCCTCAACAGCATCATCGTCTCGGTCAGCGCCACATTCCTGTGCGTGATGTCGGGCGCCCTGGCGGGATACGCGCTGGCGCGAATGAACTTTCCCGGCCGCCACCTCTTGTTCTTTCTCTATGTCGCCTCGCTCATGGTGCCGATCGAGGTCTACGCCGTACCGATGCTTCTCGGCATCATCAAGGTGGGTTGGGCAAACACCTATCAGGCGCTGATCCTGCCGTCGGTCGGCAACGTCTTCAGCGTCCTGATCTTCAGGCAGTTCTTTCTGACCTTCCCACGAGACCTTGAGGACGCGGCGAGAATCGACGGTGCGGGGCATGGGTTGATCTTCTGGAAGATCGCCTTGCCCCTGGCCCGGGCACCGCTGATCGCCGCGACAATCATCATCTTCGTGCTCAACTGGAACAACTTCCTCTGGCCATTGCTGGCGGTCTTCAAGGAAGAAATGAAGACCCTGCCCGTCGGCATCGCGGCATTCACGCCGATTTCTGGTACAGCAACCCAGCTTGAAGGCTTCGCGCTCTCGATGGCGGGGGTGACCGTGCTGTGCGTGCCGAGCGTACTCGTCTTCCTCATCCTTCAACGCTACTTCATCCAGGGAATCTCGAGTGGAGCGCTTCGTGGTTGACCAGATTCAGATGAATCACATCGGCGGGAAACCGGTCGCTCCGGCGACCGGCACATTCCTCGACACGATCGATCCGGCGACGGAAGAACCTCTGGCGCGTTTCGCGCGCTCCGTGGACGAGGACGTCGACGCCGCCGTTCAAGCGGCACACCTGGCGCAACACGGGGATTGGTCCACCATCACGCCGGCGGATCGGGGCAGAATCCTAGAGCGTCTGGCCGGGCTGATCGAGAACGAGCGAGAGAATCTCGCGAGGCTCGAAACTCTCGATGCAGGCAAGCCGATCGACGGTTCCCGCGGTGACATCGACGGTGTTGTCGAAACACTGCGCTACAACGCGGGAGCTGCCGACAAGATGGAAGGCATCACGGTGCCGCTCGGCCGCGACATCGTCGATTTTACAGTGCTGGAGCCACTTGGTGTGACCGCGCACATCGTGCCCTGGAACTTTCCCCTGGGCATGGCGATCCGCTCACTCGCCCCGGCGCTCGCGGCAGGCTGCACCTGTGTTCTGAAACCCGCCGAACAATCGCCACTGTCGGCGCTCGCCTTCGCCGAGCTTGCCGAACAGGCAGGAATTCCCGACGGGGTCGTCAACATCGTCACCGGTCTTGGCGAGGAAGCCGGCGAGGCGCTCGTCCGCCATCCTCTCGTACGCGGCATCACCTTCACCGGATCGGTCGAAACCGGACGCAGGATCATGTCGAACGCCGCACAGGGCATCAAGCCGGTCGTGCTGGAACTGGGCGGCAAGAATCCGATGATCATCCTTGCGGACGCCGATCTCGACCGGGCGGTCGATGACGCCCTCGTGGCGTCCTTCGACAACACCGGACAGGTCTGTTCCTCCTCTTCGCGCTATCTCCTCGCACCCGCGATCCGCGAGGACTTCATCGAACGGTTGTGTGCCGGAGCGGCGTCGCTTTCCATTGGCCCCGGCCTGGAGAACCCCTCCCTGGGGCCGGTGATCTCCAGCGAGCAGTACGCCAGGGTACGCGGCCACATCGATGCCGGCGTCGCGGCCGGAGGACGCATACGGCAGGGCGGCAGCCGCCCGCAGCATCTGGACCGCGGCTACTTTATCGAGCCGACCGTGTTCGACCGTGTGTCCCCGGACATGGCAATTGCCCAGGAGGAGGTGTTCGGGCCGGTCGGCGTAGCGGTCGACATTGAGGATGCCGATCAGGCGGTCGCGGTCGCCAACAGTCTCGGTTTCGGACTGGCTGCCGGGGTCTACACACGGGACATCAGCCGCGCGCTGAACATGGCCCAGCAGCTCGAAGCCGGATCGGTCTGGATCAACGGCTGGTTCATGGGTGGTGTCCAGGCTCCAACCGGAGGCATGAAGGAGAGCGGAATCGGTCGCGAGCGCGGCCTCGCGGGCGTGCGAAACTACCTGGCGGTCAAGAACGTGGCGATCCGGCTGTGATGTGGCGAGACGGTTCCGCTCATTCCCAGTAGCTGTCGGGTGGTGGGCCGTAATCGAGCAACGCACAGGAATAGACCGCCGTTTCGTCAAACGGATAGCGCGCTTCCATCTCGGGAGTGAGTGTCAGGCCAAGTCCGGCCGCGGTGGAACGAAGAAGCTGGCCGTCCTGGATACGTCCTTCTTCACCAATCATCTCGCGGGCCAGCGGAAAGTCCAGCATGGGGTATTCGACCAGTTCGCCACCGCCGGCAAAGGCCGCATGGTAGCTCGCCATGATCGCTGCCGCTCCTCCCCAGGCATGGACGACGACATCCGTTTCTCTCTCGCGCGCGGCATCGAAGATGTCCATCACCGCCGAAATGCCGCCAATCACCGAGGCATCGGGCTGGACGAAATCGTAGACGTCGTCGTTGATGCGCCGGATCATTTCCCGGGGCGTGGTGACGATTTCGCCGCCACAGACCGGAACGTCTATACGGCTCCTCAGTTCGCGGAATTCATCGGCGCACTCCGGGCCAAGCGCTTCCTCGATAAAGTTCATCCTGGAGTCTGTCCGGGCGTGAACCGCATCGACATAGGCCACGACATCGTCGACCGCCTGGGGTGGATCGGCAAGGTTCTGGCACATGTCAACGCCCACCTGGATACCCCTCCGGCCGGCTTCATCGAGCACCCAGGAGGTGCGCCGGATGTCGCCCTTCACCGCACGGATCTTGTAGGTGGAGATCCCGAGAGACTCGAGCAGGTCGAATTCGCGCAGGAACTGATCCTTGTGATCGCAGCAACCGCCGGAGCCGTAGATCCGGATGGCATCGGCCCTGGCACCGCCAAGAAGGTCATAGACCGGTTTATCCAGCGACTTGCCCTTCGCGTCCTGCAATGCAATTTCGAAGGCGGAAATGACATGACGGGCGGCCCCCTGAAGAGACCAGTAGTCGCAGAGCGAACGCAGGTCGCGAACCCTGCCGGAGATGTCGAAACCGTCCTTGCCCAGAACCTGGGGGACGCAAAGTTCGACGATAGACCGGAAGACCTTCGGCGCGAACACCGCAAGGTACCCCTCGCCCAGTCCCGTCACGCCATTCTCGAGCGTCACCTCGACCATACCGATGGTGCGTCTGGGACCATTGGGAAAGCACTCCCTGATCTCTGGGTCGTCGGCATCGGCATAGGGCGATGTGAGAAGCAGACAACGGCAATGCGTGATTTGCGGCATCAGTATCCCCGCCTGAAGTCGACCAGGCCGACGAGAGGTGTTCCACGGCGAAACCGGGCGAGGTTCTCGAGAAAGTGGTCGATCTTCCGGTCAATCTCGTCGCCGCTGCCTCCGCCTGAATGCTGGGTGAGGATGAGGTTGGGTGCGGTCCAGAACACATGCCCTCCGGGCAGTGGTTCGTCGCGCGTGACGTCAATCACGGCGCCGCCCAGGTGCTCGTGCGCCAGCGCATTCGCCAGGGCCCCTTCATCGACAAGGGATCCCCGGCCCAGATTGCAGAACACCGCACCGGGTTTGAGACGTGACAGGCGGTCCGCGTCAAACAGACCGATTGTCTCTGGCGTGTGAGGCACCGTCGCCACGATCACATCGGCTGTCGACAGTGCACGATCGAGAGCATCGGACGTCCAGTCGCGGCCAAAGGTCGTGATGCGGCAGTGGAACGGCTTCAGGAGCTCCGCCAACCGCGAGTTGATCGTCCCGCGCCCGAAGAGGACAACATGTGAACCGCACAGCAACCGCAGGCTGCCGCGGACCGGATCGCCCACCCAATCCCGGCGCTCGCGCAACGCCACCAGGCGGTCGATTCCCCGGCCCAGGGAGAGAATGCCGGCAAGGGCCGTTTCTGCCACCGGGTCCGCAAAGAACCCGGCCAGATTGGTCACCTGCACCGAATGGCCGGAACGCGACCAGCGGAGCCCGGCGTATTCACCGAAACCAACCGATTCCAGTTGCAGCCATCTCAGTGAGGAATTGGCCGCAACGACATCGGGTGCCGGATTTCCGAACACGATGGCCGCGCTGCAGGGCTCTGCAGCCTGACTGAATGTGACCGGACAGTCCCCAACACCACGGATGAGCCTTTGTCGTTCCTCACGATCAAGTTCGATGCAGACCGCAATATCCATCGTTCGATTCTCGGGGCAAGTGTGCACGAGTTGCTCAGACCTCGAACCGTGCGCACCTCAGGACCTGCAGCGGCCTCTCGTCCCTGCTCCATTCATGATACGAACAGACAACAGTGCCATCGGCTGCCTGGGCTACCGTGGGGTAGCCAATGTGCTGGTAGAGGCCCGGGTGGAAGTAGTTGACCTCCCCCTCGTCATAGAGTCCCGCCGCGGGGACGACTCGGCTTGACGACGGCTTCGCCGCTTGCGAAGTCGCCGGAATACCGCCCTCGCTGATCACGAACTCGTTCGCGACGTCCCACTCGATCCCGTTGTCGGAAATGATGCCGCGCACTCCGTAGGACGGTCGGCGATAGCCGTAGACGAGCAGATAACGTCCATCCTGCAGTCGGATGAGTTCGGGCGGATATCCCCAGATTCTGGTCCACTTCGGCTGCGACCAGGTAAAGCCATCGTCCTCGGAGACCACCATGATCATGCACTTGGTGTCCTGACTGGGCTGCAGGTGGGTGCGCATGAATGACACCAGGCGCCCATCGTCCAGGCGAACGATCCCGGCTTCCTCGTAGTCAATGATGTTGTTCGGATCATAGGCCAGTGTACCGTAGTAGTCCCAGTTGTCGCCGCCATCGTCGGAGCGCACGAGGAAGCAGCGGTTGGTCTCGCCGGTACCATCCTCGGAGTACTCCCGCATCCGGCCGTAGAGCGCCAGAATGAGTCCACCGTCCGGCAGCTCCCAGGCGCCGAGCCTGCAGCCGCCGTGTTTCATCGGGCGGATGTTGACGGGAATCGGTTCGGTCCATGTGTCACCGCCATCCATCGAGCGAATCACATAGGTGCCAAGCCATGCCTGGGTCTTGAAGGACCAGGTCCAGTCCCCCCATTCATCGGTGAGCGGGAAGGAACTCCACGACGGGCATTCGGCCTTCATTCCGCGCTTGAAGAATCCCGTCATCGTGAAATTCACGATCAGCGTCCCGTCGCCCAATTCGCAGATGCCGCAGTCCCAGTTCCCCTGGGTTGCCGTCCAGGGAACGATGATCCGGGGCTCGGACCATGTCAGGCCACCATCTCGCGATCGCGTCATCAGCGTCTGACCGCTGTCGTGATGAAACGGAAACCGCTCCTCGTTGAAGACCGCGAGGATATCGCCGTTCTTCAGTGCGCGTTGCGCAATCTGGTTCACGCAATGTTCCGGATGGCGAAAGATATCGTGATACGTCAGGTTCCGGATCGGCGACACGGTCTGTTCCCTTCCTGTCAACTGCGCCGGCGCACAGCGCGATGCTCCCACGTCAGCGGGTGGAATGCTGAACTGTGCCCGGCTGTCAAGCCTGTACGAGCCGCGGCACCCCGATGGATTTCATCATCGCATGGCAGCGATCCCGGTAGAGCTCGCGGATATCTCTTGTCGGTGGACGGCAGCGGCTTGAAGGAAGGCCGATGAGCTCCATGCAAAGCTTGTCGAGGTATCCGTCACCGCTGGTGTGATCATTCTCGATTTCGACCCAGAGCTTGTAGAAGGGCATCGCCTCTTCCACGAGCATGCGTGCGATTTCCGCGTAGTTGCGCGCCCTGACCTCATCGATCAGCCTGATACCCCACTCCGGCCAGAAGTTGCAGTGATGAACCTCAAAGGCTCGGGCGCCGAGCGCCGGCATCGCGCTCATCGAGAAAAGGAGATTGTTGTCGATGATCGTGAAACGGTCGGCAAACGTCGAGACGACACTCTCGAACTCCATCGAATCGGAGCGCGGGGTCGCCCACTTGAGACCGACGATATTCGGGATCCCGGCCAGCCGTTCGATCATCGCAAAGGACAGGTTCTGGCTGGTCCAGAAGGTGTTGTAGACAATGATGCCCAGGCCAGGCTCGGCAGCGGCAGCGGCGCGGATATAGTCCTCGAAATCGCCCTCGGTATGGGTGAAGTAGAACGGGCAGGAGACCTGGATGAAGCGGGCGCCAAGCGCCCTGGCGGCCTTGGCAAGGCGCACGAGTTCGAGCGTCGATGTCGTCTGGGCTCCCATCGCGACCGGTGCCGCGCCATCCACTTCCTCGACGACGATCGTTGCCACACGGACACGTTCATCGAAACTCATGGTCGAGAAATCGCCGGCTGCACCGCCGGCAAGAAACGTTGCGTAATCACCGCTCAACCCGGAATCGACGAGGAACCGGACGTACTCCCTGAGCGCGGATTCGTTGACTTCCATTCCGGGAGTGTCCGCAAATGGCGTGGGAATGGTGACATAACAACCCTCAAGATCCTTTCTCAGGCCTCCGACGGACACAGCTTTCTCCCGTTCAGTCCAAAACACCAACGCCAGTGACATGCTTGAAGCAACGAGGTCTTCACGCCTCTCGAAAACGCCCGGGCGGCAGAAAGGCCCGTCAAAAGGTCAATTCCTGCCGGAGCTCCGGCCGGTACCTCTCGAGTTCATGGCTGCTTGTCCGGCGTCGGTACTCGCGCGGTGATACACC
The DNA here is from genome assembly GCA_028821455.1 of bacterium. Taxonomy (GTDB): domain Bacteria; phylum Pseudomonadota; class Alphaproteobacteria; order SP197; family SP197; genus SP197. Next base: position 80,066 of record JAPPGE010000090.1, on the reverse strand, counting down.
GAAGTGGGCCTTGAAACACCTGGAAAACACTTCCGGCGAACCAAATCCGCAGGCGAAGGCAACATCCCGAATCGCCAGGTCACTGTAAAACAGCATTCTGCGGGCAGCCTGCAGCCGCACCTTGCGATAGTAACTCATCGGCGCATCGCCAAGGCTCTCATGAACGAGGCGGTTGAGGGCACGCACTGAGACTCCCGCTTGATCAGCAAGAGCTCCGGCCGACAACGGAGTCTGGATGTTCTCTTCCATGCCCTGCAATACCCTGTTCAAGGGCGACTTCCCGTCCTGGTGCGGCGGCCATGGATCCAGCCTCTGGGGCTCGTCGCTGTCGCGTTGCCGGTGAGCCACGAAGGCGTTGGCGACGACTTGCGCGAGAGCCGGACCATTGAGCCCGCTGATGATGTCAAGCATCATATCGAGCGTGGCGTGACCGCCCGCACAGGTGATGCGGCCGCGGTCGATGTTGTAGAGTTGTTCGATCACTTCGATGTCGGGGTAGAGTTCCCTGAAAGTGAAGAACGACTCCCAATGCAAGGTGGCGCGCCGATCATGCAGCAAGCCGGCCTCCGCCAGGGCGAAGGCTCCCGTGTCGACCCCTCCGACAACGCTGCCATGCCGGGCCAGCCGGCGCAGCCAGTTCAGCACACCCTTGGACAGATGCCGCGTCGGGTGATTGCCGGCGAAGACCAGGACGATCGGCAGCCATCCGGCATTCGTGACCGTGGTATCCACATTCAGCGACACGCCGTTTCCCGCATGGACCGGCCCGCCCGTTTCGGAGATCAGCTGCCAGTCGTAGATCTTCCTTCCGTTGTTCTGATTTGCGATGCGCAAGGCCTCGATGGCAGGGACCAGGCCGTAAAGTGGAAACTCGGGGAGCAGGAGAAACCCGAAGCATATCCGTTCGGGGTTGTCTTCAGACTTCAAGGCAATGTTCAGTTCTGGCAGGTCCATCAGCTCAGGCCACACCCTGCACGGGACCGCATCTTCTTTGTGACGGCGATCACATCCGACTCGATCATAGGGGACCAGCGCGCAGGTATGAGCGGTGCAACTGTCGGCGCAGCATAGGGTGAGGAAACCTGTTCCGTCCACGCCTGCAGCGCAAGAGCCGGGACACGCCGGCACCAGCGTTCATGACAGTCCGTCTCCGGCGGCGCCTGTCCAGCACCAAAGAAGGAGTTTCCCCGGTGCGGCCACCATTGTCCGGCGCCTGATTGTGCGGCACTTCGATCCTCCCCCTGTCTCGTGGAAGAGAATGCAGGATCGGGGAACAGGAGTTCTTCCAGCGAAAGCAGGACGGTCCGACCCGGCTTGGAGAGCAGGGTCGGGCACGACCGGCCACGCGCATGGAGAGGAAGTGAAGGCGACTCACGGCCTCCGTTGCTTTGGTGACAGCGGACTTCAAAGAGTGAAGCGGGTCGCGAGGCAGTGCTGGAGGGGCATGGGCGCGTCGTTCCACTCGTGGTAGGCAGCGACCACCGTTCCATCGGGAAGCTGTGCCACCGTCGGGTAACCGATGTGTTGATACTCGCCTGGATTGTTCCAGTCTATGGTGCCGGGACGGTCAGGAACACCGCCCTTCCTGATGACGAATTCGTCCTTCTTGTCCCAGGTGACCCCATCCTCGGAAAGACACCCGAAGGTGCCGTACGGCGGACGCCGGTATCCGTAGACGCACAGATAGCGTCCGTCATGAAGTGCAATCGCATCCGCCGGATAACCCCAGATGTTTGTCCACTTCGGTGCTGACCATGTGTAGCCGTTGTCGTCGGAAACGACCACGACCATGTTCCTTGCGTCTTCACTGGGCCGGTTGTGTGTTCTCAGGAAACAGACGAGCCGGCCGTCGTGCAGGCGAAGCAGCGCCGGTTCCTCGTAGTCGATGATGCTGGCAGGATCGAAGGCAAGCGTCGAGAAGTACTCCCAGTTGAAACCACCATCATCGGATCGCATCAACGCGGACCGGGTCGATTCGTATTCGCCACTTTCCTCGTAGCCGCGAATGCGGCCATAGAGGCCAAGCAGGAGTTCGCCGCCGGGGAGTTGCCAGCAACCCAATCGACAGCCGCCGTGCTTGAGTGGGCGTATGTTGACCGGAATCGGTCTCGACCAGTTCGCGCCGCCATCGCCGGATCGTACCACGTAGGTACCCAGACAACCCCGGGTATGACGGGACCAAGTCCAGTCGCCCCATTCCCTGCCACTGGGGTGGCTCGCCCAGGAAACTCCCTCGGGCCTCACTCCGCGCCGGAAGAAGCCGGCAACCGTGAAGTTCACGATCAGAGTTCCGTCGTGAAGTTCGCAGATGCCGCAATCCCAGTTGCCCTCGGTCTCCGTCCATGGAACCACGACCTTGGGCGCGGACCACGACCTCCCGCCATCTTTCGATCGGGAGATCAGGGTCTGTCCGCTATCATGGTGGTAGGGATATCGCTCCTCGTTGAACACCGCGAGAAGGTCGCCGTTCTGCAGGCACCGCATCGCGATCTGGTTCACGCAGTGTTCCGGATGGCCGAAAATGATGTTCGTCTCGAGGTCGCCTGGCGTCACCATGTCTTCCCTCCCGGGTTTTTCGCCCGGCATTGTTGTGGCGCACTACGCCGGCCGGAACGTGCTGGAAGTGGTTCGTGCTGAACCCATCACCCTATTATTGCGCGGAAGCCGAAGTGACGATTGACAGTTCCTGCCACCATCTTGACAGTTTCTTCACTGTGCTGTGGCAATCCTGTTTCCGGTTTCGGCGTCGAACAGGTGCATGTCTGCGGGTTTGGCGGCGAATCGGAGTTGACTGCCCGGACGTACGTCGATCCGTTCGTTGACCAGAGCGATGAAGGACTGCCCGCCGGCCGAGAGGCCGAACTGAATCTGCGAGCCCAGGGGTTCGACGACGTCGACACGCATCTCCAGCGCATCCGGGAGATCGCTCACAATCAGATGCTCGGGACGGATGCCGACCTGTATGCGACGCGACGGATCGAGATCGATCCTGCCGGGGAGAGTGATCCGGGCACCAACATCGAGACTGGCAGTGCACGAATCGCCGTCGTCCACGACGGTCGCTGCGAACAGGTTCATTTGCGGCGAACCGATGAACTGGGCAACAAACGTGTTTTGTGGGTGATCGAACAGTTCCAGCGGAGTGCCAATCTGCTCGATTCTGCCCGCACGCAGAACGACGATGCGATCAGCCATCGTCATCGCCTCGACCTGGTCGTGGGTCACGTAGATCACGGTGGTGCGCAGACGCTGGTGCAGGGTCTTGATTTCGCTCCTCATTGCGACCCGCAATTGCGCATCGAGATTGGAGAGGGGCTCATCGAAGAGGAACACCTTGGGATCTCGCACGATGGCGCGACCCATCGCCACGCGTTGGCGCTGGCCACCGGAAAGCGCCGCCGGCTTGCGTTCGAGGAGTTCCGTGAGGCCGAGTGTTTCAGCCGCCTCGCGGACACGCCTGTCGATTGTTGCCCGCCGTTCACCGCGTATCTTGAGGGAAAAACCCATGTTTTCTGCAACATTCATGTGCGGATAAAGGGCGTAGGACTGGAACACCATGGCAATGTCCCGATCCTTGGCGGGCAGGTCCGTGACGTCCCTTCCATCGATATGGATCCGGCCGCCATTCGCGACTTCAAGACCGGATATCACGCGAAGAAGCGTTGACTTTCCACAACCTGAGGGTCCCACGAGGACAACGAACTCGCCGGAGGTGATATCGATGTCGACGTCCGCCAGCGCCGCGAACGTCCCGAAGTACTTGTGAATGTCGAGGACTCGAATGTCAGCCATCGTTGCGAGAGCCTCCGCCGTCACATGCCGCCACCTGAGTTCGGTAGCAAATAACGCCGCGTTTTGAAACTCGGCACGTGACACGACAGCCCGGAGGCGGGCGCCACCTGTCACCCTGCGTCGACCTCGTGTAGGTTGTCTTCATGACGCTGGCACCCGTTCAACGCGACAGTCCCTTTGCTCCGGTGACGCCGTCACTCTTCCGCTTGGTTGCGGATTTCGAACCGGCGGGGGATCAGCCGGATGCGATTCGGGAACTCGTGGACGGACTCGTTGCCGGGGAGCGCGACCAGGTGCTGCTGGGCGTCACCGGGTCCGGCAAGACCTATACCATGGCCCAGGTGATCGAGCGCATGGGACGTCCGGCGCTGGTGCTGGCGCCCAACAAGACCCTTGCGGCACAGCTCTACAGCGAGTTCAGAAGCTTCTTTCCGGACAACGCCGTCGAGTACTTCGTCTCCTACTACGACTACTACCAGCCGGAAGCCTACGTGGCGCGGACCGACACCTACATCGAAAAGGAGTCGAGCAGGAACGAGCAGATCGACCGCATGCGCCACTCGGCAACCCGGGCGATCCTGGAGCGTTCCGACACCATCATCGTTGCCAGTGTCTCATGCATCTACGGCATCGGTGACGTTGAGAGCTATTCGGCGATGACGATGTCCCTCAGGCAGGGCATGGAGTACCGCCGGGAATCCATCATGCGCCGCCTGGTCGAACTGCAGTACACCCGCAACGACACCGCGTTCCAGCGTGGCTCCTTCCGCGTGCGCGGCGATTCCCTCGAGGTCTTTCCCAGCCACCTCGAGGACGGCGCCTGGCGCATCTCGCTCTTCGGTGACGAAGTCGAGAGTATCGAGGAGTTCGATCCCCTCACGGGACAGCGCGCCGGCGAAATGCAGCAGATCGTCGTCTATCCCAACAGCCACTACATCGTTCCCAAGCCGACCCTGCACCAGGCCGTCGGGTCCATCCGTGCGGAGCTCGGCGAGAGGCTGCAGTTCTTCCGCGAACGCGGCCGGTTCCTCGAGGCCGAGAGACTGGAACAGCGCTGCACCTTCGATCTGGAAATGCTGGAGGTGACCGGCATGTGTGCCGGTATCGAGAACTACTCCAGGTACCTCACGGGCCGCGCTCCCGGAGAGCCGCCACCCACCCTGATGGAGTACCTGCCAGACAACGCCATCATCTTCATCGACGAAAGCCACGTTGCGGTGCCCCAGGTCGGCGGCATGTTCAAGGGAGACTTCAACCGGAAGTCGACACTCGCCGAGTACGGTTTCCGCCTGCCGAGCTGTGTCGACAACCGCCCTCTCAAGTTCGAGGAATGGGAGGCGATGCGCCCGCAATCGATCTTCGTGTCGGCGACACCGGGACCTTGGGAACTCGAGAGGACGGGAGGAGTGTTCGCTGAACAGGTGATTCGCCCCACGGGGCTCGTCGATCCTCCGTGCATTGTGCGTCCGGTGGCGACCCAGGTCGACGACCTCATGGCCGAGTGCGCCGAGGTCACCGCGGCGGGTCACCGGGTTCTCGTGACCACGCTCACCAAGCGCATGGCAGAGGCGCTGACCGAGTATCTGGCGGAAGCCGGGCTGCGTGTCCGCTATCTCCACTCCGACATCGACACCCTCGAGCGCATCGAGATCATCAGGGACCTGCGCCTCGGCGCCTTCGATATCCTGGTCGGCATCAATCTGCTGCGCGAGGGGCTCGACATTCCGGAGTGCGGACTGGTTGCCATTCTCGATGCGGACAAGGAGGGCTTTCTGAGGAGCGAGCGCTCCCTCATCCAGACCATCGGACGGGCGGCACGCAACGTGGACGGGCGGGTCATTCTCTATGCCGACCACATGACCGAGTCGCTGGAACGGGCGATCGGCGAGACTGAACGCCGACGCGACAAGCAGATGGCGTGGAACAAGGAGCATGGAATCACGCCGGAATCGATACGCAAGGGCATTCCCGACTCGCTCCAGAACATGGCCGACGCCGATCACGTCACGATCGATACCGGTGTCGCCGGCGACAGCCTCGACGTGAGTGGCACGTTCGAGGAACGCATGGACGACCTTCGCATGCGCATGCGCGAGGCGGCGAGCAACCTGGAGTTCGAGGAGGCCGCACGCCTGCGCGACGAGATCCGCCGTCTCGAGGCCATCGATCTCGGGCTTCGCGACGCTCCAGTCGAGACCGCCATGGCGCGTCAGCCGCGGCGGCGGCAGCGCCGGCGCAGGGGACCTTAAGAGAGAGATTCATGGGGTGCGCTCTTGTCACCGGTGCCGGACGGCGCCTCGGTCTTGCCATGGCAAGGGCGCTGGCGGCCGACGGATGGCCTGTCGCCCTGGCCGCCCGGCAATCGTTCGCCGACGCCGAGGCCGAAGCCCGCGCCATTTCAGGCAGGGGCGGAAAGGCCCTGGCGATCAGGGGCGATCTCGCCGATCGCCAGACACCGGCAAGGGTGGTCAGGGAGGCCATGGAAGAACTCGGCCCCGTGACGCTTCTGGTCAACAGCGCGGCGGTCTTTGTTGACGACAGCGTGCGCAACGCAGGCCCCGACACCATCGACGCCAACATCAACACCAACCTCGTCGCGCCCATGCTGCTCACCCGGGCCTTTTCCAGTCAGCTGCCTCCCTCGACGCAAGGCTGCGTCATCAACATGCTTGACCAGCGCGTTTCCAATCCGACGCCACGCTACATGTCCTACACGGCCTCGAAGGTCGCACTCGAGGCGATGACGCGGACATGGGCCCTGGAACTCGCCCCGGCTGTCAGGGTCAATGGAATCGCCCCGGGCATGGCCCTGCCGGACCACCAGAGCGATGAGGCCGCCATGGCCCGCTGGACCTCCGGCTTTCCCATGGGACGCGGGACATCTCCGGAAGAAGTCTGCGATGCCCTGCGCTTCCTCGTCCAGGCGCCGTCCGTGACGGGGCAGATCATCTATCTTGATGGCGGCCAGCGTCTGGGCTGGCAACATCCCCCGGGCGGCTACCCGCTCGGACCCGACGTGGCATGACCCGCACCCGCGTGTTCATCGAGGCCCTGGAGCTCGAGGCATCGATCGGCGTCCTCGATCACGAGGCAGTCGCCAGGCAACCGCTCATCGTCGATGTCACGCTTGAACTCGAGGGAGACCCCTGGAAGACCGGGCGCCTCGAGACGACGGTCGACTACCGGGACATCGTCATGCGGGCTGAAGACATCATCGGTCGTGGTCACATTCAACTGGTCGAGGACTTTGCCGAAGACCTGGCGGCGGCCTGCCTGGAATTGCCGCATGTCGGCGAGGTCACCGTGCGCGCGGTCAAGCCCGATGCCGTGGCGGCGGCACGTGCCGCCGGGGTCGAGATCACGCGGTCGCGCGATCCTGGAGGTGTCAGGTGGCGACCAGCTGCAGGCGCGCCGTCTGCAGGTGACTGAGGACAATGTCGGCGGCACCATCGGCGTCGCGCACGGCCAGGGCCTCGAAGAGCTGGCGATGATCGTGGTTGTAGGAATCCATCGCCTGACCGGTCAGCACCTTGTCCTTCATCGCGCTCCACTGGCGGTGTCCGCGAACATGGTTGATGCGCCGGTAGAAGGAGCACATCAGCGGATTGTGGGTGGCATCGGCAATCGACTGGTGGAAGATGCGGTCCTGGCGCGTGAACGATTCCGGCTCGCCCGACGACTCGAGGGCGTCAAGGGCTATGCCAATGCGGCCGAGATCGCGCATGGTGGCGTGAACCGTGGCGAGGCGCACCATGTGCGGTTCCACGGCGATGCGCACGTCGATCAGCTCGAGGGGACTGGTGATTTCCGCGATATCGGGATTCTCGGCGTCATGGCTGAAAGTGACGAACGTCCCGCTACCCGCCCGGCGGGAGACGAGGTTGCTGTCGCAGAGCAGGCGCAGGGCTTCACGGATGGTCGTCCTTGAACACGAGAATGCATCGGCGAGGGCACGTTCGGCAGGCAGGCGTTCACCATCGACGTAGATGCCGTCGGCAATCGCCGTGCGCAGCCGGGTGGCGATGGCAACGGCGGTTCCTGCCCGCGGCATCGGAAGGGGTGTCGCGCGGACCGGGCTCTTCGTTGGTCTTGACATCGGCATGAAGCGCGTTCTAGAGTTTTGAGGGATTGGTTGTATTGGTTCACTATTGGTATAACTGGCGGGTCAACGATCGTCAAGCACTCTCTCTCCCGCGTTCGCGGAGGACGGGAGTCGCGAACAACAGGGGACGAACACCGCATGGCATTCCCGAAGAGTTCACCCTATGTCATCATCGGAGCCGGCATTCACGGTCTTTCGACGGCCTACCACCTGGCCCTGGAACTAAAGGCGCGAGGACGGGGCAGTGGCGAGGACATCCTCGTTGTCGACAAGACGGGGATTGCCGCCGGCGCCAGCGGCATCGCCTGTGGCGTGGTCCGCAACAACTACTACCAGCCAGCCATGCGCGAACTCATGGCGCAGTCCGTCGAGGTATGGGAAAGCGACCCTGAAGCCTACAGCTATCATCCGGTCGGCTACATGCAGATTTCCAGCGAGTCCATGCATGGGGACGTCGCGACGATCTACCAGCAGCAGCAGGCGATCGGCTACGAGTCGGCCTTCATCGAGGGCGCCGACGACTGCATGACGTACATGAGATCGATGTTCTCCGACTGGCGGGCACAGAACATCACCTCGGTGCTGCACGAAAAGAAGGGTGGCTACGCCAACAACACGGCGTCCATTTACGGACTTGCCTCCAAGGCGGAGAGCGAGGGAGTCCGCATCATCACCGGCTGCACCGTCACCGGTTTCGGGCGCTCCGGCGAGGCGGTGAGCGCCGTCATCACGGACAGGGGCACGATCGAGACGGACATGGTCGTGGTGGCCGTGGGACCGTGGGTCTCCAAGATCTGGTCCATGCTCGACCTCCCCGAGAGCGTCTCCATCAAGGGCACGGACGGCACGATGCATCACGGTGTCGACATGTGGCGCTACTGGTGCCTTGAAGAAGGAACGCTCGGCGTCGATCCGAACCTGCAGAAGACGAACGACGGCGCCATGCCGCCGGTCATCCATGTCGACACCGATGCCCCGCTCCATTCCGATGTCGATGGCTCCGTCATCACCGAAGAGATGTGGGGCATCTACTACAAGCCCGACTTCAACTTCGCCGGCATCCAGGGCGGCGCCATGCCCTACGAGGTCACCACACCGGTGAACGAGGTGGCGCTCGATCCCTATGGCCCGGATTCGCCGGATTTCATCGTCGGCGACGAATTCGCCCACATGTGGTGTTCAGCCCTGGCCCATTGCCAGGAGCGTTTCTCCGGGCAGATGAGACACTGGAAAAAGGAGCCGTCGGGAGGCCTTGGCTGTTTCACGCCCGACAGCTTCCCGGTCTTCGATACGATGTGCGAGAATGTCCAGATCATCGCCGACTCCAATCACGGCTACAAGATGATCGGGGTCGGCAAGCTCGTGGCGGCTGAATGTGTTGGCGAGACCATGGAACTGCTCGAGCCATTCCGCTTTTCACGTTATGCCGAAGGACAGCTGCATCCGGTGTCGAACAGCCCCTTCCCGTGGAGCTGACAAGACCACCGGCCCTGGCAATCCAGGGGAGAAGGACAACCCAAAGAACCGAGCGCAAGGGAGAGCAGGATCCATGCCGATGGACATCGAACGTTACGTTGAACAGGAAGGCCGCGCCGAAAGGGTGCGCCAGGTGCGCGAGAAGATCGATGAACTGAACATCGATTACATCTACTACCAGTTCATTTCCGTGACCGGGCGTATTGTCGGCAAGGGTGTGCCAGCCGACCACTGGGAGACCATTGCCGAGCGGGGATTCCAGCTGGTCTACGGCTCGGTCGCCAATCTCTATGTCGACCGCTACGGAAACTATATCGGTTACGGACCGGAATCGTCCGAGCTCGTGGGCATTCCCGATCCCGAGACCTTCGTGCAGCTGCCCTGGGACAAGCGTGTGGCGCGGGTCTACTGCACCTGCTTCCGCAACCGCGAGGAACCCGTTAATCCGGGCGCCTTCTTCACCGGAGACTGCCGCGGCAACCTCAGGCGCCTCCACGACGCCTTCCAGGAAAAGCACAACGGCCTGCATCTGCGTCATGGCACCGAGCCGGAAATGATGTGGCTCAAGAAGGGCGAGGACGGCCTGCCTGATGGCGGATTCTCCAAGCCGAACTGCTACCACATCGACCAGTTCGAGAGTCTGCGTCCGGTCTTCATGAAGGCGATCGAGTACAGCCGCGCCATGGGCCTCGACATGATCCAGGGCGACCACGAGGACGCACCGGGCCAGCTGGAGCTGAACTTCCAGTTCGACGATGCCCTGCGCACCGCCGACCGCCTCACCACCTACCGGCAGATCTGTGCCCAGGTCGCGCGCGAGAACAACCTCGTGGCGTGCTTCATGTCGAAGCCCTTCATGGGTGTCTCGGCGTCGGGGTGCCACCACAACGTATCCCTGTGGACGGGCGGCGCCGACGAGATCAACATGCTGGGCCAGGACCAGCCGGCGGGCCTGTTGGACAACTTCGTCTATCGCAAGGGCGGCACCAACACCTTCCTTCCGGACGGCTCCGATCCGCGCAAGCCAGGCAGCGTCGGCCTCAAGGCCATCGGCGGCGTCATGGCGCATCTCGGGGCGCTGACGGCCATCGGCTGTTCCACGGTCAACTCCTATCGCCGCCTGTGGGATACGGGCTTCTGGGCTCCGGTGTTTGCCGACTGGGGATATCAGAACCGGACCACCGGAATGCGCGTCTCGGCGCCTGGACGTTTCGAGTACCGGGCGGTCGACTCCATGGTCAACCCCTACCTCATGGCCGGCGCTTTGCTGCAGGCGTTCGACGATGGCATCGACAACAACCTCGATCCGGGCGAGCCGGAGGAACGCAACATCTACCAAGCCATGGAAGAGGGCAAACTGGTCAAGAAACTGCCGATGTCGCTGGGCGATGCCCTTGATCGACTGAGCAATGACGAGGTGATCAAGTCATCGATGCCGGGCGACATGTACAAGGTCTTCATGCACTACAAGACCAACGAGTGGGAGACCTTCATGGCCACCGTCACCGAATGGGACATGGAAACCTACTGGGACTGCCTGCCCTGACAGGCAGATTGTCGGTGCGACAGCGGGGCTCCTCCCGCTGTCGCCCAAAGGCAAGGGGAGACAACAAGGCATGTGTGGCATTGCAGGCATCATTCACCGCAACAGGTCATCCGACATCGGCTCGGAGATGACCTCCATGTTGCAGTCGCTCAAGCACAGGGGACCGGACTCGACGGGATTTGCCATTTACGGCATGCCCCGCGGCGACGAGTTTGTCCTGCGCTTCAAGGTCGCCGAACAGGAAGACGCGGCGAAGGGTTACAACATTCACCAGGAGATACGGGACCGCCGGGCCGAAGTCGACCGCCGCCTCGCCGAACTCGGAGTGGAGGTGGTCGAGACCGTCGATGCCACGGAGTACGCCTATCGCTACCGCATCAAGCATGGCGGCGACATGCGCAAGGTGGCCGACTACGTCGAAGACGTGACCTCCACCGAGATCCTCTCTCTCGGCAGCCGACTCGAGCTGATCAAGGATCTTGGAGACGCATCGACCGTGTCGGACCAGTACGCGCTCAGGGGCTTCAATGGCACCCATGCGATCGGGCATACCCGCATGGCGACGGAATCGGATGTCGACATCCGTTCCGCCCACCCCTACTGGGCCTATCCTTACAACGACATCGCCGTGGTGCATAACGGCCAGCTCACCAACTACTGGATCATGCGCCGGGAACTCGAGCGCAAGGACTTCCGATTCATGTCGAGCTGCGACAGCGAGCTCATCTCGGTCTACATCGCCGACAAGCTGCAGGAAGGCGTCGATCTGGAAGAGGCCATGGTGCAGTCGGTCGACGAATTCGACGGCGTCTTCACCTACCTCGTGGCGACGTCGGACAAGCTCGGCATGGCCAAGGACGACATGGCCGCCAAGCCCATGGTGCTCTACGAGAGCGACGACCTGGTCGCCATGGCCTCCGAAGAGGTCGCCATCCGCCAGGTCCTGCCCCACGAAATCGACACGCACGATCCCTACGACCGGGAGGTTCGGGTATGGCAGAGCTGAACGAGACCGCGCGCTCCCACGACATGGGGCTGCACACCGAGCAGCTCACCGGGCGCACGCAGCAGAGGTTCTTCGATATCAGCGAAGAGGAGAACCACCTCTACCCGGAAGCGTTTGACGTCGACTTCAACAAGCGTACCACCATCGATGCCATCGACATGGATGCCCGGGACGTGAACCGCAAGATCCGTGACCTGATGGCCGAGGGCTACGGCTCCATCGTTGTCCGCAATCCCCAGGCCCGTCATTCCCTGGGCGTGGGCATCCTGCAGCGGCTCAACCTGATCTTCGAGGGAAGCCTCGGGTACTTTGGCGTCGGGCTCATTGACGGCCCCAATGTCAGGGTGACCGGCCGCGTAGGCTGGTCATGCGCCGAGAACATGATGGCCGGCACCGTGATCGTCGAGAAGAACGCCGGCTCGACCTTCGGAGCGGCCATGCGTGGCGGCGACCTCGTCTGCATGGGCGACGTCGGTTCGCGGACCGGTATCGACCAGAAGGGCGGCACCATCATCGTCGGTGGCCGGACGGGCGCCTTCTCGGCCTTCATGATGCAGCGCGGCCGCATGATCGTGCTTGGCGACGCGGGCAAGAATCTCGGTGATTCGATGTACGACGGAACAATCTTCGTCGGCGGCACGATCGAGAGTCTCGGTGTCGATGCCGTGCCGGGGGACATGACCGATCTCGACTGCGCCTGGCTCGAGCGCAAACTCGGCATGTATGGGCTCACCGCACCCAACGGCGTCGCGAACATGACCAAGATCGTCGCCGGCAAGCAGCTCTGGAACTACGACAATCTTGAACCGTCAGAGAAGAAGATCGTTCTCTAGGACGGTGGGAGACAGCCAGAAAATGACCGCAGACGCGAACGGCAATGGCCGCAACAGGGAAATCCTCGGCGAGAATTTCATGTTCCCGCCGCGGGTGGTCGACGACATCCACATCAAGGCCGAGCTCGGGCGTTACCGCATGCGCGGCATGGCGCTCTTCAAGAAGATCCCGACCTGGGACGATCTCACCTTCCTTCCGGGCACCCTCACCCGCTTCGTGATCGAGGGGTATCGCGAGAAGTGCCAGACCGAGACCGTGATCGGTCCCCGCGCCGGACGGCCCCTGGTCCTCGACATTCCGGTCTATGTCACCGGCATGAGCTTCGGTGCGCTGAGCTACGAAGCGAAGACCGCGCTCGCCCGCGGCGCCACCATGGCGGGCACGGCGACGTGTTCCGGCGAAGGCGGCATGATCCCCGATGAACGCCGCTACTCGGAAAAGTGGTTCTACCAGTGCATCCAGTCCCGCTACGGCTTCAATCCGCATCACCTGCGGCTGGCCGACGGTTGCGAGTTCTTCATCGGTCAGGGCTGCAAGGTCGGCCTTGGCGGCCATCTCATGGGCCAGAAGGTCACCGACCAGGTGGCCGAGATGCGATCCCTGCCTGCGGGTATCGACCAGCGCTCGCCGGCACGCCATCCGGACTGGCTGGGTCCCGACGACCTCGCCCTCAAGATCCAGGAGATTCGCGAGGCGACCAACTACCAGATCCCGATCCAGCTCAAGCTTGGTGCGGCACGTGTCTACGATGACGTGCGCATGGCCGTGAAGTGCGATCCCGATTCCATCTACATCGATGGCATGGAGGGTTCGACCGGGGCAGGCCCCCACCTTGCCACCGAGGAGACCGGCATCCCTGGAATCGCCGCCATACGCCAGGCCAGGCGGGCGATCGATGATCTCGGCAAGCGCGGCGACATCACGCTCATCTACGCCGGCGCGGTGCGGAACGGCGGTGACCTGGCAAAGGCGCTCGCTCTCGGCGCCGACGCGGTCGCCATCGGGACAACCGCCATGATGGCTCTCAACTGCAACAAGGATATCCCGGAGGCGGACTTCGAGGGCACCATCGGGGTTCCCGCCGGATACTGCTACCACTGCCATACCGGCCGCTGCCCGGTTGGTGTCGCGACCCAGGATCCGGAATTGCGCAAGCGCCTCAACCCCGACGATGCGGCCGAGCGCGTCTACAACATCCTCCATACGCTGACCATTGAATGCCAGATGATGGCGCGGGCCTGCGGCAAAACCAACGTCCACAGCCTCGAACCGGAAGATCTGGCGGCACTGACCATGGAAGCCTCGGCCATGGCGGGCGTCCCCCTCGCTGGGACCAATCACACCGTCGGCGTCGATGACTACCATCACCTCTGATCAGGGCAGGAAACGAGAGATGACGGACACAACCGACAAGACGGCCGACGTCGACTACTTCCTCACCTCGGACGGTCTCGACACGTCCCGCGAGAAGGAGATCGGCCAGCACATCGGCTATCGCTACGATGTCAACCTGCTTCCCGACTATGACCGGTTGACGCCGTTCCTGAAGACCTACATCGAACTCATGGGCTGGGACGATCTCAACTGGCTCGAGGATGTCCACATGGGCTACGAGGAAGGTCATGCCGCAGTCTTCGACCGCAATGCGAATGGCTGGATCCGGGTTCCCGACTCCGTGGACCTGCCCGACAACCAGCAGGACCGCGACATGATCGCCCGCGAACTCCTGATCAAGTTCCAGATGTCGGATCGCCATCCCATGCGCGATCTCAACCGCGCCTACCGCAAGTTCTGATCCTCAACGCCATCATCGGACAGAGACCCGGCACGAAGAAAGGCAGCTGACTGGCGAAAACTGCGCTGAGATGCCGATGGCCGGTGGTGGGCAAGTCAATCACCGGATACTGCCAGGCGGTACCTCACACGGAAAGCCGGCGCAGCCGCCGCTGGACTATCGGTCAGGTCCAACAGAAGCAAGTCGCGCCGAACCGCAGTTCGATGTTTGGCATGCGGTTCTTTACAACCTCGAAGGCCATACGCATCCACTCCGGCTGCTTTCAGGGGTGGCGCCTCCACATGCGTATCACAGTGTGATACATGCACGTCGTGATCCGAAGCACCAAGGACAGGTACGCCACCAACGCCGTGAAGGGCAGCTCTGGCAAGGGCTTCCCCGGCCATCTGATCAAGCGCACGCGGGCGATGCGCGCGGCGTTGAATGCTACGGTTGTCGTGGAGGATCTGCGCTTGCCACCCGGCAACCACCTGGAAGAACCGAAAGGTGATCGGGCAGGGCGACATTCCGTGCGGATCAACGACCAATGGTGCGTTTGCGTTGTCTGGATGCCCAACGGTACCACCGGCGTCGATGTTGTCGATTGCCACTGACAAGGAACCGCAATGAGCATGCTTGAAGAACCGATGCATCCCGGCAAGGTCCTGAAGGAACTCTACCTTGATCCGCTGGACATGGGAGTGATTGCACTGGCCCGCCGTCTGGGCGTTCCTCGCACGCGGATCGAGCGGCTTGTGAAGGGTGTCACCGGCATGACGCCTGACACGGCCCTGCGCCTTGCCCGTGCCTTCAACACAACCCCGGCCTACTGGATGAACATGCAAACAAACTATGACATGGCTGCGGCATCCAAAGAAGTTGACGTGTCGGGTATCGAACCTCTGGCCGAAGGTTTCGATCATGCGGAAAGTGTTGCCCAGGCCTCGGGCCGGGTCGTCATCGATCCGTCGATCTGTGCTGGACGGCCGCATATCCGGAACACCCGAGTCCGGGTGTCCGACATCCTGCAACTCATGGCGTCCGGTGTGTCCTTGGAGGAGATTGTTGACGACTATCCCAATCTCGATGAGGCGGACCTCATCGCGGCCCTGGAGTGGGCTGCGGGCGTGGTGGATCATCGTGTGATGTTTGCTGCCTGATTCGTGCGTTATCTGATCCATGCGCGACTGCCGCCAGATCTGGCGTAACGGCTTACAACCGAGGCCACTCCCGCAATCACGTGAATGACGTCGGCCTTGGTATGGCGACAGACGAGCGCATCGAGGTCTGGGCGCGCGACAGACGCGCCGTCATGTGGTCCAAGGATGTGGACTTCCCGAGCGAGCGCGGCAGCCGCCGGGCCTGCAGGTCCTCTGGCTGCGTTTCGGCAACACGACCAATGCCGCCCTCCCGACCCGGTTGGCTCCACTGCTCGGGGAGATTGATGCCGCCCTGGCAGCAGGTGAGGTACGGATCGAGATTCGCTGAAAGGCCCCTTCCAAGGCAATCGCCTACACTGGAGGTTCGGCCGTGGCTGAGTGCCAGTCGGGGAGGAAGGCGAGGGCGCGTGTCGCTGCGGGAGGCGGGGCGAAGAGGGCATTGTGCCAGAAGAGTGCCGTGGCGAAGGGATCGTCACCCGGCAGGTCCTGAATCTCGCAGGGCAGGATCCAGGACTGGCTGAACTGATCGAAATGGAGTGTTGCGCTGCCGGCGGCAACGAGGGCGGCCGCGCCTGGTGACTGCCGGGAGAACTGGGCGAAGAGCCGCGGCTCGAATTCCCGCGATGTCTGGAAATAGGTGGCCGCCAGGTGCTTCAGCCCTTTCTCGAAGCGCTCCCGGGGATCGTGGGTGCCCGAGACCGTCTGACGAAAGAGAGCCGCCGAGGCGGCCGGCTCCCTCTCGAGAAGGACGGTCCGGATGTGACCTGCCTCGCTTCCGTCGGAGAGGACGACACGGGGTGTCATGGCACTCGAGGGACGCCCGTTCTCCCTGCGCATGGCGTGCTGGCGGATGAGGCACTGCCAGGCCATGAACGCGTCACGCAGGGCATTCTCCCCGGCCATGGTTCCTCAGGAACCGCTGAATCCGCCACCGAAGAGATCGTAGAGGATGGCGGCGATTTCTCCCTCGAGGGGGAAGGACAGCATGCCGAGCACCGAATACCCGAGGATCCAGGGCATGGCATAGAAACGGAACAAGAAGAAGAACCAGGCTACGAACAGCGGCACGACCGGGTCGATGAGAAATCCCGGCGTCACCGGCCGGAAGACCTTCAGGACCGGGTCGGTCAGCATGACGAACGCCCGCATGAAGAAGAAGTCGGATGTCACGGGAAGAAAGATGTTCATGGCCGCACGGCCAATCAGCGTCCACATGATGGCGCCGAGGATGTAGTCGAGGCCCACCACCCACCAGGGGAGAACAGCCGCCAGGCTGGTCATCGGTCTACGGCTCCCAGGATGTCATGAACAGGCAAGGGGGGCGGACATCTCTGTCCGCCCCCCTGTAACAAAAGGGTCTTCAACGATGCGTCAGTGCGTTTCGGCCAAGATCGGCTTACCCGTCGGAATGCGGGTTTCATCCACCATGGCCTGCATCTCGGCATCCGGTGCTTCGGTGATCAGTGAAACCACGACCATCGCCACCAGCGAGACAGGCATGCCGATCATGCCGAACCGGAGGTGGTCGATCGACCACAGCTGGTCACCGCCGTTGTACACGTGGATGAGGTAGATCGTCCCTGCCACAAAACCGGCAACCATGCCTGCAATCGCCCCTGGTCTGTTGGCGCGTTTCCACCAGATTCCCAGAACCAGCGGGAAGAACAGGCCCGAGCAAGCGAAGCAGAAGGCCCATGCCACGGCCCCCAGAATGCCCGTGAGCTGCAGAGATGCGATCAGGGCTGCGAGGGCACCGATTCCCACAAGCAGGACACGGGCGACAATCAGACGACGCTTCGTGTCGGCCTTGGGATCGATGATCTTGTAGTAGAGATCGTGGCTCAGCGCGTTGGCCATCGCCAGCAGCAGACCGTCGGCAGTCGACATCGCCGCGGCCATGCCACCGGCCGCCACGAGTCCCGAAATCACGTAGGGCAGACCGGCAATCTCCGGTGTAGCCAGCACTACGATGTCGGGCCTCATGAAGAACTCGTTGAGCTGGACGATGCCATCACCGTTCTGGTCGACGACCGACAGCATGCCGACCTCGGTCCAGTTCCTGATCCACTCGAGATTGGAGACGTCGTCAATCGCCTTGCCGACCACCGCCGTTGCCAGATTCGGATCGAGAAGCTGGAGCTTGGTCAGGGTCGCCAGTGCCGGCGCCGTGAAGTAGAGCAGGAAGATGAAGAACAGGGACCAGCCCACCGACTTGCGCGCCTGACGCACTGACGGCGTCGTGAAGTAGCGCATGAGGATGTGCGGCAAGGAGGCCGTGCCCGCCATCATGCAGAAGGCAAGAGTCACGAACTTCCAAGAATCCAGTCCACCCTGCGGATCGAAGTGGGGTGTTGTCAGGACCCTCAGCCCGGCCACGGCCTGAGCCGCCGCCTCGAGTCCGTACTGGGCCTCGAGTTCGGCAATGCGAATTGTCGCGTCGCCATAGGTGAAGTGAGGAATGATGCCGAAGCCCTGGGCATTCGACATCCAGATCACGGGCACCAGATAGGCGATGATAAGGACGATGTACTGCGCCACCTGTGTCCAGGTCACGCCACGCATGCCACCCAGCATCGAACACAGCAGGATACCCAGGAGTCCGAACCACACACCGAACTCGAACGGTATGGCAAGGGCCCGGGCGGCAATCGTGCCCGTCGCGTTGATCTGCGCCGTCACATAGGTGAACGACGCGACCACGAGCACCACCACGGCGCAGAACCGTGCCAGATTGCCCCCGTAACGGGTGCCGATGAAGTCGGGCACCGTGTAGCAGCCGAATTTCCTGAGATAGGGCGCCATCAGCGCGTTGACGAGCACGTAACCGCCCGTCCAGCCGATGACAAAGCCAAGATAGGGATAGCCACCGAAGTAGATGCCTCCCGCCAGGGCGACGAAGGACGCACCGGACATCCAGTCCGCGGCCGTCGCCATGCCGTTGTAGAACGCCGGGACCTCCCGACCGGCAACGTAGTAGGCATCGACCTGCATGGTCCGCGAGAGCCAGCCGATCGTGGCGTAGATCGCAATGGTGAACAGGAGGAAGAGGATGCCGATCAGCTGGGCACTTGCGCCAAGCTGCTCGACAATTGCCATCAGGGCAAAGAAACCCAGGAATCCAAGAGTGTAGATTCCGTAAACCTTGCCCAGACGGTCGACGAAACGGGTTCCTTGTGATTGATCGCTCATTGCACCCTCCTCATTCGTCACTCAGGCCGCATTCTTCATCGATGCGGTCCTGCAGGAAGTTGTGACCAACGATCAACAGAACGAACACGATGAGCGACCCCTGAACGATCATGTAGTAACCGAGCGGGAACCCCAGGAACGAACCGCCGTCGAGATCCTTGGCAAAGAACGGAAACACGTATCCGAACAGGAGCCAGAGCGCCAGCACCCAGTAGGTAAGGCGGGACGTCTTGGCCCAGTGTAGTCTTCTGTTATCCTGCGACATTCGCCGCCTCCTTCAACAGTTGGTGCCGTAGGCCAGCCCCCGGTGCACGTGTCAATAGCCAGGAGGGGCATCTGAAACGGCTGCCGGGATTATGGATGATGCTCTCACAATTTCAACTGGGAATGGCGCGGCTGTTGACAACCGTGGTCTCGCCGGCACCGTTTCTGCCCCGGATCCTGAAGCTTCGTTTCGACCGGTCCAAGCTGGGGACGGTCGACAGCCTGGTGGAGTTCATCCACACGCGGTCCTCATACATCGCGCAGACATCACTCCACGGATACCTCAAGGCCCGCATGGGCACGAGCTTCAGGGCCTGGTTCGAGGACGAAGTGTTCTCTGCCTCGATCCGCATTGCGTCGGTCAAGGTCTTCCTTTCCTGCCTTTCCGACCTCACGGTCTATTCCGTGGCCACGGCAGCCCGGCAGACCGTCTTCGACGATACCACCCTTCAGGCCCTGGCGGGTCACGCCTTCCGCAAGGCGGCCTTGGCCGGCCTGGCGGGTCAGCCGGAACGCGACGACCTCGACGCGACATTCGAAGCCTTCGACCGCCGGACTTGCCTCGAGAACTGGCAGGCGGCGGCCGAGGGACGCAGGGCCTTCTCCGGTAGCGAGGCGGACCTTGTGCGCTATGCGCCCGTCATCGATGAATACAGGGAACTCGATCAAGAGATCGTGACCAATTCCATCCGATTTCGCTGGCGGGACGTCCGCGAACAGATCCGCCGGCGCATGGATGGCCATGGGCTCCTCGAGGACTGGAAGGCCGGCGCCGGACGCGGAGAAGCCGGGTGCTGAAGCCGGAAACCCGGTACTGGCAGGGTATGATCGTGTGCCTGGCGTCGTCCGCGGGTGCGGCACTGTGGCTGGCGCTCCTCGCCTCGTGGACATCATGGCCGGAACACATCGCCCTGAGGACGCTTGCCATAGGCACAGGAGTCATCGTCGCCACGGGAGCGCTGTGGTTCGCCATGGCCCTTGTCCGCGGACACAGGAGAGACATCCAGCGGTTGCGCGGCAGCCTGCTGCTCGCCGGCGGGGAGGGACACCGCTTCCTCGATCACGCCGACCGCATGGTCACCAACCGAGAACTGAAAGCGCTCGCGGGCACCGTCGACAGTGTTCTTGCGTCCCGGGAAGACCAGCGCCAGCTGACGGAACAGCGTCTCACGGGGATCCTTGCGGCGCTCCCCACCGGCGTGGTGGTCGTCACGCCCACTGGATTGGTCAGCCTGGTCAACAACGCCGCCAGACACATCTTTCCCGCCGACGCGCTCAGTCCGGGAACAAGCGTATTCGCCGCCATCACGCGCGAAAGCGTCCCGGAAACGGACACCCCGGAGCCGGTCGCCAGCGTCCGGTCGGTGGACGGTCGCGACATCCCCGCACGTATCGCCGCCCTGGGCGACCGGGGAGGCTGGGTGATGATTCTCGAGGCGCCGCCCGGTGACGGGGGCGGCCATGAACTTGATCACGATCTGGCGCTTCACGACACGCTTCCACCAGCCCCTCCGCCCGAAGACACCACACCGCTCGCCGTACTTCCGGGCATCGTCGTCGATTGCGAAACCACCGGGCTCGATCCCCGACGGGACCGGATCGTCTCCATCGGCGCCGTCAGAACCCATGGCGTCCGGATCTATGCCCATGCCAATCTCGACATGCTGATCGATCCGGCAATCGCCATTCCACGTCCCTCGACGGCTATTCACGGTATCGACAACGCCATGGTCCAGGGGGCTCCCGAAATCGGGGCCGGTCTGGGGTCTCTGGAGGAGATCTCCGGCAACTGCGTCGTCATTGGTCACAACATCGGCTTCGATCTCGCCATCCTGGCTGCCGAAAGCCGGCGCTGCGGAAGGGCCTGGCCCATGCCCTTCTCGCTGGATACCGGCCACCTTGTCGCCGTGCTTGAGCCGGACCTGCGGACGCTGGATCTCGATGCCGTGTGCCGGCACTTCGGCGGTGGGCGGCGGGGGCGGCCCCCCGCCAATGGGGGAGCCCACAAAGCGGGCGCACACAAAACGCCCCACGTTGCCCAGCACAAGGGACACGG
>JAPPGE010000090.1:0-58857 GCA_028821455.1 bacterium | reverse complement strand
TTTCTCGGTGTATCCCGCCCACTTTGTCGCGGTGTTTGTCCGGGACGTGCGGACGCTGTATCTCTATGCGGTGGGCGGCCACTTGGGGGTTGCGGGGGGGGGCCGCCACACGGCATTGGGTGACGCACTCTCCGCTGCCGAACTCTTCACGCGCATCGTGCCGCTGCTCAAGGACCAGGGTGTCGTGACACTGGGTGACGCCCTTGCCCTTGCCGGGCGGGCGCGGCGCACCCGTTCTGAACAGCGTTCCCTGGGCTGGCACGTTCCATGAACCGCCATCAGGTCGATACCTGGCCCTGGCGCTTCCGCGTCCGCGACATCATGGCAGGCGATCTCGTATTCGTTGAACCCGGATGTCTGCTCGCCGATGCCGCCTCGACGATGATCGACCGGCACATCTCGTCGGTCCTGGTCGACCGCGACGGCCATGCCGGCGGACCCGGAATCATCACCGAACGCGATGTCGTGCGGGCCGTGGCAAACCACGGTCCGGCAGCTCTCCGGCTGACATCCGGTGAGCTGATGTCAACGCCGCTCATCTCCGTCATGGCCGACGAACCCGCCTACGTGGCCCTTGGCCGCATGACGAGACTGTCCCTGCGCCACCTCGCCGTCACGGATTCCTCCGGCGTCCTGTGCGGCATCATGACCTCGAAGCTGCTGGTCCGGCATCAGGCGGGGGAGGCCCTTGCCATCAACGATGCACTCGATGCCGCCACCAGCGCGCACGACCTTGCAGAGGTTCACGCCCGGCTGGCGCCGATGGCCGGCGCCCTTCTCGACGAGGGAATGAGCGCCTCGCGCATTGCCTCGATGATTTCGAGCTTCTATCGCAAGCTCACCGCCCGTGCCGCCCGCCTCGCCGCGGCCGATGAGGCGAAAGACGGCTGGGCCTTCTTCATCCTTGGATCCGCCGGACGCGGTGAGTCCCTTCTCGCAGGCGATCAGGACAACGCAATTGTCAGCACCGGCGAGGTGGACGACGCCATCCTCCAGCGCATCGCAACCGCGGCCTGCGATCTGCTGGACGCGGCAGGCCTGCCCTACTGCAAGGGAGGGGTCATGGCCTCCAATCCCGAGTGGCGACGGTCCATCGACGGCTGGCAGAACGTCATCGGCGGCTGGGCGGCACGCGCCGACGGCGCGAGTCTGCTCAATGTCGACATCTTCTTCGATCTGGTTCACGTGCACGGCGACCGCATGCTGACCGACAGGCTGCGCAGCCGGGCACTGGAAACGGCCCGCACTCCGGTGCTGCCGAGAATGATGGCGGAGCAGTTGCAGACCTGGGTTTCGCCACGCGGGTTTCTGGGCGGCCTGAAGACGAAGGACGGACGTCTCGATCTCAAGATCGGTGGCCTGTTTCCACTGGTCGCCGGCGCCCGCGCCATGGCCTTGCGTCACGGCATAGAAGCGACCGGCACCGCCGTGCGCCTGGCGGCCCTGGCCGAACTCGGCGTGATCGCCAGGACCGACATGCTGGCATTCACCGATGCCCACGAGGTGTTTCTGGACCTCATGATCAGACAGCAGATCAAGGATCTCGAAGCCGGCATTGCCGCTGGTCCGGGCATCGACGTGACGCAGCTTGCACCCCGTCAGAAGCGCAACTTGCGACGGTGCCTTGGCGATGTCTCGCGCCTGCCAGGCCTCGTCCTCGACGTCACGGCACGCGGTTGAACCGCCCGGACCGTCATCATGGCGGCGGCCACAGCGGGGCAAGGCGCATGACGGAGAAGGGCCCGACGGTCATCCGTCCGTGCTGCATCGAAAGGTCGACATCGAGGCGCCGTTGGCCGTCAACCGGCGGCCCGGCCATGAGATCGAGGGTCGCTGCGAGGATATCCGCCTGATCCTGGCGCACCTTGCCTGCCTGCGACAGAGCCGTGATGATCTCGCGATAGCCGACGACATCGAGACGCAGGGCGCCAATGGGCCGGTTCTCCCTGTCGAGCGCGAGGCGTCCCTGGCCCCGGGCCACGAGCGGCTGCCACTCGAGAACAAGATCTTCCAGGTCCACGTAACCGCCGGCGCGCCTCCAGGCGTCCACGCGTTCCCTCGCCGTACCCTGGCGCGGCAAGGCGCCCACCACACGCATCCGCGCCATGCCTCTTTCCACCTGCTCGGCGAAGCCCCTCCCGGTCGTCAAGTCCGTCACCTCCAGGAAGACATCCCTGCCCTCCCCGTCTCCGCTGGTGGCCGTGACGAGATCCAGCGTGCCGGCCTCGGCGAGAGCCGTTCCGTTGCCGGATATCACGGCTACATCCTCGAGACCGATAGCGATGGCGTCCACCTCGCCGGACGCAAGCCCGATTGCGGCGCGACCATGAACCATGGAAATGCCGATGACCTGGTGGCGCGACGGTGTCTCGATGGCGAGATCCTGCCTGCGGGGCAGCACCAGCGACACGACTGTCGGGTCGAACGGATTCGTGATGATCACGAGTTCTGACGCCTGCCAGGTGACTTGTTCGCGGCCGCGGCCCCAGACAACTCTCGGCTGCTGCGCGGTCATGCGCATGGAAAGGGGAAAGCCGTCGGCTTCAAGCCGTGTCCACGAGGCGTGCCAGTCCTTCTCCGCAGATGGAGCCGCGGCCTCGTCCATGATCCCTTCTAGCCTGAGCGCGAGGCCGTGCCAGGCAATCGTGTAGATGGCCGCCAGAGCGATCACCACCGCTGCGATCCACTGGATACGGCGCCCGACCACAGATCATCCGTTCGAATTCAGGAGAATCACTCTGCCGCTTCCAGCGCTGCGCCGGCGCGGCCGGCACGACGCGCCTTCCGGGCCTGGCGCCAACCGCCGACGTTCTCGCGCACCATCAGGGCGCACGGCGTCACAATCAGCGTCAGGACCGTGGCGAATGCCAGACCGAACACGATGGCGCTTGCCAGCTGGACCCACCACTGGGTCGAGGGTGCTCCCACGCTGACCTCTCGGGTGACGAAATCGATGTTGACCTGAAGCACCATGGGCATGAGTCCGAGAATGGTCGTGACCATGGTCAGGAGTACCGGTCTGAGGCGCTGCGCCCCGGTCCGCAGGATGGCTTCAACGGGATCACCGATCGTGCGGCGCAGCCTGTCAAAGGTGTCGATGAGAACGATGTTGTTGTTGACCACAATGCCGGCAAGAGCAATGACGCCGATACTCGACATGATCATGCCGTAGGGCTTGCCGGTTACAAGAAGGCCGATCATGACCCCGACTGTGGACATGATCACCGCAGTCAGGATGAGGAAGGCCGAATAGAAACTGTTGAACTGCGTGACGAGAATGATGGCCATCATGAAGATCGCGACGATGAAGGCCTTGAGCAGGAACTCGGATGCCTCTTCCTGACGTTCGTTGTCACCCCGGAATTCAACCTCGACGCCGGGTCCGAGTTCGACCGTGCCCAGCCATGCCTGCAGGTCACGCACCAGGGAATCCGCCAGGACCCCTTCCCTGATATCGGCCTCGACGGTCATGACGCGTTCGCCGTCCACCCGCTGAATCCTGCCAACCCTTGGCCTGGCCGAGCGCTCTACAAAGTTCCTGATCGGCACGTGTCCCAGAGGGGTCTCGACGCGGAGCTGGTCAAGTCCGTCAAGGGTGCGCATGTCTTCCGGGAACCGGGCCAGGACATCGATCTCGTCATTCGAATCATCGAGTCGCACCGTGGTGATGCGCAACCCCCTGGTCACGAGCTGGATGATCGAGCCGACCGAGCCGACGTCTGCCCCGAACTTCGCCGCCTGGGTGCGGTCGACAACGACCTCCCATTGAATTCCGGGGATCGGACGGCTGTCCTCGATATCCCTCAGTCCATCCACCTCGTCGAGATGATCGCGCAGGGTGGCAACCGCTCTTTCCAGCAAAACCGGGTCGCTCGACGACACCTGAATCTTGATCGGTTTCGCAGATCTGGGGCCCCGCCTCTGCCCGCGCGATTCGACGTGGATGCCGGCAAGGCCCGCAATTCTTTCGAGGACTTCCTCGAAGATTGCGGACGCGGGACGTCTCAGCGACCAGTCGACGAGTTCCACGTTGACCGTACCGATGACGTCTTCGGCCCCCCGGTTGTCCTCTCTGCCGCCCGATGCCACAAAGATCGTCTCGAACTCGCTCATGTCGAGCAACCGGTCCTCGACCTCGCGAACCAGACTGTCCTTTTCCGCCGTGGAGAGGTTGCCCCTGGCATGAATCTGGAACGCCGCCCTTTCGGGCTCGATATCGGGAAAGAACTCGACACCGTTGCCGTAGCGGGCGTAGGCGACCTGCACTCCGGCCAGCAACAGGACCGAGACCAGGAGAACCTTGACCGGGTGGCGCAGCAGGACGCGCAGAGTCCCGAGATAAATGCCGGTAAAGCCGCGCACGCCATCGAGGCTGCCGCCAGAGTCCTCGGACAGGGCCCGTGCCTGGTCGCTGTCATGCCCGGTGCTCTTGCCAAACAACGATCCCAGGGTGGGCACGAAGATGAGCGCCATGGCAAGCGACGCGGAGAGAACGGCAATCAGGGTGATCGGCAGGTACTTCATGAATTCGCCGACCATTCCCGTCCAGAACATGAGGGGAAAGAACGCCACGAGTGTCGTCAGGGTGGAGGCGGTGATCGGCCAGGCCATGCGGGAGGCGGCGGCAAAGTAGGCCGCGCGGCGATCGAGGCCTTCGGACATCTTCCTGTCGGCATACTCGGTGACGACAATGGCGCCATCGACGAGCATGCCGACCGCGAGGATGAGGCTGAACAACACGACGATGTTGAGGGTCAGGCCGGCAATCGCAAGAACCAGAATTCCAGTCAGGAACGACCCCGGTATGGCGACGCCGACAAGGGCGGCCGATCGCCAGCCCAGACACCACACGATCACGACCATCACGAGAAGCACGGCTGTCATCACGTTGTTCTGCAAATCGGCCAGCATGAGCCGGATGCCCTTCGACTCGTCCCTCGAGAAGGCGACCTTCACGCTCGGCGGCCAGCCGGCGCTTGTTGCCGCCACGACGGCCCTCACCTTTTCGATGGTCTCGATGATGTTCTCGCCGGTTCTCTTGGACACCTCGATGGTCAGTGCCGGCTCACCCTTCACCCGTGCATGGACCCGGGCATCCTTGAACGTCCGCCTGACCTCTGCCAGTTCGCCGACATTGGCGGTCGCATCGCCCTCGATCTTGAGGGGCAGACCCAGGAAGTCATCCACGTCGTCGATAAGCCCAGGAACCTTGATGGCGAACTGTCCGGCACCGGTGTCCATCAGACCGACGGCCACCGGCCGGTTGGACCGGCTGATGTCCCGCGCGATCTCCACGACATTGAGCCGGTAGCTCTCCAGGATGACCGGATCGACGATGACCTCGACGACCTCCTCGCGGTCTCCCTTGATGACGGCCTCGAGAACCTCGCTGACACCCTCGATGTTGTCCTTGAGCGTGCGGGCCAGACGCAGCATGGTCCGTTCCGGCGCGTTGCCCGACAGGCTCACGACGAGCACGGGAAACAGCGACAGGTTGATCTCGTGCACAGTGGGATCATCCGTGTCGTCAGGCAGGTCAGTCTTGGCGATGTCGACCCTGGCCCGGACATCTTCCAGGGCGGTATCGGGATCAAATCCCGCTTCGAATTCGAGAGTGACATTGGCGCCGCCCTCAAACGCCGTCGATCTGACTTCACTGACATGCTCGATTCCGCGCAGCTCCTGTTCCATGGGCTTGATCAGAAGGCTGACCGCATCATCGGGCGAGATTCCCTCGTGGTGCATCGACACGTAGATAATGGGGATGTTGATGTCGGGATCGGACTCTTTCGGGATCGCGATGTAGACCGACACGCCGACGACCAGGAGCAGCACGAGGGTGAGCATGACCGTACGGGGACGGTCGAGAGCTGCGTTGATGAGGGCGTTCACAATGTCCCCGAAGAACTGTCGACGTAGACCGGAGTGACGGATTCTCCGTCGCTGACGAATTCATGACCGACGGTGATCAGCGTCACCCGTTCAGGGAGCCCGGCGACGTGATAGCCATCGGCTTCCGCAGAAATGATCGTCACCGGAAGAAAGCGGACCGTCGACTCCCCGCTGATGATCTTGACGCCGAGCGTGCCAGCGTCATCGAGAGACAGGATCGAAGGTGAAAGGAAGTGGCTGGGGACAGTCGCCAGCGGCAGCCTCACAAGCGTTGTCATGCCAGCCGGAATGGTGTGCTGCGGGTTGGGAATGTCCAGTTCGATCCTGTAGGTCCGGGTCCGTTCATCAGCAGTTCTGGCGATGTAGCGCACCACTCCTGTCACGGTCTCTCCCGTCGCCAGTGTCACCATGCCCCGGACCCCTGTCTCGATGCTCGCCACCCGGGTTTCGCTGACAAATCCGACAACGGTGATCGGATCGAGATCCACGATCTTGCCGAGCGTGTCGGCGACTGCACCGCTGAAGACGATCGATCCCTCCTCGACGTCGAGTTCCTCGAGAATGCCCGATATCGGCGCCTTGATTCGCGTGCGCTCGATTTCGAGAAGGATGGCCGCGAGGTCGGACCGCGCCTGGTCGAGCTGGGCCAGCGCTTCGGCCTCCGCGGCTTCTGACTGCCAACCGCTCTCTGCCAGCCTGGACGCCGCCTCATGTTCGATTTCACGCAGACGGACGCTTGACCGGGCCCTCTCCAGGCGTTCCATGCGATCGTCGGGGGCCAACCGGACGATCAGGTCGCCGGCGTCAACGAAATCACCCTCCCGTACCTCAACGGAGTCGACACGACCCCCTGTCCGTGCGCTGATCGCCACAATTCTCTCGGCGGCCGTCTGTCCCGTCAGGGTCAGTTCGAGCGCATGGGGTGTCGCGACACTCGTCGCGACCCTGACAGAGATGGCAGGCGACGCCTCGATCACGGTTTCCGGCGCAGGCTCTGCATCGCCCTCTGCTGCGGGCACATCGTCGCCGAGATTGCCGGACAGCACCCAAGCTGCAGCACCTATCGCGAAGACAACAGCGAGAATGTGGGAGAATTTCATGGTGCCGGATTCATCACGGGCCATGTGCCGGTGATGACTGTTCTCTGGAGCGATACTATAGCGCAGAGCGACCGGGGATTGGAGTCACCGGACTGCGGCTCACCGGCGCGCGCCCCTGGCGAGCCCGATATGGCGCCCGGCCCACTCCGGCGGCTCCTCCCATGCCAGCGCCGCAAGGCGTGAATCGATGTCCGGCGAAAAGGGCTTCGTTCGTCCCGCCCGGTGATCGAGATGGAGCCACATGCACTCGATGGTCCCGCACGGTCGTTCACCGACACGAAAGACATGACCGATGTGGAGGCGTTTGGCATCATGTCCGATGACAAGGCTGTCGAAGGAAAGACTTTCGCCCCTCGACACTTCTGCAAGATAGCGGACATGCGTTTCCACCGTCACCAGGGCGCATCCTGTCCTGTCGTAGTAGGCGGTGCCGATATCGAGGTGAGCCTGGAACGCCCATGAGGCGTCACTGGCCGCAACCACGAAGTATCCTTCGTTCATGTGGCCGTAGTGATCCGTCCATGATTCGGGCACGTCCACCTGGTAGATGTCTGTAAACAGCGGGTCGTCACCGTTCATCTCAACTCTCCTGACCATCGGTCCGGGTCCTGTTGCCAGCCTGGTTCGATGCCTCGAAGGAAACGATCGCCTCCGCATGGCGGCCGATGGCGGTGGCGAACTGTACCTGGGCTTTGGCGTTGTCCGAGTCGGCACTGGAGGCTTCGGTTGCAAGATCGATGGCCTGTCCGAGGTGCCGGCCCCTCTGGTCCTCTCCTGAGACAAAGTGGCCATGGACCTGCAGGGACCACGCTGCCAACATGAAACCGGCCGGCGTTCCGAGACCTTCGGCAATCCTGGCGGCCTCGATGAATGTCCCCTCCGCCAAGACAGTCCGCGCAAGGTCGAGCGACCCGGCGCGGAGCCTTCCCGGTACTGCAACCCTTCTCCTGATCCATGGTCATCGGGACTCTACATGGAGAGGTTGACATCGTCACGCCGCCTTCCTTCGATCGACCGGGCCGTTCACGGACCCGACAACCTCCCTACGCAGTTGCCCCGGCATGTCTGCCGCTCATGCCGGTGCCTGCATGATCCGCAAGGGGACAACGCGCAGGAAGAGAAACCGGATGACGTCCGGTTTCTTGCAGTGAGGTACCCGGAGCCGATCGCGCCAACCCGAATGTCGGCCGCAGCGGCCGCCCCTTCCGCCTGATCAGCGCCCCTGCTCTTGCCGATGCCGGCGCGGTCTGCCAGCAGAGGCGAGGCGGCGCTCGACGACGTCTGCAATCGGTCCGGCGGGGATGTTCCCGTCACGGACCGGGCCGTCGGCGAAGCCCGTCCCGGGGCGAGCTGCAGGCGTTCGACGCCGTCAGGAAAGATGTGTCGGCAGTGCGTCGCGCAACGGCCGGATATGCTCGATCTCGATGCCGCAGCAACCTCCTACCACCTGCACGCCGGCCGCGACACACTCCCTGGTCCATGCCGTGAACTCGTCGGGCGTCACCGGAGTCGCCCTTCCCCGGTCACGGTAGGTATCGACATAATCCATGCGCTCGGCTTCGGGGTAGACGCAGACCGGTCCCTGCCACCTGGCGCGCACGACGTCGAGTGCCGCGTCGGTCGCCCTGATCGGCGAATGGAAGAGGCAAACCACGTCGCCGCCGAGCGCCATCACCTCGTCGAAACCCTCGGCGATGGTCTGGGGCGACGAATAGCCGAGCCGGGGCATCTCTTCGCCCTCGTCCTGCCTGACCTTGAAGCCGGGCCACACCGGCAGGCCGGTCGCCAGGCACGCCTCGACAACCCACTTGCGATGAACATTGCCACCGGTCGATTCGGCGATCAGGAAATCGACTCCGGCCTCGGCCAGCAAGTCGGCCTGCTGGCGGAGATTCGCCCGGGCCTGGGCCTCGGACGTCTCGCTCCGCCGCTCCTCGTAGTCTCCCTCGCAGGCGACCCGCAGGCCGAAGTTCGAGACGGAGCCGGCAATCAGCACCGGGCGGCCCCTCGCCTTCCTGTCGCGGGCGTCCTCTGCCAGCATGACGGCGCGCAAGTTGAGTTCGACAAGCTTGTCGCCCAGACCAATGGGCTCGAGGTTGTGGCGCGCCGATGAGTAGGTGTTTGTGGTGATAATGTCAGCGCCGGCCGCGATGTACTCTTCGTGCATGCGCCGCACGGTGAAGGGGTGGGTTTCCAGCGCGGCCGCTGCCCAGGCAAGCCCGGACATGGGCACGCCCATGCTCTGGAGCCTGGTACCGATGGCGCCATCGAGCAGGATGACCTCGCGCTGCGCCAAGCGCCTTTCAAGATCGGCATATGCGCTCACACTGTCCTCCCAAGGCCGAATTCGGGCTCGAACACTACATCACCGGGACTTCCGGCGAAAAGATCCTCACGGTTCACCCGGTTTCGTGTCGCCCGTTCGGTCGCCGCGCGGGGAGGGATTGCCGCTCTCGCGGGCGTCGTCGCGGGCCGCGGCGAACCACGACCGGCCGCTCATGGCTCTCACCACTGCCCCATCGGGCCCGGCCCCGGTCGGTTCCGTGAATTCAGGGGACAAGGCGGAGTCGATCGGTGAGCGATGCAGGAACGATTCGCCGACGGAAGTCTGTGCGTGAACATGCAACACGACGAGCCGT
The DNA here is from genome assembly GCA_028821455.1 of bacterium. GTDB lineage: Bacteria > Pseudomonadota > Alphaproteobacteria > SP197 > SP197 > SP197. The sequence goes on along the minus strand of JAPPGE010000090.1, from coordinate 49,226 downwards.
GCCGCTGTTCGCGTGCCACGCGCACAGCGATCGATTCGACCGGGCGCGACGACCGCCGTGTTCCTCGAGCAGAGGTCGTCTCGCGTGAGGACGCCGGGAGTCCGGAGATGGGGTTGCGCCATGCCGGACCGGACTCTGTTCGGCCGCAACCTGCTTGACCTTCCGGCCCGACGATCCCTGCGATGCCCGTGCCGCCGCCGAGGGTCCACTGCGGTTTCTCGAAGGCCGGCACGCCCCGCGACCTCCCGGGCGACGATCTGCGAGTCCTGCATACTGCCCACACCTGTAGGCAGGCCACCCGCTTCGGCGCCGGGCGGCCAGCGAAATGGTCCCGACCGGCGTCAATCACGGCCGGCCCTTCTCCGCCTGCAGCGCCGGCGGCACATCCCGGATTTTACTTCGGATCATGATCGGAGATACCCTCTCCCCAGTCCCGAGGGCGGGTATGCGTCCCGGACTGGAACTAGGCCAAGAGAGGATTCATGACCACATTGAAAGATCTGAAACGCGCGGCGCTTGACGGTCGCATCAACCGCCGCGACTTCATCCAGCAGGCGACCGCGCTCGGCGTGACGGCCGCCGCGGCTGGCACACTCGCGAACAGCGCCGCGCTTGCCGAAACGCCGACGAAGGGCGGCACGTTCCGTATTGCGGTGGACGATGGCAACACCACCGACAGCCTGGATCCGGCGACCTACGAGTCGACCTTCCAGATTTTCCTGCCGCGGATGATCACCAACAATCTGACTGAAATCACACCCGATAACACGTTGGGTCCCGATGCCGCCGAGAGCTGGGAAGCGACGCCGGACGCCAAGACCTGGTTCTTCAAGCTGCACAAGGGTGTGGAGTTCCACAACGGCAAGAGCTTCACGGCCGACGACGCGGTTGCCTCGCTCAACCATCACCGCGGCCCGAACTCGACCTCGGGCGGCACGGCGTTGCTCTCGACGGTAACCGACATCACGGCCGAGGACGCCCACACCGTGCGGATCGATCTCGAGACCGGCAACGCCGATCTGCCCTACATCATGACCGACTATCATTTCGTCATGTTCCCGTCCGATGGCGCGGGCAGCATCGACTGGAGCGGAGTCGGCCTGGGCGGCTATGTGCTGGAGGAGTTCGAACCGGGCATCGTGGGCATCGGTTCGAGGAACCCCAACTACTACAAGGAGGGCAAGGCGAACTTCGATACCGTCGAGATCCATCAGGTGACCGATGTGATCGCGCGCGAGGCAGGTGTTCAGACCGGCCAGTTCGACGCCATGATCGAGGCCGACCCGAAGACCGCGGATCTCCTCGCCCAGAACCAGAATGTGATCGTCGAGGAGATTGCGACCGGCCAGCACGCCAGCATGCCCATGCACACGGATGTTGCGCCGTTCGACGATGTCAACGTCCGTCTGGCCCTGAAGCACGCCCTCGATCGCGAGGCCGCGCTCGACGTCGTGCTGCGCGGTCATGGCACGGTCGGCAACGATCATCCCATCCCTCCGACGATGCCCTACTTCGATCCCGATATCGAGCAACGGGTGTACGATCCCGACAAGGCGAAGTGGCATCTCCAGCAGGCCGGCATGGAGAGCCTCGCCGTCGACTTCTCGACCTCGGAAGTGCCGTTCGTCGGCGGCGTCGATTTCTCGGTCCTCTACCAGGAGAAGGCCAAGGCCGCGGGCATCGACGTCAACGTCATCCGCGAGGCGGAAGACGGCTACTGGTCGAACGTCTGGCTCGTCAAGCCGTTCGTCCTGTGCGGCTGGGGTCCGCGTCCCACGCCCGACATGATCTTCTCGCTGGGCTACTACGGCCCCGCGCCCTGGAACGACGCGCATTGGCAGAACGGGCGCTTCGATGAGTTGCTGATCCAGGCTCGTGCCGAACTCGACGACAATCTCCGCGCGGAGATGTACTCCGAGATGCAATGGCTCGTGCGTGACGACGGCGGCACGATCGTGCCGTTCTTCCGCAACTACATCTGGGCCACCGGGCTCAACGTGCGGCACACCGAGAGCGTGTCGGGCGAGTGGTCGCTTGACGGGAACCGCGCACCGGAGCGCTGGTGGTTCGCCGAAGGCACCGTCTGATCGTTCCCGGTACGATACGAAGGGCCCGGCGTTCGCCGGGCCCTTTTCGTTTGCGTCTGTAGGACCAAGGGCCGCCCATGACGCCGGGACGCGGGGCCGTCCCGCAGCCGGTGTGGATGATCGTGCCTACGTCCAGTCGATCTGCACCATCCCGTCAACGACACGGCAGACATAGACCCTGATGGGCCGCGTCGCCGGACGACCGGTGGCCTCGCCGGAGCGGATGTCGAAACACCCCTGGTGCAGCGGGCACTCGATCCGGAAACCGTCGAGATAGCCGTCGCACAGATCTGCGCCGCCATGGCTGCAGCGGGCCGACGTCACGTGGATGCCGCCCGGGGTGTCGTAGACGGCCAGATGTCGACCGTCGAGAAGCGCGGGCGTCACATCTCCGCGATCAAGACGGGCGACGGCGATCAGATCTCGCCAACGTTCATCTCGCATCGGTGCCTACGTGGTTGCCGAGGCGCTCAGCCCGGCCCGTAATCTGGTCAACGATACCCCGGTGGACGCCGAGGTAGCCACCGGCTTCGACGTAGAGGCGTCCCTTCAGTTTCTCGTGAAGCGCGGGCAGGGCATGGAACGGAACCGACGGAGCGAAGTGGTGTTCCGCATGGAACGGCATGTTCCACGCCAGGAAGCGCCAGGGCCAGGACACCAGGGTGGTGCGCGTGTTGGTCGTCATGTCGCGCACATTGGGCCGGCCGACGTGCTCCGTCATGCGGATGAGACGCATGACGGGTTCGCCCAGGAAGACCGGCAGCCACCAGAACCAGAGCGGCGCCCACCAGTCGAAGACGACCATGGCCGCGGCAACGGCGAGATAGAGAGCGAGGAACACGCGCGCCTCCAACGCGACCGCCCTTCGCTCCTCCGGCGGAACGAAGCGCCTCTCGGCTGCGCTCAGGCGCCCCCGTGCGTGGTTGAGAAGGCCGCCCAGCATGCCGCGCCAGTAGGGTACGGACGACAGATAGGCAACATGCCCCCAAACGGAACCGGACAGGGGGATCAACTCGGGATCGCGACCCACGATCTGCGTGTGCGTGTGATGATCGCAATGCTCGTAGCGGAAGTAGATGGGCGGGACGCAAATCCAGAAGCCGCACCACGCCGCGACCCACTCGTTGATCCGTCGCGTGCGGAACGCGGTAAAGTGTATGCACTCGTGCTGCAGCGAGAAGTGATGGACCAGAACCACGCCGTGGACGAACATCGCGGGAACGACCCACCAGGTGCCGAGCGCCGTCCACACCAGCAGGGCCGTGGAGGCCAGCACGCCGTACCATAGCGGCAGACGGATGAGAGCCGGGAGATCGGAGCGCCGCATCAGCGTCTTCAGTTCGCGCCGCGGGAGCGGCGCCGTGCCGTGAAACGCCTGGGTCTGGGGAGTGAGAACGCCTTCGCCCAAAGGTCCCGCCCCTAGCCCGGCGTTCCCGCAACGGTCACGGCCTGCGTCGCGTAGCGTTCCATGGCCTGCCTCAGTCGCCCGAACAACCCCTCCCTGTCGATCGCCGCGACGATTCTCGCCGACCCCGATCCACGCGTGAAGATTGTCCGACCATGCTGCGGCGTGTCGCGGGTCTCGACCCGAATGGTGCATGGCTCAAAGTCGAACAGGTCGGGCCAGGCCAGCATCGAGGTCGCCGCAACGTCATGGAGGGGTACCGGAAACTCCCGCCACATCGAGGCCAGCGCCATCCCGGGCTGGCCGCACTCGCGCATGCCCTCGATCCAGGCCTCCGGAGGTCTGAGCAACCGCGTGCGATCAAGGGTGACAAGCGACACGGGCGCCGCCACGGAGAGCACGACATCGGCGGCGTGGGGGTCGACGTGGATGTTGAACTCCGCGAAATCGGTCACGTTGCCCCTGTCCCGCGTGCCGCCCATGACCGCGAGATGGCCGATCCTGGCCGCGAGGTCAGGGCGCGCAATCAGCACCAGCGCGATGTTGGTGAGAGGTCCGAGCGCGATAATCGTTGTGGGCCAAGTCATGTCGTCGAGCAAACCGATCAGGGCGGTTACGGCATGGCTGGCCTGCGGTTCCATCAGTGGCTCGGGCAGCCCGGCTCCACCAAGTCCATCGTGTCCGTGAGCCTCTTCGGCCGTCTGCAGGGTCTTCAGCATGGGCCGTGCGCACCCGGCGAAGACGGGAACATCGGGGCAACCGGCTGCCTCGACGATGCGCCGCGCGTTCCGGGCGGTGCGATCGACCGGAACATTTCCGGCGACCGTCGTGACGGCCCGTACGTCGAATACCTCGGTCAGCGCAAGGGCCAGAAACAGGGCAAAGGCGTCATCCTTGCCCGGGTCACAGTCGATAATGACAGGGAGAGCGGTCACGGTGCACAGAGCTCGAAGCGGGGCGTCGGCTTGACGCGAGCGATGGCCCGGCCTGCCTTTCCACACCAGGCGAGGCATCCTTGGCGACGCCTCCTGCCGCGAACCGGAGCAAAACGACCGCCATCCGCTTCGGCATCGGCCGTATCGTGGAACTCGCTCGAGCCTGAGCAGGACTCGCCCGTCTCCCCATGACAGCTGCCGCTATCGAAGCCAACGCAGCAATGGATCTGTCCGTGGGCATCTTTTCGGATATTCAGGCCAAGTCCCTGGGGTTGGATGTCGAACGTGGTCTCGACGTCCTGCGAAGCAGCGGCCATGACGACGCAATCGCCATCGGCGGCGAAGGAACTTGGCGACTTGGGGGCTGCGGGGCCAATGAAACACATGCCCTCGGTCACGGCGGTCCTCTCGATACTGGCAACCTGGAGGCTACGGAACCAACCAGACCTCGCTGGTCCCCCGTTGCCGGTTACCGGGGATACTGGTGACTTGGCAACTGCGAAGTCAACCGGACCCTCAAGGACGTCGGAAGCAACCGCAGATCGTGCGCTCAGGCCGAACGACCCGGCGGGCAATTCGTCAGTAAGAGCCCGTTCACGATGTTCGCAACGCAGCATGTGTTGCAGAAATGCACTTGTTTGCATGAGCTGATGTCAGACGAAAAACTCCGTCACATACCCTGTGCAGGTGCGGACAAGGATCGGCTCGTCGTGACATTGCACCCTTCCCAGGCGGAACCGGAAGAGGCGCGAGCAGTGACATTGCGCCTGAAAGGCTGCTTCAGGCGACCGAGAGCGACGTTCGGGTTGACGTGAATGGTTCTGAACAAGCGCTCGAAATTGTAGCTCTGGCACGCAATCCCCGTCGCACACGGTGAAGCGGGCCATCAGGCGAACACGCCGACCGGGCCGCTCCTGCATCGTGCTGATCGCCTCGATCGACTCCGGTCCGTGCGACACACGCCTTGTATCGGGCGACAGACAGCCTCTTCTACCTCACATCGTCAGGCAGCTCCCTCTCGCGGCGGGCGACGAAGTCGCGCAACTCCTCGTCGACGGCCTCGTCCAGCGGCGGCGGCACATACTCCTCGAGCATTTGCCGCACTCGGGCGGCGGCACGCACGCCTGCATCCAGGCTCCCTTCGGCCTCCCATTGCTCGAAGCTGTCGTGGTTCATCAGTTCGGGCATCATGAAAGCCCGTTCGAAGTTGTCGAGCGTGTGTTTCGTGCCGAGGTAGTGTCCGCCGGCCTCGACCTCGCCGATCGCCTCGAGGGCGGCGTCGAGTTCGCCGAATTCAACGCCCTGGCCAAGCCTGTAGAACATCTCCATCTGTTCGGCGTCGAGCACGAACTTCGCATAGCTCTGGGTCAGCGCCCCCTCCATGTAGCCCGTCGTCGAGAGAACGAAGTTGGCGCCCGCCATCATCACGCCGTACATGTTGCGCGCGGCCTCGTAGCCGGCCTGCGCATCGACGATCTTGGCGCTCGAGCAGCCGCCGCTGCAGCGCCACGGAAGACGATAGTGGCGGGCCATCTGGCCGACCAGCATGTTCATGTGGCAGATCTCCGGCGTTCCCGCCATGGGTGCTCCGGACTTCATGGAGACCGTCGCCAGCCACTGACCGTAGACGGCGGGCGCGCCGCGGCGGACCAGCTGCGAGAAGGCGATTCCGGCCAGTGCCTCGGCGTTGATCTGGACCAGTGAGCCGACGGTGCTCGCCGGCGTGCTGGCGCCACCCAGCACGAAGGGCGTGTAGAGCATGGCCTGGTTGGCGGACGCATAGACCTTGGCCGCATCGAGCATGGTCTGGTCCCACACCAGAGGCGAGTTGCAGTTGGCAATGGACGTCATGACGGTGTTGTTCTCGACGAACTCGGCACCGAACAGGATCTTCGCCATGGCGACGGTGTCCTCGGCCCGCTCGCGGGCTGTCACCATACCCATGAAAGGCTTGTCCGAGTGTCTGATGAGACTGTAGACCATGTGGAGATGGCGCTTCGGAACGGGAACGTCCATCGGTTCGCACAACACGCCGCCGGAAAGATGCATGGCCGGTGACAGGTGAGCCAGTTTGGCGAAGGCGTCGAAATCAGCGAGGGTTCCGTAGCGGCGCCGGCCGTCGAGGTCGAGTACGTAGGGCGAGCCGTAGGCCGGCGTGAAGATCTGCTTCAATCCACCCAGTGTGACCGAGCGTGACCGATTGCGGGCGACCATGGTGTATCTCTCGGGAACCGTTGCGATCAGTTCCAGCAGCTGGCCCCGGTCGATGCGCACCCTGTAGCCCTCGACCGAGGCTCCGGCGGCCTTCCACAGGGCCGCGCTTTCATCGTCCCGGAACTCGATTCCCTTGGTCTCGAGCAGCGTCATGGTCGCATCGTGGATGCGCTCGACCTGGTCAGGCGTCATGAGGTCGATCACCGGAATCCTGCGGTCGAGTTCGGGCAGGAAACGGGCCGGCCGCGCCGTGCGGGCCTGCTTGCGCGCGTCCCGTCCGCGGCGTCTTCGCGGCTTGTCGACAACATCACCGGCGGTCATCTGCAGAACTCCCTGCGTGAGGCCAGATTACCTGTGACGCCGTGCTGGAGAAAGCAACCGGCCTTTCACTGCCGAACCAATGGCAGACATGCATCTGGCAATCTGACTGACGTCGGGTGCGGCGGCAGGGCCGCCGATCGTGCGTGACGATCTCGGCCAGTCATCCTGGAAGCGGATGTGCACCGGAAATGACGCAGCGCCGCAGGCAGCACCGGATCCACGGTCGAAGCGCGCATTGCGTTCGTCTTCATCGATGGAACAGGTACACTGCTTCGCAATTTCCTGCCGAGAATGCCATGAGCCTGAACATTACGAACGAGGAGACCTGCAGGCTGGCACGCGAGGTGGCCCGACTGACCGGCGATACCACGACGGGCGCGATCACCGCCGCGCTGCGTGAGCGTCTGGCGCGGGAGCGACAACGCCGGCACGCAGATGCCCTGGCTCAGGAACTACACGCGATCGGACAGCGCTGTGCAGTTCTGCTGAAACCCGGACCGTCCGCAGTCGAACATGGCGATCGGCTCTATGACGAGCGAGGCCTGCCCAAGTAATCATCGATACCTCCGAAGGCCCTGCCACCTTGTTCGGCAAGGCGGAGGCGACACGCCATCGCAGCGCGGTGCCGGTACGGAAAGCGCAATCATCCGCCGGCAATTGCTTCGAGCTTGCCGAAACGACAGGCGGGCCGTTGCTGTTCAAGGGATCGGACTTCGCTCTCACCGATGTCAGGGCCGCATTGCCACCTCAAGTGGGCGACGATTGCTGAACCGCGGCTCGACGTGGCAGTGAGCCTGAATCGAGGAGTTGTGCGCCGCGCCCGTACCGGACGTAAGACCACCACATTCCGGCCTCCTTGGAAGAACTTTCGCACCGGTTTCCACAGCGCTAGGCTGATCCTGATTCCACTCTTGGCTTCTGCCTCTTGAAGATCGCCGAACTGCACGTCCACCGGATCGAACTGCGTATCCGGAACGGGCCCTACATCATGTCGGGCGCCAGCCTCGATGAGGTGGACTCCACCGTCCTCGAACTCGTCACGGATACCGGTCTCAGGGCCTACGGCGAGACCTGTCCCGTCGGCCCGACCTACCAGCCCGAGCACGCGCTCGGCGCCCGGGCTGCGCTTGCCGAATTGGCCCCTCACCTCATCGGCGAGGATCCGCTGAACGCCAACGGCCTCCACCGGAACATGAACGCCCATCTCAACGGTCACAACTACGCGAAGGCCGTGGTCGACATGGCGCACTGGGATCTCTTGGGCAAGGTCCACGGTGTCAGAGTCTGCGACCTTCTCGGCGGCGCGGTCGTCGCGGAGGTTCCATCCTACTATGCCATCAGCGTAGGCGAGCCTGACGAGATCGCTCGCCTTGCCCTGGAGAAGAGCAAAGAGGGATTCGCGCGCCTGCAGATCAAGGTGGGTGGCCGCTCCGTTGACGCCGACATCGCGACGATCCGCAGGGTCTGGGAGACCGTCGGGACGACGGTCCGGCTCGTCGCCGATGCCAACCGTGGCTGGACGACCCGTGACGCCCTGCAGTTGTCGAAGGCTTGTGCCGATATCCCGATCGTTCTCGAGCAGCCCTGCAACACCATGGCGGAACTCGCCCGCATCCGTCCGCAACTCGAACACCCGGTCTACCTCGACGAGAGCACGGAAAGCCTCGGCGATGTCCTCTACGCCGTCGGTTCCGGCCTCTGCGACGGCTTCGGATTCAAGGTCGGACGGCTTGGCGGCCTCGGTCACCTGCGCACGGCGCGCGATATCTGCAGGGTATGGTCCCTTCCCCATACCTCAGACGACAGTTTCGGCAGTGACATCGCCGCAGCCGCCTGCGTCCATGCCGGATCGACGGTGGAACCGCATCTCAACGAAGGGGTGTGGATCGCGCAACCCTACACCGGGTTCCACTACGACCCCGAAGGCGGCATCGAGATTTCGAACGGTCGAATTGCGCTGCCCGAAGGACCGGGCCTGGGAGTCACGCCGTTGCCCGAGCGACTCGGTCCTCCAGTCGCGTCCTACGGTTGAGTCGATCGCGGGAAGGCAGCATGACGCGACCCATTCGTTTCTTGTTGACACCACGGGTCCTGACTATCATCGACGGGCAGCAGCACACCTGCTGCTCCAGGGATGGCGAGAACAGAACATGACCCAACTGCGCGGCATCTTCGCGGCCATGTGCACGCCCTTCGAGGACGACGGCGAGACGATCGATCCGGGGCGCTACAGGGCCCATATCGACGACATGATCGAGGCGGGCCTGCATGGTCTCGTGCTGTGCTCGGGAACCGGCGAGTACGCCTACCTGAGAGACGACGAGCGCGCCTTTCTCATCCGCGAGGGTGTCCGACACGTCGATGGCCGCGTGCCGATGATCGCGCAGACCACCGCGCTGAGCACGGCCGACTGCATCGCCAAGGCACGGGCAGCGGAGGACTGCGGCGTTGCCGCGGTCATGGTCATGCCTCCCTTTCTCGAGCCTCCCGGCGAACGCGGCGTGTTCCATCACTACGAGGCGATCGCCAGGGCAATCAGCATTCCGGTGGTCATGTACAACGTGCCGCAACAGGCGGCACCGCTGTCTGTCGATCTCTACCGCCGCCTGATCGAGGTGGAGAACCTCGATTACGTCAAGGACAGTTCCGGCGACTTTCCGGCACTGCAGAATCTCATCGCCTGCGGCGGCGGCGTCTTCAACGGGACCGATCCCTATGCGCCCCATGCCCTGATGGCGGGCTGTATCGGCATGATCTGGGGCGCGGCGAACTTCATGCCCCAAGAGTGCGCCAGACTCTACGACCTGATCGCTGACGGCGAACATGGCGAGGCGCTGGCCCTGTGGGAGGGGATGCGCGCCGTCTGCTCATGGTTGTGGGGCAACGGCCACGAGGTCGACTACATGAGTGGCGTCAAGGAGGCGACACGGCTCTCGGGACGCGACATGGGTCCGCCGCGCAAGCCGCTGCCCATTGTGCCCGATCCGGCACAGCAAGAGTTGCGCATGGCTCTTTCCAAGCTGCCGGTCAACCGCAGCAAGGCAGAACGGCAGGTTTGGCGGGACTGGCAGGAAGAGCGCGACCGGGCGACTGGCTCGTACAGTCCTGCCGCCGGGTCGTAAAGCGGAATCCGATGGCAAGGACCCATCCGGCGACCACCCCGTCCTCTTCGACCACGGACGTCATCGACGTTCGCATGGCCGTCCTTGACCAGCACTGCGAAACCACGACCATCCGGGTGGATCTCTCCTCGTGAAGATCGGGGTCCTGCCCAGGTCCGACAACCAGAACGGATGGCTGGAGATCCTGCCCCCGCGGCCCCCGGCGAACCGGGCAGCCGGCACGATCTGCGTCGACTACGCGGTCGTCGGCGGTGGATACACCGGACTGGCGGCCGCGCGGCGCCTCGGCGAACTCGACCCTGAGGCCCGTGTCGTCCTGATCGACGCCGAGCGGATCGGCAACAACGCCGCCGGGCGCTCCTCTGGCTTCGCCATCGACCAGGCCCACAACATCCGCGCCAGGAACTTCGCCGGTTCCCTGGATGCGGAAAGGCAGCAGATCGCCCTGAACCGCGCGGGACAGGACTATCTGCGCGCCATCGTGACGGAGCAGGAGATCGATTGCGACTGGCGCGAGGAAGGCAAGATCCACGGCGCCGCAACTGAGCGTGGCCGGGTGCTCATCAAGGCCTACAGCGGCAACCTCGATCTGCTCGGCGCGGACTACCGATGGATCGACGCTGCGGAGATGAAGGCGATCACCGGCACCGACTTCTACATCCAGGGTCTTCACACGCCCGGCACCATCCAGGTCCAGCCGGCCGCCATGGTGACAGGCATGGCACGGTCGATGCCGGAGAACGTCACGGTCTACGAGAATTCACCTGTGACGGGTATCACTCATGGCCCCCGGCACCTCCTCGAACTGGCTGACGGTACGGTCTCCTGTGCAACGCTGGTGCTGGCCAACAACGGTTTCGCGCCCCAGTTCGGCTACTATCGCAAGTCCCTCATTCCGATCGCGACCTGGGGGAGCCTGTCGCGCAGGCTCAGGCCGGACGAAGTCGAGGCTCTGGGCGGCGCGGCCTCCTGGGGCATCATTCCGGCCGATCCCTTCGGCAGCACGGTTCGGCGCATCGTCGGTGACCGCATCCTGGTTCGAAACATCTACAGCTTCGCCAGGCGCCTCAACTGCGAGGACGCGATGAGACTCAAGGCTCGCGAGGCACATCGACGATCCTTCGCCAACCGCTTCGCCATGCTGCCCGGGGTCGACCTGGAGTACACCTGGGGCGGTGCTCTCGCCCTGTCGCGCAACGCAGAACCGGTGTTCGGCGAACTGGCCGAGGGAGTCTACGGCAGCTTCTGTCACAACGGCGTCGGCGTGGCCCGAGGAACCATCTGCGGCAAACTGCTGGCGGAGATGATTGTCGGACACGAATCCGAACTCCTGTCCTACATGCTGGCTGCCGGACGGCCCGACCGTCTGCCCCCCGAGCCCTTTCTCGGCTGGGGTGTCCGGGCCAACTTCGCGTTCCGCCGCCACAGGGCAGGACTTGAACTGTGAGCGGGACGCTGGACGGCAGGATCGCGCTCATAACCGGGGCGACGTCGGGGATCGGCGAGGCGACCGCAATCGCCGCCGCCGCGGCGGGCGCCAGGGTGATGCTGACCGGCAGGGACGGCGGCAAGGCCTCGGCGGTCTTGCGCCGTATCGAGGAGACCGGCGGCACCGGCGATGTCATCCTTGGGGATGTGGCGGTGTCCTCGTTCTGCGACGAGGCCGTCGCCCGCACCATGTCGACCTACGGTCGGCTCGACGTGGTGGCCAACATCGCCGGCACCATGTGGCGTGGCGACGCCCTTGACACCGACGACGAGGCCTGGCGCCGGGTCATGGCGACCAACCTCGACGGCGCCTTCTTCATGGCGCGCGCGGCGATCCGCACGATGAAGCAAACAGGCGGCGGCGCCATCATCAACCTGGCATCCACCGTGGGCTTGGTCGGCACGCCGGGCATGCCGGCCTACTGTGCCTCGAAGGGAGCCGTGGTGAACCTCACCCGCGCCCTGGCACTCGATCATGCCACCGACGGGATCCGGGTGAATGCGGTCTGCCCAGGCGCGGTCGACACGCCGATGCTGGTCTCGGGCCACCGCGGCGCCGGCAACTCGCCTGACGAGGTGCTGGAGCGCAACCGCACAGGCATCCCGCAAGGGCGGATTCCGAAGCCTGAAGAAATCGCCCGGCTGATCATCTTCCTCGCCTCCGACGACAGCCTGCACATCACGGGCGCGGCCATTTCGATCGACGGCGGCTACACGGCACGATGAGCGGACGCCTGGCCGGCAAATGTGCCGTGGTGACAGGCGGCGCACAGGGGATCGGCCTTGCGATCTGCCGGCGTCTGGCCGAAGCCGGCGCGCATGTCGTGGCGGGCGATCTGCGAAGCCCCGAGGACGGGAACCTGGCCTGGAAGGCACTGGACGTGACCGACGAGGATTCGATCGTCGGTTTCGTCGAGGCCGTGACGGCCGACGAGGGCGGCATCGACATCCTGGTCAACAACGCAGGCATCATGTTCGAAAAGTCCCTGGCCGAGCAATGCGCGGACGACTGGGATCGCATGATGGCGGTGAACCTGAAGGGTCCCTTCCTGATGGCCAAGCACGTCGTAAAGCAGATGGCGGTGCGCGGCGGCGGCGCGATCGTCAACATCGGATCCCTTGAAGGTATCGCGTGCAATCCCGGGCATACCGCCTATGCCGCGTCCAAGGCCGGTGTCCATGGGCTGACCGTCGCGCTGGCCGTCGACCTCGGCGCGCACAGAATTCGCTGCAACGCGGTGGCGCCCGGATGGATCGATACCGATCTCAACCGGGTTTATGTCGAGTCGCACCCCGACCGCGACCTCGTGATGGCCGAACTGGGCAGGCTGCACCCGGTGGGCCATGTCGGCGATCCGCTCGACGTGGCGGACGTCGTCGTCTGGCTGGCCAGCGAGGAATCGCGTTTCGTCACAGGCCAGGTGATCACGATCGACGGCGGACGCCACGCGCGCCTCTCCCTGCCATCGATCATGAACCGCTCCTGACACGTCCCGGGGGGCGCCCGGCTCGCCCCACATGAACGCCGGTCAGTCTCAGTCGGCGAGCGCCTGCGCGAGGTCGTCTTCGATATCCGCGACGTCCTCCAGACCGACATGCAGGCGCACCAGGCCATCCGTGATTCCCAGGTGTTCCCGCTCCTCCGGAGACAGCTTGGAATGCGTCGTGGTGGCGGGATGCGTGACGAGACTCTTCGAATCGCCGAGATTGTTCGAGATGTCGATCAGCTTCAGGGCGTTGAGGAACCTGAAGGCGCGCTGCCGGCCGCCCTCGACCTCGAAGGCGATGACGCTGCCCCCACCGCGCATCATGCGCCGGGCGAGCTCCGTCTGGGGATGGGCCGGGTGCCAGGGATAGAGCATGCGCCGAACACCATGCCGCGCATCCAGCCAGCCGGCGACGGCCTCGGCGCTTGCCACGTGGCGCGCCATCCGGAGATCGAGGGTCTCCAGCCCCTTCAGCAGCACCCACGCATTGAAAGGGGAGAGTGCGGGGCCGGTGTGCTTGAGGAAGGTGAACAGTGGTCCGTCCACGAACTTCGCCGGGCCCAGCACCGAACCCCCGAGGCAGCGGCCCTGGCCGTCGATGTGCTTCGTGGCCGAGTAGACGACAATGTCCGCGCCGAGTTCCAGGGGCTTCTGCAACAGGGGTGAAGCGAAGACATTGTCGACCACGACCGTCGCTCCCGCCTCGTGCGCCAGCGCGCAGACTTGGGGAAGGTCGATGATCTCGAGCGTGGGGTTCGAGGGTGTTTCGAGGAAGACGGCCCTGGCGCCGCCCTTCAGAGCATCGCGCCACTGGCCGATATCGGTGCCGTCCACGAGGACCGTTTCGATTCCGAAGGGCGGCAGGATCTTTGCGACGACATGAAGGCACGAACCGAACAGCGCTCGCGATGCCACGAGCCTGTCGCCCGCCTTGAGGATCGAGGCAAGCGCGGCGAAGACTGCCGCCATGCCCGATGCTGTGGCGCGGCACGCTTCAGCTCCCTCGAGCATGCGCAACCGTTCCTCGAACATGGAGACCGTGGGGTTTCCATAGCGCGAGTAAATGTAGCGCGGGTTCTCTTCGGCGAAGGCCGCCGCCGCTTCCTCGGCCGTGTCGTAGACATAGCCGGAGGTCAGGTAGAGGGCTTCGCTGGTTTCGCTGTGAGGACTGCGCGTCAGGCCACCACGCACCAGGCGTGTCGGCAGGCGCCATTCGATCGGAGGCTGTTCCATCGCGTGATCTTCCTTCCCGAAACCCGCCTGAAGGGCCCCGGCCTCACCGGGAAGATCGGCCGCAACCTTTTAGCGAGTTGTTTTTCGTGGCCGCAAGCCGGTTGGCACAAATCACCACGTCGCGCCTACCTGGAAGGAAAGGGTCCGCAAAGTCAAGCGAAAATGCAGAAGAGCGCCTGACTCCGGACACACGCGTCACGGGCCGGGCTTTCGGCAAAGTCCTCGCGCGCACGGGTCCATCCAGGGATGAATTGCAGCCTTTCCGCCTCCCGACGGAGCACGCTGACAACGTCGGCAACTGTTTCACGGTGTCTTCGACAGAGGCTCAACCGTCGGCATCGGCCAACTGTTCTCTCACCCAGTCGTGAAACTCGCGCACGAAGATTTCCTGCGGCACAAGCACGCCGGTCATGTGCCGGTTGGAGCGCAATCCCTTCTGGTTGATCTCGCTTGCCCGGCCATCCTCGCGAACCACGGTTTCGGCGAGTTCGATCAGCTTTTCTACCGAAAACCCGGGATGCTCCACGGTCTTGGGCGGGACAAGCCACGACACCTCCAGCCGCGTGCACTCCGGCCCAGTGGGAAGCATGTGTACCAACCTGGCATAATCCACATGCGTGACCACATAGCCGCTCGGCGGGAAAACGCCGAACGTCGCGCCGGCACGCTGTTCACGCTCGGTGAGTCCCTCGAACCACGGCAGACTTGTCGCGCCACCAACACTCCACGTGACTGCGCCTTCAATGAGGGGCGAAGAGGTGTCCCCGTCACCGCGCACGACGTTGCCGGTTGCCAGCCCTTCGCGGAATTGCGGCACGATGCGGCACAGTTCCGGGTGCACGCCGGGACAGTGCAGACACTCGTTGAAGTTGTCCCAGAACGCTTTCCAGTTGCACTCGAGATCCAGCGTCATCGTGTGCACGGTGACGGTCTCTCCCAGATTCCAGTTCGCCAGGAGAGCCGGCGTGTCGCCGAGTGTCCGGTCATCGAACGGCGGTGCATTTTCATCGAGATTGACGAAAATGAACCCCGCCCATTCTCCGACGGCAACCTTGTAAAGCGGATATCTGGCGCTATCAAACCCGCCACCCTCGAGACGCCAGGGCGTTGCTGTCAGTTCGCCTTCAAGCGAGTAGGCCCATGCGTGATAGGGGCACACGATCCGCCCGGCGCGAAATGTGCCGCGCGACTGCTGGCAGAGTACCGAACCACGGTGCCGGCAGGTGTTGTGAAAGGCCTGCAGCCGATGATTCCCGTCGCGCGTGATGATGATGCTCTGGTCACCGACTTCCACAACCCGATAGTCGCCGACCGCCGCCAGCACGTCAGACCGGCCTACCAGCAGCCATTGTCTGTACCAGATCTGCCTGAGTTCCCGGTCGTGGTGATCACGGTCGTAATAGAAGGTGCTCGGCAACGTGTCCGAAACCTCGTCAAGGCGAACGTAGGTGGTCGACATGCTGGCGGACCGTCCGCTGGAGGGCCAAGATCGACAACAAGGTATCGACCGGTCGAAAGGATGACAAGGGAGGCTTGGCCGCCGAAATTGCTACGAATTCACCAAGCGCCAAGGCCGCGGACCTTTCTGGCCAGAGGGCGCGTCGACGCGACCGAACGTGCTTGATGAAGCAACGTGTCTGGCACGAACACCGCAAGTGGGCTATGTTTCTGGCACAAGTCGAAAGGACCATTCAGATCAGCACCGTACCCGGCGGCAATCCGGAGGTACCATGTTCAAGTTGATACTGCGCCGGTTGGCACTTGGCGTGTTGACGCTTGTCATGGTCACAATCATCGTCTTTGTCGGCGTGGAAGCACTGCCCGGTGACGCCTGTACCGCCTATCTGGGACGAGACACAGCCCTGGAGACCCGGCTCGCCAAGTGCCGCGAAGACCTCGGGCTCAACCAGCCTGCCCACGAGCGGTTCTTTATCTGGGCGGGAGGCGCCCTTCAGGGTGATTTTGGTATTTCGTCCCGGCGCCACAAACCGATATCCGATCTGGTGCAGATTCGTCTGCGCAACACCCTGCTTCTCGGTGCGGCAGCCTCTGCGGTCGGGATCCCGATCGCGATTCTGCTCGGTGTCATCGCCGCATTGACACGCGACCGCGCGGCGGACCTCTGGATATCCACGAGCGCGATCTTCGCCATGACCCTGCCGGAGTTCATCAGCGCGACTCTGTTGATTCTCTTCTTCAGCGTCTGGCTGGGCTGGTTGCCGGGAATTGTCATCACCAGGCCCGATGCCCCTGTCTTCGAGTTTCTCCAAGACATCATCCTGCCGATCATTGCGCTCGCTTTCGTCATGACAGCGCACATTCTGCGCATGGTCAGAACCTGCGTGATCGACGTCCTGGCAAGCGACTACGTGCAGATGGCCATCCTCAAGGGTGTTCCCTACTGGCAGGTGGTGTTCAGGCATGTGCTGCCCAATGCACTCCTTCCCACCATCAACCTGGTGGCGCTGACACTCGCATGGCTGCTTGGCGGTACCGTGGTCATCGAGATCGTCTTCAACTATCCGGGATTGGGGCGTTTGATGCTCGATTCGGTGTCTGACCGCGACCTGGCACTGGTCCAGGCGATCGCACTGATCCTCGCGGTACTCTACGTCGGGCTGAACCTGGTCGCCGACTTGCTGTCCCTGGTTGCCAATCCCAGACTCAGGACCATGAAGGTCTGACACCATGGCGGTGGCGAATCCAGCGAGAGAGATCCCCGGCAACAGGGCATTCCGGTTCGGCGCAGTGATCCGCGAGATGGCCAGGCGGCCTTCCGGCCTGGTGGGTCTCGCAATCGTCGGCGGTCATGTCCTCCTTGCCGTCATCTCGCCGTGGATCGTGCCTTATGACTTCACAACCCAGAATTCACATTTGGTTCTCGCCGGCCCGAGCCCGGAGCATTGGCTCGGCGGCGATCATCTCGGCCGCGACGTCCTGACCCGCACCATGCTGGGCGGGCGGCAAGCATTGGTCATTTCCAGTCTGGGAACCCTGATTGCCGTGTTGTGGGGCGGATCGCTCGGCCTGGTGCTCGGCCTGATCGGCGGCAAGGCCGATGACGTGGTGATGCGGGTCGTCGACGCCTTCATGGCAATCCCCTGGATTCTGTTCCTGCTTCTGATCATCGCCGTTCTGGGTACCGCCGATGTCGTCCTGATCCCCACGCTGGCGTTCTTCTACGGCATCTCCGTGATTCGCATCTCAAGAGCTGCAACCCATGACGTGACGGCACGGGACTTCATTACCGCCGCGCGGGCGCGCGGCGAGAGGATGTGGACCATCGTCTGGCGCGAGATCCTGCCCAATGTCCGGGACGTGCTGCTGGTCGACGGCGCCATGCGCTGGTCGTGGATGATCCTGGCATTCAGTTCACTGTCGTTCCTCGGCTTCGGCATTACTCCGCCGACCGCCGACTGGGGATTGATGATTGCTAACGGCCGCGGCTACATGGCCGTCGCGCCGTGGGCGGTGCTGGCGCCGATCATCGCCTTGAGTTCGATGATCATCGGCGTCAACCTCAGCGCCGATGCCCTCGCCAAGACCCTCGGCATCGACCGGGCCCAAAAGGCTCCGGTGTAGGTTTCCCGTGACGGGCGCGCTGGTCGAAGTCAACAACCTGAGCGTCGGCTTTACCAGCGCCGGCGGCGCCACCCTGGCAATTCTCCGCAACGTCGACTTCAGCTTCGGCAAGGGCGAGACGGTTGGACTGGTTGGCGAGTCGGGTTGCGGCAAGAGCACCCTGGCTCTGGCCATGATGGGATTCCTGAAATCGGGGCTGCGTGTTCTGGAAGGCGATGTCCTGTTTCGGGAACACGATCTGTTCGCCATGGACAACAGCGCCCTCGAAGATATTCGGGGCGGCGATCTCGCCCTGATTCCGCAGAACGCCGGCCAGGCATTGACACCAACCTCCAGAATTGGCCGCCAGATCGAAGAGTCGGTGAGACTCCACACGACTCTTGCACCGGAGCGGCGCCGTGAGCGTGTCATCGAATTGTTGTCGCAGGTGCGTTTGCCGGAACCCGAAGAACTCCTGGGGCGCTATCCCCACGAAGTTTCGGGGGGCCAGCAACAGCGCGTCGCCATCGCCATGGCACTGGCCGGAAAACCCGAAGTGCTTCTGCTCGACGAGCCGACAACCGGACTTGACGTCACCACGCAGGCACATGTTCTCGAACTGTTGCGGGATCTAGCGAGCGAAACAGGAACCGCGATGGTCTACGTCAGCCACGATCTGGGCGCTGTTGCACGGGTCAGCGATCGCATCGCCGTCATGTACGCCGGGGAACTCGTGCTCCAGGGGCCGGCACGTGAGGTGCTGAGGAACCCGGCTCATCCGTATGCCCGCGGCCTTCTGCTGTCGATCCCCAAGCTCAAGGAAGCGGTTGTGCCGTCATCGATGCCCGGTCGCCCGCCACCGCCGGACGCGGTGGTGCAGGGCTGTGCCTTTGCGGATCGATGCACAATGGCCGGACAGCTCTGCTGCGACGTTTCGCCTCCGCTGGTTTCCACCGCCACCGGAGAGGTCGTGCGTTGTCATTACCACGAGAAAGTCGAAAACCTGCCGCCTCCCAAAGCACCGCGCCAGGGAGATGGTCGAAGCCGCGATCTCTCCGACACCGTCCTGCGCCTCGACGAGGTCTCCATCAGCTACGCCAAGCCTGGTGTCATCGACCAGATTCTCGGAAGACAACCTGACGTCACGCCCACCGTGGACGATATCGTACTCGACGTAGCCCGTGGCGAGACATTGGGGCTGGTTGGCGAGTCGGGGAGTGGCAAGTCGTCGATTCTGAACACCATCGCCGGGTTGCGCCCGCCACGAAAGGGGGCGATCACCTTCGAGAACGACGTGAATCTGAATGCGCCCGTCGATCGGCGTGACACGGATCTCTTGCGCCGGATCCAGCTCATTTTCCAGAACCCGGATGCCTCGCTCAATCCGCGCCACACGGTCGCCGAGTTGCTCGCCCAGCCACTGCGGCTCTATTTCGGGCTCGACGCCGGTGAGTTGCGGGATCGCAGTATCGCCCTTTTGGAACAAGTTCGTCTTGGTTCCCACTACCTCGGCCGCCTGCCCGGCCAGATGTCGGGCGGCGAAAAACAGCGGGTTGCCATCGCTAGGGCGTTTGCCGCGGAGCCTGAGCTGGTTCTCTGCGACGAAGTCACGTCAGCGCTCGATGTTTCGGTTCAGGCGGTGATCCTCGATTTGCTGATGGAACTCCAGGCCCGTCACAACGCAGCCTACGTGTATGTTTCGCACGACCTTGCGGTGGTGCGGGCGATCGCCGGTCGGGTCGCGGTGCTCTACCAGGGACGATTGTGCGAAATCGGACCGTCCAGCAAGGTCTACTCCCTGCCCTCTCACCCCTACACCGAAGTCCTGCTCGGCGCCGTGCTCGAGCCGGACCCCGATTCAGCACCGGTCCTGATGGCGGAAGACGCGGTGGAACTCTCGCCTCCGGCCAGAGGATGCCCGTTCCAGCGGCGCTGCCCGCACAGGATCGGCACGATCTGCGATACGACGAAACCGCCATGGCAGAAAACAGGCGACGGTCACGCGATCCGCTGTCACATTCCGCTCACTGATCTGGAGCGCAGGCAGAGGCGGGCGGATTCTGCCCGTCGCCCTTGATCGGTTACGTGTCTGGAGAGGTTCGATTGTCTCGAGACCGTGGTCTGCATCCAGAGACGACATCAGCCCTGTTTGCGTCGTGGATGATCCTTGACTGCCTGTTCTCGAGCGGGTGTCCCTGGCCACAGGCCGTTTTCCCATTCCACGTGGAGGCGCGCAGGCATCAGTATCTCTGAGAAATTCATCCTTGCAAATCAGAGACAAGACAGACACCTGTTCCGGCTTCACAGCCGGTCCAATGGACCTCCTGAGGTGAAGGCTCTAGACTGGCCCTTCAATCGGATTGACATCATTCCGCCGTCAGCTGGCGGAACGACGAGCGCCGCCGAGCGTTCAAGAGAACTCATCCGATACCAAAGGGAGGACAACATCATGCGAAAAAACAACGCTGATTCAACCGTTCGGCAGATTGCCGTGGGAGTCAGTCAATTGACGGCAACGGTCGTTCTCTGTGCGACGATGTTCATCGGTACTGCGATGGCGGAGACCGTTCTTCGGGTTTCCCATGGTCTTGGCAGGGGAGGCGCCGAGACCATGGACGCGCACGGCGTCGACGCGTTCTACATCATGAACCAGCTGGTACACGAGCGGTTGACCCGAACCGACGAGACCGGCGCTGCATCACCCTACCTCGCGACGTCGTGGAGCATCGCCGACGATGGCCTCTCCCTGACCATGCAACTGCGAGAAGGTGTCAAATTTCATGATGGCTCGGACTTCGATGCTGCCGATGTCGTCTACAGCATCAGCCGCATCCTGGATCCAGAAGTCGATTCGCCAAACCGTTCGACCATCAAGTCAGTGGACAGTATCGAGGCTCTCGACAGCCACACGGTGCGTTTCAACCTGAACCAACCTGATGCGGATCTGCCCATTGCGCTGACCGAATGGAAGATGATCATGATCCCGGAAGATTCGGGTGACACCATGGCCACGACCGGAATCGGCACCGGCCCCTTCCGGCTCAGCAGACTGGATCCCGAAGGAACTTCCGAAGTGGTCGTCAACGAGGATTACTGGGGTCAAAGAGCTGGCGTCGACCGTGTCGAGGTGATCGCAATCCCGGACAGCGAGGCACGGATACAGGCGCTGCTGACCGGACAGATCGACTACATCGAGGCGTTGACCGCCCAGCAAAAGCCGATGTTCGAGAACAACCCCAGGTTCACGACGCAGACCATCCCGACCGGGGAATGGAAGGGCATCATCTTCCTGGTTGACAGGGCGCCGTTTGACGATCCGAGAGTCCGCAAGGCCGTCCGGATCGCCGTCGATCGTCAGGAGATGACCAATCTGGTTGCCGGCCCCGGCGGTGGTACGGTCGTATGTGATCATCCGGTATGGGCGGGCGATGCCTACCAAGCCGATATCGACTGTCCGCAGGATATTGCCGAGGCCAAGCGTCTGCTGGCAGAGGCCGGATTCGCCGACGGGATCGAGTTCGATCTCTACACCAGCGACAAGGACCCGCACTGGTTGACGATGGCGGAGGTCTACCAGGAACAGGTGGCGGACGCCGGCATCACGGTGAACATCGTCGTGGCCCCGGCTGATGGCTACTGGACCGATGTCTATCTGGTTGAAACGGTCTTCCAGACCTGGTGGTGGCAAAGGTCGGCGGGAGTGATCCTGAACCTCGGGTGGCGCAGCGATTCGTCCTGGAACGAAAACAACTGGAGGGTTGCCGAATTCGACGCCAATCTCGACGCAGCTGCCGGAGAACCCGATTTCGAGAAGCGCAAGGCGCTTTACGGCGAGCTTCAGCGGCAATTGTACGAAGAGGGAGGTTCGCTCATCCCCTTCCACTTCAACATCACCCGGGCGTACTCGGCAAACGTCGATGGCTTCCAGCCGATCGAGGAAGCCAGCTTGCGCTGGGAATTGATCACGAAAAGCGAGTAGCGCGGATCAGTGATCTCCGGAGGGTGGCGGCAGGATCCGGACTTGCCGCCACTTTTCGAGTCCGGTTCCGGCGCGGACATGTCCATGCCCGGGCGCCGGATGCCACCGGCACCATCGAGCGGAATGACAGTGCCCTTTTGTGACACGCGCCGTTCCGGGCTGGCGTACGTGCACATGCCCTGGCCATCCGCAAACCATTGCCGGTGCTGCCGATATACTCTTCTCCGACTGGCCCCCGACAACATGCAGAATCGATGAGGGCGCCGGACTCGAGTCCGGCGCCTTTCCCGTTTCAAGCCTATTCCTGGCGCCAGGGGAGGCCCCGGACCTTCCAGCCACCTAGGCGGCCCCGCTGCATCGATGCATCCTTGTCGCCTTCGAATCCCTCCGCCACGTTGTAGCAGGGACCGTAGCCCAACGATGTCATGGCGATCGCCGCATGCATGGAGCGCACGCCGGAGCGGCACAGGAAGTAGACCGCGCTTCCCTTCTCGAGACCCTGTTCCCCGCACTGTCTCGCGAACGCCGGATTGGGCCGGCCGTCGGGATAGAGCTGCCACTCGACGAACCTCGTTCTCTTGCCCAGTCGCGAGAGGTCCGGCACCCCGACAAAGCGCCACTCGGGTTCCGTGCGAACGTCGATAAGCACCGCGTCCTCGTCGCTTTCGAGAGCGGCGTAGGCATCAGCCGGCATGACGTCACCGGCGTAGGCGGACCCGTCCATGATCGATTCTCCCATTGGAACGGCGGCAATGAAGAATGGGACAACCGAAGACCGGATTCCAGATGTCATTCCATGATTGCGTACCAGTCCGAACTGACACCCATGGCATCGATTGCCTCCCCGATCGACGCCGGTGCCCGGGTCTTCGATGTCCTCGTCCCGGATGGTCCGTCTCATGCCCCGCAGCGCGCGCACCCTATCGCGCCGAACTCTCGGCCGGGGCCGACGTTGTGGTCCTGCGCAAGATATCGACTGCAGCTACATCTCCACCCACTTGTGCATCCCAGGACTGTCCGGACGAATGGGCGAGATTCCAGTGACGACGAAAAGTGCTGTCTCTACGACCGGATGTGACGTAGTAGCCGGTTACGTTTCCTCCGACTCGACGGAACGGAGGGACCGTTATGCTGACCGTCTACGAACATCGCCTGCTCGCGCTTTACCTGGCGAACGCCGCGTCGCGTCTCTCCCACCGGGATCCGGAGGCGTCGGCGCTGGCCATGTGGGTGACCGACAGGGATAATCTCATCGCACGCGGACGCGAGAGCCGGCGCTCCCGCAGACGCCGCCGGGAGTTCGACTGTGACGGCGAGCTGACCGCCCGGCAATTCCGCAACCTCGGCGCCACCCTGCGCGAGGAATGCGCGAACCGGAAGGTGAGACCGGACCAGACTGCTCGGCGCCTCCGGCGTCTCGGGCGCTCGGCCGAACTTTCGCCTGCCGACCTCGCCATCCTGGAAGTCCTGTTGCGCTACCGGACACGGCCCGTGTTCGAGTCGATGATCGATGACGTCTTCGAGGGCTCCTTCGACAGCGGACCCGTCTTCTCCCTCGGAGGACGCACCCTGCCAGTGCTTCTCGACCGCTCGCCCAACGCGATCGTCAGACGGCTCGAGGCCGACGCCCCCCTCGTCCGGTCGGGACTCGTCTCCATCGACCGTGACGACGGCGAAGTGATGATGCTGAAACGGCTGAGACAACTCGTCCACGCGCCCGGCGGTTCGGATCGCGATGTCGCCAGCCTGCTGCTCGATCCCGCGCTCGCAAGCGATCTCGACTGGACCGACTTCGACCATGTCGCCGGCGACCGGGATCACGTCGAGACGTTGATCAAGGGAGCGCTCGAAACCCGTGCGCCGGGCGTTAACATCCTCTTGTACGGACCTCCGGGAACCGGCAAGACCGAATTCTGCAAGGTTCTGGCCGAGCGGCTCGGCGTGACGCTCTACGGCGTCGGGGAAGCGGATGAGAGCGGCGACGAGCCCTCCCGGAGCGAGAGGCTTCAGGAATTGCGTCTCGTCCAGCGCCTGCTTGCGGGGGAGCGCCGCGCGCTTCTCATGTTCGACGAGATGGAGGATTTGCTCGGCGACGCCACTCCGGACTTTGGCTTTCTTCCGCCCTTCCTTGCGAGTCCTCGCGGAGCGACCTCAAGAGTGTTCATGCACCGGTTGCTGGAACGCGCTCCGACACCGACCCTGTGGACCACGAACGACACCGGGCATGTCAGTCCCGCCATTCTCCGACGGATGATGTTCGCCTTCGAGATGCGCGCACCGACGGTCCGGGTGCGGACGAAGATCTGGAAGCGCCAGCTCGAACGCCACGGTATCGCGGCGGGCCCCGAGGACGCTCGCGCCCTGGCATGCGAATTCGACGCCACGCCCGGCGTCGCGGCAGGCGCGGTCGCCGCCGCGCATCTCGGTGCCGGCGACCTCGCCACGGTGCGCCGGGGCGTGCAGAGCCTGTCCCGGGTCATGGGACGCCATGCTCCCCCTCAAGGGACACCGGAGCGTTTCGATCTGGCGCTCGTACAGGCCGACACCGACCCCCGTGAGCTCGCAGACCGCCTTGCCGATTCTGCAGAACGACGGTTCTCGCTCTGCCTGCAGGGACCGCCGGGCACTGGCAAGAGCGCGTTCGTGCGCTACCTTGCCGAACGCCTCGGCCTCGAGGTGATGCAGAAGCGGGCATCGGACCTGCTTTCGAAGTGGGTCGGAGAGACCGAAGAGCAAATCGCCGACGCGTTCGCCGAGGCGCGCGACGACGGCGCGTTCCTGGTGTTCGACGAGGCCGACTCGCTGCTCGCTGACCGGCGTTTCGCCCACCGGAGCTGGGAAGTCAGCCAGGTTAACGAGATGCTGACCTGGATGGAAAGCCACCCCCTGCCCTTCGCCTGCACGACCAATCTCGGCGAGCACTTCGACCCGGCGACCCTGCGACGCTTCGTCTTCAAGGTCACCCTCGGCTATCTCACGCCCAGCCAGGTTGCCATGGCCTTTCGCACCTCGTTCGGTCTCGCTCCGCCGGAGGGAGTGACGGATCTGAAGGCGCTCACTCCCGGTGACTTCGCGGTGGTTCGCCGCAAAGCCAGCATTCTGAACCGCTCGGAGGAACCGGACGCACTCGCCACGATGCTCCGCGCCGAGTGCGAGGCCAAGCCCCACAACCCCCGGACTATCGGCTTCCTGAGATGAGGTTGTCGCTCCCCTCAGACAGCGCCAAGGTGGTCCGGTGGTGAAACACCCGGGTCAGCGAGGGACAGCCGCATGCGATACGAACGACTGAAGGACATCGTCCATCTGGCAATACACATGCAAGGTTCGCGCACGGGCATGACGCTGGGCGACATCGAGGCAGAGTTCAAGGTCAGCCGGAGAACGGCGGAGCGCCTGCGGGACACCGTCGAATGGGCATTCGGACCGCTGGAAACCGTGCCGCAGGACGACAGCATGCGGCACTGGCGCCTGCGCTCGGATGCCCTTCGCCGCCTTGTCACGATCTCGGCAGAGGAAATGGCGGAACTGTCAGGAGCCGCCGACGCCCTGGAGCGGGCCGGCCTGGGTGCGAGGGCGCAGATGATGCGGGAGATCGCCTGCAAGCTGCGTGCCGCGATGCAACAGCATACGCTCGACAGGATCGAGGCGGATGTCGAGGCGCTGGTCCTCGCCGAAGGGCTGGCCATGCGTCCCGGCCCCCGACCACGCCTTGACGCCGACCTTCTATCGCTCCTGCGCGAGGCCGTCGTGACCGGCCGCGTGGTGGAATTCCACTACATCGCCCAGTCGACGGGACGGCGAAGCCGCCAGAGCGTGCAGCCCTACGGCCTCTTGCACGGCAATCGGGCCTTCCTGGTGGGACGGACAGACTGGGCCGGCGAACTGCGTCTGTGGCGTCTCGCCAACGTGAGCGATGCCCGGCTCACGGACGAGCGATTCGAACGCGATCCGGCATTCAATCTGCGGGCCTACGCCAGGCGCTCTTTCGGCACGTTCCAGGAGAAGCCCGCCAAGGTCGTCCTGCGCTTCCTGCCCCGGGCGGCTCGGGACGCCACAGCATTCCTGTTCCATCCGAGTCAGGCGGTCGAGACGAACGGCGATGGTTCGGTCACGGTGAAGTTCACGGCCGGTGGCATCGACGAGATGTGCTGGCATCTCGTCACCTGGGGCGACAGCGTCATCGTCGAGAAACCCGCCCGCCTCCGCAAGCGATTGGCAACGATGTGCCAAACACTCGCCCTGCACCACGGTGCAGCCAACCCGGTCGAACGCGAATCCCAGGATAGTCAGCGACCGTGATCGGGTTCCGGGCCGTTCGATGGAGCGGTCCGACTGTAGAGCGTTGAACCGGAGGCCGAGAATTCGGTCTGTGCGCGCTGCGGATCGGGGCTTCGAGCAGCCTGGCGTCGTGCCAAACGGCGCCTTGCGCCGCGAATTCGTGCGGATCTGTGCCGGCTGTTCGACCTGGGGTGCCGGCGCCATGCGGTCCCCCGGCAGCGCATGTCATGTCCAGGGGTCAAACCTGCCCGGATGCGCCGTCTCGCCCTCGTTCACCTGTTTGTTTGAATGTCTTGAGGCTATGATCGGCAGGGTTCGATGGAATGGAGCGACCGATGGCCTTGTGTGATGGCAGCCAGGGGTTCCTGATGCCGTCCGGCAGCGGTGCCGCGCATGCACGTGGCCCCTGGTCAAGCCGTTTCGTCGGACTCGACCTGGACTGCAGTGTCTGGAAACGGAAAGTGAGGAACCCGCCATGCGCATGACTCTCGTCCTCGTTGCCTTCGCCGCCGCCTGGATTCCGGGACTGTCCCGGGTTGATGCCGAAACGCCGGAGGAAACCGGGTTGCGCATTGCCACGGAGGCGCGCGAACGCCAGAAGGGATTCGGGAACTTCACCGCGAACATGGGCATGATCCTGCGCAACAAGCGCGGGGAGGAAAGCACGCGCGAGGTCCGCATCAAGGTGATCGAGGTCGAAAACGACGGAGACCGCACCATTTTCGTTTTCGACCGGCCACGCGATGTCAAGGGAACGGCCTTCCTCGTCCACGCCCACAAGGACGAGGCGGACGACCAGTGGCTCTATCTCCCGGCTCTCGAGAGGGTCAAGCGCATCAGTTCGTCGAACCAGTCGGGTTCCTTCATGGGAAGCGAATTCTCATACGAGGACATGGGAGCCTCGGAGATCGAACGGTACACCTACCGGCATCTCGGCGAGGAACCCTGTGGCGATCTGACGTGTCACGTGATCGAGCGCTTCCCGACCCACGAGGACTCCGGTTACTCGCGCCAGGTGATGTGGATCGACACGGACGAACTGCTCACCGTCAGGATCGAGTACTACGACCGCAGGGAGTCCCTTCTCAAGACTCTGGTGGTCGACGACTACAACCTCTACCTCGACCGCTTCTGGCGCGCCAGACAACTGTCGATGACGAATCACCTCACCGGGAAGAGTACCGATCTCAACTGGACGGACTACGCGTTCGGAACCGACCTCGATCTCAACGACTTCACCCAGACGGCGCTCAAGCGGACACGCTGAACGCCCAGGGTTGATTTTAGGAAAAGTCGCCAGCGAGGGATTCGCGGGTCTGCGGCGTCAGTAGTGCCTGGTGGCCGTAGTTCTCGTGGCCGACCTCCAGGGCTACGCGCACCGCGGGATCACGGAACATGGCGACGGTTTCGTCATCGAAGCGAAACACCAGGAAGTGGATACTGCTCGTCTTGCCATCGGACGTGTTGCGTTCGGTGTCCTGAAGGGGTTCTGCGGCGATCGAGCGGTCACCGACCAGGAAGGACACCGTTTCGTCGATCCACCCCAGACGGCGCAGCACCGTGTTGCGCCGTATCGGGTCGTCGATCTCGATCATCATCGTCGTGCGCAGGTCGCGGCCTTCGGGAACCAGGGGGTTGTAGGCGTCAAGTTCGTCGGCGATCTGTTCTTCGCCGCCCTTTTCGATGTGCAGCATCTCATGGATCTGGTGCCACATTGTCTGGCGGTTCTCGAAGAAGAAGGTGATGAAGGGACCGACCTCAACGCGCCGGTACTGCTTGACTTCGCGGATGCGGGCACGGTGTTCCTCACGCGCCCGTGCATAGTCTTCAGGCGCAACGATGTCATCCCGGCGAATCTTCATCCCGGACCTCTCTCTTCAAGGCCCCAGGAGCGAGCCATCAGCTGGATTGGATGACATGCCTGCAGAGCCGGCGCTTCGCGCCCTTCCAGGCGCGCGACTCCCTGGCCGATGTGGAGGCCGGCCAACGGGCACTCCGAAGCGACGACGCCGGCGCCCTCGGGATCGTGCCTGGCAACGTTGCGCATGACGGCCTTGCCAACCTTCATGCCTGTTTCGAACGTGCCGGTCCGCACCCCCCAAGATCCGCCGTGCCCCGAACACCTCTCGATGACGTTGACTGCTGTATCCGGGATCAGGCGCAGCATCTCTGCCGCCTTCGCCCCCATGTTCTGGGCCCGCGCGTGACAGGCAACATGCAGGGTCACGGGTCCGTCGATCGGTTCGAGGCCGCCGGCGAGGCCCTCCGAACGGGAAATCGAGACGATGTACTCGCTGGCATCCTGAACCACGGAAGCCAGGCGCGTGACCGAACCGTCGTCCGGAACGATCAACGGCCATTCGAACTTCATCATCAGTGAACACGACGGCACGAGGGAAACGATGTCCCACCCGTCGTCGTGCCAGCCCAGCAGTTCCCCGGAAACCGTCCGGGCACGCTTTGCCACGTCCGCCAGATCACCGAGTTCCAGCTTCGGCATGCCGCAACAGCCCGGATGCACCACCCTTGTCTCGATGCCGTTGTGGGCCAGGATGCGCCGGAATGCGCCCCCAATTCCGGCATCGTTCCAGTTCGAAAAACAGGTGGCGTAGATGACCGCCTTGCGGGGATAGGCCGGGGCCTTGCGGTTGACGTCGAGGGGCTCCCGGGCGGCAGCGGCCACCAGGCTTGCCGCATTGAACCGGGGGAGTTCGGCCTCGGCGTGAATCCCGCAAGCTGCCTGCATCAGGGGGCGGGTCAGACGGTTCTCCCTGTCAAGCGCCCAGTTGGCCAGAGGCGAGAAAGTCGTTCCCAACCTGCCATTGGTGTCGGTATCGGCGATCCGTCGATCCATGAAGCTGCGCTCGCCGCGGCGAAATTCGGCCGCCCTGACGCGAAGCATGAGATGGGGAAAGTCGAGATCGAATTCGTGGGGCGGCACGTAGGGACACTTGGTCATGAAGCACATGTCGCAGAACGTGCAGGCATCGGTGACAGATCGGAAATCCGCACTGTCGACGGAATCGAGTTCTCCGGTTTCCGAATCGTCGATGAGATCGAACAGGCGGGGAAAGGCATCGCACAGATTGAAGCATCTCCGGCATCCGTGACAGATGTCGAAGACGCGCCGCAACTCGGCGTCAATGTTCCCGGCATCGACGAAATCGGGATTGCGCCAGTCGATGACATGGCGTGTCGGAGCGTCGAGACTGCCTTCTCGCATGGTCACAATCCGGACAGGACAGGCTGGCCTGCGGCGGCGGAACGGGGACTGCAGCAAACAAGTCCCCGTCCCGGTTACGGATCAGTCGTCGAGCGTATCAAGCGCCTTCTGGAAACGCCCGGCGTGACTCTTCTCGGCCTTGGCGAGGGTCTCGAACCAGTCCGCGATCTCGTCAAATCCCTCGTCGCGGGCTGTCCTGGCCATGCCGGGATACATGTCCGTGTACTCGTGGGTCTCTCCGGCGATCGCCGCCTTGAGATTCCTGTCGGTGGACCCGATCGGCTCGCCGGTCGCCGGATCACCGGTCTCCTCGAGGAACTCGAGGTGGCCATGGGCGTGTCCGGTCTCGCCTTCTGCCGTCGAACGGAAAACGGCAGCCACGTCGTTGTAGCCCTCGATATCCGCCTTCTGGGCAAAGTAGAGGTAGCGGCGGTTCGCCTGGCTCTCGCCGGCAAAGGCATCTTTCAGATTCTGTTCGGTCCTGGTGCCACCAAGTGACATGCTTCTCTCCTCAGGATTCTACGGCCCTCAAGGGCCCTCGGGGTACTGGTGGAAGGAGCGGTCCAACCGCTCCGGCTGAAGGTTATCTGGAATCATTCCAATCTGTCAAGCAATCCTCACCGCGGCGTCACCCGGACCACCACGTCGACGTGATCGATGGCGGTGCCGTCCGGTGGCGCCGGCAGCACGTCGACGCTGACCCGGTCCTGCGGAATGTCGGTAAGCTCCAGATTGCTGGTATTGAAGAAATGGTGATGAACGGTCGTGTTCGTATCAAACCAGGTCCTGGCGGAGTCGACGTTGATCCGGCGCAGAAGGCCCGCCCGGGTGAACTGGTGCAACGTGTTGTAGACGGTTGCGAGAGACACCCTGATACCGTTCCGCTTCGCTTCCCGGGCGAGCATCTCCGCTGTCACATGGCGGTCGCCGTCCCTGAAGAGGAGCCCGGCCAGCTGACGTCTCTGACGCGTCAGCCGCAACCCCCTGGAAACGAGCAGTTCATCAATGTCGTCATCGTTGTTTTGCATGGGAACTCACTCTAATGCCGGTCACGGCGAGACTCCACGTTCGCCCGACCGCGGCATTCTACTGACCGGTCTGAAGGCGGTCCATCAGTTGTGACACGGTGGGAATGAAGCCCTGTGCGTACCAGGGATCATTGGCGAAACGGTAGGCGTTGTGGCCGGCGAACATGAGCTGGGTTTCGATGTCGTCGGAATGGCTGATGACCTGCAGGGTCTTCTGGATGCAGTAACTGCGAGGATCCGGTTTGCGGCCGGTGGTCCCCGTTTCGCTGCACTTCCAGTTCGAGAACCGGCACTGGCTGAGACAGCCCATGCACTCGATCTGGTCGGTACGGATCTGCCGGGATTTCTCGGGCGTGACAAACACCAGAGTGGAATCGGGCGTCTTGAGGGGTTCGCTGAACCCTGCCGCGATCCATTGACGGACCTCGTCGAGATCGTGCTCCGTGAGGTAGACGAGGCGTCCCCTGGGGCCAAAGGCGAACTCGACCACATGGTCGCCGACAGGTTCGGTCGCATAGGCGACCTGGCGGCGATTGCGTGTCTTGAGTTCGAGAAGGAAGCTGTTTTCCACCGCCGATGAATAGAACCCGGTCGGACTGAACCGGTTGAGACTGATCTCGCCCTTGCGCAGCGTGAGCAACCGGCGCTTCCATGTATCCGAGATCGGGCTTTCCTCGGTCAGCAGGGGACGTGTTCCGAACTGGAAGGCCACGGGGCCGAGCTCGGGATTGTCAAGCCAGTCAAGCCACTCGTCGACGCGCCACACACCTCCGGCCATGAAGATGGGGGTGTCGTCAAGACCGACACCGCGCATCACCTTGCGCAAGGCGACGACCCTGGGATAGGGGTCTTCCGGAACCTCCGGGTCCTCGACATTGGAGAGGCCATTGTGTCCGCCGGCACGCCACGGGTCCTCGTAGACGACACCTCCCAGCAGCTCGGGAAATCGATGATAGGCGCGTTTCCACAGGATGTTGAAGGCCCGGGCGGAACTGGTGATCGGATAGTAGTAGACACCGTACTCCGAACAGATCTGGGCCATCCTGTAGGGCATGCCGGCGCCGCAGGTGACGCCGTGGACCAGTCCCTTGGCTCCCTCGAGGACGCCATGCAGCACCCTCTCGCATCCCCCCATCTCCCACAGGACGTTCACATGGATGACGCCCTCGCCGCCGGCGAGTTCGTGGGCCACCTGAGCCTGGTGAATGCCGCCCTTGATACCAAACTCCACCAGTTCCTCATGCCGCTCTTTGCGGCTGCGCCCCGTGTAGACCTGGGGGATCAGATCCCCGCTCTCGTCACGATGATCAGCGTTGACTCCGGAAAACGTGCCGACGCCGCCACAGTTCGCCCAGGCGCCTGAACTCTCGCCATTCGAAATCGAGATCCCCTTGCCGCCTTCGACAAGGGGCAGAACATCGCGTCCCGAGATGCGTATGGAGTTCAGCGGCTTCACCCACCCGGTCTCCCCTGGCTATGGCACGCCATTATGACACGTTACATCGTGTCCTATCATCCGGTGATGCGTTCAGTTGTGTTGCGAGCGACGGGGTTTGCGGCCGTCATCCCTGCGTTCGCGGCGCCTTGGCGGTTCGCGCTCACCAACCTGTTCCGTGATGTCCTCTCCGGTCTCCTGATCGACCACCCTCATGGAGAGCTTCACCTTGCCGCGATCATCGATCCCCAGCACCTTGACCTTCACGCGGTCTCCTTCCTTGACCACGTCGCCGACGGTGGCCACACGACCCTGCGCCAGTTCGGATATGTGCACGAGGCCGTCCCGCTTGCCGATGAAATTGACGAACGCGCCGAAGTCGAGGCACTTGACCACGGTTCCCTCATAGATCACGCCGACCTCCGGTTCGGCGACAATGTCCCTGATCATCGTCAGGGCCGTGTCGGTTGCCGACGGATCCGAGGAGGCGATCTTGACGGTTCCGTCATCCTCGACATCGATCTTGGTCCCGCTGACCTCCGTGATCTCGCGGATCATCTTGCCGCCCGGTCCGATGATGTCGCGAATCCTGTCGGAAGGAACCTTGATCGTGGTGATGCGCGGCGCGAAGTCCGACAACGTGTCACGCGTCGAGCCGATCGCGTGCGCCATTTCCCCCAGAATATGGAGTCGGCCTTCACGTGCCTGTTCCAGGGCGACGGACATGATCTCCCGGGTGATGCCGGCAATCTTGATGTCCATCTGCAGGCTTGTGACGCCGTTCCCGGTGCCCGCCACCTTGAAGTCCATGTCACCCAGATGGTCCTCGTCTCCAAGTATGTCGGAGAGAACGACGAACCGGTCGCCTTCCTTGATGAGACCCATGGCAATGCCCGCGCAGGGCCGCGCCAGCGGCACGCCGGCATCCATCAGCGCGAGCGAACTGCCGCATACCGTCGCCATCGACGAGGAGCCGTTTGATTCGGTGATCTCCGAGACCACCCTGATGGTGTAGGGGAACTTCTCCTTTTCCGGCAGCAGCGGGTGGATGGCGCGCCAGGCCAGCTTGCCGTGACCAATCTCGCGGCGGCCGGGAGAGCGCAGGAAGCTCGCCTCACCCACCGAGTAGGGCGGAAAGTTGTAGTGCAGCATGAAGTGCTCACGGTACTCGCCCGCAAGGGCATCCATCACCTGCTCGTCCTGCCCGGTTCCCAGCGTCACGGTCACGAGCGCCTGGGTCTCTCCCCTGGTGAAGAGCGACGAACCATGGGAGCGTTCGAGAACGCCGACCTGCGAAGAAATCGGACGGACGGTGTTGGTCTGCCGACCATCGACGCGCACGCCCGAGGTCAGGGTGGCATCGCGCATGATCGCCTTTTCGAGAGACTTGAGAACCCCGGCCAGGGTGTCGCCTGTCACTGATTCGTCCTTGGCGAAGCGCTCCCTCACCGTGTTTCTGGCTGCCTGCAGCCTCTCCTGGCGGGTCTGCTTGTCGGCTTCCCGGTACGCATCGGAGAGTTCTTCTCCGATGATGTCCCGTACCGCGCTCTCGAGATCGCCCGTGTCTTCGGGCTCCGGCACGCGCCAGGCATCCCGGCCGCAGGCTGCGGCAAGGTCACTGATGGCGGCAATCACCGGCTGGAACTCCTGCTGGGCAAACATCACGGCGCCGAGCATCTCGTCCTCGCTCAGCTCCTGCGCCTCCGACTCCACCATCATGACGGCATCCGAACGTCCGGCGACCACGAGGTCGAGACGGGACTCGCTCATCTGCCTCAGCAACGGGTTGAGAACATAGTCACCATCAATGAAGCCGACCCTGGCACAGCCGACGGGACCGTTGAACGGGATACCCGAAATGGCGAGCGCGGCGGAAGATCCGACCAGGGCAACGATATCCGGATCATTCTCGAGGTCATGGGCGAGCACGGTACAGATGACCTGTGTCTCGTTGCGGAATCCGGAGGCGAAGAGCGGCCGGATCGACCGGTCGATAATGCGTGACGAAAGGGTTTCCTTTTCGCTCGGGCGCCCTTCGCGCTTGAAGAACCCTCCGGGAATCTTGCCGGCCGCGAAGGCCTTTTCCTGGTAGTTCACGGTGAGCGGGAAAAAGTCCACGCCC
Source organism: bacterium (assembly GCA_028821455.1). GTDB lineage: Bacteria > Pseudomonadota > Alphaproteobacteria > SP197 > SP197 > SP197. Next base: position 15,308 of record JAPPGE010000090.1, on the reverse strand, counting down.
TCGCGCGGCTGTTTCTGGGCCACGACCGTGCACAACACGGTGGTGGCACCGTAGGTCGCGAGCACGGCCGCGTCCGCCTGACGGGCAATGCGCCCGGTTTCCAGCGTCAGCGTACGGTCACCCCAGACTAGTTCCTTCTTATGAATATCAAACATGCGTGTTGTTCCCCAACATTGGCGGAATCAGCGCACTCCGCCCATTGTGATGTGAAGATTCCCTGACATGATCCGGATTCAACGATGAACCGGCCATGACAGTCCCTGCCAGGCGCCCTCTAGAGGAGGCCCGCCTGGCGACGTGCGCTTCCGCCATGTCTCGCCGCAGGTGTCAGCGGCGCAGACCCAAGCTACCGATAATCGAACGATAGCGACTCTCGTCCCGGCCACGCAGGTAATCCAGCAGAGCCCGGCGCCTGCTGACCAGCATGAGCAAACCCCGCCTGGAGTGCTTGTCCTTGCGGTGGAACTTGAAGTGTTCGGTGAGATTGGTGATGCGTTCCGTCAGTATGGCGATCTGCACCTCGGGTGATCCGGTATCACCATCGGTGCGGCTATACTGGCGAATCAGTTCGCCCTTGCGTTCAGCTGTGATCGACATCGTGACCTCATCTTCCGTCATGGTTGAAAACGCGAACCGGTCGAACCAGATCCCCATCGGATTTCGCTATCGCGACAAGCCCGTGTTCGTCCTGGAGGCGAACGGCACCCTCGCAGGCCTGGTCGATCCGGACCGCCTGCCCGTTTCTGAGCTGACGTGCCTGCAATTCCGTGACTACAAGCGCCGGGATGTCGACCAGCGCTGTCTCCACGGGATGGATCGCCCCGCAAGCGCGCGCATTCCTACCATGTTCCAGCCAGGAATCCACAGAAATCGCCATGGACAGCGAAAACGGTCCGACCCGGGTGCGGCGCAGGGCATGAACATGACCCAGTGTGCCGAGACGCAGCCCCATGTCGCGGACAAGCGCGCGCATGTAGGTCCCCTTGCCGCACACCACCTCGAAGGATGCGTGATCTCCATCCTCGACGGCGAGCAGCGTGATCCGCTCGATCCTCACAAGGCGGGGCTTGAGGTCGGGCATGATGTCCTTGCGCGCGAGTGCGTAGGCCCGCCGGCCAGCCACCTTGACCGCCGAGAAGGCCGGAGGCGTCTGGCTGACATCGCCGGTAAAGGACGCGAGGACGGCCTCGATTCTGTCCGCCGACGGCCGCATGTCAGATGTCCCGGTGACGTCGCCCTCGGCGTCGTCGGTGGACGTCGAGATTCCCCAGCGCGCCGTGACGCGGTAGGTCTTGGAAGCGTCCTGGCACCAGGGAATCGTCTTTGTCGCCTCGCCCAGGGCCACCGGAAGAACGCCGGTGGCCAGGGGATCGAGCGTGCCGCCATGCCCGAGGCGGGCAGCGCCCGTGAGCCGGCGCGCGCGCCCCACCAACTGACTTGATGTCACGCCAACCGGCTTGTCACAGACAAGCCAGCCATGAATGCGGCGCCCTCGCCTCATGCGGGCTTACGAGGGGCGGCCGGACGTCTCGAGCAGGTCGCGGATGCGCTGGGCATGATCGAATCCGCGATCCGCGTGAAAGACAAGCTCAGGCGCCACCCGCAGACGCACCCGGCGCGAGACCTCGCCACGCAACCACGGCGTCGCCCGCCGCAATCCTTCCATCACGTCGCCGACATTCTCCCCGCCAAGCGGCATGATGTAGCAGGCGGCGTGCCTGAGATCGACGCTCATGCGGACTTCGGAGACGGTAATCGCCCGGCCGAAGAGCGCCGGATCGTGAACTTCGTCCCGGGCAAACATGTCCGACAGCACATGGCGGATCTCCTCGCCCACTCTCAGCCGGCGCTGGTTGTTGCGCTGCCTCACATCAGGCATCCAGCGTTCGTGCGACCTGCTTCAGCTCATAGGCCTCGATCTCGTCGCCGATCTCGATGTCCTGGTGATCGGCAAGCTGAATGCCGCACTCACTGCCCTGACGGACCTCGCGAACCTGGTCCTTGTGATGACGCAGCGACCGGATCGAACCGTCGAACATGGTGCGTCCGCCGCGCAGCAACCTGACCCGTGCACTGGCGCGAATGTAGCCGTCCATCACACGGCAACCGGCGATCGTCCCGGCGCCCGAGATATCGAATGTTTCCAGAACCTGGGCAGCCCCAAGGACCTGTTCCTCCGTTGCCGGCTTGAGCAGACCCGCCAGCATGTCCTTCACCTGGTCAAGAAGTTCGTAGATCACCCGGAAATAGAGGATCTCCACGCCCTCACGGGCAGCGAGACGGCGGGCCAGACTGTTGGCTCGCACGTTGAATCCCAGGATGACGGCATTGGAGGCGCTGGCCAGCGTCACATCGCTTTCGGTCACGCCACCGACAGCAGACAACAGGATGCGGGGTTTGACTTCATCGGTGCCGAAGGCCAGGAGACTGTCGGCGATGGCTTCCGCCGAACCCTGGACATCCGTCTTGATGACGATGGGAAGTTCTGTCGCCTTGCCCGCCTTGATGCCGGCGAGAATCTGGTCGAACGAACCCCGACCCGTGGCGGTGATCTTCTTCTGGCGCTCCTGCGCCGTGCGGTAGGCGGCCACCTCTCTCGCCCGCCGTTCGTTCTCCACGACAAAGAACTCGTCGCCGGCCAGCGGCGCCCCTGACAGTCCGAGAATCTCGACCGGCAGGGCGGGACCAGCACTCTTGACGTTGCTGCCCCGGTCATCGATCAGGGCGCGGATCCTGCCCCAGGCGTTGCCGACCACCACCGTGTCCCCGACTTCCAGCGTTCCGCGCTGCACCAGCACCGTGGAGACGGGGCCACGGCCCTTGTCGAGTTTGGCCTCGACAACGACGCCTTCGGCTTCACGATCCGGGTTCGCCTTGAGTTCGAGAACCTCGGCCTGCAGCAGGATGGCCTCCTCGAGACGGTCAAGACCATCGCCCTTGAGAGCCGAGATCTCCACATCGAGAATGTCGCCTCCCAGTGATTCGACCACCAGGCTGTTGCGCAGCAGATCCTGGCGCACCCTGTCGGGTTCGGCGCCGGGAAGGTCGCACTTGTTTATGGCGACGATGATCGGCACTTCGGCGGCCCTGGCGTGGTCAATGGCTTCCCGTGTCTGGGGCATCACCGAATCGTCGGCCGCAACCACGAGCACCACGATGTCCGTGACGCTGGCACCGCGGGCACGCATGGAGGTGAAGGCGGCATGACCGGGCGTATCCAGGAACGTGATCCGTTCGCCGCCATCGAGACGTACCTGGTAGGCGCCGATGTGCTGCGTGATGCCTCCGGCCTCGCCGGACACCACGTCGGTACGGCGCAGGGCATCGAGCAGGGACGTCTTGCCGTGGTCCACGTGACCCATGACCGTGACCACCGGCGCACGCGCCTGCTTCATGTCCTCGGGATCATCATCCTGTTTCAACCCGACCTCGATATCGGCCTCCGAAACACGTCGCGCCCGGTGCCCGAATTCCGCCACGACCACCTCGGCGGTATCGGCGTCGATGGTCTGGTTGATGGTCACCATCTGGCCCATTTCCATCATCTTCTTGACGATCTCGCTGCCGCGCACCGCCATGCGGTTGGCCAGTTCGCTGACGAGAATGACCTCCGGCACGACGACATCGCGCACCATCTTCTTCGTCGACCCCGTGACTGTCTTGCGCTCGAGCTGCTGCTGGCGCAGCTTTTCGCGGGCCCGTCTCGCCGCCGCGAGGCTGCGGGCCCGCTCCTCGCGGTCCTCCTCGTTCAGGGCCTGGGCAACGGTGAGCTTGCCGCTCCGGCGTCGGCCGGCGGCGCGCTTTCCCGGGGCCAGGGCGGAGCGCTTCTGGTCGCGCTTGCCCCGCCTGGGCTCATCCTCGGCATCGGCGGCGGGAGATGGCGCTGCAGTCGCCGGAGTCTCGTCGCGTTTTTCGGCGGAGTCGCGCTGTCTTTCGAGTTGTCGCTTGGCCTGTTCTTCAGCCCGCCGACGGGCTTCTTCCTCCAGTTCGCGCCGTTCAGCTTCCTCGCGGGCCCGGCGCTCGGCCTCCTCGCGTTCAGCCTTCAGCCTCGCCTCCTCCTCGGCCCGCAGTCGCGCCTGCTCGCCCGCCAGAACGCGGGCTTCTTCGTCGGCCTTCTGCGCCTGTTCAAGGGCACGCATGCGGCTCTCGCGTTCTTCGGGACTGAGATGCCGCAGAACCAGGGACGACCGCCGGCTGACTTCCTCCTTCTCCGGCGTCGCGGTCTCCTGCTCAGCAACCGGCTCACTGGCCTCCGGCACCGGGGTGGCGGTCCGGGAGTCGGCGCTGTCCTGGCGGCCGGCACGCAGGGTGCGCCGCTTCTTGACCACGACGGCGACATTCTTCTTTCGGCCATGGCTGAAGCTCTGCTGTACGGAGCCGCTGACTTCGGTCGTCTTGCGTTCGACCTGCCTGCGCCCGCCGAGACTCAGCGTCGGCTTGCGTGGGCCTTCGTCCGTGGTTGCCATCCTTCAGGTTCCTTCCATGCCATGTTCGGCGAGTCCTCTAAATCCCGCGAGGCGGGCACATTCCCGGGCGATCCTGGTGGCCAGGCCACCGGATTGAAGAGCCACGTGAACCGCGTCGATCCGGCCAAACGCCTCACCGAGTTCCACGCGATCCAGAACCCGCAACACCGTGACGGACGACCGTCCGACGAGCTTGTCGAGGCCGGCGAGCGAGCCGTCGCGGGCGTGCAGCAGGAGGCTTCCCTCCCTTGAGACAAAGGCGCGGCACTTCTCGAATCCACACACTGCCTCGCCCGCCCGGCGAGCCAGTCCCAGGAGTTCGACGATCCGCCGGACAAGCAGGCTTTCCACGGAGTCGGCAAGATCGCAGCCGGCGGCCACCGGCCTGCGCAAACCTCGGCTGAACTGCTTCCTGGCAACCGCGCGCTCGATGGCGTCGCGCCGGGCGGAAACCCAGACACCGCGTCCGGGCAGGCGTTCCGCCACATCCGGGACAATGTCCCCTGTCGGTGCCAGCACGAAGCGCACCAGCTCCGACTTGTCGACGGACCTGCCGGTCGCTATGCAGCGCCGCTGAACATTAGTGTTCGGACCGGGCATCAGCGTTGTCACCTTGCGCGGACGACCCGGTCGCGTGGCCGTCTTCCTCACCCTCGAACCAGTGGGCACGTGCCGCCATGATGATGGCGTCGGCATCGTCAGGCGTCAGGTACGTGCCGGGCAGGTAGTCCTGCAGCAACTCGTCGGCCGCCAAGTCGGCCAGCTCGTCGAGAGTCCTGATCCCCTTCTCGCCCAGTTCGACAAGGAAGGCCGGCGTCAGTCCGTCAATGGCGGCGACGTCGTCCGCGACGCCGAGTTCACGGCGCCTGGCATCGAACTGAAGATCGCGTTCCTGGACAAACGCAATGGCCCGGTTCTGCAGTTCCTGGGCGATTCCCTCGTCGAGACCCTCGATGGAAAGCAACTCCTCGGTGGACTCGAAGGCAATCTCCTCGACCTCCGAGAATCCCTCGGTCACGAGGAGTCTGGCAAGCACGTCATCGACATCGAGCGCTTCCATGAAGTGCTCGGACTGCACGCGCATTTCATTGGTGCGGCGCTCCGATTCGCCGCTCTCCGTCATGATGTCGATGTCCCAGCCGACGAGCTGCGAGGCGAGACGCACATTCTGGCCGCGCCGGCCAATCGCCAGGGACAACTGGTCATCCGGTACCACGACCTCCATGCGCCGCTCCGCTTCGTCCATGACGACTTTGGCGACCTCCGCCGGCTGCAGGGCGTTCACGACGAAGGTGGCGGTGTCCGGCGACCAGGGAATGATGTCGATCTTCTCGCCGCCAAGCTCGTTGACGACGGCCTGCACACGGCTGCCCCGCATGCCGACGCAGGCACCGACCGGATCGATGGAATCGTCATTGGTCCGCACAGCGATCTTTGCCCGGCTCCCGGCGTCGCGGGCGACCGCGCGGATCTCGATGATCCCGTCATAGATCTCCGGGACTTCCATTTCGAAGAGCTTGCGCATGAAGTCGGGATGCACGCGCGAGATGAAGACCTGCGGGCCCCGGGACTCCTGGCGCACGTCGTAGACGTAGGCCCGCACCCGGTCGCCGCGGCGCAAAGGCTCGCGCGGCAGGCAGTCATCGCGCCGCAACATCGCCTCGGCACGTCCCAGATCAACGATCTGGTTGCCACGCTCATCGCGCTTGACGACCCCGTTGATGATCTCCCCGACGCGGTCCTTGAATTCGTTGTACTGGCGGGCGCGCTCGGCCTCGCGGACCTTCTGCATGATGGTCTGCTTGGCACCCTGGGCCGAGATGCGTCCGAACTCGACCGGCGGCAGATCCTCGGTGATGAAGTCCCCGATCTCGGCGACGGGATTTCTGCGGCGTGCTTCCTCGAGGGTGATGTGCAGACCGGGCTGCAGCTCGACGTCATCCCCGACGACCTCACGGTAGAGCAGCAGCGCTACCGCACCGGACGTGCGGTCGATCTCGACCCTGATATCGAGTTCACCGTACTTCTTCATTGCGGCACTCTGGATTGCCTGTTCGAGTGCCTCGATCACGGTCTCGCGCTCGATGCCTTTCTCTGTCGCCACGGTCGCCGCGATCTGCAGCAGATCCCTGTGCGCCACGTTCGTCACAGCCGCCATGATCCTATCCCGCTTCGGCCCCAGCCGGTTCGCCGACCGGCTGCGCCGTTTCCCTGATCAGTTCGTCATTGAGGACAAGTTTCGCGTCGACAATACTGGCAAACGGCAGGCTGACGATTGAGCCGGGAGACTGCTCCATCTGCACGTTGTCGTCGGCCATGCCGGCGAGGCGGCCCTGGAATCGCCTCCTGCCGTCGAGTGGCGGATCGATGGAAGCCGTCGCCTCGAAACCGGCGAACCGGCTGAAATCCTCCCGGCGGACCAGAGGACGGTCAATGCCGGTGGAACTCACCTCAAGGTCGTAGGCTCCCGAAACCGGATCTTCGGCATCGAGATGGGCACTCACAAGGCGGCTCACCATGGCGCAGTCGTCGATCGTCGCGCTGTCACCGTCGGCACGCTCGATCATGACCTGCAGAATCCTGCCCCGGCGGTTGAACATCTTCACCCGCACAAGGCTGAAGCCGATGCTCGCCACGCTCGGTGCGATCAGACTTTCGAGCCTGTCCTCCAGTGTCGTGTCCTCCACAACTGCCACACGTCAGGGACGCGCCGGGGGCGCCTCGACGCCGCTCCATCCTTATGGTTTGAGTATACGCGCGGACACCTCAGGCCCACGCCCCGGCCACTCCGGAGAACCACATCCCCCGAAGCGCGCCGAGTGTAGCGAGGATGCCGCCGAGAGCAAGCGAATTCCGCACATCCTGCCTCTTGACACCCGGCACGCCGCCCCCGCATGTGTCTCGTTCATGAACGGTCACATCGTCTGGTTAAGGCCAGAACGGTCCTACGGCTTCGTGCGCCCGGTCGACGGCGGCGGCGACATGGTGTTCGATGTCGATCGCACAACCCGTGCCAGACTGGGTGCCATTGCTCCCGGCATGGCCGTCCACTTCATGGTGCGCCATGACGGCACGGGGCCCGTGGCGGTGATCCTGGGGGCCGGGCATCTCGATGACGACACACTGTAGGATGCGATCCCATGCCGGACAATGAGCCTCCTGCAGTCCTCGACCAGGATCCTCACGCCGTCACCCGGGGGGACCGCGATCTCGAGGCCTCCATCGGCAACCAGATCCGCCACCACCGGCGGCAACTCGGCATGACCGTGACGGAACTCGCGGCTCAGGCCGGCCTGTCGTCCGGCATGCTCTCGAAGATCGAGAACGGTCACACATCGCCATCGCTGGGCACCCTGCAGCGCCTGGTCGGCGCCCTCAATGTCCCGTTTACCGCACTCTTCCAGAGCTTCGAGGAACAGCGAGACGCCAGTCACGTCAAGGCGGGAGAGGGCCTCAAGATCGAACGCCGCGGAACGCGCGCCGGCCACCAGTACGCCCTGCTCGGTCACAGCGTCCACAAGGAGGTTGCCGTCGAACCCTACATGATCACCCTGACCCACGAGTCCGAGGTCTTTCCCGTGTTCCAGCACGACGGCCAGGAGTTCCTCTATGTCGTCGAGGGGGCCATGGTCTACCGTCATGCCGGAACCAGCTACCGGATGGAGGTCGGCGATTCTCTCTTCTTTGACGCCGATGCCCCGCACGGGCCCGAGACACTGATTCGGTTGCCGATCAGGTTTCTTTCGGTCATTGTCTATCCCCGGCCAGGGAAGTGACGGGAGGCACATGTCCGGGCTCGAACGGTTCAACGGCGATGCCCCGGTGCCCGAGATCGTCGAGGCGATCCGGCGCGATGGTGCGGCCATCGTCGAGAACTATGTCGACGACGCTGTCGCCGATGAGGTGCGGCACGACCTGCGGGAACCTTTCGACCAGGTCGGCCGATCCATCGAGAGCGACTTCAACGGCTACACCACCTTGCGCGTCAATTCAGTCCTCGACATTTCGCCGGCATCCGCCGGCATCGTCGGTCACCGCGGCATGATGCGTGTACTTGACGCCATTCTCCTCGACCACTGCACCTCCTATCTCATCGGCAGCTGCACGGCCATCGAGATCCATCCCGGCGAGACCACGCAGGTTCTGCATCGCGATGACACGATTTATCCCGTCCAGATCCCCGGCATCGAGTTGCAGGTCTCGGTCATGTGGGCCCTCGAGGACTTCACCGACCTCAACGGAGCGACCCGGCTTGTCCCGGAGAGCCACCGTTGGCCACCGTGGCGCTCTCCCGAGCCTGACGATGAGGTGCTGGCGGCCGAGATGCCGAAGGGATCGGCACTCTTCTATCTCGGATCCGTATGGCATGGCGGCGGCGCGAACCATGATCGGCGACCCCGTGCCGGTCTCATCAACACCTACTGCCTCGGCTGGCTGCGCCAGGAAGTAAACCACTTTCTGGCCGTTCCGCGCGCCACCGCCGCCGCCCTGCCGGAACACCTGCAGCGCCTCATGGGATACAATGTGTACGGCGGCCTGCTCGGCTACTATCCCACCGATCGCGGCCGCGTGCCTCTAGGCGACCTCAAGGGCGGCGAGATGTGGGGCTGGCGGTCCGACTGACCTCGCCGGCAACACCGATCCTCATCCACCACCTGCTCCCGGAGCACGCCATGATCCAGACCTACCTGCGCCAACAGATCGACTGGGACCAGCCTTTCTCAGCAGACGAGTATTCCCGGCGCCGGGAACGCACGAGGCAGGCGATGACCGAGGCCGGTCTCGAGGCCGTCTTTGTCACCAACCCGGCCGATCTTACGTGGCTCACCGGCTACGACATGATCTGGTATCACCTCGAGAACCTGACGGGGCTCCTGGTGCGCGCCGGCAGCGACGACACGCTATTCTTCGACGGCCGCGGCCACACGACGATCATTACCACCACGCCGGAGATTCGCGACGTGTGCTGGCTCAATCACGAATCCGTGGAGAGCGAATGCCGCCAGGTCGCCGGAGCCCTTGCCGACTTCGGCCTCGCCTCGGCGAGAGTCGGCATACAGCCCTGGGCCTATGCCCCGCACGGCCGGACCAGCGACACGCTCAAGACGGTCCTCGAAGCCGGAGGAGCGACGGTGGAAGACGCCTCGTTCCTCGTCGAGGAACTGCGCTTCGTGAAGTCGCCGGCGGAGGTCGCCGTGATGAAGCGGGCGGCCGCCATTGCCGACGAGGCCATGGCAGCGGCCCGTGACGCCATTGCCGAAGGCGTGATGGAGACCGAACTCGAGGCCGTCGTCGCCTCGACCATGATGAAGGCAGGAGGCGGCTACCCCGGAATCCGCACCATGGTGGGCACGGGCCCGCGTGCCGGCACCCACCACAGCCCTCCGCAGCACCGCCGCATCAGGAAGGGAGACCTGGTGTTTCTCGATTTCTGCGGCTGCCTCCACCGCTACCACGTCAACCTCAACCGCACGTATTCACTGGGCGAGCCCGACGCGCGCTGGACAAACTTGATGACGACGTCCGCCGGCTGCATGGACGCCGTCATAGAGGCATGCGGACCCGGCGATCCGGTCTCGAAGGTCCAGGAGGTGGCGGACGACTACACCGACCGCGCCGGACTGAGGCAGTGGGTGTGGTTTGTCGGCGGCTACTCTCTCGGCATCGCCGTGCCCCCGGACTGGTGCGGCAGTCACTGGCTCAGCCCCCGCCACAACCTGGGAGACCGCACCTTGGAGCCAGGCCAGGTGTTCAATCTGGAGAACCAGTTCGATGTCTGGGAGGACTGGCCCGGCGGATCCGGCGCCGCCTGGATCGAGAGCTTCCTCGTCACCGACAAAGGCCTTGAGGTCCTCTCCACACTGCCGCGGACCATTGTCACCGTATGAACCTGGTGCAAGTGTGCGGGACGATGCAAACCATCCACCGGGCTCTGTCGGACCTCAGGAACCAGCGTGGCGCGCACTCCGAACTCGTCTGGACGCAATACCTGCTCCAGACTTCTACGCCCTCTACGCGAGCTGGTTCGCCGTAGAATTCGGCCCGTTTCTGGTCCGGCAGGCGGCCCTCGCCGCCACGCGAACCAGTTCGTCGAGCGCGGCCGTCCCGACATCGCTTCGGCCACCAACCCGGTGCCGCAGAACCAGCCCGGCCTCCGGATTGGCATTGGCCCTGTAGACTGCGGCCGCCTCGACCGGTACCGCATATCCGCGCGGTCGAGCGAAATCCGAGTCATGTGTGGCTGCCCAGCCTGCGTAAAACTGCATGTTGTCCGCTGGCGTCTTGAGGATGCAGGCTGCTTCAAGAGAGTTTCTTGGAACAGCCTTCCGTTCCGTCAACTGCATGCTTGCCGCCCTTGCGACGCTGTCGCGTCGTCCACGATGTTTGTGCGCAAAGCTCGACGACACTCGGCTGACTTTGTGATGTTTGATTCACCCATCCTGGGCTCCGAGGAGATAGCCGTACAGCTGAAGGCTTAGTTCCGGATCGTTCTTTTCCATCACAAGCCTTGCAATCGGTGTGAGCATCATCGTCCGGCAGGTTACCTCCGCGACAGCGGAGGTCTGGGACGGCTTGGAGCTGAAGGTGGCATGGCGCGCGATCACATGACCGGCGCCAGCCTGAAAGAGCCGTACACCCTTGGCGTCGTAGACAGAGACCCGGCCCCTGACCACAACATGCAGGCCCTCGCGTACGTCGCCCTGCATGAAGAGCGTCTCGCCGGCCTCGTACTCCCGCGGCTCCAGCCAGGGTTCCAGACGGTCCATCGTCTCTTCAAAGAAGGACTGTTCGCTCAGATATCGGTCCAATTCGTCGGCGATGCGCTCCAGGAGATCGCTGCGTGACTTCGCGTTCTCGTCGGGCGTACCCGACTGTTCCGCAGCGAACAGGATATCCTCGCAACGTTCCAGCCCACGGTCGAGGTCCGTCTCGAACAGCAGCCTGTTCCAGATGTCGGAAGGAAGGTTACGCCGCAGATTGTCCCCTATCCGCGCCGATGCCGAGCTGAACACCACTCGTGTCCGGCAGGGATCCGCCAGGCGGACCAACCCGGTCAGTGCGTTGACAGCGGAGAGGTCGAAATCGATTACCGCAGCGCAGTCCAGCAGGATGCAGGCGGGCGGCGGAGTAGCGTTCAGTTGCCGCCTGATACGGTTCACCAGGAAGTGGGCGCTCCCGAAAAATACATAGCCGCGCAACCGATAGACTCGTATCCGGTCTCCTCGATCCAGCAGAATGGCGCTCTCCGGGACGGAGCGAATCCTGATGCTGTGGATATCGCGCCCGGTGAGTTCGGCTTCGACTACATCCGTTCCGGCGAGACGGATAACCAGCAAGACGGTCGTTGTGGCCAGTCCGACGACCACGCCGACGACAAACCCGAAGAGTGCGATGGTCAGAAATATTAGCAGAACAACCGCACTGTCCGCCCAATGCAGCCGTTTGCGTAGGTCGAACAGCCAGTCGTAGAGCATTCCGAGACCGAAGAAAATCAACAACCCTCCAATCACCGCGACCGGGAGCGCCACCAGAAGCTCACTGCCGAAAAACAGGAACACGCCCATCACGAAGGCCGCGACAACCCCGGTCAGCCGTGTGTCGGCACCAAGCTTCCGGTTGAGCAGGGAACCGCCGGCCATATGACATCCAGGCGAGCAGCCTCCCAGGCTGGCGACCGCTCCGGCCAGTCCCGTAATCCGGAACTCCTTGTCGATGTCCAACTCCTCACCGCTGGCCAGCTCCAAGCTGTTCAAATGCATCACCAGAGTGAGCAGCGCCACCACGGTCGCAGCCAGTACGCTCGGGGTCTGTGCCGCTATGACGTTCCAATCCACCTGCGCCAGGTCACTAACCCGGAAGGCGGGCCACAAGCCCCGTTCCTGCATCCCCGACATCAGCAGTCCCGCGGTTCTCGCGTCCTCGACAGAGATACCGAGCAAGATCAGGCTCAGATGAAACAACGCGACGGCGAGCACAATGCTCGCCACCACGATCAGGAACCTGTTCCGGCGTCTCATGATGAGAAACAGGGCGAGGCCGTAGACTGCACCCGGACCCCACTTCCAGAGCATGACGGGTTCAGTGAATTGAAGTGCCGTCTCCCATGCCGGCGCTATGCCCGTCATTGCCGAAAGACCGGCAACGCACACGATCCATCCCGTCGCGGAGAGAAAGCCGGCCAAAATGGTGTAGGGGATGAAACGGAACACGTCGGCGATCCGGAAGTATACGACCACCACAAAGCACAGGCCCGCGACCACGCCGACAACGACCAGCAATGCAATCATGGTCATGAACAAGGCGTCGCCGCTCCCTCCCGCGACACCTGCCGCCGCGACCGTGGCGCCGAGTGCGCCCAGCATCACCGCGGGCGCTTCCTGCGGGGCGGAGATCACCCCTTTGAAACCGCTCGTCAACGCAGCTGACAGACAGAATACGACGCTGCCGAACAGCAGCGCGCCGGTTCCCTGGAAGACAAATGACGATAGCGGGCCGGCAAAGATCACTGTCGCGAGAGCGGCACAGTTGACGCCATAGACCACACCCGAAAGGGTTCCGGCGACAAGAGCCGGGAACAGCTTGAGGGATCGGACATCGGTCCATAGCTCAACCAGAAGATGCATGACGAACTACGGTGCCACGACCGACTATGCCGCACGTGCGACAGAGGCTCCGGCCGGCTTCGCCCTCGGGCTGGCCGGCACGTCGTTGGAAGAACGACGGCCCGCACCCGCGCACCCCGGGCACGCCCCGAACACGCCCCGCACGGCCGGCGTGGTCCCCGCTGGCGAAGCCGCAGCCGCCGACTGGCAGCCCTCGCGATTGAAAGCGTTCCAGAACACGCTCAATGAGCCCCCGCTATCGCGCCTGCAACAAAGGCATCTTCGACACAGTCGTGAGAGATTGCCGAACCGCGTACCCGCACGCTTCCCCAAGACTAGGGAATTTTCGGAGAAAATTTGGAGAGTTACGGATGAAGGTTGCTGGGCCTCCAGGTGGTCGGCACGGAGGCCATGGCCCGAGGTCCGCGGGCAATGTGTCGGGCTCCAAAGGGGATGTCGATCAGTCGACTGAGCCTGGCGGCTGCCCTTACGAAGCGGTGCTCATGCGCTACGTGCGGAGTATCGCGAGAGTAGCCACTGAGTTTCACGCAAAGTAGCCACCCAATATCACTCAATGTAGCCACCCGGTGTCACCAAAGTAGCCACCCCTTAGGGCGGCGGATTTTGGAACGACACAGGGCGCTGTCCTACCCCTTTGGACTTTCGCGATCAGTCCGAGGGGGAAGGGATGGCACGGGGAAGGTTACCGATGAGGAAGGTGAAGAAGGCTCTTGCGTACCACTTCGACGAGGGCCGCAGTGCCCGCATGATTGCGGTGCACTGCGGCATCGCGCGGCGCTCGGTGGCGTTGATCCTGGAACGGTTCGACGCCGCGGGCCTGAGTTGGCCGGAGGCCCGCGAACTGACCGAGGAGGCCCTGGAGGCGGCCCTCTATCCGGTTGCGCCTGCTGCGCCGGCAGTGGACGTGGACTGGGCGAAGGTCGAGAAGGACCTGTCCGGGCGCGGCATGACGCTGAAGCTGTTGTGGGAGGAATGGCGCGAGACGCATGCCGACGGCATGAGCTATGTCACCTGGTGCCGCCGCTTCCGCAACTGGCGGCCGCGGCGGGGCGTGACGATGCGCCAGAACCGCCGTCCCGGCGAGCGGCTGTTCGTCGATTACGCCGGCATGACGGTGCCGCTGCTGATCGACGGCGTGGAGCACACCGCGCAGGTGTTCATCGCCTCCATGGGCGTCTCGGGCCGGCTCTATGCCGAGGCGACGCTGACCCAGAAGATCGACGACTGGTGCGCCTCCCACGTGCGCTGCTTCGAGGACATGGGATGGTCGCCCCCTGTCGTGGTGCCCGACAACATCAAGCCGGCGGTGATCAAGCCGTCGCGCTACGAGCCGATCCTGAACGAGACCTACGCCGATCTGCTCAAACACTACGGCGCCCGGGGCTTCCCGGCGCGCGTCAAGAAGCCCCGCGACAAGGGGCTCGTGGAGCATGGCGTGCTGCACGGCGAACGCTGGATCCTCGCACCCCTGCGCAACCATGTGTTCCATGACCTGGCATCGCTGAACCGGGCGATCGCCGCCCAGGTCCGCAAGATCAACGCCAGGCCCTACGCCGACGGTACCGGCGAGAACCGCCGCGAGCGCTTCGAGACCATCGATCTGCCGCACATGAAGGCGCTGCCGGAGCGGCGCTGGCAGCGCACGGTGTGGCGCAAGAACACCGTGCATCCCGATTACCACATCGCCATCGACCGGCACTTCTACTCGGTGCCCTACCAGTATGTCGGCAAGGAGGTCGACGTCCGTCTGCGCGGCCAGGTGATCGACGTCTTCCACCGCAGCCGGCAGATCGCCAGCCACCTGCGGAGTCACAAGAGGGGCCGCGCCACCACCCTCAGGGAACATCAGCCCGTGAAGCACCAGCGCGCCGGCGTCGAGGACACCCGCGCCCGGCTCGAACAGAACGCACGCAACATCGGGCCCCATGTCCTCGCCCTCGTGGTCGCGATCCTGGATCGCAGCCCCAATCCCGAGTTCGGCTTCCGCTCTTGCTACGGCGTCCTGCGGCTGGCCAATGGCCATGAGCCGGAGCGCTTCGACGACGCCTGCCGCTACGCCCTGGAGCTCGGCTCGCGAACCTATCGCGGGCTCGACAGCATCCTGCGCACCGGCGCCGACCTCACCGTCCGGCAGGAGCCCGAGGCCGCACCGATCGATCATTCCAACATCAGTAATGCCGACACTCTGGTTATGCCGCGTGGACCGCCGATCGCCTTG